>NCEE01000018.1 GCA_002280555.1 Sphingomonas sp. 32-62-10
TCGTTGAGCTGATCATAGGTGATGTAGCCGCGCTTCTTGGCGCGCGCGATCAGCTTCTTGATCGATGCATCGTTCAAGTCGATCAGCGGCGCGTCACCAGATTCTGTCGTGTCGGTCACGTCCGCCATAGTCGCCTTCGCCATTAATTGCCCTCAGTATCAAGAGTTCGTGCGTCTTCGTTCGCTTGGCACAGATTTGCAAGCCGCGCTTCCAATGCGTGACGTTCCTTGACCAGCGAGACTTGCCGTTCAAAGGCCTCGTCGGAGAAACGCATGGCGAGCGCTGCTGTTGCGTCGGCCAGCGCCCCATCGACTTCCGGGCGCGCGACCAGAATTGAAATTGCCTCATGCAGATCAGCACTTACGCGTGCCGGTGCCGCATTTTTCTGCGTGAATGTATAAGGTGTTGCGTCTGCCCGGAGCAAATCTGTCGCCATTTGATCAAACCCGGATTTGGCCAATATGGTGCGTAACCGCTCGCTATCAAGCGCCTGATCTTCGAGCGCGACATCGACGACCGCTTCGAACAACCGGCCAAGCGCGCCGCCAGCGAATCGCAGCGCGCCGAGCATTTCGACATGACGGGCAATTTCGGCGGGGTGTCGGATCAGGCCGGCCAGCACTGCCTTGGCGAGAATGGGGTCGATCCCGCTTGCCTTCACGCCCTGCGCCTGGGGGTGATCGCCGCCCGCTGGCGGGGCAGGGCGCCATTTGCCACCTTTCATTGCGCCGCCCCGCATCGCGCCACCCGTTTGGCGCGCCGCGTTCCAGACGCGGGGTGGGGGCGCGAAATGGGCATCGAAGCGTCGCCGGAAATCGCTGAGATATTCCTGCCGAACCGACGGATCGGCGATCGTCTGCGCCAGATCGGCGAGGCGTTTTTTCAATCCGGCGCGTTCCTCGGGCGTGCCGAGCGGGCCGCTGGCGAGTTCGTCCGCCCATAGCCGATCGACCAGCGGCTGCGTTTCGCCGAGCAGCGCCTCAAACGCTTGCGGCCCTTTGGCGCGGACCAGATCGTCGGGGTCCTGTCCGGGCGGCAGCGTAACAAAGGCGAGGCTGCGGCCCGGCGCGAGCATGGGCAGCGCGCGGTGTGCGGCGCGGATCGCCGCCTTCTGCCCGGCATTGTCGCCGTCGAAGCACAGGATCGGCACCTCGCTCAGCCGCCACAGCCGCTCGAGCTGGGCTTCGGTCAGCGCCGTACCAAGCGGCGCGACCGCCTCGCCAAACCCGGCCTGGGCCAGCGCGATAACGTCCATATAGCCTTCGACGACGATCACCCGCCCCGATTTGCGGCTCGCCGCGGCGGCGCGATCGAGATTGTAGAGCGTCCGCCCCTTGTCGAAGAGGGGCGTGTCGGGCGAGTTCAGATATTTCGGCTCGCCGTCCCCGATCACGCGGCCACCAAAAGCAATAACCCGCCCGCGCGGATCGCGGATGGGGATCATCAGCCGGCCACGAAACCGGTCATAGGGTTCTTTATCGTCGACCTGGATCAGCAACCCGGCCTCGACCAGCAGCGGATCGCCATACTCTTTAAGCTGCGCCTTCAGCTTGCCGCGCGAATCGGGAGAAAAGCCAAGCCCGAACGCTTTGGCCGTTTCCGCCCTGATCCCGCGCTTCTCAAGAACGCTGCGCGCCTCGCCGCCCGCAATCCCCATCAGCTGATCCGTGAACCAATGCGCGGCCGCATCCATAGCCTCGTACAACCCCTTGGCTGCCTCCGCCTTTTCGGCGGCGCGGGGGTCCATCGCGGGCATCTCCATCCCGGCGGCCTGCGCGAGCTCCTTCACCGCATCGATGAAGGGCAACCCGCGCTGATCGGTCATCCAGCGGATCGCGTCGCCATGTGCCGAGCAACCGAAGCAATGGTAGAAGGCCTTGTCGTCATTGACGTAAAAGCTCGGCGTCTTCTCGTTATGGAACGGGCAGCACCCCCGAAACTCGCGCCCCGCCTTTTGCAGCTTCACGCTCTTGCCCACAAGCGCGGAAAGGAGCGTGCGTGCGCGGAGTTCGTCGAGGAATTGGGGGGTGAGGGTCACTTACGCCAGCGCCGCCTTTACCAGCCCGCTAGCCTTGCTCATGTCGAGGCTGGTCGCGTGGCGCGCTTTCAGTTCGGCCATCACGCGGCCCATGTCCTTCATGCCCTCGGCACCCAATTCAGCCTTGATTACCAGAATCGCCGCGGTCGTTTCCGCCTCGCTCATCTGCTTGGGCAAAAACGCCTCGATCACCGCGATTTCAGCGGCTTCGGCATCGGCGAGTTCCTGGCGGCCGCCCTTCACATACATCTCGATCGATTCGCGGCGTTGCTTCACCATTTTCTGGAGCACTTCGACCACCAGCACATCATCGTCGTCGGGCGACTTGCCGGTGCGGGCTTCGATGTCGCGGTTCTTGATCGACGACTGGATCAGGCGGATGGTGGCGGTGCCGGCCTTGTCCCCGCCCTTCATGGCGGTGACGAGCGCGGTCTTGATGTCGTCGCGAATCATTTTCGGTCCTTTTCGGTAATCCTTAGGCTTAGCGCGACCCGGCGGTTTTTAACAGATTGACGCTTCGGCCACGCGTCTCTAGCGACGGCGTCTTAGCGACATCGAAAGCTTAACAGGAGCGCCCCTATCCATGGCTGACGCCAAACCCATGTCTGTGCCCGCGGCAAAGCCCGAAGGCGCCACCGGCGTTCTGGTGCTCGCCAATGGCGATGTGGCGTGGGGCAGGGGCTTTGGCGCGGAAGGCGCGGCGGTGGGTGAGGTGTGTTTCCACACCGCGATGACCGGCTATCAGGAGATCATGACCGACCCGAGCTTTGCCGGTCAGATCATCACCTTCACCTTCCCCCATATCGGCAATGTCGGCGCCAACCCCGACGATATCGAGGCGGATGATCCCCATGCGCTCGGCATGATCGTGCGCGAGGATGTGACGAACCCGAGCAATTTCCGCAGCGTGGAGCGGCTTGACGACTGGATGAAGAAGCACGCGCGCATCGGCCTGTCAGGCATCGATACGCGGGCGTTGACGCGGCGCATTCGGGGCGACGGTGCGCCCAACGGCGTGATCGCGCATGCGGCGGACGGCGTGTTCGATATCCCGGCGCTGCTGGCCATGGCGCAGGCCTGGCCGGGGCTGGAAGGGATGGACCTAGCCAAGAGCGTGACGCGCGAAACGCATGGGATGTGGGATGGCGGCGTTTGGCGGCTGGGGGCGGGGTATGGCGACGGTGCTTCGACTTCGCTCAGCACCAGCGGGGGAGAAGGGCATGACTCCCAACCCCCGTTCGCCCTGAGCGAAGTCGAAGGGCAAGCACAACGCCCCCATGTCGTCGCGATCGACTACGGCGCGAAGCGCAACATCTACCGCAACCTCGTCCACGCCGGCGCGCGCGTCTCGGTCCTCCCCGCCGACGCGACCTTCGACCAGATCATGGCGCTGGAGCCCGAAGGCTTCTTCCTATCCAACGGCCCCGGCGACCCCGCCGCGACCGGCGACTATGCCGTCCCCGTCATCCGCCAGTTGCTGGAGACCGGCAAACCCCTGTTCGGCATTTGCCTCGGCCACCAGCTCCTCGCCCTCGCGGTCGGCGGGCAAACGACCAAGATGTTCCAGGGCCACCGCGGCGCCAACCACCCGGTCAAGCGGCTGAGCGACGGCGCGGTCGAAATCACCAGCATGAACCACGGCTTCGCGGTGGAACGGGAATCGCTGCCCGCGGGGGTGCGTGAAACGCATGTGTCGCTGTTCGACGGCAGCAATGCGGGGATTGAGCTGGAAGGCGGGCGGGCGTTCAGCGTGCAATATCACCCCGAGGCGAGCCCGGGGCCGCAGGATAGCTTGTATCTGTTTGAGCGGTTTGTGGGGATGATTGCTAGCAATCGAGATGCGGCGTGAGGCAGCCGAGCAATAGTGCCTCGATCAACCCCGCAACACAGTACCACGATTTGATGGCACGTATTCGGGCACGGTTCGATCTGATAGACTATTTGATGCATGTCGGTGAGAAAGACACTTCGGTCGATGAACTGATCGCATTTCAAATGCGTAAGATTGTTGAAGGCACAGCATATAAGAGGAAAATGTTATCGCTGCCGACGCCGGGTATGATTGGACCAAACTCTGAAGAGGATCAGGCGAAGTCCGGTGTGCAGTGGCATGTGAGTGATACAATACCTCCATTCACTATCGATGATTATCGCGAGTTGTATCGACGACTCCATTATTGGCTACACGAGAGCAATCCTTATGTTGGCCGGCAAGAATTAGAAAAAAACGATCGAAAGCAGCTTTGGGATGATGCGAGGCACCTCGGCGCAGTTCTATCTGCGCATTTTATTTCTATCGGCACTACGGCGTTCTATTGTGAACTTAAGGACCTGACAGGCCAAACTCGTGTCATTCAAGGCGAAGTAATTGTGCCAGATCAATCCGAACCACACTCAGTGATGGATCAAAATGCCCAAACGCACTGACATCTCGTCCATCCTTGTCATTGGCGCTGGTCCGATCGTTATCGGCCAGGCGTGCGAGTTTGATTATTCCGGCACGCAGGCGATCAAGGCGCTGAAGGAGGATGGCTATCGCATCATCCTGGTCAATTCGAACCCGGCGACGATCATGACCGATCCCGAGCTGGCGGATGCGACCTATGTCGAGCCAATCACGCCCGAGATCGTGCGCAAGATCATCATCAAGGAGCGGCCCGATGCGGTGCTCCCCACGATGGGCGGGCAGACCGCGCTCAATACCGCGCTTGCGCTGTTCAATGATGGCACGCTGGCCGAATTCGGGGTCGAGATGATCGGTGCTGATGCGGAGGCGATCGACAAGGCCGAGGATCGCCAGAAATTCCGCGACGCGATGACCAAGATCGGGCTCGAAAGCGCCCGCTCGGGCATCGCGCATACGCTCGACGAGGCGCTGACGGTGCTCGAACGCACCGGGCTGCCCTCGATCATCCGGCCGAGCTTCACCATGGGCGGCACCGGCGGCGGCATCGCCTATAACCGCGAGGAGTTCGAGATGATCGTCCGCTCGGGCCTTGATGCGTCCCCCACCACCGAAGTGCTGATCGAGGAATCGCTGCTCGGCTGGAAGGAATATGAGATGGAGGTCGTGCGCGACAAGCACGATAACGCCATCATCGTCTGCTCGATCGAAAATGTGGACCCGATGGGCGTCCACACCGGCGATTCGATCACCGTCGCCCCCGCGCTGACGCTGACCGACAAGGAATATCAGATCATGCGCAACGCGAGCATCGCTTGCTTGCGTGAGATCGGGGTGGAGACGGGTGGCTCCAACGTGCAGTTCGCGGTGAACCCCGCCGACGGCCGCCTGATCGTGATCGAGATGAACCCGCGCGTGTCGCGCTCGTCGGCGCTGGCGTCAAAGGCCACCGGCTTCCCGATCGCCAAGGTCGCGGCGAAGCTGGCAGTGGGGTACACGCTCGACGAGATCATGAACGACATCACCGGCGCCACCCCCGCATCGTTCGAGCCGACGATTGACTATGTCGTCACCAAAATCCCGCGTTTCGCTTTCGAGAAGTTCAAGGGCGCCGAGCCACTGCTCAACACCGCGATGAAATCGGTCGGCGAGGTCATGGCGATCGGCCGCAACATCCATGAATCGATGCAAAAGGCCCTGCGCGGGCTGGAAACGGGGCTGAGCGGCTTCAATCACGTTGATGCGCTCGTCGGCGCCCCGCGTGCGGAAATTGAGGCTGAGCTGGCCCGCCCCACGCCCGATCGTTTGCTGGTGGCGGCTCAAGCGTTGCGCGAAGGCTTCACCGTCGCCGAGGTCCACGCCATCGCGAAGTACGATCCCTGGTTCCTCGAACGGATCGCCGAAATCGTCGCTGCCGAGAACGAAGTGGCGAACAACGGCCTGCCGCGTGATGCGCAGGGCATGCGTCGCCTGAAATCGATGGGCTTTTCAGACAAGCGCCTGGCCTATCTCGCGCTCAAATCAGCGAATCTGCGCGAAGGCACCGAACGCGGCATCGCGCGCGGATCGGGGCTGATCCATGACGTCGTGCAGGCGATGACGGGCGGCGTGACCGAAACCGAAGTCCGCGCACTCCGCCATAAGCTCGGCGTCCGGCCCGTGTTCAAGCGGATCGACACCTGCGCGGCGGAATTCAACGCCAAGACGCCGTATATGTATTCCACCTACGAAGCCCCCAGCTTCGGCGAGCCCGAATGCGAAAGCGAGCCAACGGCGGCGCGCAAGATTGTCATCCTCGGCGGCGGGCCGAACCGGATCGGGCAGGGGATCGAGTTCGATTATTGCTGCTGCCACGCCTGCTTCGCGCTGCACGATGCCGGCTATGAAACGATCATGGTCAACTGCAACCCGGAAACTGTGAGCACCGATTATGACACCTCCGATCGGCTCTATTTCGAGCCGCTGACCGCCGAGGACGTGCTGGAGATCCTGCACACTGAGCAACAAAACGGCACCTTGGTCGGCGTGATCGTCCAGTTCGGCGGGCAGACCCCCCTCAATCTCGCCAAGGCGCTGGAGGATGCCGGGATTCCGATTCTCGGCACCAGCCCCGACGCGATCGACCTGGCCGAAGACCGTGAGCGCTTTGCGGCGCTGATTACCAAGCTCGGCCTACGTCAGCCTGCCAATGGCATCGCCCGCAGCCGGGATGAGGCAATCGCGGTCGCCCAGCGCATTGGTTATCCGGTGCTGATGCGGCCCAGCTACGTCCTTGGCGGGCGCGCGATGGAGATTGTCGACGGGCCCGAACAGCTCGAAAACTATATCCAGACGGCGGTGCTCGTCTCCGGCGACTCGCCGGTTTTGATCGACCAGTATTTGCGCGACGCGATCGAGGTCGATGTCGACGCGATCTGCGACGGTACCGATGTGACGGTGGCCGGCGTGCTCCAGCATATCGAGGAAGCCGGCGTTCATTCCGGCGACAGCGCCTGTTCGATCCCGCCTTACTCACTCTCGCCAGAGATCATTGCCGAGATCGAACGCCAGACGACCGCACTCGGCGCGGCATTGTCGGTCAAAGGGCTGATGAACATCCAGTTCGCGGTGAAGGCTAGCGTCCGCGAGGACGGCACTGAAGAATCCCTGGTGTATCTGATCGAGGTCAATCCACGCGCCAGCCGCACGGTGCCGTTCGTCGCCAAGGCGATCGGCGCGCCGATCGCCAAGATCGCTGCCCGGGTGATGGCCGGGGAGTTGCTCGCCAATCTGCCGCAGGTGAACCGGCACATCGATTCAGATTTTACCCTTGCCTTTGCCAAGGCAGAGCTGGGCGCGGGGACGATCCTGCCGAAATCAGGCACGGTGTTCATCAGCGTGAAGGACAGCGACAAGCCCGTCGTTCTGCCCGCCGGCCGGCTGCTGGTGGCGCAGGGCTTTTCCATTGTCGCGACGGGCGGCACCGCCGATTATTTGACCCGACATGGCGTACCGATCGAGCGCGTGAACAAGGTGGCGCAGGGGCGGCCGCATATCGTGGACCGGATCAAGGACGGCGGCATCGCGCTCATCTTCAACACGACCGAGGGCTGGCAATCGCTGAAGGATTCGCAACCCATCCGTGCCTGCGCGCTCGCCCAGAAGATTCCGTACTTCACGACCGCGCCTGCCAGCGTCGAGGCAGCCAAGGCAATTGTCGCCCTTTCGACGCAAAGCCTTGAAGTGCGGCCCCTGCAATCCTATTATTCTCCTTCGCACAATTGATCCCCACATTGATGATGCGTGCNCGCTCGATAACAGGGAATCGGGACGAAGGACTTCAAGGGATGGCGACGGTCGAAAAGATGCCGATGCTGCAGGAAGGCTATGAAAAGCTTTCGGTAGAACTCAAGCGGCTCAAGGCGGAACGACCGCTCATCGTGGACGCGATCGAGGAAGCGCGCGCGCATGGCGATCTCTCCGAAAACGCCGAATATCACGCGGCCAAGGAACGCCAGGGCCAGATCGAAGCTTCGATCAGCGATATCGAGGACAAGCTCAGCCGCGCGCAGATCATCGATCCGAAGGAAATGTCGGGCGACAAGGTCGTGTTTGGCGCCACCGTTACCCTGCTTGATGAAGACGACAAGCCGATCAAGTACCAGATCGTTGGCCAGACCGAGGCGGACGCCAATGTTGGCCGCATTTCATACAATTCTCCGCTCGGCCGCGCGCTGATCGGACGCAAGGTCGATGACGAGGTCGAAGTGACGGTGCCGTCGGGCGATCGTTATTACCTGGTGTCGAAGGTCGAATTCATCTGACACGCTCGGCGCTTGAGGAAACTCCGGCTACCTTCGTTATCGCCGCGGTGACGATGGTTGTCTCGACACTGATCACGCTGTTCGGTGTCGAGGGCTATGCCGCGATTAGTGCAGGGTTCATTCCGATCAGCCTGTCGCTGGCGCTCAATGCACCGCACGGCATCGTCCTGCTTCCCTTCTGGCTAACGCCGTTAACGGCCACGCTCGTGCATGGCGGCTTCCTCCACCTTGGCCTTAACTTAGTGATGCTCGTCTATTGCGGGCGAATGGTGGAACGCGCGCTTGGCTGGCCGGGCATTGCCACTCTCTATCTGGTCGGTGCCTATGCAGGCGCGGCGGGCCACTGGGCGTTCGAATCGTCCTCCGCGACACCGATGATCGGCGCCAGTGGCGCGATTTCGGCTATCATTGCTGCCTATTCGATGTTGTTTGCTGAACGGCCGGTACCTGCGATCGGCCCGATCCCATCGCGCGTCGTCCGCGTTGTTTGGCTAGCTGCGGGGTGGATCGTCATCCAGCTGCTGATCGGTTTTGCCTCTGGCACGGACGGGGGTGGTGTCGCCATCGGCGCGCATATCGGTGGTTTCGTGGCCGGATTGATGCTCGCGAGACCTTTGTTGCTGTGGCGGTATCGCGACGCCTGAGCTTCGAAAACGCACAGCTGGTTTTTTTTGTCGAAATCTAAACACTTCCGTTCGAGTCGAGCCCTTCGACTGCCTGCCAAGACAGTCGCTCAGGATAAACTTTGGCCTAGCGGGCCGAAGTCGAGACACCCTGCGCAGCGCCTGTGACATGTCCCTCGACGATGCTCGGGACGAACGGGTTTGTAGTAGGCGATCTAGGGTCAGTCGCCGCCAGTGCCTGGTGCGGGGGCAATCAGGTCGGGCTGGACGAGCCGGTGGAGGTGGACCAGCACATATTTCATCTCGGCATCGTCAACGGTGCGCTGGGCCGCCGCGCGCCACGCCTTTTCGGCGCTTTTATAGTCGGGGAAAATGCCGACGATATCGATCGAGTCGAGATCGTCGAAATCAAGCGTCATCGGATCGGCTACGCGGCCTCCGAAAACGAGATGCAATTTGCTCATGGCGTTAGACCTTGCCTAGAAAAAGCGTCCGCTTAACGCCAGTTGCACCGCGTTAGAAGCCCCGGATTGGACGCTCAGTCCTTCGGTGGCGCCGGTTGGTTCGCCTTGGTGGCAGCGTCGCCTGCGGTCTTCACGGCTGTGATGACCCCGTCGATGAGCTTGCCGACCTGCGCGCGTGCCGCGTCACGGCTGATGCCGGCCGCCATAAGCTCGGCAGTGCCCGCATCGCGCGCTGCCCGGGCTGCGGCCGCTGCGCTTTCGGTCAGGCGCTTGCCGACCGGGCCGAGCATTTCAGTTTCGCGGTCCGTCCGGGGGAGCAATGCACCCGCCAACACGCCCACGGCGATGCCACCGGCCAGCACGGCGAGCGGGTTGCTGTCGATCCCCGCAGCGGTACGTCGCGCCGCTGCCTGAGCGGTGTCGACGACGGTTTCGATCGCGCTCGATGCCGCATGGGTGGCGCTGTCGAGAACGCCCTTGGCGCTGGTGGACGGGCCGGAGCCTGGCGTCGTTGCCTGGGTTGGATGGTCAGTCATCTGTTTTCCCTTCCCGGGGCGCGGACACCCCTTCATCGTCATCATTACCCGTTGAACGCAGCGCTGGCGAGGCGGTTGCACCGTGTTTGTCGGCGGCAAAGGCATCGATCAGCCAGTCCCGTGCAAAAATCGCGACCAGTGTCGCCCCTATGCCGATCAACGGTCCCGGATTTCGTTTGGCCGCGGCCAGCGCTCCATTGGCGATGTCGACACCCGTATCACGCAGCTCGCCAATCGCATCGCGGATCAGTGCGCGCGGGTGAAGCCGCGCCTGAATGTCAACCATTGTTTCAGTCAGGCGTGCCCGCGCGCGCGCCGCATCGATCTCTGCCGCGCTCCGCTCCTCGTGATCGCTGCTCACGGGGCTTTGTCCTTGATGTCGGTAACGGCCTTGAACTTGTTCATCGCCAGCCATGCCAGCAATAGTGCGACGGTGATCGATCCACCCACCACCGCCGCTGTCGCACCGATCGCCCCAAGCGACGGCCGCAGGATGACGACAAGCCCAACCAGCAGCGCAATGATCGCCGATTGGGCGAGCAGGAAGCTGGTGAGGATCATGATAATCGCGGTGCGCGTTTCGGCCAGGCGACTGAACAAATTCGCCCGATAGAGCCGCAACTCGGCGCGCACGAACCGTTCGGCATCATCCACCAGTCGCCCGAACAGCGCGACAAAGCTGTCGTCCTCGCGATCGGCAGGCGAGTCACTGTGACCTATGTTGCCCAACGTCATGTCGTCCACGGCCGGCGACGAACTTGCGCCGCCCGGTTCGTTATCTGGTATCGGCCTGCCGTCGTCAGGCTTGATCGTCGGCATCCCCCAGTCGCCTTGAATCAGGCGTCGGGGGCGCGGGGCGGTGTGTCGCCATCTGCCGCATCAAGCCCTGCCTTCACCAGCCGTGCAACGACGAAGCCCAGTGCTGCCGCAATGCCAATCGCCACAGCCGGGCTTTTGCGGACAAACGCCGTGGCATCGGCAACGAGATCCTCGATTTCCTTGGCCTTCAGGCTTTCGGAAAAACCAGCGATGCCTTCGGCAGCCGTCCGGGCATATTGGCCATATTGGGCACCGATTTTTTCATCGACGGTGTCGGCAGCATCGCCCATCAGGCGCGAAACCTCATCAAGTGCGCCGCCCGCGCGATTTTTGCCTTCCGATACATAGTCGCGTGCCTTGTCGGTCGCCTGACGGGCAAGTTTGGCGGCACCGTCCTTGATGGACTGGGTGGCATTTGGTCCGACTTCTGCATCATCCCGATGTGACGAAGATGCGTCATCGGTACCGGGTTCAACGGCCAATACGGGCGCTCCAGCGCTGCCTGGTCCCTCCTTCAACGGTGCTCGCTTCACCGGGCGTTTGGGCGCTGGGTCCATACTGGTATCTTTGATGTGATCGGCCATGATGAATTGCCCTTTCCCGTTTCAAAAACGACAACTGTCGTCAGCACTTTGCGTTCCACGGTCGCCAAGCCATTCGCTAGGCAATTTGCTCCAGCCAAGCGAAGCGGTTAGAGCCGCGCCACCGACCATTCGCGCTGCAGCATTAGCATTAGGAGTATCGTTCCATGACCGCAATCATCGACATTCACGCACGCCAGATTGTCGATAGTCGCGGCAACCCGACGGTCGAAGTCGATGTGATGCTGGAAGACGGCAGCTTTGGCCGGGCTGCAGTGCCATCGGGGGCGTCGACCGGCGCCTACGAAGCGGTCGAGCGGCGCGATGGCGACAAGGATCAGTGGCTCGGCAAGGGCGTGCAGGGCGCGGTCGATGCGGTGAATGCGGATATCGCCGAGGAGATTGTCGGCGTCGATGCCGAGGATCAGCGCGAGATCGACCAGATCATGATCGAGCTTGACGGCACCCCCAACAAGGCGCGGCTGGGCGCGAACGCTATCCTGGGCGTCAGCCTGGCGGTCGCCAAGGCAGCAGCGGACGCCCGCGGCATGCCGCTCTACCGCTATGTTGGCGGCGTTTCAGCGCATCTGCTCCCCGTGCCGATGATGAATATCATCAATGGCGGCGAACATGCCGATAATCCCATCGATTTCCAGGAATTCATGATTGTGCCGGTCGGCGCGGACTCGATTTTCGATGCGGTTCGCTGCGGGTCGGAGATTTTTCATACGCTGAAAAAGCGGCTCCACGAAAAGGGTCTTGCGACGGCCGTGGGCGATGAGGGTGGCTTTGCGCCCAACATCGCCAGCACCACCGATGCGCTCGACTTCATCATGGGGTCGATCGAGGCGGCGGGGTATACGCCGGGAGATGACGTGATGCTCGCGCTCGATTGCGCGGCGACCGAGTTTTTCAAGAACGGTGCCTATCATATCAGCGGCGAGGGCAAGGTGCTGAGCCCCCACGAAATGGCCGCCTATCTTGCAGATCTCGCCGCGCGCTACCCGATCTTCTCGATCGAGGATGGCATGAGCGAGGATGATTTCGAGGGCTGGAAGGCGCTCACCGACTTGATCGGCGACAAGGTGCAGCTGGTTGGTGACGACCTTTTCGTCACCAATCCGGAACGCCTGTCGATGGGAATCGATAAGGGGCTGGCGAATTCGCTGCTCGTGAAGGTTAATCAGATCGGCACGCTGACCGAGACGCTCGCCGCTGTCTCCATGGCGAACCGGGCGGGCTACACCGCCGTGATGTCGCACCGTTCGGGCGAGACCGAGGATGCGACGATCGCCGATCTCGCGGTCGCCACCAATTGCGGGCAGATCAAGACCGGCAGCCTCGCGCGCAGCGACCGGCTTGCCAAGTACAACCAGCTGATCCGGATTGAGGAGGAACTGGGCGATATGGGCCGTTATGCCGGGCGCAGCATCCTGCGAAAAAATTGAGTGCTGAATCTACGGGGTTGATCCGTCGCGGCGGCTAAGGCAGAATCGACTTATGTCAGGCTCATCCATGATCCGCACCATCCTGCGACGCGCTGGTCCGCCCGCGTTGGCACTCACTGTCATGGCCTTTTTCGGCGGTTATGCGGTGGTGGGGCCCAACGGCATTCTCGCTTATGGCGACTATAAGCGTGAACTCGCCGCGCGCGAGGCGACATATGCCGCGCTCGACAAACAGCGGGCAGTGCTGAAAAACCGGGTCGGCCTGCTCGATCCGCGGCGAGCTAACCCCGACATGGCTGAGGAACTGGTGCGCAAGCAGTTGAAGCTGGCGCATCCCGACGAAGTGATTGTTCCACTCAATTGATGCAAAACCCTAGCGTCAGGTGATTGCGCGCGCCGGGTGACTGCGCTTATAGCCTCCACTCCCCAGGAAGAAGAGGTCTGACCGACCGTGGCAAAATCACCCGCGCCCAAAGCTTCGTCAAACCACAAGAGTGACCCGCCCGTCCCAAACCGCGAACGCCCCGACGAACCGACCCGGTTTGCGGCGAACAAGGATCAGCTGCTCGAATTTTACAAGCAGATGCTGCTGATCCGCCGGTTCGAGGAAAAGGCCGGGCAGCTTTATGGTCTCGGGCTGATCGGCGGGTTCTGCCATTTGTATATCGGGCAGGAGGCGGTCGCGGTTGGACTGCAATCGGCGCTGACCAAGAATGACAGCGTCATCACCGGCTATCGCGACCACGGTCATATGCTGCTGTGCGGCATTCCGCCGAAGGACGTGATGGCCGAGCTCACAGGGCGCCAGGCCGGCATTTCCAAGGGTAAGGGCGGTTCGATGCATATGTTCAGCGTCGAGCATAAATTTTATGGTGGGCACGGCATTGTCGGCGCGCAGGTGTCGCTCGGCACCGGGCTTGGCTTTGCGCACAAATATCGCGGTGACGGCGGCGTCTGTCTTGCCTATTTCGGCGATGGCGCCTCGAACCAGGGCCAGGTCTACGAAAGCTTCAACATGGCTGAGCTGTGGAAGCTGCCGGTCATCTATGTGATCGAGAATAACCAGTATGCGATGGGCACCAGCGTCAACCGCTCCTCATCGGAAGACCAGCTGTTCCGTCGCGGTGAAAGCTTCCGCATTCCGGGCCTTCAGGTCGACGGGATGGACGTGCTTGCGTGCCGGGGTGCTGCCGAAACCGCGCTTGAGTGGGTGCGCGCGGGGAAGGGGCCGATCATCCTCGAGATGAAAACCTATCGCTATCGCGGCCATTCGATGTCCGATCCCGCCAAATATCGCTCGCGCGACGAAGTGCAGGCGGTGCGTGAAAAGTCTGATCCGATCGATCACTGCAAGAAGGAGCTTGAGGCGCTGGGCGTCACTGAAGCCGATCTGAAAGTGATCGAACAGGACATCCGCAAGGTGGTGAACGAAGCTGCCGACTTCGCCGAAACCGCGCCCGAGCCCGATCCGGCCGAACTCTATACCGACGTGTTGGTGGAGCGTTACTGATGGCGATCGAGATCAAGATGCCCGCGCTTTCCCCGACGATGGAGGAAGGCACGCTCGCCAAATGGCTCGTCAAGGCGGGTGATGTGGTTAAGTCCGGCGATATCATGGCCGAGATCGAGACTGACAAGGCGACGATGGAGTTCGAAGCGGTCGATGAAGGCACAATCGGTGAGATCATGGTTCCCGAGGGGACTGACAATGTGAAGGTCGGCACCGTCATCGCTACGCTGAACGCGGAAGGCGAGGAGACGCCCGCACCTGCACCGTCTACGCCGGTCGAGAAAACCGCCGAACCCGAAGCCTCTGCTCCAAAGAAAGCGGATACCGGCACCGCGCAACTCGTTAGCGACAAAACCGCCGTCACTGCCGATCCGGGCATTCCGGCCGGGACCGACATGGTCAAGGTCACGCTGCGCGAGGCACTGCGCGATGCGATGGCCGAGGAAATGCGCGCCGATGAGCGTGTTTTCGTGATGGGCGAGGAAGTCGCGCAATATCAGGGCGCCTATAAGGTCACGCAGGGGCTGCTCGACGAATTCGGCGACAAGCGCGTCATCGATACCCCGATAACCGAATATGGTTTTGCCGGGATCGGATCAGGCGCGGCAATGGGGGGTCTGCGCCCGATCGTCGAGTTCATGACGTTCAACTTCGCGATGCAGGCGATCGATCACATCATCAATTCTGCCGCCAAGACCAATTACATGTCCGGCGGTCAGATGCGCTGCCCGATCGTATTTCGCGGCCCCAATGGTGCGGCGAGCCGCGTCGGCGCGCAGCATTCGCAAAACTACGCCCCCTGGTACGCCAGCGTCCCCGGCCTGATCGTGATCGCGCCCTATGACGCCGCCGATGCCAAGGGGCTATTAAAGGCGGCGATCCGCAGTGAAGACCCCGTCGTCTTCCTCGAAAACGAGCTGCTTTATGGGCGTTCGTTCGAAGTGCCGGCGGGTGATGACCATATCGTGCCGATCGGCAAGGCCCGGATCGTCCGGCCGGGCAGCGACCTGACAATCGTCAGCTATTCGATCGGCGTCGGCCTGGCGCTCGATGCCGCCGAGAAGCTGGCGGGCGAGGGGATCGATGCCGAAGTGATCGATCTGCGCACGATCCGCCCGCTCGATCGGCAGGCGGTGCTCCACAGCCTGGCCAAGACCAATCGCATGATCGTGGTCGAGGAAGGTTGGCCAACCTGCTCGATCGCCAGCGAAATCATCGCCATCGCCATGGAAGATGGCTTCGATGATCTCGATGCGCCGGTGCTGCGCGTCACGAATGAGGACGTGCCGATGCCCTATGCGGCTAATCTCGAAAAGCTGGCGCTGGTGGATGTCGCAAGGGTGGTCGCCGCGGCGAAGAAGGTCTGCAACCGGGGCTGATCAGCAGGTCGACGCCGTAACTCCAGTGACCGCATAAACCTGGCTGGTGTCGCGCCTGTCGCGAACGATCATGGAGGCGATTTCGGTCATCGATGTATCGGGGGCCAAGCTGGTCCGCACGATCGGGCGATATTCATAATAGACTTCGATGAACATCGTCGCCCCATTGTCGGGCGCGGTGACCTGGCGACCGGTGGGGCCGAGGCCGGTGAGGCCGGTGGTGCCGGTGCCCGTGGGATATTTGCGCGCGTAAGTGGTTTTCGCGCCATAACAGCGGCGCCAGCCAATCTTGTAGGTGCCGGCGGTGTTCGGGCTCGCGGTCGGCTCCAGGCTCGTCACGATCACCCGGCCATTCGCCTGCAGGTTCAGCTCGCCCGCTTGCAAGTTCGCGCCGGTGAACAGATCGTTGATGTCGGCTTCGGTAATTGTCTTGGCGGCAAGCTGGCTGCCAGTGCCGATGCGTGCCGCGTTATCGGCCAGATGAAGCGCGATCTGGCTCATCCGCATCTTGGTGGTGATATAGTTGGTCAGCTCAGCCCCCGTCAGGCTCATCAGCAGCAAGATGGGCAGGGCAAAAGCGAATTCGAGCAGCGCCAGCCCGCTTGTGTCGCGGTGCAGGCGGGCAAGGAACTGGGGCAGGGGCGCCATGCGGATCATGGGCAGTTCCTTGTCACGGGCGTGCCATAGCTCGCCTGTTCGTCATAGGGCTGGTTCTTGAGGATTGTTGATGCCTTTACCGTGGTGGTGCTGGGCACGCTGACCAAATTGTAGAGCGGAAACATCCGCCGGTAACTGACGTCGACGGTGTACATCACGGCATCCTTGGCGCCGCCTTGCCCGGCATTGCCGCCATCGGCATCCCAGGTGCCATTCAGATTGGCGTCTTCGTAGGGCTCGCCAGCATCGCAGCGGGTATTGGCATTGGTATCGGTCCAGGTTTCGGCCTGCGCGGCAGCGGCCTTCGAGAATGTCTTGTAGAAGCGCCGGGTGATCGTGATCGTGGAGTTGTTGGCAAGCGCACGGACCTGCGCGCGGACCTTATTGTCGATCGCGGTCTGCGCCGATGCTTCGTCATTGCCTTCAAGCGCCGAATCGCGGCCGACCTTTTGCACCACGCCCTGCAGAACCGATCGCACGTACAGCGTATGCGCGACGTCGAACGCGCCGAGCAACGTCAGGACGAGGATTGGCGCCACAAAGCCGAATTCAACGACCGTTGCTCCGCGCGTATCGCGGGCAACGCACCGGAGGGAACGGGGTAGGCGCTTCGCCAGGATCATCGTGTCAACCTGAGCTGGGAGATTTCCGACGCGATTGAGCCAAAGGTGCTGTCGAGATCGGTTTGGTTGCGCGCCGAGTAAAACCGGCCGCTCGTGGCACACGCCCGCAACGAGTTTTCGATCGTGGTGTTCGATGCGCCGAACCAGATCACCCACAGGGTAATGTTCTTGTTCTTCACCGCTGAACACAAACCGGCCAGCCGCGCGTTCACCTGCTGCGTCAACGTGCCCGAAGTGTTACAGCCATCGGTGGGAACAGTGTTTGGATCCGTCTGACGGCGGTCGAACCACGACACCCCATAGGCGGTGTAGTTGCCAACACCCGTGCAGGCTTCACCATCAGTCATGAAGATTAAATGGCGTTCGATTTCGCCGCCGCTGGGGGTCAGCGCGTTTTCGCTCGCGAAAATCCCGGTGGGCGACATCAGGCGGGCACCCCACAACATGCCGATGTCATGATAGGTATTGCCGGTCGGGCTTAAGCTGTTCACATAGTTTTCGAAGGCGGTCGGATCATTCCATTCTGCCAATTTACGCGATTCTGCTGGGCAGTAATAATCTGATCCGTTCCCATATTCGGTCGTCGTGGTGATGTCGGCAAGGTTCCAATTGCTGCCGTTGCCGGAAGTGTCCTGACGGGTGTAGATAAGTCCGGGTAACAGAGGCGCCCACAGCGTTGATTCATCGCCGCTATTGGGAACCAGATCGATATTCAGATCATTGGCATCGGCGGGAATCGGATCATAGTCCGTCTCACGAACGGTTTCGCGTTCCTCGATGCAGCCGTCCCACGTGATCGTCTTGTTGGTAAAGCCTGTTCCGATCGGCAGCACGAAGCTGTTGTTCCAGTTGGTGCCGTTTTTCAGCGCTGACACGTCATGGGTGATTTCGCCATAGTGCCAGGTGTTTGACGGCGGCGTCCCATTAGTGCCGGTGTAGTTCGTCGTGGTCGTCGTTTTGCGCGTCTTGCACTGTCCGCCCGATTTGCTGCTCCAGGATCGGCGTGTGTAGACGATCGTCGTGTTTACCCGGCTGTTGCCGTTGATGGCATCGGACGACGAGCCCTTGGATGCCAGCGCCGTATCGTTGCACTGCGCGCTCGGTGTGTTGTTGAAAGTAACGTTGGACGTCGACGTGCTTGGGTTGCCCACCTGCGTCCAGCCAGCGGCCGTCCCTGGAATGGAAATTTTCTCGCGGGACTGGTATGTCCAATCGTCCGCAAAATAGGCGGTCGGCAATAGTTTCCCGACATTGACGTTGACGGAATAGGGGACGAAGCCAAACCTGACTTGCACCGCCGTAACCCCGCCAGTGGGCGCGCCTGTCGTGCAGGTTTCGGATGTGTTTCGCTGGGCAACGGATTCGTAAAAGCACTTCACCGCCCCGCGCAGCGCCTGGATCTTCGTCTTGCTGTCGGTGGAAACCGCCTTGTTGCCCATCGATCCGGTTACGTCGAGCACGAACATGATATCGGTATTGGGCAGGCTCATCGCGGCATCGCAAACGATAGTCAGCGTCTCTGTGGTCTTGCCGATGACCCGGGTCAGCGTCATTGGCACTGTAGCCGAAACGGTGCCCGTCACCTTGCCGTTGGACTCGGTAAAGGTGCGGGTGAGCTCAGTCGATCCATAGGCAGTTGACGAGATGTTGGCGTCAAAAAAGCGCTCTGCAGTCGTGCGCGGTGCATTATTGTTCTGTGACCAGATGCCGCCGCCCATCGCCTTGCGGCCGGCCAGCGCCCCGGCGTCGCACGCGTGCTGCAGCCGTGTTTTGGTGATGTACATGCGGCTCATATCGATGCCGCCGCCGACAAGGCCGGCGAGCGGGATCAACGCGGCCGCCATGATCGCCAGCGTGTTGCCGCGAACGTCGCGCCCCAACCGGCGCAAAAAGCCAATCGGTTGCCCGATTGCCGTTGATGATTGATCCGCCATGCTCTTGCCCTGTCCACTGACCAACTGGTCCAGCGGGCAGCTATGGACGGGCAATGGCTAATATTGCCTAAACCGCCGTTCCCCATGGGCAAAGCGAATGGCGCGGTCATCGCGTTAGCCGCAGTTGCGAAATCTCGGACGCGATCGACCCAAAAGTGGTGTCCAGATCCGCCGAATTTCGGGCCGAATAGAAGCGGCCGGTGGTCGCACAGGCGCGCAATGCATTCTCGATCGTGGTGTTCGATACGCCAAACCAGATCACCCACAAGGTGATATTCTTGTTCTTCACCGCCGCGCACAACCCCGCGAGGCGCGCATTGACCTGCTGGGTGAGCGTGCCCGTGGTGTTGCATCCATCGGTGGGGGCGCTGGCGGGGTCGGTCTGGCGGCGATCGAACCAGCCGACCCCATAAGCGTTATAGTTGCCGACCCCGGTGCATGCCTCGCCGTCGGTCATGAAGATCAGGTGACGTTCGATTTCGCCGCCGCTGGGGGTCAGCGCGTTCTCGCTGGCGAAGATGCCCGTGGGCGACATGAGCCGCGCGCCCCACAGCATCCCGATATCATGATAGGTGTTACCCTCGGGCGTCAGGCTGTCGACATAGGTTTCGAACGCCGTGGCGTCATTCCACTCGGCCAGTTTCTTGGCCTCGGTCGGGCAGAAATATTGTGATCCGTTGATATAGTCAGCGGTGGTCGTGATCTCGTTCAGGTTCCAGCTGCCACCGCCCGATGTTTCGTTGCGCGTGTAGATAAGGCCGGGGACGGCCGGCGCCCAGAGCGTGCTGGCATCCCCGGCACTCGGCACCAGATCAATATCCAAGTCCTTCGCCCCGGCCGGGATCGGGCTGTAGCTGGTGGCGCGCACCGTGGCGCGTTCCTCGATGCACCCTTCCCAGTTGAGTGTCACATTGGTGCCGTCGGCACCGATCGGGCGAGTGAAGCTGGGGTTCCAGCCGCTGCCATTCTTCAGCCCGCTGACGTCCACGGGCAGGCTGCCATAGGTCCAGTCGCGGAACGTATCGACATAGGTGGTTGCCGTATCCGTGCGTAAGCGGCGGCAACTGCGGGTGTTGCCGCCAGTGTCGGGTGCGCCATTCCAGCTCCATTCGCCGTTATCGGTCCCGGACGTCGCGTCGCCATCGCTGTTGAAGACGATGCTAACTTCGGTGACAGGCGAAGGTCCGCCCGATGTAACGGGTGTCGGCGTAAACCCGTTGAAGCTCGTATTATTCATGAATCTCAAGCAATTATTTCGCGAAATGCTGCTGCCGTAAACCTCCCAATAAGGCCCAGTGACATAGGAACCCGGCGGCCGCATGTTGGCGCGTCGCGTCTGATAATTCCAAGTGTCGGCGAAGAAGGTCGACGGCAGCAAGCGCCCGACATTGACGTTGGTGGCATAGGGCACGAAGCCGAAACGGACCTGTACGGCGGTGACCCCGCTGGTTGGCGCGCCGATCGAGCACGTCTCACTGGTGTTGCGTTGCGCGACCGACTCATAGAAGCATTTCACCGCGCCTTTCAGCGCCTCCATCTTGGTTTCGGTGTCGGTTGAAACCGCTTTGCTGTTCATCGATCCGGTGACGTCGAGAACGAACATCACATCGGTATTGGGCAGGCTCATCGCCGCGTCGCACAACACGGTCAGCGTTTCGGTGGTTCGCCCGATCACCCGGGTCAGTGTCATGGGGACGGTGGCCGATACCGTGCCGGTTACCTTGCCGTTGGACTCGGTAAAGGTGCGCGAAAGACTGGTGGCGCCATAGTCGCCGTTCTGAAAATTGGCATCGAACAGGGCATTGGCGGCGTTGCGTGGAGCAAAATCATTCTGTGCCCAGATGCCGCCACCCATTGCCTTGCGCCCGGCCAGCGCGCCGGCGTCACAGGCATGTTGCAGGCGCGTCTTGGTGATGTAGAGCCGACTCATGTCGATCCCCCCGCCAACCATGCCCGCCAAGGGGACGAGCGCAGCAGCGGCAATCGCAACGGTATTGCCGCGCACATCGCGCGCGAGCCGACCGAGAAACCCGCGGATCGGACCTTGCCCGGCGGATTTCCCGCCAAATGGCCAAATGTTGCGCTGCCGCGACTGGCCTGTGGTCGACATGATGGCGCACTGCCCCCTGATACTGCATGACTGGTGCTAGCGATGGCCCCCGAAGCGCTAACCACCCCTCAAGCGAGGGAGTGAAAATGGCGGAAACTATCTTTGCTGCACCGATACTTGACGTCGCTGATCCCGAACGCGCGCTGGCGCTGAGCTATGCCCCGCGCACAGCCCGGGCGGGGCTGGCTGCGTTATGGGCGCTTGACGAGACGTTAGGCGGCATCTTGCGCGGCGGGCGCGATCCGATGGTGTCGCAACTTCGGTTGACCTGGTGGTATGAGGCGCTCTGCAGGCTCGATCAGGCACCGCCACCGGCCCAGCCATTGCTCCAAGCACTGGCTGCAGAAATACTGCCAAGGGGTATTACCGGGGCCGAGCTCGCGGCGATGATCGACGGGTGGGAGGCGTTGCTCGATCCTGATCCGTTGGGGGACAATGCCATTGCAGCCTATGCCGAAGCACGCGGCGGTGGGCTGTTCCGGGCGGCGGGGCGGGTGTTCGGCAGCCCGACCGATGCGCTGGTGGCGGCCGGGCAGGGCTGGGCGCTCGTCGATCTGGCGCGTCACTGCGGCAATCCTGTGCTGGCGGCGCGTGCACTGCTGTTGGCGCGGTCGCCGCTTGACACTGCTCTGGCCCGGCCCTGGCACCGGCAAGCCCGGCCGCTGGGGATGCTCGCTTGCCTGGCCCGGCGTGATGCTGCCCGTACGCAAACCCCGCTATCGCAACAGGGATCGCCGTTGCGACTGGCGCGGATGTTGGCGCATGCGCTGACGGGTCGATAGGCTTTCGCCTGTGCTTTCAACACGGTATCAAGAACCTCGAACAACGGGGAGCACGACGATGTGGCGGTATCTGGCAGCAGGCGTCGGTGCAGTGTTGCTGATCATTGTTGGTTATACCTTTGCGACCTCGGGGGCGGCGCAGCGCAGTGGACTGCCCAATGCACCGCTTGCTGCGATGGCTGGGCAGGACGCGGAATTGCCCGATAGCGTGCCTGAAGCATCCGCCAAAACCCGCGAACAAAAGCGCTTCGGCCGGTATGACAAGGACAAGGACGGCGCGATCACGCGTGCGGAATATCTCGCCTCGCGGCAAAAAGCCTATGCCCGGCTGGATACCAATGGCGACGGGCAGCTCTCCTTCGACGAATGGGCGGCCAAGACGACGGCGCGCTTTGCTACCGCAGATGCCGACCGCAACGGCGCGATGAACCCCGCTGAATTCGCCACCACCGCACCAAAACGCCGCGCCCGCGCCACTCCGAAATGCGCTTGTCCTGCGCCATCCCCCCCGAGCGAGGATGAGGGCTAGGCGCCGCCCTGCTCAGCCAGCCAGGCGTCCTTTTGCGCTTCAGCATCGGCATTGGTGATGACGCGTTCGTGGATATGGCCGACCGCCCAGGACAGGCCGTGATCGATATAGACCTTTACCCCGGCATCGGTCAGTTCGCGAAAGAATGAGACGTCCTCACCCATCCGCGCCGTCGTCCCCGGCAGCAGCTTGCGATCGAACGGTGCCCATTGCGCCCAGCCGACGCCCTTTTCGACATGCGCCTTGACCTGGTGAAGCACGTTCATGTCGATCAGGCACAGCGCGAGCCCGACATGATAGACTTCCTCCACCATGCCTGCCTGCGCCAGCGCGGCGGTGGTCCACACATGCTCCATCTCCCCCTTGTCGTTCAGCCGAACCGCGACTGGCCCGGTTGGCTCGCTGCGCCGGGGCTGGTTGCAGCCGACGACCGGCAGCTTGTGCCGGAGCAGCCGCAACAGCGTGTCGCGCGGGAAGACATGATCGCTGTCGAGCCAGAGCAGATAGCGCGCCTGCCACATGATCGCCCGCTTGAGCAGCTCGGTGCGGCTGTGCGGCAGATCAGAGGAAGAGATGGAGAAAATCTCGATCTCGAGCGGTCCTGTCGCCGGGGGCGGGGCCATCAGGCTATGCGCCACCATCCGGGCGAGGCTGATGGCGAATTCGCCCTTAGTGTCGCCGTAACGGGGAATGCAGATCGCGATCTTCATCGATGCCTCCTTAAGCCGCCATCCATGCTGCCAGCGCGGTGCGCGCGCGGCCGGTATACATTCGTTTGCGATCTGCCTTTTTGGTGCGCCCCTCGATCGGCGGGAACAGCCCGAAATTGACGTTCATCGGCTGATAGGTCTCGGCCACCGCCGCGCCGGTGATGTGGTGGAGCAGCGCGCCAAGTGCGGTCTCGACCGGTGGCGGGGTCAGCGCGCGCCCGGCAAGCTCGGCGGCGGCGAAACGCCCCGCGATCAGGCCGATCGCCGCGCTTTCGATATAGCCTTCGCACCCGGTGATCTGCCCCGCGAAACGGATGTTGGGACGCGATTTCAGCCGCAATGTGGGATCGAGCAACTCGGGCGACCGGATGAAAGTGTTGCGATGCAAGCCCCCCAGCCGCGCGAACTCGGCATTTTCCAGCCCCGGAATCGTGCGGAAAAGCCGTACCTGCTCGGCATGTTTCAGCTTGGTCTGGAACCCCACGATGTTCCACAGCGTGCCGCTGGCATTGTCCTGCCGCAACTGCACCACCGCATAGGGCCAGCGCCCCGTGCGCGGATCATCGAGCCCGACCGGCTTCATCGGGCCGTAGCGGAGTGTATCCACCCCGCGCGCGGCCATCACCTCGATCGGCATACACCCCTCGAAATAGGGCACATCCTCCCATTCCTTGAACTCGGTTTTCTCACCGTCGATCAGGCCTTGATGAAAGGCCAGATACTGATCCTTGTTCATCGCGCAGTTGATGTAATCGGCGGTTTCGCCCTTATCCCAGCGCGATTGCATCCAGGCGAGCGACATATCGATGCTGTCGCGGTGGACGATCGGCGCGAGCGCATCGAAAAAGGCGAGCGCATCCTTGCCGGTCGCAGCGCCGATGCTGTCGGCAAGGCCGGGCGCGGTGAGGGGGCCGGTCGCGACAATCGCCAGCCCCTCGGCAGGCAGCACATCGATGCGTTCGCGGACGATGGTGACATTGGGATGCGCGGAGAGTGCCGCCGTTACGCCAGCCGAAAAATCATCGCGGTCCACCGCCAGCGCTGATCCGGCCGGAACGCGGTGCTTATCGCCCTCGCGCAGGATCAGCGACCCCAGGTCCCGCATTTCGGCGTGGAGCAGCCCAACCGCATTCGCCTCGGCATCATCCGAGCGGAAACTGTTCGAACAGACGAGCTCGGCAAGGCCCACGGTCTGGTGCGCTGGGGTCATTTCCCCCGATCCGCGCATTTCCGATAGTTTCACGCGAAAACCGGCCTCGGCGAGCTGCCAGGCGGCTTCGGACCCGGCGAGGCCGCCGCCGATGATATGGATGTCATGAATCATGGAATGGGGCGATAGCGGGCATGGGCGATCATGGCAAAGTTGCGGATCGTTGGAAGGTGAAGTTGCGGAAGTTGCGGGTCTCCATCGCTTTTGGTTGCGGGGCAAAATTCAGGGAAAATGGCGCGTGCAGAGGTGTTTATTCCGGGGATGAGTGCGATGTTCATGGCTTGTTCTTACATAAGCTTGCGCCTTGTAGGAAAGGCGCATTTCAAAGCATGTGTTCCCGCGAAGGCGGGGACCCAGTCTGGAAGTGTGGGGTTCGGCATGTCCCACATGCCCAAGGATTGTCCGGGGGACAATTCGCCCCCACACTCGTCATCGCTCGGGTACAATGTCGTAGTTGGTGAAGGGGCGGCAATGAAAGACAAATGGCTATTGGGCGCAGCATTGATTGCCGGGGCGAGTTATTTGCCCGCTGACTGGCTGCTCGCCGATGGCCCTCTGCTCGTCGCGTGGAAAGGCGCGGGTGTTGCACTGCTGGCGCTTTGGGCGGCACGGCAGGCGCGTTCGCTCGACGGGTGGTTGCTCGCCGCGATCATGGCGCTGGGGGTCTTGCCGGGCATCTGGTGGCGATCGCTCTGTATGCGCGCAACCTGCGGCCGCTGCGCTGGCAGGCCGACGCGCCGATCGCCGTCGGGCGGCTGTTGATCATTCCATTGCTGGCGTTCGTTTTCCACGCCGATCGCGCCGCCGCGCCGGGCATCGCGCTCTATGCCACCGGCCTTGGTGCAATGGCAGCGATGGCGTGGCTGAGTAGTTTCCCGAGGAATTGGGTATCGTTCGGCGCGCTGCTGTTTGCGGTGAGCGACTTGCTGATCTTTGCGCGATTGGGGCCGTTGGCGGGGTCGATCATCCCCGACTTGTTGGTATGGCCACTTTACTTCGGCGGGCAGGCGATGATCGCCTGGGGTGTGGCAGCGGCGCTGGCGCGGCGCGGGGGCAAGTGAACCCTAGCCCTGCTCGTCGATCGCCGCCTGGATCGCTTTGCGCAGCGCATCGCGCGTCTGGTACAGCCAGTTGCCCGATCCGCGGCCCTTTGGCTCTTCCCAGCGTTCGGTGATCTCGACCGCCAGGGCGTTAGCATCGAGCGGTTCGCCCGCCGTGCGCTTGCGGGCGATGGCTTCCGCGATTTCGGCGCGAAGAATGTGGTCGATATCCATGATTTAGCGGCTCGTCGGCATAGGGCTTGGTCGATTCGGTCGCCTGGGCAGTGGCAACCTCATAAATGCTATGATGGCTTTGAGAGCGTTTGGGAATATGGGCGATGGACGATGGCTGCGAAAGCGCTAACGCGGCACCGCCAGCAGCCAGGGCTTTACCTGGCCGGTTGGCTTTGGCGCGCCATCGAGCCGCCTTGCCGAGATGATGCGGATGGGCCGCACCAACATCTGCCCGCGCATCCCGTCACTGCCCCCCGCCGTCGGCTGGGCAAGGATTTTGCGCACAATGTCCATGCCCTGCACGACATGTCCGAATGCCGCATAGCCCTTATGCCCTGGCCGCGCATCCATTGCGGGGGCAGGCCCAACGCAGATGAAGTAATTGCCGCCCGCCGATTTCGGGTCCTCGCGCCGCGCCATTGATATCGTGCCACTCAGGTGGCGCACACCGGTCTGGTCGGTGGTTTCGAGGGGGAAGGGGGGCAGGATGCGGCGGGCATCGGTCTTGATTCCGCCCTGGATGAAGCCCTGGCGCGGATCATATTTCGCGCGGGCGGCGCGGTAGAACAGCGTGCCATCGAAGCGCTTGTCGTCGACATAGGCGAGGAAATTGGCGGCGGTTGCTGGCGCGCGCTTCGTTTCGAGTGCGATGACGATGGGGCCGATGCTGGTCGTCAGCTGCACACGGGTAAGTGTGGCGACGGCGCGAGGCTTGCGGGCCGACGCACCATTGCTCGCGATCGATAGTGCCAGGCTGGTCGCCAGGACAAACCCGAAGCGGATCATGCGCGCCACAATCGCCTCAGCCCGCGACTGGCAGCTGGACCGCGCCGGTATCGTCGCGCGTCAACTCGCCATAGGCCAGCACCGCCGACAGCGGCAGCGGGGCATAGATATGCGGGAACAGTTGCCCGCCGCGCGATGGCTCCCATTTCACGACATCGTTAAGCGCATCGAGATCGACCGAGGCGACCCACAGCCCGGTCTGCCCGGCGAAATGCTTGTCGACCGTTTCGGTCAGCTGGGCGTGCGTAGAGAGATGGATATAGCCATCCGCCAGATCGATCGGCGCGCCGGCAAAGCTGCCCTCATGCTCCAGCACCACCATCTGCTCGGCAGTCAGCACCTTATAGGCGACAGGCGTCTTCATTCTGCGTCGGGCGTGTCGGGCGTTTTCGGGGTCTCCGGGGTGTCCGGGGTGTCCGGGGTCTCCGGCGTTTCAGGCGTCTCGGGGGTATCGCTCATCTCGGCTTCCTCATCATCGCTGTCGGTAATCTTCGCCGCGCTCACCACCAGCTCATTCTTGCCAACGTCGAACAGCTTCACGCCCGCCGAGTTGCGCCCGATCACGCGCATGGTCGCGAGCGGCATGCGGATCAGCTTGGCCTGGTCAGTCACGAGCATCAACTGATCGCCCTTCGCTGCCGGGAAGCTGGCGACGACGGGGCCGTTGCGGGCGATATTGTCGATATTGGTGATGCCCTGGCCGCCGCGCCCGGTGCGGCGATATTCGTACGCCGACGATAGCTTGCCATAGCCGTTGGCGCAGACGGTGAGGATGAACTGCTCGCGCTCGACAAGCTCCTCGTACCGCGCCTGGGTCATCGCGATCCGACCGTCTTTGTCACCCTTCCAAGGCGCGAAACGCAGATAGTCCTCGCGCTCCTCAGGCGATGCGCCGACCTTGTGGAGGATCGACAGCGACATAACCTCATCGCCCTCGGCCAGCCGCACGCCGCGCACGCCGGTGGAATTGCGGCTCTGGAACTCGCGCACGTCATCGCCGGGGAAACGGATCGCCTTGCCGGCGCGGGTGGCGAGCAGCACATCATCGGCTTCGTCGAGCAGTGCGACGCCGATCAGCCGGTCATCCTCATCCTCGCCCTCGAACTTCATCGCAATCTTGCCGTTCGACGGCACATTGGTGAACGCGTCCATCGAGTTGCGGCGGACGTTGCCCTTGGCAGTCGCGAACATGACGTGGAGCTTGCCCCATTCCGCCTCATCCTCGGGCAGCGGCAGCACGGTGGAGATCTTCTCGCCGTCCGCCAGCGGGAGCAGGTTGATCATCGGCCGTCCGCGCGTGGCGGGGCCGCCCTCGGGCAGCTTCCACACCTTCATGCGGTAGACTTTGCCATGGGTGGAGAAGAACAGGACGGGCGTGTGCGTGCTCGTCACGAACAGCTCGGTGACGATATCCTCGTCCTTGGTCGCCATGCCCGCGCGGCCCTTGCCGCCGCGCTTCTGCGCGCGGAAGGTATCGAGCGTGGTGCGCTTGATATAGCCTTGCATGGTGACGGTGACGACCATCTCCTCGCGCTCGATCAGGTCCTCGTCGTCGATGCCGTCGGCAGCGGCGGCGATTTCAGTCTTGCGCGGCGTGGCGAACATCTGGCGCACCTCGACCAGCTCGTCGCGCATTACAGCGTAGAGCTTCACCCGGTCGCCCAGGATCGCGAGCAGTTCGGTGATCGACTCGGCGAGCGTCTTCAGCTCGTCGCCGATCTCGTCGCGGCCAAGCGCGGTCAGCCGGTGGAGCCGCAGCTCCAGGATCGCGCGGACCTGCAGGTCGGACAGCTTGTAGGTATCACCCTCCACCTCGGCCTCGACCGCCTCGACCAGCCGGATATAGGGCAGGATTTCCGCCACCGGCCATTCGCGCGCCGCCAGCGATGCACGCGCGATCGCGGGGTTGGCGGAACCGCGGATGATCCGCACGACCTCGTCCATATTGGTGACCGCGATCACCAGGCCAAGCAAGATATGCGCGCGCTCGCGGGCCTTGAGCAGCTCGTACTTCGAGCGGCGGGTGATCACTTCCTCGCGGAATTTGACGAACGCCTCGATGATGTCGCGCAGATTGAGCGTTTCGGGCCGGCCGCCGCGGATCGCGAGCATGTTGGCGGGGAAGCTCGATTGCGCGGGCGTGTGCCGCCAGAGCTGGTTCAGCACCACTTCGGGGGTCGCATCGCGCTTCAGGTCGATCACGATCCGAACGCCTTCGCGGTTCGATTCGTCGCGAATGTCGCTGATGCCCTCGACGCGCTTTTCCTTGGCGGCCTCGGCGATTTTCTCGACCAGTCCGTTCTTGCCGGTCTGGTAGGGGATTTCGGTGAGCACGATCGAGCGCTTGTCGCCGCGCCCTTCCTCGATCTTATAGCGCGAGCGAACGATGATCGAGCCGCGCCCTTCGGCATAAGCATTGCGGCAGCCGGTGCGGCCCAGAATGATCGCGCCGGTCGGGAAATCGGGGCCCGGGACGATCTCCATCAGCTCCTCGATCGTCAGCGGATCGCCGCCACCCACCGCCCGGTCGATCATCGCCAGACATGCATCGACCACTTCGCCCAGATTGTGCGGCGGGATGTTGGTCGCCATGCCGACGGCGATACCGCCAGCGCCGTTGACGAGGATGTTGGGGAAGCGCGCGGGAAGGACGGTCGGCTCTTCGCGCGATCCGTCATAGTTCGGCGCGAAATCGACGGTGTCCTTATCGATATCGCTCAGCAGCATCATCGCCGCCTTGGTCAGTCGCGCTTCGGTATAGCGCATCGAGGCCGGCATATCGGGGTCCATCGACCCGAAATTGCCCTGGCCATCCATCAGCATCACCCGCATCGCCCAATCCTGCGCAAGGCGGGCAAGCGCCATGTAGATCGAGCTGTCGCCGTGCGGGTGATAGTTACCCATCACGTCGCCGACGATCTTGGCACATTTGCGATAAGGTTTGCCGGGGACGAAGCCGCCCTCCTGGCTGGCATAGAGGATGCGGCGGTGAACGGGCTTCAACCCGTCACGCACATCGGGCAGCGCACGCGCGACGATGACGCTCATCGCATAATCGAGATAGCTCGACCGCATCTCGTCGACGATGCTGATCGGGGTGACGTCTGATGGGTCGGCGAGCAGTGTCTCGTCGGTCAATTTATGGCGCTTTCGGATGGTGTTTCGTTTGTGTGACGGTTCTAGCCCGCCTGACCGCCTTTGTCACGCTCGCGCGCGTGCGCACGCGAGGGATTCGAGCACCAGAAGCGCATCTTAACCTGTTCGACCGAATCAGCCCGTCAGATTGTCCGGCGATCGAACGGCAGGCCCGAAAGCCCTGCCTGCCGCTTTTGCGCCAGCGTCTGGAAGTCGCACAGCACGCCGCGGTAAAAGCCGGTGCACGACAGCGCGAAATAGAGCAGCCACAGTCGCGTTCGGGTAAGCCCCGCCTCGGCAATCGCTGCTTCGCGATTGGCGTAGAGATTTTCGCTCCATGCCTTGAGCGACAGGTAATAATGCTCGCGCATGCTCTCGACGTCGCGCACCTCGAAGCCGTGCCGCTCGAGATCGGTGGTCGTCATGCCGATATAATCGAGTTCGCCACCGGGGAAGATATAACGGTTGATGACCTTCATATAAGCGGTGCGCTTGCGGAATTTGGTGATGTCCAGCGTGGCGCGCCGGGTGGTCGCTTGATGGAAATACAGGCCATGCGGCACCAGCAGCCGGTGCATCTGGCGGTAATGCGTGTCGTAATTGTCGATGCCGACATGCTCGAACATGCCGACCTGGGCGATCTTGGTATAGGCGCCCGGCGTTTCGATCGTCCGGTAGTCGCGCAGCTCGATCGTCACGCGGTCGCTCAGGCCGCGTTCGGCGGCGCGCGCGACTGCACGGTCATGTTGGGCCTGCGATAGCGTCACGCCGTGCACCCGGGCGCCGAAATGCTCGGCGGCATGGCACGCCAGCCCACCCCAGCCACAGCCGAGATCGAGCATGTGATCCTGATCGTTCAGCATCAGCTTGCGACAGATCAGGTCCATCTTGGCCATCTGCGCATCGGCGAGGCTGGTTTCGGGCGAGGCGAAGACGGCGCTCGAATACTGCATCTCGGGATCGAGAAACAGCGAATAGAAGGCGTTCGACACGTCATAATGAAACTGGATCATTGCGGTGTCATCGCGCCCGCGACCGAACAGCGCGCCGACGCGCTGTCCAAAGCTTAGTTCTTCGCCCGTCGACTCGAATGAAAAGGCAAACGGCCAGGCCGCCTTCAGAATCAGCCCACGGTCGACCGACCGGGCCAGCCGCACCGCGCGCAGATGGTCCCAGCGTTGTAACGCCTCAAGCGGACTGCCGCCGGTGATGTCGATCCCGCCAGCGATATAGATTTCCACTAGAGTCATCAGCTTGGGGCTGCGGATCAACGATCCGATCACCCCCGGCGAGGCGATGACGATGCGGATATCGTCGCGGGCATTGGGGCCAAGCGGCAGCACTTCGCCGTTCCACAGCTGCACGCTGGCATCGGCCTGAAGATGCTCCGCGATATGCGCGATGATGGTTCGTGCGCTTTCCAGCAACCTGCTCATAGGGTATGCTGTTGCTGCGAACTGAGACGAAATCAATGCAGGATCGCGGTGACGTAAACTAAATCGCCAGCACCCGATCGTCGAACAGACCAAACATCAGCGTCGACGCATAATAGGCAATCGCGCGGTCGCGCGGCATCGTGCTGGCCCATTTGCGCATGTCGAACGCCGCATTCTGCAACGCCATCAGCGCTTGGGCGGCGATAAGGGGGTCGATGGCACGGATTGAACCTTCGGCAATCCCGTCGTTCATCATCCCGGCGTAGCGCCGCGCGATCCGGTTTGATCGCGCAACCATCGCGCTGCGCACTGAGCGCGGCAGGCCGGACAACGCCGTGGTACGCATCAATGGCCCGCGTTCGGAAAACTGGATTTCAAGCAAGGTCGCGATCGTGCTCGACAATTGCTGCCAGTAACTGCCGGGCACCTCTTCCGACAGCCGCTGTGCATTGGTGATCGTGTCCAGGCTTCGTCGGTAACAGGCGATGACCAGATCGTCCTTGGCATCGAGATGGTGGTAAAAGCTGCCTTTGGTCACATTTAGTTGCGATGCGATTTTCTGCACCGATGCACCGCGATAGCCGAGTTCGTTGATCAGCCGGGTGGCGGCGAGCAGAAACGCCTCGCGACCGCTTTCACCCTCATCATGATCCAGATCGATGCGGGATGGGGTCCAGCGTGCCGTATCGGGTGCGATCCCGTTGGCAAACACCGCCATCAGCCGCTGTTCGACGCGGGAAAACTGATCGGGATCGTACCGCACCAGCCACACCGGCAGCCAGAACGTGTTTTCGAGCAGCACATGCGCTCGTGCGCCGAACAGATCGGTATGCGCCCGCGTCTCGCCCGGGCCCCATAGCGCGCGCGTGCCGCGCGCAAATCGGAAAGCACGGCAAACGACGTCGCTTCCCCGCGCTGAATCCGCGCCAGCCGATCCATGTTAAGGGCCAGATACCGCGCCACGCGCTGTTCCGGCGTCGGCAATTCCATCGCATCCGCCAGCATCGCCTGAAGCTGATCAAGCGTGTATTCGAAGCACGCGGCGGCCAGATCTTCCTTGCGCTTGAAATAATAGGTGACGCTGGTGGTATTCAGGCCGACGCGCTGGGCGACATCGGCAAAGGTCATGCCCTTAGCGCTTTGTTCGTTGATCGCCTGGGCGGCGGCAGCGAGGATCGCATCACGTTTGGCGCGAAAGCGTTTGGTGCTTCCGTCAGCATTGTCTTGAATTGTTGCCCCAGCCTCCATCGCACGAGCTTAACAGCATCTTTTCGAAGAAACAGTCCTTTTTGCAACAGGGTGAAACCAACCCATTTGAAGCAAGAAAAGCTGAAAATGCCCCTCTACAGCGGCTTTACCGAAAACGCGGTACGGTCTAAGCCACGATCTACAAAGCAGTTGGAGAGAGTGGCATGGATTTCACCCTGAGCGAGCGCGAGACCTATTTCCGAGACCGGGTGAAGGGCTTTATCGATCAGCAAATCCGGCCACGCGACCACATCTACGAGCAGCAATCGCATGAAGGCGAACGCTGGAAGGTGATCCCCGTCATCGAAGAGATGAAGGTGAAGACCAAGGAAGCCGGGCTGTGGAATTTCTTCATGCCGCCGCATTCGGGCCAGCAGCATGTCGATGACAGTTTCGAATTCGAAGGCACACAGCTCACCAATCTCGAATATGCGCTCTGCGCCGAGGAAATGGGCAAGATCGGCTGGGCCAGCGAGTGCTTCAACTGCTCGGCACCCGATACCGGTAATATGGAAGTGCTCCACCGCTACGGCACGCGCGATCAGAAGGAACAGTGGCTGAAGCCATTGATGCACGGCGAGATTCGCTCGGCCTTCCTGATGACCGAGCCTGCTGTCGCCAGTTCGGACGCGACCAACATCGAAACCTCGATGGTCCGTGACGGCGATCATTACGTCATCAACGGCGTCAAATGGTGGTCATCGGGCGTGGGCGATCCGCGCTGCAAGATTGCGATCGTCATGGGCAAGACCAACCCCGAAGGATCGCGCCATAGTCAGCAGAGCCAGATCCTGGTGCCGATGGACACCCCCGGCGTCACCATCAAGCGGATGCTGAGCGTCTATGGCTATGATCATGCGCCCCATGGCCATGGCGAAGTCGAGCTCAAGGATGTGCGCGTTCCAGTCGAGAACGTGCTGCTGGGTGAGGGGCGCGGGTTTGAAATCGCCCAAGGTCGCCTCGGGCCGGGCCGTATCCATCACTGCATGCGTACGATCGGCGTCGCTGAAGTCGCGATCGAGGCGATGGCCAAGCGGCTGCTCACCCGCGTCGCCTTCGGCAAGCGGATCGCCGATCACTCGATCTGGGAACAGCGGATCGCCAAGGCGCGGATCGATATCGAGATGACGCGCCTTCTGTGCCTCAAGGCTGCCGACATGATGGACAAGGCCGGCAACAAGAGCGCGCAACAGGAAATCGCGATGATCAAGGTCGCGGCGCCCAACATGGCGCTCTCGATCCTGGATGATGCGATCCAGGCGCATGGCGGCGGCGGCGTGTCCGACGATTTCCATCTCGCCCATGCCTGGGCGGCGATGCGGACGCTGCGCTTCGCCGATGGTCCGGATGAGGTTCACAACCGCGCCATCGCGCGGAATGAGTTCGGGAAATATGCGGATTTGCCAGAAGCGGTTGCGGCGAAGGAAGCGGTGCGGCGCTGATCTCATCTTAGTCCTCTCCCCTTCGGGGAGAGGGTTGGGAGAGGGGTAGTAACGTAGGCAGAACCTGCGTTTGGGAGACGGACGGATCGAGGCGCAGCGCTGCTTGGCTGCCCCTCTCCCCAACCCTCTCCCCGCAGGGGAGAGGGAGTGTAAGTGAAAGCAGCCGTCCTTTACGAACCCAAGACGGACCTCGTGATCGAGGATATCCGCATCGACAACCCCGGCCCGCGCGAGGTACTGATCCGCACCGTCGCGTGCGGGGTGTGCCGGTCGGATCTGCATTTCGTCGATGGCAGCTTCCCGCACCTGATGCCGACGGTGCCGGGGCATGAGGCGGCAGGGATCGTCGAGGCGGTCGGCAGCGATGTCGCGCGGCTGAAGGTCGGCGATCATGTCATCACCTTTTTCACCGTGTTCTGCGGCAGTTGCGAAATGTGCGTCACTGGTCGCCCGTCGCTGTGCGTCGACCCGTCGACCAAGCGTGCCAAGGGGGCGGAACCGCGGATCAGCCTGAAGGACGGCACCCCGCTCGCGCCGTTCCTTAACCTGTCGGCCTATGCCGAAATGATGCTGGTGCATGAGAATGCCTGTGTCGCGATCAGCAAGGAGATGCCGCTGGATCGCGCGGCGCTGCTGGGTTGCGCGGTCATCACCGGCGCGGGATCAATCTTCAACGACAGCCGCTTGCGCAGCGGAGAAACCGTCGCCGTCATCGGCTGCGGTGGCATTGGCCTCGCCGCGATCAATGCCGCGAAAATCGCCGGTGCCGGGATGATCATCGCGATCGATCCGGTGGCGGACAAGCGCGCGCTCGCCGAGCGGCTGGGGGCCACGCACGGCTTCGATTCGAACGAGCCTGATCTCGCCAAGAAGATCGCCGGGCTAACGGGCGGCGGGGTTGATTACGCGATCGAGGCGGTCGGGCGCCCGAATACCGCCGAACTCGCCTGGGCGCTGCTCAAGCGCGGCGGCACCGCGACGATCCTCGGCATGATCGCGCCGGGCAATATGGTCAGCATCCCCGGCCCGAGCTTCCTGACGGGCAAGAAGCTGCAAGGCTCGCTGCTCGGCTCCACTCGCTTCCCGATCGATATGCCGCGCCTCGTGCAGCTCTATCTCGACGGCAAGCTCGATCTCGACACCATGGTCGCCGAACGGATAACGCTCGACGGTGTGAATGATGCGCTCGCCAAATTGCGTACCGGCGATACCGTTCGCTCGGTCATCGAGTTCGCCTGATGACAATCGCCGACGCTGCCCCCCAGACGATCGAGGTGCCTGAAAAGGACCGGTTCGACGAGGCGAAGTTGACCGCTTGGATGGTCGCCAATGTCGAAGGGTTCGAGCCGCCGCTGACTTATGCCAAGTTTGCCGGCGGGCAATCCAACCCGACCTTCAAGATCAGCGCGCCATCAGGCGAGTATGTGCTGCGGCGCAAGCCGTTCGGCAATTTGCTGCCCTCGGCCCATGCGGTCGACCGCGAGTACCGCGTGATCGCCGGGCTGTATCCGACCGGTTTCCCGGTCGCGCGGCCTTATGGGCTTTGTACTGACCCCGATGTGCTCGGCACCGATTTCTATGTCATGGGCTTCGCCGATGGCCGAAATCTGTGGGACGGCACGCTGCCGGACTATGCGCCTGATGAGCGGACCGGCGTCTATAACGCGATGTGCGATGCGCTCGCCGCGCTCCACAATACCGATCATGAAGCGGCGGGGCTGGGCGATTATGGCCGCCCGGGCAATTATTTCGAGCGCCAGGTCGCGCGCTGGACCAAGCAATATCGCGCGTCCGAGACCGAGCATATGGAATCGGTCGAAAAGCTGATCGACTATCTTGGCCGCACGGTGCCCGAACAGACGCGCACATCGGTGGTGCACGGCGATTTCCGCATCGACAACATGATCTTCCACAAGACGGAGCCGCGCGTCATCGCGCTGCTCGACTGGGAATTGTCGACGCTGGGCGATCCGCTCGCCGATTTCAGCTATTTCCTGATGAGCTGGGTGACAGCGCCTGAGGGACGGTCCGGCGTGATGGGCCATACCGGTCCCGAAACCGGCATCCCGACGATCGAGGACATGGTCGCGCGTTACTGCGCCGCCACCGGCCGCGACGGCGTGCCCGATCTCAACTGGTATTTTGCCTATAATCTGTTCCGGTTGACGGGCATCGTCCAGGGCATCAAGAAGCGCATCGTCGAGGGAACGGCCTCCAGCGCGCAGGCGGAAAAATCCGCGGCGGGGGTGTACCGGCTGGCGGATGCCGCCTGGGGTTTCGCGCAGATGGCGGGGGCTTGAGATCCAGTGTTCCTGCGCAGGCAGGAACCCGGAGCCACGAGCGATGTGCTTAGTAACCCTGGGCTCCTGCCTTCGCAGGAGCACTAGCGGGGAGAGGGAATTGAAATGAGCCAATTCGACCTGACCGGCCATGTCGCCATCATCACCGGGTCCTCGCGCGGGATCGGCAAGGCCAGCGCATGGGAACTCGCCGAGCATGGTGCCAAGGTCGTCATCTCCAGCCGCAAGCAGGATGCGTGCGACGTGGTCGCCGCCGAGATCAATGGCAAGTTCGGGGAGGGGACCGCGATTGCTGTCGCCGCCAACATCTCCGACAAGGCGGGGCTCCAGCATCTCGTCGATGAAACCCGCGCCGCGTTCGGCAAAATCGACATTCTCGTCTGCAATGCCGCGTCGAACCCCTATTACGGGCCGCAGGAAGGGATTGCCGATGATCAGTTCCGCAAGATCCTCGACAACAATATCGTCTCCAATCACTGGCTGATCAGCATGGTCGCCCCCGAAATGCGGGATCGCAAGGCGGGGAGCATCATCATCATTTCGTCGATCGGCGGCATTCGCGGCACGCCGATCATCGGCGCCTATGCGATCTCCAAGGCCGCCGACATGCAGCTCGCGCGCAATCTGGCGCATGAATATGGGCCGTTCAATGTCCGCGTGAACTGCATCGCGCCCGGCCTGATCCGCACCGATTTCGCGCGTGCGCTGTGGGAAAATGAAGCGGCGGTGAAAGCCCGCAACGCAACGACCCCGCTACGCCGGATCGGCGAGCCGGAGGAAATCGCCGGCGCGGTCGTCTTCCTCGCCAGCCAGGCAAGCGCATTTATGACCGGGCAGACGATCGTGATCGACGGCGGGGTAACGATTTAGCACCGCCCGCCACACACACCCTGTTCGTTCCGAAGGGAAATCCAATGCCACGTTTCACCGATAAATCGATCATCGTCACCGGCGCAGGCTCGGGCATCGGCCGTGCGGCATCGATCTTGTTCGCCAGCGAGGGCGGCAAGGTGATCGCCGCCGACAAGACCAGCGGCGCGCATGAAACCGCGAAGATGATCACCGACGCCGGCGGCACTGCGATCGGCGTGATGATGGACGCGGGACTAGAGGAGGACGTGATCCAGACGGTGGGCCTCGCCGTCGAGCATTTCGGCGGGCTCGACATCATGTTCGCCAATGCCGGGATTTCGGGCGGGATGGCTAATATCTTCGATACCGATGTCGCACTGATCACCGAAGTGCTGCGCGTCAACCTGATCGGGCCTTATCTCGCGATCAAGCATGCTGCCCCCAAAATTGCCGAGCGGGGCGGCGGGGCGATCGTGCTGACTGCCAGCGTTGCGGGGATCCGTTCGGGGGCGGGCTCACCGGCCTATTCTGCGTCAAAGGCGGGCGTGATCAATCTCGCGATGACGTCCGCCCAGCAGCTCTCGGGCTCCAACGTCCGCGTCAACGCCGTTTGCCCAGGGCTTACCGAAACCGGCATGACCAAGCCGACCTTCGATTATGCGCGCGATGCAGGGAAAATGGACCGGGTCGGCCGCCTGAACCCGTTGCGCCGTGGCGCCCAGCCCGAAGAATTGGCCAATGTCGTCGCCTTCCTCGCCTCGGACGATGCCAGCTATGTCAACGGCCAGGCGATCGCGGTCGATGGCGGGCTCTCCTCGAGCCACCCGGTTACCAAACAGGAATTCGGCAAGACGGCGGTTTAGGCCGGGATCAGCTTCGATCGGAAGAACGCGATCACTTCATCGGCATTTTGTCGCGTGGGCTCGTGAGGCGCATCGATCAGATCGCCGGTGAAGACGCTATGGGGCGGCTTCCCGGCCTTCATCAGCGGGCTGTTGGGGTTGGCGGATTCATCCGGCAGTTGGATGTTGGTAACGGCGCTGCCGAACACGGTACGGAGCGTTTCGAAGCGTTCCGGGTGGGACAGCGTATCCCCGACGAAGCGGTAGGCCCGAATTTCCAGGCCTTCATCCAGCGTTCGTTGCTTGACGCAGGCGAGATCGGCTTTCGAAATGTCGAGGCCCGCTGGCTTGGTCACCGGCATACCGGGCTGTGACAGCACCGGCGCGAGAACCACGGGATCGACCGCCATCGACAGGGCAAAGCCCCCGGTCAGGCACATGCCGATCGCGCCGACGCCGCTGCCCCCGCATTCCTGATGCAACTGACGGGCGAGTGGCTTAAGCCAATCGACGATCGGGCTGGATTTGTTCGCGGCGAACAGGGTGAATTCGCGGCTGACGCACAGATGGAGCAACCGGCTTCGCGTGATGGCCTCGCGGTTGGTCGCATCCGGCGTACCGAGCAGGATCGGCGCATAGGCGCGCATCCCGGCCTCGGCGATCCAGCGGCAGAAGCGCGCCAGCGAGGGTGTGAAGCCATAGACTTCATGGATCACGATCACCGCCGGTCCGGCATCGCCGATGCAGAGCACCGGTCTGGTCTTGCCGGCAAAGGTGAAATCGCGGCGGGCGAAATCAGCAATGTCGGTCGTCAACGTCATCGCAGTTACTCCCGCAGCCGGATCAACCCTTCCTGGGCGCAGCTCGCCACCAGTCGACCGTCGCGCGCATAGATGCGACCCCGGTTGAACCCGCGCGCATGGCCCGCCCAGGGGCTGTCGCACGCGTAGAGCAGCCATTCGTCGGCGCGGAACGGTTCGTGGATCCACACGGTGTGGTCAAGGCTCGCGGTCTGCAGCTTGTGCGTCATCCAGTTGACGCCGTGCGCCAGCGTCGCGGTGCCGAGCAGCGACATGTCGCTCGCATAGGCCAGGATCGCGCGGTGGAGCGCGGGATCGTCATCGACCGGCGCGACCACGCGGAACCAGCTGTTTTGCTTGGGCTCCTGCTTGACCGGGTTGAACCAGCTGCGGGGGCTGACTGGGCGGATATCGACCATCCGTGGCCGCATGAAATTGGCGCGGAACCGCTCGGGGATCTTGTCGATCATGGCGAGGCGCAAGTCACGGTCGGACGCCAGATCTTCCGGCATCGGTACCTCGGGCATTGCATCCTGGTGCGCCAGGCCACCTTCGGGCACTTGCAGCGAGCAGGTCATGCTCAGGATGGGCTGGCCCTTTTGCATCGCGATCACGCGGCGTGTGGCAAAGCTTTTGCCATCGAAATCGCGCAGCACGCGGTAGATAATCGGGTGCTCCTCTGCCCCCGGCCGCATGAAATAGGCGTGGAGCGAATGCGCAGCCTTTGGGGAATCGGTCGATCGCTGCGCTGCCTGCAGCGCCTGCGCGATCACCTGCCCACCGAACACGCGGCCGAAACCGTCATTGCCGCGCTTGCCGCGATACAGATCGGTATCGATCTCCTCGACATCGAGCAGATCGACCAGATTCTGGGCGAGCTGGGTAGGGGAGGGATCGGGTTCTGCCATTTCGTCGGTCATTTGCTCATCCTAATTCCTCCCCGGCACGGGGAGTGTTCGAGCGAGATCGTGTCCCCCGGACACGATCTTGGCCAGCCGGGGGGTGGCCAAAACTCGAACACAGCGCATCGCGCTGACGGAGGGGGCTCTCCACGATCGTATCGCGTATGGCCGCCCCCCTCCACCAGCTTCGCTGGTCCCCCTCCCCGTGCCGGGGAGGATTTTTAATACCCCGCCGCCCGGGCGATCTGATCGGCGTGGAAGTTCGCATCGCCGAACATCTCCGCCAGCACACGGCCGCGCTTCATGTAGAAGCCGATGTCGTACTCGTCGGTCATGCCGATGCCGCCGTGCATCTGCACGCCTTCCTGCACCGCCAATGTCGTTGCCATCGCGGTCATCGCCTTGGCGACCGAGACCGCTTCGTCGGCCTTGGCGTCGCCCGCATCGAGCAATTGCTGCGCCTTGAGGACGGCGGCGCGGGCGACCTCCATTTCGGAATAGAGATGCGCTGCGCGATGCTGGAGTGCCTGGAAGCTGCCGATCCGCACGCCGAACTGCTTGCGCTCCTTCAGATAGTTGACGGTCATGTCCATCGCCCCCGCACCGACACCGAGCAGCTCGGCCGATGCGCCAACGCGACCGGCGCGCAGCAGGCGATTGAGTGGATCGCTGCCATGATCCACTTCGCCGATCACCGCATCGGCATCCACTTCGACTCCATCGAACTTCAGCCGTGCGGCGAGTGAGGAATCGGCCAAACGCTCGGCCTCCGACGTCAAACCGGCGGCATTGCGGTCAACCGCGAAGAGCGTGATCCCGTTCGTATCATCAGCCGCACCCGCCGTGCGCGCGGCGACGATGATGACATCGGCGACATGGCCATGCGTCACGAATTGCTTGGCGCCGGTCAGCTTGAAGCCATTGCCTGATCGCTCGGCCTTCATGCCGACGGTGGCGCGGTGCTTGGCGCCTTCGTCGATGGCGAGGGCAGCGACGGTATCACCACTCAGGATGCCGGGAAAAAAGCGTGCGGCGTGCGGCGTGCCCTTCAGCGCCTCGACAGCGGCGACGGCGGTGGCAAGGAACGGAGAGGGCGAAAGGTTGCGCCCGATCTCCTCGAGCACCACGCCCGCCTCGACATGGCCGAGGCCCAGCCCGCCATCGTCCTCACCGATCAAAATGCCGGTCAGGCCCAGCTCGGCAAACTGCTTCCACAGATCGCGGCTGAAGCCAGTGGCATCCTTCGCATCACGCAACGCGCGCATGTGCTTGACTGGGGCATGTTCGCCGATGAACCCGCGTGCGGTGTCCTGCAGCTGGATTTGTTCTTCGTTGAGATAGAGAGGCATTGTCGTCCCTTGTGTTCCCGCGCAGGCGGGAACCCAGAGTTCCCTGCGCTGCGCTCAGTAAACCTGGGCTCCTGCCTTCGCAGGAGCACGGCGCGTTAAACGCTCGGCAATTCCAAAATCCGCTTCGCCACGATGTTCAGCTGAACCTCGCTCGTCCCGCCTTCGATCGAATTGGCCTTGGTGCGCAGCCAGGCGCGGGGCCCAGCGCCGCCCGACGACCGATCGCTCTCCCATTCGAGCGCGTCGGAGCCGCCTGCGGCCATCATCAGCTCATGGCGCGACTTGTTCAGCTCCGTGCCGTAATATTTCATCATCGATGGCTGGGCGGGGTGCGCCTTGCCCGCTTTCAGTTCGTCGATGAACCGTTCGGACATCATCCCGAACGCCTTGGACCTTACCTCGAACTGCGCGATCGCCGCGCGCAGCAGCGGATCGGCAAGCCGACCGTCATGATCGAGGCCGACGGTGGCAATTGCCCCCTCGATCAGCGGATTGCCGCCGGTCGAGCCGAGGCCCATGCCCGAAATCATCTCGCGCTCATGGCCGAGCAGATATTTGGCGACGTCCCAGCCCTTGTTCTCTTCGTGGACGCGCTGGCTCTTGGGCACCTTCACATTGTCAAAAAACGTCTCGCAGAACGGCGAATAACCGCTGATCAGCAGGATCGGCTTGGTCGAAACGCCGGGTGAGGCCATGTCGAACAGCACGAAGCTGATGCCGCCCTGCTTGTTGGTCTTGTCGGTGCGGACCAGGCAGAAAATCCAGTCGGCCTTGTCGGCGTAGCTGGTCCACACCTTTTGGCCGTTGATGATGTAATGGTCGCCCGCATCCTCGGCTGAAGTGGCGAGGCTGGCGAGGTCCGACCCGGCATTCGGTTCTGAATAGCCCTGGCACCAGCGGATTTCACCGCGCGCGATCTTGGGCAGATGGTCGAGCTTCTGCTCCTCGGTGCCGTATTTGAGCAAAGCTGGTCCGAGCATTGAAATACCGAAGCTGTTCAACGGGTTACGGCACTTCATTGCCGCCATTTCTTCACGCAGAATCTTGGTTTCGGCAGGCGAAAGGCCACCGCCGCCATAGGCGACCGGCCAATCGGGCACGGTCCAGCCGCGCGACGCCATCGCGTCCATCCATTCGCGCTGACCGGGCTGATAATCGGCATTGCGGCCACCCCAATTGGCGTCCTTTTCGCTGCGGACCGGCTCGCGCATTTCGGGCGGGCAGTTTGCCTCCAGCCAGGCGCGGGTCTCGCTGCGGAAAGTTTCCAGATCGCTCATCATTTCAGCTCCTCATCAAATCATGCGCGGCGCGCGCGACGGCAATCGCCGTCCAATCATGGTTGTAATCAGCGATCACCTGTAAGCCGATCGGCAGGCCATCGGCGTCGGTGCCGATGCGTACACTGGTCGCGGGCAGCATCGGGAAAGTGGCAAGACCGGGATAAGCAAGCTGTGCGCCGGCAGGCGTCATGGCGCCGTCCATCTGCAACTGTCGCTCGGCCAGCGGCGTATCGTCGTGTGGATAGGCGGTGGTGCCCCACAGCGGCGCGATCACGGCGTCATAGTGATGGAACAGTCGCCCCCAGTCACGACGGCACTTCGCCTGCGCATCGATCAGCGAGAACCAGTCGGGCAGCGCCATCGGCGAGCCACCCTCGGGCGGTGCGCCGCGCGCCATCGCGGTCAACAGCATGCGGACATAGTTCATATACTGCAGCGTCAGATCGGGCAGCAGATCGCTGGCATCATCGACCGTCGCGCCAGCTGCGGCGAAGGCAGCGCCCGTCGCCGTGATCGCCGCCTTGATCGATGCCTGCGCCGGGGCAAGCGGGTGTTCGGGCAGCAACAGGATGCGCCACTCGCCGATGCCGCGCGGGGCAGGGCGGGCGAGCGTATCGCCGCCCATGACGTCGAACAGCGCCTCCAGATCATCGGCATCGCGCGCCAAGGGGCCGATGACGTTCAGCGCAACGCCACAGCCTTCCGTGCGCGGGAAGTTATGGCCGAAACTTAACAGCGCATTGTAAGTCGGTTTGTGGCCCCAAACGCCACAGAATGCCGCGGGGGTCCGGATGGAGCCACCGATGTCCGAGCCGATCTCGATCGGCACGAACCCCGCCGCAAGCGCCGCCGCCGCGCCGCCCGACGATCCGCCGGGGACGCGATCAGGATTGATCGGGTTGCGGGTGCGGCCATAGACGGGGTTGTTGGTCTGGATATCCGCGAGAGCGACCGGAATGTTGGTCTTGCCGAGGATCACCGCACCCGCCGCCTTCAGCCGCTGGACCGCGACCGCATCCTCGCTGGCGACGAAATCGGCATGCTCGGCAAAGCCCCAGCAGCTGACGAGCCCGGCGACGTCGAAGCTTTCCTTCACCGTCATCGGCACGCCAAGCAACGCGCCCGCGATATCGCCCGCCGCCACCCGCGCATCAACCGCGCGCGCCTGATCCCGTGCCCGATCGAAATCGCGGACGACGACGGCGTTAATCTCGCCATCGCCCGCTTCGATCCGGGCGATCGCCGCCTCGCATTCGGCGAGTGCGGTTGTCTCACCCGCGCGGATCGCGGCGGCGGTGGCGAGGGCCGTCTTCACCTAAATCCTCCCCGGGACGGGGAGGTGGCGGCGCGAAGCGGCGACGGAGGGGGCGGGCAGCAAGCGTTGCACTCGAGGCGGTCCCCCTCCCCGTAAACGGGGAGGAATGTCGCAGCAGCGGTCACTTGAACCGCCCGCCGCTCTCGGCATTGCTTTTCAGCAGTTCAGCCACCTTGAAGCCGTGCTTCTCCAGCCCCGCGACGATCTTCTTCGCGCCTTCGGTATCCGCCCAGAACATCGGCCCGCCGCGATAGACCGGCCAGCCATAGCCATAGATCCACACGACATCGATGTCGGACGCGCGCTGCGCCATCTTTTCTTCAAGGATCAGCGCGCCTTCGTTGACCATCGTGTAGAGCGTGCGTTCGATGATTTCTTCATCGGTGATCTCGCGCTTGGGCAGGTTCGAACGGCTGCGGAAATCCTCGATGATCTCGGCGACCCGCGGGGAGGGGGAGGGGTTCCGATTCTCGTCATAATCATAGAAGCCCGCCGACTTTTTCTGGCCCCAACGGCCTTCGGCGCATAGCGCATCGCGGATGCTTTCGATGCGGGTTTCGTCGCGGTGCCAGCCGATATCGACGCCCGCGAGATCGCTCATCTGGAACGGCCCCATCGGCATGCCGAATTCGACATGGACGCGGTCGATCTGCTCAGGGGTAGCACCCTCCATCAGCAGCTTGTTCGCCTCCACCTGGCGCGGCATCAGCATGCGGTTGCCGATAAAGCCGTGGCACACGCCCGAGACGACCGCGACCTTCTTGATCGTCTTGGCCAGCGCCATCACCGTCGCCAGCACATCGTCCGCTGTCTTCGCGCCGCGCACGACCTCGAGCAATCTCATCACATTGGCGGGCGAGAAAAAATGCATGCCGAGCACATCCTGCGGACGGCTCGTGCTCGCCGCGATCTCGTCGACGTTCAGATAGCTGGTATTCGACGCCAGGATCGCGCCCTGTTTGACAATCTTGTCGAGCTTGCCGAACAGCTCGTTCTTCACGTCCATGCTCTCATACACCGCCTCGATCACCAGATCGCAATCGGCGAGGTCTTCAAGGTTGAGCGTCGGGGTGAGCGCACCCATCGCGAGCGCGACCTGCTCGGGCTTCAACCGGCCCTTGGCGGCGGAGGCTTCGTAATTCTTGCGGATCACGCCGGTGCCGCGATCAAGCGCTTCCTGCTGCATCTCGACGATCGTCACGGGAATGCCCGCGCTCAGGAAGTTCATGCTGATCCCGCCGCCCATCGTGCCGGCGCCGATGACGCCGACCTTCTTGATCGGGCGCAGCGCAATCGCGGGGTCGATCCCGTCGATCTTGGCGGCCTGACGCTCGGCGAAAAACAGATGGCGCTGCGCGGCCGATTGCACGCCCATCATCAGCTTCATAAATTCCTGCCGCTCGAACGCGATGCCCTCGGCAAAGGTTGAGCCATCGGTGGCTTTCTCCACGCAGGCGATGTTGGCGGCGGGGGCATCGAAGCCGCGGAAGCGCTTGGCGTTTTCCTTCTTGAAGGCAGCGACCGCCTCGGGATCGGCCTCAGCGGTCTTTTCGCTCGCGCGGGGCAGGGGGCGGACGCTCGCGACTTCACGCGCAAAGGCGATGGCATCGGCGGCGAGCGAGTTTTCGCCTGCCAGCCGGTCGATCAGCCCGGCGGCCATCGCGCGCGCGGCGGAGATCGGATCGCCCTTTGCGGTCATTTCCAGCGCCAGCGCGACACCGGCAACGCGCGGAATCCGCTGCGTGCCGCCGGCACCGGGCAACAGGCCGAGCTTCACCTCGGGCGTGCCGATCTTGGCCGACGGCACCGCGATCCGGTAATGGCAGCCAAGCGTCACCTCGCACCCGCCGCCCAGCGCAGTGCCGTGGATCGCGGCGATGACGGGCTTTTCGCTCGATTCGATCATGTCGATCACGGTGGGCAGGCCGGGTTCCTGCATCGGGCGGCCGAATTCGGTGATGTCGGCGCCTGCGAAGAAGGTCTTGCCATCGCAGCGGATCACCACCGCCTTGATCGCCTCATCTGCAGCAGCTTCCTTCAGCCCCGCCTCCAGCCCCTGGCGCACGGCCGCGCCCAGCGCGTTGACCGGCGGGTTGTTTGAAATGATGACGAGTACGTCGCCGTGCCGTTCGGTGGTGATGGGTGAAGTCATGTCATTCTCTCCATTGTTCCCCCGCGAAAGCGGGGGTCCAGAGCCGCAGGCGCGGCGTTTGTGATTTTGGGCTCCTGCTTTCGCAGGAGCACCGGTTGGACAAGATCAGGTCAGTGCCGAATAAATCAACGTCTTCAACTCGCGGCGAATGGGGTAGGCGCTCGATGGGCGCAGCTGGGTCATAAACACCATATGGATATGCTCGACCGGATCGATGAAAAAGGCGGTTGAAAACATCCCGCCCCAATAAAACTCACCTTCCGAACCCGGGATCATCGTCCGGGCGACATCGATATTTACCGCAAAGCCAAGCCCGAAGCCCGTCCCGGCATTCGCGGCTTCACTGAACAAGGATTTCGACATCGATGCGAGATCGGCGCCGCCGGGCAAATGATTGCGCGTCATCAGATCCAATGTCTTGCGCCCCACGATCCGCACGCCGTCGAGCGTCCCGCCATTCAGGCACATCGTGCAGAAACGGTGATAATCGAGCGCGGTCGAGACCAGCCCGCCACCGCCTGACAGGAATTTGGGCTGGCGGCTCCACGCGCTGGCCGCGCCGCGATCGAACATCACCGGTTTGCCGCCGGGGACGAAATCATAGCAATCGGTCAGCCGGTGGACCTTGTCTTCGGGCACCGCGAAGAAGGTGTCGTGCATCCCGAGCGGTTCGAAAATCCGCGTCCGGTAAAATTCGTCGAGCTTCATGCCCGAAACCCGCTGGATCACCGCGCCCAGCACATCGGTTGCCACCGAATAATTCCACGCGGACCCCGGCGAAAACTCGAGCGGCAGCTTGCCGAGCGCGCCCACGAATTCGTCGAGATCGAAATTGCCGTGCCAGTTCTCGAGCCTGCCCTCACGGTACGCCGCATCGATGTTCGACCGGTTCTGGAAGCCATAGGTCAACCCGGCGGTATGCCGCAGCAGATCGACCATCCGCATCGGCTCATCGGTCGGCCGCGTCATGAACGGCACGCCCGCGCCGCCGCCATTATAGACGCCCAGCCCCTTGAACTCGGGCAGCACGTGGTGAACTGGCGTGTCGACCGCGACCAGCCCTTCCTCCACCAGCATCATGAACGCGATCGAGGTGACCGGCTTGGTCATGCTGGCGATGCGGAACAAGGATGTCTCGTCGATCGCCGCGCCACCCTCCCGCGCCGCACCCTGGCTCGAAAAATGGACGATCTCGCCATCGCGGGCGATCAATATCTGGGCATTGGGCAGCTTGCCCGGCGCAACATAACGATCGTGCAGCAGTGCATCGATCCGAGCGAGGCGGCTCGAATCAAGGCCGTGCGATTCGGGCTTGGCGATCTTCATGCCTGTTCCATACCCTGCGCCATACCCCTGCTTCGAAACTTGTGATCCCCTATTGCCTTGAGCGGCGCGTGAATCAACACTAACCTTGGGCAAAATGGCAGATAAGCCAAACCCGAAATTCAAGAGTTGGAGAAGATGCCGTGGCCGATACCTCTCTCAACGAGCCCCTGATCGCGCTCGATCCATCCTGGCCGAAAATGTCGATGGCGGAAATTGACGCGATCCTGACGGCGCCCGGCGCACGGTTTGAAATGGAGACGGTCGAGATCGGCGGCGTCCCCACCCGCACCTGGAAGAATGCGCCCGCCAACCTCGCGCTGCTCGTCCAGATGGCGCGCGCCTATGGCAGCCGCGAATTCACCATTCATGAGGATGAGCGCGTCACCTATGAAGCGCAGTACCGCGCCGTCGCCACCTTCGCCACGAAGCTGCAGGCGATGGGCGTCGGCAAGGGGGACCGGGTCGCACTCGCCATGCGCAACCTGCCCGAATGGCCGGTGATATTCTTCGCCACAGTGAGCATCGGTGCGATCATCGTGCCGCTCAACGCGTGGTGGACCGCGGGCGAGCTCGATTACGGCATCAACGATTCGGGCGCGAAGCTGCTGATCCTCGATGATGAGCGCCATGATCGGCTGTCGGGCCATTATGATGCCTTTGCGGGGGTCGAGCGCATCCTCGTCGCCCGCGCCACCGCGCCGCTCACGGGCAAGGCAAGCCGCCTCGAAGACCTGATCGGCACCCCGCATGACTGGGCGACCTTGCCCGAAGTGCCATTCCCCCAGGTCGCCATCGCGCCGGAGGATGACGCGACGATTTTCTACACCAGCGGCACCACCGGCAACCCCAAGGGCGCGCTCGGCACGCACCGCAACCTCATCACCAATATCTTCTCCAGCGCGTTCGGCGCGGCCCGCACCTTGATGCGCCGCGGCGACGAAATCCCGGCGCCCACCCCCAAGACGCTCCTCACGGTCATCCCGCTGTTCCACGTCACCGCGTGCAGCGCCGCGCTGATGGGCGTGGTCGCGGCGGGCAGCACGATGATCTTCATGCGCAAATGGGATCCCGTCCGCGCGATGGAGATTATCGAGCGTGAGAAGGTCCACGCCACCGGCGGCGTGCCGACCATCGCGTGGCAATTGCTCGAACATCCCGATCGCCCGAAATATGATCTGTCGTCGCTGGAGGCGATTTCCTATGGCGGCGCCCCGTCCGCGCCCGAACTCGTCAAGCGCATCTATACCGAATTCGGCGCGCTGCCCGGCAATGGCTGGGGCATGACGGAAACGATGGCGACCGTCACCGGCCATAGTGCCGAGGATTATCTCAACCGCCCGACCAGCGCAGGCCCGCCAGTCGCGGTCGCCGATCTGAAGATCATGGATGAGGACGGCGTGAACGAACTGCCCGTGGGCGAGGTCGGCGAGCTATGGGCGCGCGGGCCAATGGTGGTGAAAGGCTATTGGAACAAGCCAGAGGCGACCGCGGCGACCTTCGTCAATGGCTGGGTCCGCACCGGCGATCTCGCCCGGCTCGACGATGAAGGCTTCGTCTATATCGTCGATCGCGCCAAGGACATGATCATCCGCGGCGGCGAGAATATCTATTCGAGCGAGGTCGAAAACGTCCTCTACGCCCACCCCGCCGTCACCGATTGCGCCCTGATCGGAATCCCGCACCGCACGCTCGGCGAAGAACCCGCCGCCGTCGTCCACCTCGCCCCCGGCATGGAAGCGACCGAAGCCGAACTACAAGCCTGGGTGAAGGCGCGTCTCGCGATCTTCAAGACGCCGGTGGCGATTAGGTTTGTGAAGGAAACGCTGCCCCGGAATGCGAACGGGAAGATTTTGAAGAAGGATTTGAAGGTGCTGTTTGAGGACCGGGTGGGGGTGGCGGCCTGAGGGGGACGACTTGCCCGGCCACCACATCAGCCCATTCTTCCACCTCGGTCAAATGAACTAAAAATTAATTCGCGATGCCCTTGCAAGAATTCTGTGTTTCATCTCCTCCATTGTGAAGGCACCCCGCCTTCTCCGACGTGCCAAAGCGTGCACGTCACAGCAAACGGAGATGAACAATGATTAATAATGACAATTCTGCACCGGAGCCAACGATTAATTGGTCGGCAGATGCGCCCAAAGGCGGTAGGGCCGTTATGAACCGCGTCTTGAAGGACGGCGCCGCAGTACCGCTTTTCTTCGCTCAGACGTTGATCTCGTCGCTACGCGACGTGGGCTACAACACAACCACTTCGGCTCTGTGCGAACACGTCGACAATGCGATTCAGGCTGGTGCCGACGAGGTTCGCGTTTATTTTCGCCAAACGGGAAAGACGGGCGACGCAGTAATCGACGCAGCCATCTACGACAACGGTCGCGGCATGGCGCCAAACGTTCTGAAGGTGGCCACCTCGTTCGGCGGGTCGATGAACTTCAATAATCGCTCTGGCATCGGTCGTTTCGGGATGGGAATGAAGACCGCTGCGCTCAGCATGAGTCCTGTCATGGAGCTCTACTCTTGGCAGGAGCCAGGCGCGTACTACAACATGACCCTCGATGTGGAGGCGATCGGTCGTGAACGTAGCAACGCCGTTGAGCTGCCTGACCCCACATTAATGAACGAACTGCCTGACGAGATTACTGATCTATTTACCAAGCCGATGAGTTTTCCAAATAGCGCCGCAGAGCAGGATCTGCTCGTCGAGCGCGGCAGCGACGTCGATGAGAAGCTTGGCGCTTCTGGCACTGTAATTTATATGCCCGATTGCGACCGCTTAACATATGCCAAGTCTCGAACGCTGGTCGAACATGCGGTAAAAGAAATGTCGAGAGTTTACCGGCGTGCCATTTCATCGGGCCTCAAGCTTTATGTCAACAATCGTCTCGTCGAGGCGTTCGATCCAACATATTCGATGGCAAATGCCCGTCATACGAAAATGATTGAACTGTCTGCGAAAACAAGCCGCCTCTTGTTCGCGAAGTCGATATCAATCCCCTTGCGCGAGCACGGTAACGATACTGCTGAGATTGTTATCCGGCTTTACCGCCTTCCAATTGAGGAATGGTCCACTCTGACGCGCAAGGTGCAGAAGAACGACCTTCAGATATTCAATGGGCTCACAGTATCAATGCTTCGCAATGATCGCGAGGTGTTTGCTGGCCCAATGCCGGATCTTACCACGAGACACACGGTAACACATTGGTATCGCATTCAGATCGACTTCCCGGGCGAGCTCGACGAAGCGTTCGGCGTTGCAGCAAACAAGCAGGGTGTCCGTCCTAAGGGTTACGTAAGGGATGCAATCAAAAAGGCAATTGGCGACGACATCACCACTATAAACGACGAGATCAGGCGGTTTCAGGGCGCACAAAAGAGCGCGCGAAATGGCGGGCAGCCTAGCTCGTCTGAAGCTAAGGCAACGGAATCAGATCAGCATCAGGCAAAGCCGCTTGAGTTGACTGCCGAGGAAGAGGCGCAGCTAGACGACAATCTACGTACCCTCGCCATCGCGCTTCGCCGTAACGGCGAATCTGACGACGCTGCATTCGAACGGATAAAAGCATCCAAATATCTTATCGAGTTCAAGCACGATGAATACTGGCCCTTTTATCATGTCGAGCACCGGTTCGGCCGAGTCATACTCACACTCAACACAGCGCATCCTTTTTTCGATCATCTATACGAACCGCTGCGGAAAATGGGTAGCGGACCGGAACTGGCCGACGAAGAGAATGTGGAGGCCCCGGCTAGTGATGAGCAGGGTGGTCCGCTAGTGGCACTTGAGCTTCTACTACTTTCACTTGGTCGCGCCCAGTCGCAGATTGGCGCAGGGAATGAGGAGGCGAAAAAGACGATGGAAACCCTTCGACGGGAATGGTCGGAAACCTATCGGATACAGTTGAACGCGTAACGCGGGGTGGACCGTTAATAGCCCGAACTTGCAAATCACTGTAATCTAGCTTCTAATGAGATTGGGTATGTCGATGCCCAACGGTTGTGAACCGCCCCGAAACGGACATAGCGTTCCGTTCGGGGATCCCGCAACTGAAAGGCATCGTCGCCCGAAACCCGCAGCCAACATTGGTTGCACAGATATGGGAAGACGATATGACGGAAATTCCTTATAAATGGCGTGCTTACCTCGCGCTTCAGGCCGAACTAGGTCAACGCGGCGACGTTAGCTCGGTTACCTTGGGCATAGAGGCCGGTCTGAATCACCTCCTCGAAGACCCGTGTCCGACACCCGATTCTGTTAGGCGGGCAATAGCGGCCGGGTCACGGCGCAACCGTTACGCCGACGGACTACTCGCGAAGTATGTTAGCTCTTCCGGCTACCGACTTGACGGGGTCACGGCGATCGAAGCGCGTTCCAACCTCGAAAAAATCCGTAGCGGCCTTTCGTCCGCCACAGTGGCGATACTATTAGAGGCCGCATGCGGCGAAGACAGCACGCATATGGCCGCAAAACGTGGCACCACCATAACTGCGATACAGACCCGCCTTTCACGCGCTCGGTCTTCGGCACGTAGACTAGCGGCCTGATTCAATTTGGAAAGACGGCGCGGTCGAGGCCGGGCCGTCTTTCCATTCGATCAATGCCTCCCAGATTTGGGCAGTAAAGAGCATCATTTGGTTTTTCGTATACTGAAAAATGGTCCTGAACTGATTCTCGCAAAACGATTGCCTCACCGAGCATCTGTCCAGTACTAAGATCTACCATCTCAAATCAGCCGGTGTTCGTTAAACTTTCCTACAAGGGCCTAATCTGTTAAGTGCTCTTGTATTCATTTCAGCTCGCTAACACTGCTCTTTCCCATCGTCGCACACCCGCAGTCGGTCGATCGCCCCGATCCGCGCCTAGCCCCACACGCGACCGAATTTTTTCCAATAGGTCATAACCTTCATAACCTTTGAGCACCCTCAAACTACCCCATCACCCCCACACCGCGCCCGCCTCCGCAAAAGCGATGGCAACCCGCAACTTCCGCAACTTCACCCCCGCAACTTTACGCCCCGGCCAGCCCCACCACGCTCTCCACCGCGCGCTGCCACCCCGCCAGCCGGACCTCGCGCGTATCCCCGTCCATGCCCGGTTCGAACACCTCCACCGCGCCGCGCATCGTGCTGGCTTCCTCCAGCCCGCTGAACAGCCCGCTCCCCACGCCCGCCAGCATTGCGGCGCCCAGCGCGGTCGTCTCGGCGAAGGCGGGGCGTTCCACGGTGATGCCCAGAATGTCCGCCATGTCCTGCGCCATCCAGTTGTTGGCGACCATGCCGCCATCGATGCGTAAGGAAGCCCAGTCGACCCCGTCGGCCGCGAACGCGGTTTTCAGGTCATGCGCCTGGTGCGCCATTGCCTCCAGCGCGGCGCGGACGATGTGCGCGCGGGTGTTGATGAAGCTGAGGCCGGAAATGCTCGCGCGCGCCTCTGGCTGCCACCACGGCGCGCCCAGGCCGGACAGGGCAGGGACCAGATAGACCCCGCCATTATCGGCCACGCTGCGGGCGAGCGCCTCGGTCTCGGCCGCGGTACCGATCAGCCCGACCGAATCGCGCAGCCATTTGATCAGGCTGCCCGCCACGAACACCGACCCTTCAAGCGCATAGGCGCGCTTGCCGCCCAGCTGCCACGCGACGGTGGAAAGCAGCCGGTGGCGGGAAAGTGGCGGGGTGCTGCCCGCCTGGGTCAGGATGAACGCGCCGGTGCCGAAGGTCGCCTTGGTCTGGCCGGGGGCAAGGCAGTACTGGCCGATGGTTGCCGCCTGCTGGTCGCCCGCCATGCCGCAGATCGGGATCGCCGCGCCGAACAAAGTCGTCTCGCCATAGCGCCCGGCGCAGTCGACAATTTCGGGCAGGGCGCGGGCGGGCGCGCCGAACAGGTCGATCAGCCCGTCGTCCCACCCGCCGCTGCCAATCGCCATCAGCGCAGTGCGGCTGGCATTGGTGGCGTCGGTGATGTGAAGCCCTCCAGTAAGCTTCCACACCAGCCAGCTTTCGACCGTGCCGATCGCCAGTCTGTCGCCCGCTTCGGCGAGCTGCGGCCAGTTGGCCATCGCCCAGCCGATCTTGCTGCCGCTGAAATAGGGATCGAGCAGCAGCCCGGTTTTGGCCTGCACCGTGCCCTCATGCCCCGCGTCCTTCAGGTCACGGCAGATGCTCGCGGTGCGGCGATCCTGCCAGACGATGGCGGGGGCGAGCGGTTCGCCGGTGGTCTTGTCCCAGAATACTACCGTCTCACGCTGATTGGTGATGCCAATCGCCGCGATTTTGTCGGCACCGCCTACCGCGTCGATTGCGGCGCGAGTCACCGCCAGCGTCCGGTCCCAGATTTCGGCGGCGTCATGCTCCACCCAGCCGGGTTGCGGATAATGCTGCGTCAGTTCCATCGCTTGGGTGGCGATGCACTGTCCGTCGGGGCTGAACAGCATGGCGCGGGTCGAGGTCGTGCCCTCGTCGATCACAAGGATAAGGTCGGTCATGGCCATATGGCTAGCCGGGATTACAAGCGAGTGGAATGCCGTTAGAGTGAAACCATGGATGAACCCGTCGGCCCGATGCGAACCCCTGATGATGACGCCCCCGTGCCCGGGGGTGCGGCCAGCGCTGCGCCGCGTGTGTCGGCAGGCTCGCCGGTGATGGGGGTAGGGGTGCCGCAGCCCGATGCGCGGGCGAGCGCGCTCGATGCGGAAACATTGCGCCGGGATCGGCTGCTCGCCTCGCTCACCTTGATCGCCGGGCTCGGGCTGGCGCTCGCCTTGCCATTCGCGCTGAAGGCGAGCGGCGGCGCGTGCCCGCGGCGCTGGCGTCGCTGCTCTGCGTGCTGCTGTTCCTCGCGGCGGCGAACATCGCGCTCGCCGCGATCATCGTGCCCGCCGCGCAGTTTTTCCGCCAGTTGCCCGAAAAGATCGGGCAGATTCAGATGAACATCAAGCCGCTGCTCGATCTCTATTCGAGCCTCAACAAATATGTCGATGATACCGCGATGCGGCTGGCGGCAGGCGGCGCCGAAAAGATGGCGAGCGTGGCACAGGCGACCAACGTGCCGCCGCGCTCGCTGATCGAACTGATCGCCAGCGCCGCGCCGACCGTGTTCATCCAGATTTTCTTCGGCACCCTGGTGGTGTTCTTCTTCCTGTCAGGCTGGACGCGGCTGCGGCGGCGCACGATCACCAGCCGCTCGAGCTTCGATGGCGCGATGGCGACCGCGCGCGTGATCCAGGACGTGGTCGACGATACGTCCTCCTATCTGGGCACGATTACCGCGATCAACCTGTCGCTGGGGCTGTTCGTGGCGTTCGCACTGTGGCTGATGGGGATGCCCTATCCGCTGATGTGGGGCGGCATCGTCGCGCTGCTCAACTACGTGCCCTATTTCGGACCGATCGTCGCGGCGCTGCTGCTCGCGCTCGGCGGATTGATGGTGTTCAGCGATCTGTGGGTGGCGTTGATACCCGCCTTCATCGTGATTGGCGCGCATTTGGTTGAGGCGAATGCAATCACCCCGCTGATCGTCGGTCACCGGCTGACGATCAACCCGATCATGATCCTGATTTCCCTGAGCTTCTGGGGGTGGGTGTGGGGCACGCCGGGCGCGCTGCTCGCGGTGCCTTTGCTGATCATCCTGCAGACCGTGATCGGCGCGGCGGGGCAGCCCGATATCGCCGGTTTCCTGTTTGAACACGGCACCCTGGACCATCAGCGACGGCGCGATGAACGGGCGTCGCGGGGGGGCTAGGGGTAAGCCTGCTGGCGATCGTGCGCTCGACGGTTGACACTGCCCGGTAGCTAAACTAGTTGCCGCGCCTCACGCTTTACAAGCGGGTGTAGCTCAGTTGGTTAGAGCGCCGGCCTGTCACGCCGGAGGTCGCGGGTTCGAGCCCCGTCACTCGCGCCATAGCGCGCAGTCAAGCGCGGATTAAAGCTTTTCATTTAGTCCCTTCTGGAATTTATCGCCCACGCGTAGTATCGTTGCGGTTGGTCGCAACGGAGGGGCAATAATGCGCTGGCTGTTTCCACTCACTGTTCTGTTGATGGTATCTGCTTGTACACCGCCGACCCAGACGACTACCGACAACGCTATGGTTAGCGAAATGTCCGCCGACGAAGGCGACGCGATGGCAACCGACAACATGACCGCAACCGACGGCGCGATGATGTCGAACGACGCGATGATGTCTAACAACGCGATGATGTCGAGCGTCGAGATGGACATGAACGCCGTGGACGCAAATGCTATGGATACACCGACTGGCGACCGTTCGCCACCGATCGCTGACAACGTGGGCGATGACGTGGTGGAAAGAACTTATTTTTGTGAATTAGTAAAGGAATTCATCAATTCAACGGAATGTCGGTTTATAGAGGTTCAAAAACAACATCTTAGCGCTGGTATTGCCGCATTTAAGCCGCCGTCGACAATGGTTGTCGGTCAGTCTACCGACCTGATGATTGCTCTCGGAGACCGCCAACAAGTTTCAAAATTCGATGATGTACTCGGTGACAATACCTCCGCGCGAGTCGAAGTAAAAGTGCAAATGGGCCGTTACATGAGGGCGACGCTGTCGGGAAGTTCGTTTTCGATCGAGTCGCTGGATGACGCGCAAAAGGATCTCGGTGCCAGTGAATTCGCGACATGGCATTGGCGCGTTACACCTAAAGAAGCGGGTGAACACCCGCTCATTCTAAAAGTTGAAACAAATGCGATCGCATCTAACGGTAAGCCGACAATGCTCGAGCTTGCCGCAAAAAGAGTTGTAATAAACGTTGATGTGGATCCTAAGCAAAGGCGCAAAAATTTTTTTAAAGAAGTGCAAGAATTTTTCGATTATTTAACAGAAACGCTGGGTAGCGGAAAAAATCTGCTAATTGCAGTTAGTGGATTAATTGTCGCTGCTGGTGTGGTTTACGCCGCGATCCGTAACTTCCGAAAAAACGGTGAGTCATTTGATAATTCCGGTAATAAATCGGATAAACCCCCGACTGTATAGGGCCAATTTAGCGCCAGCGCCCGGTTTCCATCCACAGCAGCAGCGGCTTCATTGGCATGATCCAGACGATGCCGACGAACGCATAGAACGCCATCTGCATCACCACGGGCCATGCCGAAATCGTGTCCGCCAGGCTGGCAATCAGCACCGCCCAAATGAAAATCGAGGCGATCATGATCAGCGCGCCCGCAGGTTTACGCCAGCTTGGGGTCATAAGTTTTGCTCCGGACGGTTCCAGCCATATTCATCAATGACGCCGTGAAGCGGAACATCCCACGGGTCGACAGGCAACGCATCGACTCGCTGGATGGACCAGGCGATGCCGATCCTCAATACCGCCGGAAGGTCAGCAAAGGCACGATCATAATAGCCTGCCCCCTGGCCCAGCCGGTTGAGCGCCCGGTCAAACACAAGCAATGGGGTGAGGACGATATCTGGTTCGACTGGTTCGGCATCGGCATCGGGTTGGCGCACACCCATCGGTCCCGCAACGAGGAGATCGCCCTCATGCCAGGTCAGGAAGCGCATCGGGTTGGCGCGGCTGGTGATATGAGGCAGCGCGACCGTCCAGCCGCGGTTGCGGGCAGCAATCATCAGAATGTTTGGGTCCGCCTCGCCAGGCATCGCAATGTAACCGGCAATGGTGCCGCGACCGGTCAATCGATCGAGATAATCATGCGGCGGGATGATCGGCGGCCCGACTTTAGCATAGGCTAGCCGTTTGCGCCGCATATCGTCGCGCAATTCAGCCTTCAAACGATGCGACATTTCATTCTCCCGGCCGGGAGGAGTGGCGGGACCACCATGGCCGTTTGCCTGAATATCCTCTGACGCCAGTAACGTCAGGTGGGGACCATGTTCTCGGACCAGGATCCGCGAAGGGACAGCCCCCTAGGAAGAATAATCGCCTCAGGGATGTTCGTGAAGCTCGTACCGGGCAGTACCCGCCGCGTATGCATTTAGGCGCTTTCGGGTGGTTTCTCAAGGGCGGCGGCAATTGCCTCCAGCCGATCGGCTAATCGTTCGAGATCGGGCAGGTCAGCGCTGGGCGTCGCCATCTGCGCGGGGTCGCTGGGGGCCACACGTCGTTCGGCTTCATCCAACGCATCGGCGAGCATCAGCGCGACATAGAGCATCGATCGTTCGGCGTTCATCCCGCCCGAGGCGCGTTCGGCAGCGGCCCAGCGTGAATCGAGCTTCGTGGCGATCCGGCGAAACTGATCTTCGCTACCATCCCGACACGGTATGCGGTGCTGGCGATCGCCAATCGACAGGACGACTTCGGCCATTATTCGGCGCGATCGGCGAGCACGCCGTCGAGCACGCCGTCGAGCGCGCGCACGGCCTCAGCCATGCTGTGCTTCAGGGCAGCGTGGCGCTTAGTCAGGGTGTCGTCAGGCGCAGGACGGTCAGCAAGGGCCGCCTCGATTCGGGCAAGAGCGCGATCGATCCGATCCGCTGCCGACTGGGTTTGAGCGTCGACCATGGGCGTTAGCCTAGCATGGCGGCACCGCACGGCAAGCTGCGAATCGATCACAAGGTTGACGGCGCGGCCCCGCCACCGCAAAGACGCGCGTCATTGTTCACCTGCCGGTTTCTGCTGCGTTTTGGACGCCTGCCGGCAATCCGGGAAGAATCCGATGGGCGTTACGCCGACCGATCTCGCCAATGCCATTCGCGCGCTGTCGATGGACGCCGTAGAAGCGGCAAATTCTGGGCATCCTGGCATGCCGATGGGCATGGCCGATGCGGCAACGGTGTTGTTCACCCGTTATCTGAAATTCAACCCTGCCGATCCGCGCTGGCCTGATCGCGATCGCTTTGTGCTATCGGCTGGGCACGGATCGATGCTGATCTATTCGCTGCTGCACCTGACCGGCTATGCGCGGCCAACGATCGACGACATCCGCCAATTCCGCAAGCTCGGCAGCCCCTGTGCGGGGCACCCCGAGAATTTCGAGCTGGCGGGTGTCGAATGTACGACCGGGCCGTTGGGGCAGGGCGTCGCGATGGCGGTGGGCATGGCAATGGCCGAGCGGCATTTGAATGCAACCTTCGGCGACGATCTGGTCGATCACCGCACCTGGGTGGTCGCTGGTGACGGGTGCCTGATGGAAGGCGTGAACCATGAGGCGGTTGGCCTCGCCGGGCATCTGAGTCTCGGTCGGCTGAACGTGCTGTGGGACGATAACAAGATCACGATCGACGGCGCGGTCAGCCTTTCGTCGAGCGAGGATATTCCGGCGCGGTACCGGGCTTCGGGCTGGCATGTCGCTGAATGCGACGGGCATGACGGCGATGATGTCGCCCGCGCGATCGAGGAAGCACTTGCTGATCCGCGCCCATCGCTGATCCGGTGCCAGACGATCATCGGCAAGGGGGCGCCCAACAAGCAGGGCACGTCGGCTACCCACGGTGCTGCACTGGGCGGCGCTGAGGTGGCAGCGGCGCGCGAAACGCTTGGCTGGCCGCATGCGCCGTTCGAGATTCCGGCAGAGATTAAAGCTGCCTGGGCCGAATTTGGCGCGCGCGGCGCGAGTGTTCAGGCTGAGTGGACGCAACGGCTCACAAGCCATTCGGATCGTGATGAATTCAGCCGTCGGATGGCGGGCGCTGTCGATCTTGAGGACGCGACTGGCTGGGCATTTTCGACCTGGGACAAGATGCCCGCCTCGGTCGCCACCCGCAAAGCGTCCGAACTGGTGCTCGAAGGCTTGGCGGCGGCAATGCCGGAGCTGGTCGGCGGATCGGCTGATCTGACGGGGTCGAACAACACCAAAGCCAAGGTGCAGGCCCCGCTGACGCGCGACAATTATGCCGGGCGCTACGTTTATTACGGCATCCGCGAGTTCGGCATGGCGGCGGCAATGAACGGGATGGCGCTGCACGGCGGGGTGATCCCTTATGGCGGCACTTTCCTGGTGTTCTCCGATTATGCCCGTCCGGCGATCCGGCTATCGGCGCTGCAGCGCACGCGGGCCATTTATGTGATGACGCATGATTCGATCGGGCTCGGCGAGGACGGCCCGACGCATCAACCGATCGAGCATGTCATGAGCCTGCGGATGATCCCAAACCTCGATGTGTATCGCCCCGCTGACTCGGTCGAGACAGCGGAATGCTGGGCGCTGGCGTTGGCCAAGCAGGATGGCCCCGGGTTGCTCGCGCTAACTCGCCAGAATTTGCAGCAGCTGCGTGAAGGCGGCGACATGCTGAGCGCAAAGGGCGCGTATCGGCTGCGGTCGGCGGTTGCAGCACGCCAGGTGGTCGTGATCGCCACGGGGTCCGAAGTGCAGATTGCAGTCGCGGTCGCAGCGGCACTCGAAGCACAGGGGATTGGTGCCGATGTCGTGTCGATGCCGTGCTGGTCGCGCTTTGATGCGCAGGATTCAGCGTACCGGGCGGACGTGCTGCCCGCAGATGTACTGCGCGTGTCGATCGAAGCAGGAACGACCCTGGGTTGGGAACGCTACACAGGCGATAACGGGCTGCGGTTCGGCATCGACACCTTTGGGGCGTCTGCGCCGATCGACGCGCTTTATGAGTATTTCGGGCTAACGGCCGACGCAATCGTGCCGCAGATCATTACCAAATTACAGAACTGACGGAGTTATTTCGATGACGATCAAAGTAGCGATCAACGGTTTCGGGCGCATCGGGCGGCTCGTCGCTCGGGCGATGCTCGAACAGGGCGATACCGGCCTCGAACTGGTCGCGATCAACGATCTGGCCGATGCCAAGGCGAATGCCTGGCTGTTCAGCCGCGATAGCGTGCACGGCAGATATCCCGGATCGGTCTCGGCCGAGGGCAATGATCTGGTCGTGGACGGCAAGCGCATTCGCGTGACTGCCGAGCGTGATCCGGCGAATCTTCCGCACAAGGAACTGGGGGTCGATCTGGTCCTTGAATGCACGGGTTTTTTCACCGATCGGGAAAGCTGCCAGAAGCACCTCGATGCCGGTGCGAAGAAGGTGCTGATCTCGGCACCCGGCAAGGGCGTTGACCTGACGGTGGTCTACGGCGTCAACCACGACAAGCTGACCGGCGATCACGTGATCGTCTCCAACGCATCCTGCACCACCAATTGCCTCGCGCCGGTTGCCAAGGTGCTGAACGACGCGATCGGCATCGAGCGCGGGCTGATGACGACGGTGCACGCCTATACCAACGACCAGAAGATCCTCGATCAGGTCCACAGCGATCCGCGCCGCGCGCGGGCAGCTGCGATGTCGATCATCCCCACCACAACCGGTGCAGCGCGCGCCGTGGGCGAAGTTTTGCCCGAATTGAAGGGCAAGCTCGACGGTTCGGCGATCCGCGTGCCAGTGCCTGATGTGTCGCTGATCGACCTGACCTTCACGCCGAGTCGTGACACGACCAAGGATGAGGTCAACGCGATCCTGAAGGCGGCATCAGAAAGCGGGCCGCTCAAGGGCATTCTCGCCTATACCGATGAGCCACTCGTCTCGATCGATCTGATGCACGATCAGGCATCGTCGACGGTCGACAGCCTGGAAACGGCGGTGATCGACGGCAAGCTGGTTCGCGTTGTCAGCTGGTACGACAATGAATGGGGTTTTTCGAACCGCATGGTCGATACCGCCAAGGCGATGGCGGCGTTTCTTTGACATGGCAGCTGGCGTGATCGCAGGCCTGGCTCGCCACGCTTATTCGCGCGGGCCGATCGAGGAGATCAGCCGCGCGATGATCACGCCCGAACGCGGGGTAGAGGGCGATTGCAAGGGCCGCTTCAAGCCCGGCGGGCGCAATCGTCGGCAGGTAACGCTGATCGAGCGGGCCGACTGGGCCGCCGCAACCGCAGAAATCGGTGTCGATCTGCCCTGGTCGGCGCGGCGGGTGAACATCCTGGTCGACGGGCTCGATTTGCCGCAAGTGCCGGGCACGGTGCTGCGGATCGGTGATGTTCGGCTGATGGTGATGGTCGAATGCGATCCGTGCCAGCGGATGGATGAACTTGCGCCTGGCCTGCAGGCTGCGCTCAGCCTCGATTGGCGCGGCGGGGTCTGCACGCGGGTGTTGAGCGGCGGAGAGATCGCGATCGGCGATGCGATTGAAGTCGAAATGGTGATGGAGACGGTGGGTTGAAGGGGTTTCGCACGCTCGACGATATGGGTGACATTGCCGGTAAGCGCGTGCTGGTGCGCGAAGACCTGAACGTACCGATGGTCGATGGCGCGGTGAGCGACGATACCCGGTTGCGCGCGACGGTGCCGACCGTGGCCGAACTGGCAGATCGCGGGGCGATTGTGCTCGTGCTCGCCCATTTCGGCCGCCCGAAAGTGCCAAGCGCCGAGTTTTCGCTGTCGCAGGTGACATCGGCGTATGCCGATGTGCTTGGCCGTCCGGTCCATTATGTCGATTGGGAGGGCGACGCCGCGGCGGTGGCCAAGCTGGCTCCCGGCGATATCGCGGTGCTTGAGAATACCCGTTTCTTCGGCGGTGAGGAAAAGAACGACCCGGCCATAGTGGCCCGCTTTGCCGCGCTAGGTGACTTCTACGTCAACGATGCCTTCTCCGCCGCACACCGCGCCCATGCTTCGACCGAGGGGCTAGCCCATGTGCTGCCGAGCTTTGCGGGGCGCGCGATGGAAGCCGAACTCGATGCACTCGAAAAGGCATTGGGCAAGCCCGAGCATCCGGTCGCGGCCGTGGTCGGCGGGGCGAAGGTGTCGTCAAAGCTCGATGTGCTGACCCATCTGGTCGACAAGGTCGATCACCTGATCATCGGCGGCGGCATGGCAAATACGTTTCTGGCAGCGCGCGGAGTCGATGTCGGCAAGTCGCTGTGCGAGCATGATCTGATCGCGACGGTGGAAGGCATTTTCACTGCCGCCGAGCGCGCAAACTGCACGATACATTTGCCCTACGACGTGGTTGTCGCGAGAGAATTCCGCGCGAATCCGCCGGTGCGGACGGTGAATGTCCATGAGGTGGCGGCCGACGAAATGATCCTCGATATCGGTCCGGCTGCGACCGAGGCGCTCGCCGATGTTCTCAAGACCTGCCGGACGCTGGTGTGGAATGGGCCGCTCGGCGCGTTCGAGACGCCACCGTTCGATACCGCGACGATCGCACTGGCACGGACCGCAGCTGCCCTGACGCAGAGCGGTTCGCTGGTATCGGTGGCGGGTGGAGGCGATACCGTGGCCGCGCTCAACCAGGCGGGCGTTGCCGATGATTTCACGTTCGTGTCCACCGCTGGCGGCGCGTTTCTCGAATGGATGGAGGGCAAGACGCTGCCCGGCGTAGCGGCGCTTTTGCACGGTTGATCGCCATTCCGAACTATTGATGCGACTTTCCCGGCAAGCTGTGCTATGCCTTCGCCATCACTCGAGTACCCCATCTTCTTCTCCCGTGACTGAGAGACCTGTGCGCTCCCGATGACAGTCCTGAGGAGCGGTGTTCGTGGATCTCAATTATCTTTTTCGGCGTGAGCAGATTTCGCTCGTCAATGCGCAGCGTGCCGAGGGCCGCAGCGCGCGCGCCGCGCATGCTGGTTTGGCGCGCGGCTATGCCGAGCTGATCGCGGAAAAGCATGCCCGTTACCGTTTTCGCAAGGCGCCGGCGCTGCCGACGTCCTGCTAACCGCTTCGGCGCGTCGGCCGGGGCCGGGCGACACGCCGTCTTCTCAATATCGGCCCCAACCGGCTTGCACCATTGAACCGTGCCGCCGGAACTACTCAAGGAACTACGACTATGCCGATTGGCACCGTGAAATTCTTCAACGCCGACAAGGGCTATGGCTTTATTGCACCCGAAGATGGCGGCAACGACGCTTTCGTGCACATCAGTGCCGTTGAAGCAGCTGGCATGCGCACGCTCGATAAGGAACAGCGCGTTTCTTATGAGCTGGAGCAGGATCGCCGTGGCAAGATGTCTGCGGTCAATCTCTCCGCAGCGTAATTGATCAAGGGGTGTTGGGCGATTGCCCGGCACCCCTTTTTCAGCATCACTTTTCCGATACGAGGAGGGCCGCGATGACGACCACTGCACCCTTTTGCCGCGAGCGTGCCGAACAAGCCGCCGCCGATGCCGCGCTTGCTACCCTCGATAATGTGCGTGACCGCTATCTTCGTGCTGCCAAGGCCTGGGATGAAATGGCCAACCGCGCCGAGAAGACCGCCGAGCGTCGTGCAGTGAATGAAGACGCCAAGCTGGCCGCTGAACCGGCCTGAACTTCTGTAGCGATTGGTGATTTTGCCGCTTCGCGGGCGTTGCCCCATGGTGATCACGCCGCTAACAGCCGCGTAGATACCGCATACCAGCGAAGGGGATACCAATGACGCCGACCGTGAAGGCGATTCTCGCCAATTACGAATCCGATTCACCCGGCGTGAAGGCGAACCTGGCCCGCATTCTGATGCAGGGCCGCCTGGGCGGTACCGGCAAGCTGATCATCCTGCCCGTCGACCAGGGTTTCGAGCACGGCCCGGCGCGCAGCTTTTCGGTCAATCCCGCGGCCTATGATCCGCACTACCATTTCCAGCTCGCCATCGACGCGGGGCTTTCGGCCTATGCCGCACCCCTCGGCATGATCGAGGCGGGGGCGGCGACCTTTGCCGGGCAGATCCCGACAATCCTGAAGGTCAATTCGTCGAACAGCTGGGCGACGCAGATCAATCAGGCGCTGACCGGCAGCGTCGAAGATGCGTTGCGGCTCGGTTGCTCAGCAATCGGCTTTACCATCTATCCGGGCTCCGACGATGTGTTCGCGATGATGGAGCAGATCCGCGAAATGTCCGATCACGCCAAATCGGTCGGCATTGCGACGGTGATCTGGTCATACCCGCGCGGTGGCAAGCTCTCCAAAAAGGGCGAACTCGCGCTCGATGTCGGCGCCTATGCCGCGCACATGGCGGCTTTGCTCGGCGCCCATATCATCAAGGTGAAGCTGCCGACCGATCATATCGAGCAGGATGACGCCAAAAAGGCCTATGAGGGCATTGACGGCTCCACCCAGGCCAAGCGCGTTGCGCATGTCGTGCAGAGCTGTTTTGCCGGGCGACGGATCGTCGTGTTCTCCGGCGGTGCCGCCAAGGGCGCGGATGCGGTTTATCAGGACGCCCGCGATATCCGCGACGGTGGCGGCAATGGATCGATCATCGGCCGCAATACTTTCCAGCGCCCCCGCGCCGACGCGCTGGCGATGCTCGACAAGCTGGTCGGGATCTACAAGGGCGAGGAATAGGCAAGCGTCATGGAGTTCACCTATCATCGCAGCCTTGGCCCGGTGATAGGTGTTCTGCTTGGGATCGCGATTGTTGAATTGCTGGTCGTCCATCTTGTGGTGGTGTCGCTGCTCGGCTGGACGGCGGCTATCATCGTCGGGGTGATCGATCTGTCGCTCGTCATCACCTTGATCGCCTTGTTGCGGTCATTCCGGCGACTGCCGGTCACGATTGCCGACGGCGTGCTGACGATGCGGGCAGGCTTTCTGAAATCAATTGCGGTGCCAGTCGCACAGATCGATAAAATGAGGTCGCATTGGGATTCGGCGACCATCAAGGATCGCCATGTGCTCAATCTAGCGCTGGCAAGCTGGCCCAGTGTCGTGGTCGATTTGCGCCAGCCCGTCGTTTTACCGACCGGCAGAACAATCAACGCGGTTGCACATAAGCTGGATGACCCGGCCGCTTTCCATGCAGCGATTGCGGCTGTATCGGGCGCCGATGACCGCTGACGAACCCGCAGGCCTGGTCGACCCCGATCCCGCCTGGAAGGTAGTGGACAGCTATATCGCCGGTCATCTGCTCGGCGAGGATGCGGTGCTGGCGGCAACGCTGGCCGCAAATGCCGCCGCCGGGTTGCCCGATATCGATGTTTCGCCGGCGCAAGGGCAGATGCTTCATCTCTATGCCCGAATGACAGGGGCTCGGCAGATCCTCGAGATTGGCACGCTCGGTGGCTACTCGACGATCTGCCTTGCGCGTGCGTTGCCCGCAAATGGCACGCTGGTGACGCTGGAGCTTGAGCCACAACACGCAGAAGTTGCACGTGCCAATATCGCTGCGGCTGGCGTGGAGGCGAAGGTCGAGGTGCGCATCGGTGCAGCGGTCGACACCCTTACCGCGATGATCGCGGCGGGCGAGGGGCCATTCGATCTGATTTTTATCGATGCCGACAAGCCGTCGAACACTGCCTATCTGCACGCCTCGCTGGCATTGTCGCGTCCGGGCACCACGATCATTGTCGACAATGTCGTGCGGGAGGGCGGGGTGCTCGATGCCGAGAGCGACGATCCCCGCATCATCGGCACCCGCGCTTTGTTCGCCGCGGTTGCCGCCGAACCGCGGTTAACCGCGACTGCGGTTCAGACGGTCGGGGCGAAAAAGTGGGACGGCTTCCTGCTCGCCGTGGTTCAATGACGGTTCGACAGCTCGGCAGCGGTGACCGGGCTTTGCTGCGCCAGTTGATGGACGTGTTTGGCGATGCCTTTGAGGACAGGGTCACCTATGGCGAGGTGCCACCGACTGATGCGTATCTCGAAAAACTTCTGGCCCGCGACAGCTTCATCGCGCTGGTTGCACTCCACGGCGGCGCGGTGGTCGGCGGTATCACTGCCTATGATCTCCCCAAGCCCGAACAGGAACGCAGCGAAATCTATCTCTACGATCTGGCTGTCGCTGAAAGCCACCGGCGGCAAGGGATAGCGACGGCGCTCATCGCAGCACTTCAACGCATTGCCGCTAAGCGTGGAGCGTGGGTGGTTTTCGTGCAGGCGGATCACGGCGATGACCCCGCCATCGCGCTTTATACCAAATTGGGGGCGCGGGAGGACGTGCTGCATTTCGACATCGCGCCAATGCCCGGTACGCTGGCGCATGACGGTTGAGTGCGATAGGGCCGCCAAATGATTGATGACGACGACCCCCTCGGCCCGCTCGACCCCGATTTCGCCAGCCAGTTCCAGCGTGATGATCGCCGACCAGCGTGCCAGCTGTACCTGATTTCCCCGCTGGAAGTAGCCGGCGGCTTCCCCGATCGGCTGCGTCGCGCGCTGGGGGCTGGGCCGGTCGCTGCGTTCCAGTTTCGCGTGAAGGGCATCGATCAGCACGCGGCCGCAGCGCTCGCAGAACCGCTGCAAAAGATTTGCGCCGAGCATGACGTGGCGTTCCTCGTGAACGACAGCATCGCGCTCGCCAAAAGGCTGGGTGCGGACGGTGTACATCTGGGGCAGGAGGACGGCGATCCGCGCGAGGCGCGCTCCATCCTTGGCCCCGCCGCGCAGATTGGTGTCACCTGTCACGCCAGCCGCCACCTTGCGATGGAAGCGGGCGAGCGCGGTGCGGATTATGTCGCGTTCGGCAGCTATTTTCCGACGACGACCAAACAGGTCGAGCATCACGCCGAACCGGTACTGCTCAGCTGGTGGTCGACGATGTTCGAAATCCCCTGTGTCGCGATTGGCGGCATCACGCCCGCCAATGGCCGGCCGCTGGTGAAGGCAGGGGCCGATTTCCTCGCCGTGTCGAACGCCGTATGGGGTGCGGACGAGGAAGCGGCGGTGCGGGCGTTTGCGGACGTGCTGGCGCGGTAGCGACGGCAGGCCTAGTGCACGGCATCCATTATAGGAGCCTGTCATGCTCGATCGCATTTTTACCGCCATCGCCAGTCGGATCGCCGCCTTTGCCGGGCAGCCGCTGTCGTTCGTGCTGGCGCTTGGCATCATTGCGACTTGGGGTCTGACGGGGCCGTTGTTCGGCTATTCGGATACCTGGCAGCTGGTGGTCAACACCGCGACAACGGTCGTTACCTTCCTCATGGTGTTTCTGATCCAAAATTCGCAGAACCGCGACGCCGCAGCGATGCAGGCCAAGCTCGACGAACTGATCCGCGCGGTTGATCAGGCGCGCGAGCAGTTTATCGGGATCGAACACAAAACCGACCATGAAATCGAGAAGATCCGCGCCGATCTCGAAGCCGAATGCGCCACGAACGATAGACTTGAATCGCTGCACCAGAGCGTACGCCGCCTGCGCCAGCGACTTTGACCTCAACCGGCGACGTCGGTTCTACCAGTGGCGGACGCGCGCCGTATCGACATGGACGAAGCCGTCCTTGGGGTAATAGCCCACGCCGCCCATGCCCAGCGCGCGCGCCGCGTCGCGCAGTCGCTCCAGTGGCACGCCGGGCAAATGAATGTCGGTCGCCTTGCCGAGCATATGCTGGCTTTTGGTGGCAACGCCGGTATGCGCACCGCCGCGGGATCGCAGCACGGCGTTAGTCGCTGGCGAACGATAACCGGAAATCAAGTCGAATGGCTTGCCACCGGTAACACCAAGCGATTGACGTAGCGACACCAGCAACGCCAGCAGCCGCCGGTCCATCGGGGCTTCTTCCTCAGTGCGCCAGTCGCGCAGGCCGTGATTGAGCTCGGCCAATCCAGCCGAAACGAAACGCCCGCCACGCGCGAACACGGCATCGAAACGCTCGTTGTTGTGGACGTTGCGGATCGCCAGCCGCCACTCGCCGGTTGGGAGGAAAGGCGCGGCGGATGCCGATATCGGGTTCAGCCCCAGCATCCCGCCCGCGATGCCCGAACCTATAACCATGCGCCGCGATCGCAAGAAGGACACCGAAGCAGTTTCAGTCGTTGTGATCATGAACTTGCTTAGGGGCCTGATAGTTTGAACAAAACCACAATCGTCGCAGCCTGCCTTATCCTCGGCTCGATTGGCCCGGTATCTCAGGTTTTCGCTCAGACAGATCGGTCAGCAGTCGAAAAGATCGACGCTACGATCCTGCATGCACAGGTTATTCTCGACCATCTTGGCTTCTCGCCGGGTGTGCTCGATGGGAAGCCCGGCCAATCACTGACGGCAGCCCTAAAAGGGTTCCAGGAATCGCGCGGATTGAAACGCACCGGCACGCTCGACACCCCGACGATGAATGCACTGCGCGTCTATCGCGCGATGCGACCGGTCAGAGAATTGCGGCTGACGGCAGAGGGGCTTGCGGGTCCGTTCGTAAACCCGTTGCCGAAAGCGGCCTCCGACCAAGCAAAATTGCCCGCGCTCGGCTATCGTAACGTGATCGAGAAGCTCGCCGAGATGTTTCATACCACGCCTGCGGTACTGATCGCGCTCAACAGCCCGCAAACCCGGCTGGTCCCGGGCACCATAGTGCGCTTCCCCAACGCGCTGCCATCTTCACGGGCTTATGACGCTAAATTGCCCGATCACTGGCGCAAGACACTGGCATCGTTGAATGTCGATGCGAGCCAGCCAGTGGGCGCGAAGATCGTGGTCGACAAATCGGATCAGGTGCTCCGCGTGCTCGATGCCAAGGGCAAGCTCGTCGCGCAGTTTCAGGCGACGATGGGCAGCGCGCGCGATCCGCTGCCCATTGGGCGGTGGAAAATGCAGGGCGTGACCTACAATCCCGAATTCCATTACAACCCGGATTTGTTCTGGGACGTGAAGGACAGCGTCAAGGATGCGCTGCTGCCACCCGGCCCCAATGGGCCTGTCGGGGTAATCTGGCTCGATCTGTCGAAGCCGCATTACGGCATCCATGGCACGCCCGAACCGAGCACGATCGGTCGTGCGGCGAGCCATGGCTGTATCCGGCTGACCAATTGGGATGCAGCGCGTTTGTCGCTGATGATCAAGCCGGGGACGCCGGCGATCTTCCAGGAGTAGGGGCTTGCGAGGGCTGAGCATATCGGGGGCGTTGCTGGTCATTGTCATCATCCTGATGGCGATGACGATAAGGGTAAGGACCGAAATCGTCGGTGAATCACCACCCCTGGCGGTGCATGTGCAAGCCGAGCGACGGCTTGCGCAATGGGCTTTGGTGCCGTCGCCGATTGGTCCGCTTGATGGTCCACTCACAGTGCCCGTCCAGGGGGTTGCGCGGACAAGCCTTGCCAGCAGTTGGGGCGACCCTCGTGGCGGCGGCGCACGCGCGCATCATGGGATCGACATTGCCGCGCCGATGGGCACACTGGTGATTGCCGCGGCCACCGGTCGCGTTGAGAAAATGGCGGAAAATCCGGCGGGCGGCTCCACCGTCTATGTCCGCTCGCCTGCTGGCAAATGGAGTTATTACTACGCTCATTTGCTGGCCTATGCGCCGGGCCTGCACGAAGGGAAGATGCTGCTGCCGGGCGATCCGATCGGCTATGTCGGCGATACGGGTAACGCCGGGGCGGGCAATTATCACCTGCATTTCGGCCTGTCGCGGATGTACCCCGGCGATGGCTGGTGGCAGGGCGTGCCGGTCGATCCTTATCCGCTGCTTGCCGGAAGCGGCACCGGGCGCTAAAGCCCGCGCCTTCGCTCTTTCAACTTGCAGGCACACCCATGAAGATCAGCGGCGTCGACATTCGCCCCGGCAACATCATCGAATATGAAGGCGGTATCTGGAAGGCGGTGAAAATCCAGCACACCCAGCCCGGCAAGGGCGGCGCGTATATGCAGGTCGAAATGAAAAACCTGATCGATGGGCGCAAGAACAACGTCCGCTTCCGCTCGGCCGAAACGGTCGAGCGCGTGCGGCTCGATACGACCGATTTCCAGTTCCTGTTCCGTGAGGGCGATCAGCTGACGTTCATGGACAAGCAGACCTATGACCAGATTACGCTCGATGCGGGCATTCTGGGCGATGCTGCGGCCTTCCTCCAGGACGGCATGGACGTGGTGATGGAGCTTTACGACGAACGCCCGATCAGCGTGCAGCTGCCGGATACGATCGAAGCGCTGATCGTCGAGGCGGATGCAGTAGTTAAGGGGCAGACGGCATCGTCGTCCTACAAGCCCGCTTTGCTCGAAAACGGCGTCCGCGTGATGGTGCCGCCGCATATCGGCGCTGGCACGCGGATCGTGGTCGACGTGTACGAACAGACCTATGTGAAGCGGGCTGACTGAGGCCGAGCGGACGAGACAAATAGCGTTGCTATTTGCCCGATCCGTCGGCCCGGACGGCGAGCGGAGCTCGGCCGATGACACGGGCTTTGCCCGTGGCGCTTGCGGCAATGCCTAAGGAATTGAAATGGTTTCCCACTCCGGCCTTCTCACCGTCATGGAACGTGCCGCCCGCAAAGCGGCGCCCCGGCTGCGGCGTGACTTCAACGAAGTCCAGCAGCTCCAGGTCAGCCGCAAGGGCCCGGCCGACTTTGTCTCGATGGCGGACAAGCGCGCCGAACAGACGATCTATGAGGAACTGAGCCACGCCCGCCCCGACTGGGCGTTCATCATGGAAGAGCGCGGCGAGATTGCGGGTGACCCCAACAAGCCGCGTTGGGTGGTCGATCCGCTCGATGGCACCACGAACTTCCTGCACGGCATCCCGCATTTCTCGATCTCGATCGCGGTCGAGGAGCCCCGTCCCGATGGCCGGTATGAGACTGTGTCAGCGCTCGTTTATCAGCCGCTGACCGACGAAAGCTTCTGGGCAGAGCGCGGGCGCGGCGCGTGGCTGACCGATCAGCGCCTGCGGGTGTCGGCGCGTAACGACTTGTCGGAATCGCTGATCGCGACGGGCATCCCATTCCTCGGTCACGGCGATTTCGCACAATGGACCCGCATCTTCGGCGCGGTCGCGCCCGGGGTGGCGGGCATCCGGCGGCTGGGCTCGGCGGCGCTGGATTTAGCCTGGGTCGCGGCGGGGCGCTTCGACGGATACTGGGAATCGAGCCTCAGCCGCTGGGACGTCGCGGCGGGAATCCTGCTGGTGAAGGAAGCGGGCGGCTACGTCACCGATTTCCGTGGCGGCGACAAGATGATGGAACGCAACGAATTTCTCGCGGCAAGTGACGCGCTGCATAACAAGTTGCACAAGCTGGTGGCGGGGGCTTTGCGGTAACCCAACCCCGTCACCCCGGACTTGTACCGGGGCCCACTTCTTCACCAATGATGCGGCCGATTGGGGCGCGGTGGACCCCGGAACAGGTCCGGGGTGACGAGTTTGGCGGTGGCTTCAACTAACCCAAGCCGCGCAACTTTCCTACATTGCCGCGGAATGCTATACTCGCGTTTGTTCTTTGAAACCTTCGATCTTTCGCGATTTTGCACTGCCGCAGTGCTCGACTGCAAGACGGTGATGGCAACCCGCAACTTCCGCAACTTCACCTCGGGTGGGAAGTGCGACGATCCGCCTTTGGAAAATCAAAACCTCCGTTCGCCCTGAGCGAAGTCGAAGGGCAAGCGCTGCGCATGGGCTTCGACTTCGCTCAGCCCGAACGGATGGGGTCATTGAGGCTAATTCGAACCCGAACTAACGAGGTGAATCGAACCTACCCCATCATCTCCAACGCCACCGCCGTCGCCTCGCCCCCGCCGATGCAGAGCGACGCCATCCCGCGCTTGCCGCCTGTCGTCTGGAGCGCGGATAGCAACGTCGCCATGATCCGCGCGCCGCTGGCGCCGATCGGGTGGCCGAGCGCGGTGGCCCCGCCGTGGATGTTCACCACATCGTGCGACAGCCCCAGATCGCGCATCGCGATCATCGCGACGACGGCAAAGGCTTCGTTGACTTCGAACAGGTCGATATCGCTCGCGGTCCAGCCGACTTTTTCCATCGCCTTGCGCATCGCGAACACCGGCGCGGTGGTGAACAACGATGGGGCATGGGCATGACCCGCCGTTGCCACGATCCGCGCGATCGGGGTCAGCCCAAGCTTTTCCGCCACCGACAGCCGAGTCATCACCAGCGCCGCCGCGCCATCCGAAATCGACGAGGCATTGGCGGCGGTGACGGTGCCGTCCTTTGAAAAAGCGGGCTTGAGCGTCGGAATTTTGGCGGGATCGCCCTTTAGCGGCTGCTCGTCCTTGTCGACGGTGACGGTGCCCTTGCGCCCGGCAATCTCGACCGGCGTGATCTCGCGGTCGAACGCGCCGGACGATTGCGCCTTTTGAGCCCGTGTCAGCGAGGCGATGGCATAATCATCCTGCTGCTCGCGCGTAAACTGATAGGCAGCGGCGGTATCCTCGGCGAAATTGCCCATCAGCTTGCCGGGTTCATAGGCATCTTCGAGCCCGTCGAGATACATATGATCCTTCAGCACGTCATGCCCGATCCGCGCGCCGCTGCGGTGCTTCATCGAGAGATAGGGCGCATTGGTCATGCTCTCCATGCCGCCCGCGATCAGCAGGTCGACCGATCCAGCCGCCAGCGCGTCTGCCGCCATGATCGCCGCCTGCATGCCGCTGCCACACATCTTGTTGACGGTCGTCGCCTCGATATGATCGGGCAGCCCCGCCTTGAGCGCCGCCTGGCGGGCAGGGGCCTGGCCCAGGCCAGCGGGCAGCACGCAGCCCATGTAAATCCGCTCGATCGCCGCACCCGACAGCCCCGCACGTTCCACCGCGCTGCCGACCGCCGCCGCGCCCAACTCGGTCGCCGAGGCGCCTGATAATGCCCCCTGAAAGCTACCCATCGGCGTGCGGGCATAGGAGACGATGACGACGGGATCATGGGCGGGATGGGTGGCCATTGGGGATGCTCCGGCAGGGAAATTGTTACGGGCGATCTAGGCCTCCGCGATGGCTTTGACAAATGCGGCGGGGAACGGATCGCCGCGCTGGCCGCTAGTGCGGTACGGCGACAATGCCGGGCAGTGATGGACGGCAAATGGAAGATACGACCACTGAAGTGCTGAAATGGCTCGCTTCCGGCAGCGGGATGGTCGCGGCGGCGATGGTTTCGCTTGATCTTGGGCGGCGGCTGACGGGGTGGGGCTTCGTGATTTTCCTCGGCTCGTCGATGGCGTGGGTCGCAGGCGCGGTGTTGACCGGGGACGCGGCGCTGGGCACGCAGAATGCCGTGTTGTTCGTGATCAACCTGATCGGGGTGTATCGCTATCTCATTCGTGCAAAGCCTGTCTGACTCTTGGGTGCCCGCCGCACTGCTTGCGGTGTTGGGCGCCATTTTCGGCAGCTTTATCGCGGCGCTGGTGATCCGCTGGCCGCAGGGACGATCGGTGCTGGTCGGACGCTCCCACTGCGACAGTTGCGATACGGTGCTCGGTCCGCGCGATCTGGTGCCGTTGCTGAGTGCTCTGGCCAGCGGAGGGCGGTGCCGAACCTGCGAGACGGCGATCGATCCGATCCATTGGCGCATCGAGCTCGTCGCGCTGTCGATCGGGCTGTCGGCGGGGCTGCTGATTGGTGGACCAGCGGCATTGGCTGTTGCGATATTCGGCTGGCTGTTGCTCGCGCTCGCCGCGCTCGACATCACCGATTTCTGGCTGCCCGATCGGTTGACGATCCTGTTGGCGCTGGCAGGGTTGGCGAGCGGGCTGGCGGCGATTGCGCCGCCACTCGCGGATCGGCTGATCGGTGGTGCGGCCGGGTTTGCAGGGCTATGGGCGGTCGGCGCGGCGTACAAGGCCTATCGCGGGCATGAGGGGCTTGGCGGCGGTGATCCCAAGCTGCTTGGCGCGATCGGTCTGTGGATCGGCTGGCGGCTTCTGCCGGTGGTGCTGGTCCTTGCCGGGATGGCCGGGCTCGGGGTCGTGTTGTTTTGGATGCTCACCGGGCGCGGCGCACGGCTGGACGATCGGCTGCCGTTCGGCGCGTTGCTTGCGATCGCTGCTTACCCCACGGCGCTTGTCATGCTAGTATTTGGCGTATGAGAGCTGCTTTCTTTACCTTGCTCGCCACGGCGACAGCGGTTGCCGCCACTGCGCAGACCAAGCCTGACGCGGCGCCACCAATCGTCGCCTCGCTCGACGGACTGCCGATCGGCACGATCCCGCGCCAGGAATTGCCGACCGGCAGTTGCGCCGCCTTTTTATGGTCGCAGACCCCGGGGCATGGGCTGATCATGATGGTCTCTGCCAGCCCCGCGACGGTGCGCTTTGCGCCCGGCGGTGCGGTGACCGACCTGGTCAGGGTTGCGCAAAATGGCGAGGCGCAGTTCGGCCTTGCCGCGACGACCGAATATGCCGGAGGAGACCTGCGCGTGACCGTCGACATGGAGATCGTCAAGCGCGGTGACCTGACCGATGGTGCGGCAGTCCCCACCGCGACCGTGCGCGTCGATCAGGCTGGCAAGGACAGCGTGATCGTCCCGGCGGCGGGCATCATCGGTTGCGGCTGAGGCAGCTGGTCAACTGATTTCGGCGCGGCGTCGCTCAAGCCATTTGCGCTCTGCTTCACCGGGTTCAAGCGCCAGTGCTGCGTCATAGGCTTCGCGCGCAGCCGCATGCAGGCCAAGCCGATAGAGCAGCCCTGCGCGCACGGCATGATAGGGGAGGAACTGGGCCAGCCCCGGAACGTCGAGCGCATCAACCTCCTCCAGTGCTGCATCGTGGCCGGCCACTTCGCCAAGCGCGACGGCGCGGTTCAGCCGGGTAATCGCATCATCGCGCACGGTGAGCAGCGCGTCGTAAATCGTCAGGATGTTGGCCCAGGGCGGCGGCTCTAATAGGGACTCTCGGGCGCACCATTCGGCATGAATCAGCGCTGACACGACGCGAGGTGCGCGCGGGGCAATCCGGGCGGCAGCGGCGAAATAGGCGCGCCCCTCCGCGATCAAGGCGGCATCCCAGTGTGCGGGATCCTGTTCGGAGAGCGGGATCATTATGCCATTGTCGCCAACGCGTGCCGGTCTTCGGGCTTCGGCAAAGCGCACGGTCGCGGCGATGGCGAGCACCTCTGCCTCGCCCGGGATCATCCTAGCCAGGATGGCCGTGATGCCCAGCATTTCGCTGGCATAATCGGCGTGGCGGCCGCTGCCGGCACCATCGGCATGGGCATGGGCATAAGCGACCTCGATCGTGCTCAACACCGCATCGAGCCGTTCTCCCCATGCCTCGGGCCCAGGAACGGCAAAGGGAATGCCGGCCACGGCAATCTTCTTCTTCGCGCGTACGAGCCGCTGCGCGAGCGTCGTCTCGCTGATCAGGAACGCCCGCGCGATTTCCTCGGTCGACAGCCCGCACACCAGCCGCAGGGTCAGCGCGGCGCGCGCTTCGGGGTGGATCGCCGGGTGGCAGCAGACGAAGATCAGCTGCAGCCGTTCATCGGGGATCAGACGGGCATCGGCCATCATCAATTCCTCTGCCGTCGGTTCGGGCTCGGGTTCGGGCAATTGGGCGGCCGACCGCGTACCCGCCCGGCGGAGCTGATCGAGTGCGATCCGTTCGGCGACGCGGAACAGCCAGCCCGCCGGATCGCGCGGCAGCTCGACCGACCAGGCGGTCACGGCGCGCGCGCACGCTTCAGCAAAGGCCTCTTCGGCAAGATCGAGGTTGCGGAACCGGGCGGCAAGTGCGGCAATGATCCGCCCGCCTGCCGCCCGAAACACCGCATCGAGGTGTGCGGTGCTCACATGCCGGGCGGTGCCATGATCGGGCGCACCTCGATCGCGCCATCGGCGGCGAGCGGCACCCTTTTGGCGATCGCAATGGCAGCGTCGAGATCAGGTGCCTCGATCATGTAGAACCCGCCAAGCTGCTCGCGCGTTTCGGCAAAAGGGCCGTCGTGCAACGTCTGCTTGCCGCCATCGGTGCGCACCGTGGTGGCGCTGGCGACCGGTTGCAGGCCAGCACCGTTGAGCATGGCGCTGCCGATATCCGCGCTGAACGCCATATGCTTTTCGATGATCGCGCCCATCGCCGCGCCCGTACCATCGTTATAGACGGCTTCGTTTTCGTAGATCGTCAGCAGATATTTCATCGCAGCTTATCCTTCCCTTCGCGATCACCGAAGCGTGATCGTACCCGGGAGACGGATGAGCGCGAGTGGAATCGACAGGCCCGTAACAATTATTATGCGGGCATGATCCGGTAATCGATCGGCTTGAAACTGCCGCCATTGCTGGCGGGCGCCGAACAGGCGGTGAGGCCAATGATCAGGTCCATCCGCGCGACAAAGGCGACATGATCACCCGCTTTGCTGAGCGGCGGCAGCACGCGCAGGCGCCCTTCGGGATCGACCGGCACGTTCATGAAGCAGTTGAATGCAACCGGGATCGAATCCGGCCCGATACCAAATGGCGCAAGCGCCTCGACCAAATTGCCGAAGCAGCCGCGGTGCCGCTGAAGATCGGGATAGAAATGATCGAACGTGTCGACCGAGCAGGGGGTGAGCAGGAAATCATGCATGCCAACGCTGTCCGCGACGATATCGAGCATCGGTCGCGATCGGTTGGAATAAAGGCTGTGCCCCGTCGTCAGCCGGATGGTCTCGGCATAATCGAGCGTACGGCCCGACGAGATGACTTCGCGCGCATTGTCGGCATTGAAGGCCAGCAGATCGGCGACCTGCATCCCCATTGGATCGATCACCGTCAGGGTCGCGCCTTCTCTCAGCAGGAACGCAGCACCGCTTCGGACCGGGATGCGGTGATCGGTCAATGATCTGCTCCGGCATAGCTGAACGGGCACGCCCAATCACCATCCACCTGGCGCCCGCTATATTGGCGCGCTTCACTCTTCTCGCCGTGACGCGCCAGCATCGGGTTGCGATCGCCCGCCAGTGCTTCGTCGCGGACCATGATCTTTTCGCGCAAGCCCTCATACCGGCCCTCATCGCGCAGGCGCTCGAACTGATCGTGGAGGTTGAAGACCATCGTCGGCCGATCGAACCGGCGCGCGGGGCGGCTCGATTGCGGATGCAGTCCCACGATGAAGAAGGCTTCGCCGCCGAAACTCAGCGAGAAATGCGGGTTTTCCGGATCGGGGCTCACCCGATCGTCATAGGATTGGCCGCGCCATACATCCTTGTCCGACAGCGATTGCACGCGCTGCCAAAGCGCAGATTCAAATTCGGCTTCCGATAGCGTTTCCGGCCCTTCAAAGATTACCGCAAGACTTCTGAACAACGTTGGCTCGGCGCGATATTGGGCGGCAAAACGCAACAATCCTTCATGGATACGCAAATCGTCCCAGGCGCTGGTGATGGTATCGCAGGCGAGCACCTCTAGCGTGCCCCGGGCGAGCGCCGCCTTTGCGCCTACACAGGGAAATCCCTTGTCTTCGACATGCGCGAAGAGTTGCGCTTCCAGCGTGTGCTGGGCATCATGTTGCCACGGAAACATAGACTTAGCCCTGGGTTGATCGATTTGGAATATCGCCACACCAGACGGCTGAACCCAGCAAGTGGTTCCCGCGAAAATCGATTTATGGCGATCAGCGCGGCAGCTGCGCCTTGGGGAAGCCGTTCCACACCGCATCATAATCCGGATCAAGCGTTGCTGAGCGCAGCGCCACCTCGGTCGCCTGAAACACCCAGCGGCTCTCGACCATGAACGCCATCGTGCCGTCGATTTTGTGCGGCTTCAGATCGGCTTTGCTCGCGGCCTCCCAGCTCGCGACATCGGGGCCGTGGCCGGCCATTTGATTGTGGAGCGAGAGCGCGCCGGGCACGAAGCCATCGGCTTTGGCGTCATAGGCACCCGTGATCAGCCCCATCGCTTCGCTCATCACATTGCGATGAAACCAGGGCGGTCGGAACGTGTCCTCCGCCACCATCCAGCGCGGCGGGAAGATGACGAAATCGACATTGGCGGTGCCGGGGATGTCGCTGGGCGAGGTGAGCAATGTGAAGATCGACGGATCGGGATGATCGAAGCTGACGGTGTTGATGGTGTTGAACCGCGCGAGATCATAGCGGCACGGCGCGAGATTGCCGTGCCAGGCAACGACGTCCAGCGGGGAGCGCCCGAGATTGGTGGTCCACAGCTCGCCGCCGAATTTCTGGACGAGATCGAAATCGCCCTCGACATCCTCGAACCACGCAACCGGGGTTTCGAAGTCGCGGGGGTTGGCGAGGCCATTCGCGCCGATTGGGCCGAGATCAGGCAGGCGGAACGGCGCGCCGTAATTCTCGGCGACATAACCGCGCGCGCTGCCATCGGGCAACGTCACGCGGAAGCGGACTCCGCGCGGGATCAGCGCGATCTGGCCGGGGGCGATGTCGATGCGGCCCATTTCGGTCAGCAGGGTGAGGGCGCCCATTTGGGGCACGATAATCAGCTCGCCGTCACCCGATACGAAGGCGCGATCGGTCATTTCGGTATCGCAGGCATAAAGGTGCACCGCGACGCCGGTCTGGCTCAGCGGGCCACCGCCCGCGACGAGCATCGTCGTCAGGCTATCGAGCCAGTCGGCGCCGGGGGTGGCTTTGATCGGTCCCCAGCGTAGCCGGTTGGGGGCGAGCGGCGCGTCGCGGCTGGCGGGCACCAAGTTCGGCGCGCCGATATAGGGCGCGAACGCCGGATGCGCCGCGGAAGGGCGTAGCCGATAGAGCCATGACCGCCGGTTCTCGGCCCGCGGCGCGGTGAAGGCAGTGCCGCTCAACTGCTCAGCATAAAGGCCGAATGCGGGCCGCTGTGGCGAATTCTGCCCGACCGGCAGCGCGTCAGGCACGGCCTCAGTGCTGAAGTGATTGCCGAAGCCGGTCATATATCCACTGTCGTCATGCTGAACTTGTTTCAGCATCCACTTCTCCAATCACTCTTTCAGGACTTGTTGCTCGCTGGACCCTGAAACGAGTTCAGGGTGACGGTTGTTGGACTAGGCCTCTGTGGACGCCGGGATCACCCCGCGGCGCATCTGATCGAGCTCGATGCTTTCGAACAGCGCCTTGAAATTGCCCTCGCCAAAGCCGTCATTGCCTTTGCGCTGAATAATCTCGAAAAAGATCGGCCCGACCATATTTTCGGTAAAGATCTGCAGCAGCAGCCCGCCGCCCGTCTCCGGTGAACCGTCGATCAGGATTTTCCGCGCGCGCATTTGCTCCACGTCATGGCCGTGGCCGGGCAGGCGCTTATCGATCAGGTCGAAATAGGTGTCGATCGTGTCCTGGAAACGGATGCCGTTGGCGCGCAGCGTATCGACGGTCTTGAAGATGTCGTCGGTCGCCATCGCGATGTGCTGAATGCCTTCGCCTTTGTAATCCTTAATGAATTCCTCGATTTGCGAATGCTCGTCCTGGCTTTCGTTCAAGGGGATGCGGATCTTGTCGTCGGGCGCGGTCATCGCCTTGCTGACGAGTGCGGTCGCCTTGCCCTCGATGTCGAAGAAGCGGATTTCGCGGAAGTTGAAGATGCGCTCGTAATAATCGGCCCAGTAATTCATGCGCCCGCGCATCAGATTGTGCGTCAAGTGATCGAGCGTGTGGAGGCCGACGCTGTTGTCGTCCGGTGTCGCGCCGGGGACGGGCTCGAAATCGATGTCATAGATGGTCGTGTCGCCACGCCGGTCGACCAGATAAAGGTTCGCGCCGCCAATGCCCTCGATCGCCGGGATGTTGAGTTCGGCCGGGCCAACCTTGCCTTCGACCGGCACCGCGCCACGTTCGGTCGCGAGCTTCACTGCCTTGGCGGCATCGGCGACACGAAACGCCATTGCGTTGGCGGAGGGGCCATGGGTGTCGCGAAAACCGGCGACCTGGCCGGCATTTTCCATGTTGAGCAGGAAATTGATGTCGCCCTGCGCATAGCGGCGGACATTCTTCGAGCGATGCGTGCCGACATGCGTGAAGCCCATCTTGACGAACAGATCGGCGAGCGCCTCCGGATCGGGCGAGGTGAATTCGACGAATTCGAAGCCATTGAGGCCCATGGGGTTTTCGTGCTTGGTGGCGGGCAGGGGGGCGTTCGCGGTCGTCGTCATGGCAGGGGTCTCCGTGGCGGCAGATGGTATCAGATGAAACTATATAGCGGGTTTGGGGGTGGTGGTCTAGCTGCGCCTTTTGCTTCCTGCACTCCGACACTCCGACACTCCGGCCTCGTGCTGGGGCCCACAGTTCCCCGAACGATGCGGCCCGAAGACTGCTCAAAACGAACCCGATCAGAGGATGTGCTATAGCCGCTAAAATTTCCCATCCACCCCCACACCCCCTAAACCCCCCGGATGAAATCCTTCGACCGCCATGAGCGCCTGCTCGCCATCAGCCTTTCGGCGCTGGCTGGCTATGTCGATGCGGTGGGGTATCTCATCACCGGCGGGTTCTTCGTTTCATTCATGAGCGGCAATTCGACGCGGCTGGGGGTCGATATTGCCGATATGTCCGCCAATGCGGGCGTCGCCGCTTTGCTGATCGGCAGCTTCGTCGTTGGCGTCATCATCGCCTCACTGATTGGTCGGGCGGCGGGGGGGCGACACCGTACTGTGGTGCCGGTGCTGATGGTCGTGCTGCTCGCCGCCGCGGCGGGGCTTGGCGACATGCGCGAGGACCGGTTGACCGCGATCCTGATGGCGGTCGCGATGGGGGTGGAGAATATCTTCTTCGCCACCGGCACCGATGTTCGCGTCGGGCTCACCTATATGACCGGGCGGCTGGTGAAGATCGGCCAGCAACTTGCGGCCGCGCTGACAGGCGAGGATCGCTGGGGCTGGGTGCCGCATGTGCTGCTCTGGGCCGGGCTGATGAGCGGCGGGGTGGCGGGGGCGGTCGCGTATCTGTTCATCGGTAGCGATGCGTTGTGGATTGCGGTCGCCGCAGCTGTAGTGATTGCGGTTCTTGCCAGGGGGGCGGGTGCCGTAGCGAAATCAAGCCCGGGTCTGGACTAACGATCGAAAATGTCCCTTCACGTTCCTTGTGCTCCCGCGAAGGCGGGAGCCCAGTCTGCGCCCCCGCCTTCGCGGGGACACAAGGAACGTAAGGGAACGAGCCCAGTATGACCAAGCTCAAGCTCGACGCCTTCCTGCCCTATCGTCTGTCGATCGCCTCGAACCGTGTCTCATCGGCGGTAGCGACGGCCTATCAAGCCCTGTTCGCGCTCAAGATTCCCGAATGGCGGCTGATTGCGGTGATCGCGGAAGGGCAGGCGATGACACAGCAGGCGCTGGGTGCCGCCACGCAAATGGACAAGGTAACGGTAAGCCGTGCTGCGATTGCACTTGTCGATCGCGGACTGGTGAAGCGCGCGCCCAACCCGGATGATCAGCGGTCGCATCTTTTGTCGCTCAGCAAAGCCGGGCAGGCGCTTTACGAGAGTGTGGTGCCGAAGGCGTTGGCGCTCGAGGCGGAGATTTTCGCCGGGTTTTCGGCAGACGAGTTAGCGCAGTTCGCCGAAATGCTGGCGCGGATTGAGGCGGCGGCGGCGCAGTTATCGCCCGAACAGGGTTGAAACCTGCGCCCGGGCTGGCTTAGGGCAACCACACTTCTCTCGCCCGTTCGTTTCGAGCGAAGTCGAGAAACATGCCCCGAACGCGGCGCAGGGTGTCTCGACTTCGCTCGACACGAACGGGAAGCGGAGTGACTCTCCCGCCTCCCCAGGCCCGTCATTGCCCATCTTAGGAGGAATCATGTCCGCATCCGTCGACCGCGCCGGCCTGAAGGTCGCCGCCGAGCTTGCCGAATTTGTCGAAACGCAGGTACTGTCGGGCCTTGGCATCGCCGCCGATGGCTGGTGGCAGGGCGTGGCGGATATCTTCGCGCAGTTCGCTCCCGAGAACGCTGCATTGCTCGCCAAGCGCGAGACGCTGCAGGCAGCGATCGATGCGCGCTATAAGGCGGGCGAGCCGGTCGACGAGGCGTTCCTGCGCGAGATCGGCTATCTGGTGCCCGAGCCCGCACCCTTCAAGATCGGCACCGAAAATGTCGATGCCGAGATTGCGACGATGGCCGGCCCACAGCTGGTCGTGCCGATCCTCAACGCGCGCTTCGTGCTCAACGCGGCCAATGCCCGCTGGGGCAGCCTGTACGATGCGTTTTACGGCACCGATGCGCTGCCGGGTGCGGCAAAGCCGGGTGGGTATGATACCGAGCGCGGGAGCCAGGTGATCGCGGCGGCGAAGGCGTTTCTCGATCAGGCGGTGCCGCTCGCATCGGGAAGCTGGGCTGATTTGGGTGACCCTTCGGGGGGTATCGCGATTGCAGACCCCGCTCAATATGTCGGGAAATCCGGCAAAGGGCGGCTGTTCCGCCACAACGGGCTCCATATCGAGGTCGTTTTCGACGGTGAGTCCGCCATCGGCCGTAGCGACCCGTCGGGCATATCCGACGTCATCCTCGAATCCGCGCTGACAACGATCTGCGACCTCGAGGATTCGATCGCTGCAGTCGACGCCGAAGACAAGGTCGCGGCGTACAGCAATTGGCTCGGGCTGATGAAGGGCGATCTGGAGGAGACGTTCGACAAGGGCGGCAAGGCCCTCACGCGCCGCCTGAACGCTGACCGCGTTTACATCGGTGCGCATGGCGACGAGATCACGCTTCCCGGTCGCTCGCTGCTGTTCGTGCGCAATGTCGGTCATCTGATGACCACGCCTGCCATCCACCTCGCCGATGGCAGCGAAGCGCCCGAGGGCATCCTCGACGCGATTATGACCTCAACGATCGCGCTTTACGACCTGCGCTCGCTGGGCAAGCTGAAGAACAGCCGTACCGGCAGCGTCTATATCGTGAAACCCAAGATGCACGGGCCGGAGGAATGCGGCTTCACCAACCGGCTGTTCGACGCGGTCGAGGATTTACTCGGCCTCGCGCGCCACACCATCAAGGTCGGCGTGATGGACGAGGAGCGGCGAACCTCGGCCAATCTCGCGGCGTGCATCGAGGCAGTGAAGGACCGCATCGTCTTCATCAACACCGGCTTCCTCGATCGCACGGGTGACGAGATGCACACCGCGATGCACGGCGGCGCGATGATCCCCAAGGCCGAGATGAAGGCGAGTGCCTGGATCAAGGCTTATGAGGACCGCAACGTCCGCATTGGCCTCGCGCATGGCCTGTCGGGCAAGGCGCAGATCGGGAAGGGCATGTGGGCAGCACCCGACCGGATGGCGGACATGATGGAGCAAAAGATCGGCCACCCTATGAGTGGCGCTAACACCGCCTGGGTGCCATCTCCCACCGCCGCGACGCTCCACGCGATGCATTATCACAAGGTCGATGTGTTCGCGCGGCAGCGCGAGATCGCGCACGAAGCGATCCCCGCGCTTGACGGCCTGTTGACGGTGCCCTTCGCGGGCGGGCGTAACTGGACCGCGGAAGAAGTCGCACGCGAGTTGGATAACAATGCGCAAGGCATCCTCGGCTATGTGGTGCGCTGGATCGATCAGGGCATCGGCTGTTCGAAAGTGCCTGACATCAACGATATCGGCTTGATGGAAGACCGCGCGACCCTGCGGATCAGCTCGCAGCATATCGCCAATTGGCTGCTCCACGGCGTGGCGACCAAGGCTGATGTCGACGCCGCGTTCGAGCGGATGGCAGCAAAGGTTGACGCGCAGAACGCAGGCGATCCGCTTTACCACCCAATGGCAGGCAATTCGGAAAGCATCGCGCTCAACGCTGCGCGCGCGCTGGTGTTTGAAGGGGTGAGCCAGCCAAGTGGCTATACCGAACCATTACTGCATGCATACCGGGCAAAGGTGAAAGCGGCAGCGTAAGGCACAAGCGACGGTCGCGATTATCGCGACCGTCGCCGCGCACCACCTTAAACGAAGGCGATCACGCCGATCTTGTTGCCGGTGGGGTCGCGCAAGCGTGCTGCCGTCGCACCAGGAATCGGGGCCGGGGCAGGCGCGTCCTCGCTCGTGCCGCCATTGGCGAGCCCAGCGGCATACCAGGCGTCGACCTGATCCTTCGATGCGGCCTTGAACATGATCGTGCCGCCATTGGCATGCGTGGCTGGATTGCCGTCCAGCGTGTCAGAGATGAAGAACAGGCCCGTTGCGGGATCGCCATACATGTATGCGCTCGGTTGTTCGCGGAACTTGCCCTTGCTCGGAATGCCGATCGTCGCCAGCGTGGCGTCATAAAAGCGTTTCGAGGCTTCAAGATCGGTGGCACCCACCATGACGTGAAAATACATGGGAACTCCTGTTTGTTGTATCTTTCGGGTCTGATACCTATCGATAGATAGGCGATCCGCTTTGTTCAAAACGCAGTCGATCGTCAACGACTATCAAACGATAGGTAGTTTAATTTCTATGACCATTGCGCCCAATGCGACCGCTTCTTCGATCCTCGATGCTGCACAGCGGATGATGATGACCGTCGGCTATAATGGCCTCAGTTTCCGCGATGTGGCTGCCGCGGTCGGCATCAAGAGCGCGAGCGTCCATTATCATTACCCTACCAAGGGCCAATTGGGGGCCGCGGTGGCGCGGCGCTATACCGATCGCCTGGTTGCGCATCTCGGCGCTATTGATCAGTCCGGTGCTGATCCACGTGCGGCCCTCGCCGCCTATGTCGCCGCGATTCGGACGACGTTGGAATCGGACGGCAAGATGTGCCTGTGCGGGATGCTGGCGGCGGAAATCGATGCCGTTCCGCCCGAGGTAAAGGCCGAGGTTCGGCGCTTTGTCGATCTTAATGTCGACTGGATTGCCGCCATTATTGCGCGTGCAACTGGCGGTGATCCGTCCTGCGACTCCGTTCGGGATCACGCGATGGCGTTGTTTGCCGCTCTGGAAGGCGCGATGATGATTGCCCGTGGTTCAGGCGATTTCGCTCGTTTTGATGCGATGACGGCACAGTTGGGCCGCTCTGGCCTTTGGCCGCGATAAGCAGGGTAACGCAACCAAACCCATCCCCTTTGCGTTGCAAATCAAAATCGAATATCGGGTATGGGCACAGGAGGTGCCGAAATGGATCATGTCGATGTTATCGTAGTCGGAGCCGGTATTTCGGGTATCGGCGCAGGCTATCATCTGCAGCATAAATCGCCCGACCGCAGTTACATGATCCTCGAAGGCCGCGCCGATATGGGCGGCACCTGGGACCTGTTTCGCTATCCCGGCATCCGTTCCGATTCCGATATGTACACGCTCGGCTATTCGTTCGAGCCCTGGACCGAGGCCAAGGCGATCGCCGATGGCCCGAATATCCTCGCCTATGTGAAGCGCACCGCCGCCAAATATGGCATCGACAAGCATATCCGCTTCAATCATCACGTGAAAAGCGCCGCGTGGTCGACCGAAGAGGCGCGCTGGACGGTCACGGCTGTCACCGATGGGCACGAGGTGCAGTATAGCTGCAATTTCCTCTTCATGTGCTCGGGCTATTACAATTACGCCAAGGGCCATGTGCCCGATTTCCCTGGTGTCGAAGCGTTTGCCGGGCAAATCATCCACCCGCAATTCTGGCCCGAAAATCTCGATTACGCAGGGAAGGAGGTCGTCGTCATCGGATCCGGCGCGACCGCGGTAACGATCGTGCCCGAAATGGCGAAGACCGCCGCGCACGTCACGATGCTCCAGCGATCGCCCACCTATGTCGTGTCGCGCCCGGCCGAGGATGCGATTGCCAATCGGCTGCGCGCGCTGCTGCCGTCGAAGCTCGCTTATGGGATCACGCGGTGGAAGAATGTGCTGTTCGGCATGTATTTCTTCCGTGTCGCGCGCACGCGGCCGGCCATCGTCAAGGAACGGATCATCGGCATGGTCCGCGAACAGCTTGGCCCCGATTACGATGTCGCCACGCATTTCACGCCCCGCTACAATCCGTGGGACCAGCGGCTGTGTCTGGTGCCTGACGCCGATCTGTTCGAATCGATCAAGGCAGGCAAATCATCGGTCGTGACGGACCGCATCGATCACTTCGATGCAACTGGGATTGCACTGGAATCAGGCAACCGAATCGACGCAGATATTGTCGTCACTGCCACGGGCCTTGAGCTTCAATTGCTCAGCGATGTTGCGTTTACCGTTGATGGTGAGTTGCGCGACCTTTCAAAGACCTTCAACTACAAGGGCATGATGTATAGCGACATGCCTAATCTTGCATCGTCGTTCGGCTACACCAACGCATCATGGACCCTGAAGGCCGATTTGACGTGCGGTTATGTCACGCGACTGCTCAACACGATGAAGAAGCGCGGGATGCGCCAGGTGACGCCGCGGATTGAAAGCGACCTTGAGGCGATGCCGTTCCTCGATTTCAGCTCGGGGTACGTCACGCGGGCGATGGAGCGCTTCCCGAAACAGGGCAACAAGCAGCCCTGGCAAGTGCATCAGAATTACGCGAAGGACATCATGATGCTGCGCTTCGGTTCGGTCGATGACGAGATGGAATTCTCGAATCCCGTAACAACGCAGGCTGATAGGCTTGCGGCTCGCCAACCGGTGACCGCCTGATCGATTTGCGGTAGGCAGTTTCATGCCTACACTCCCCCCAACTGCCGATCTCGCCGAACGGGCGCTGCCCATTCTCGATCGGTTGATCGCGTTCGATACGACATCGCGCGATTCCAACCTGGCGCTGATCGTCTATGTCGAGCAGTTGCTGGGGGCGCTTGGCGTGGCGTCAACGCGCGTGAGCAATGCGGCTGGCACCAAGGCCAATCTTTATGCCACGCTGGGGCCGGCGGTGCCGGGCGGTGTGGTGCTATCGGGGCATACCGATGTCGTGCCGGTCGATGGCCAGGCATGGACCAGCAATCCCTTCGTATTGACCCGGCGCGGCGATCGGCTGTTCGGGCGCGGGACGTGCGACATGAAGGCCTTCATCGCCCTGGCGCTCGCCGCTGCGCCTGACATCGTCGCGGCACAGCTTACGCGACCGGTACATCTCGCTCTGTCTTATGATGAGGAGGTTGGCTGTCTGGGCGCGCCAGACATGATCCGCGAATTGGTGCGCGATTTGCCTTCGCCGCTTGCCGTGATTGTCGGTGAGCCCACCAACATGGAGGTGGTGAGCGGCCACAAGGGAATTTCGAGCTGGATCGTCACGGTGAAGGGGCATGAGGCCCATTCGAGCCTGACCCATCTGGGTGTTTCGGCCAATATGGTCGCGGTGCGCCTGATGCAGGCGCTCGCTGATCTTGCCGACATGCTTGAGCGCGACGCTGATCCCCATTCGGGGTTCGATCCGCCGCACAGCACGCTTACAATCGGTCAAATTCATGGCGGCACGGCGGTGAACATTCTAGCGGGCGAATGCACTTTCGTATTCGATCTAAGGACGCCGCCGGGTGATGATCCAGAGGCGATCATCGCGCCGTTTCTGGCGATTGCTGCGCGCGAGGATGCAGCCATCAAGGCGCGCTTTCCCGGTACTGGTGTGGCCGTTGTGCGCCGATCCAAAACGCCGTGTCTGGTGCCCGATCTCGATAGCCCCGCCGAGCGACTGGCGCGCCGCCTTGCGGGGGACAATGGGCCCGCACGGATGGTGCCGTACGCAGCCGAAGCGGGGCAGTTTCAACAGGCGGGATTTTCGACGATCATCTGTGGGCCCGGCTCGATCGAGCAGGCGCATCAACCGGACGAATATCTTGAAATCGCGCAATTCGAGCGCGGCGCAACGTTCATGCAGCGCTTGGTCGAGGCTTTACGCTAGCCGCTCAATTTACATGAATTACAGAAATCAAGGACGTTGGCGAACCAACATTGTCCCGATTCGGGATGGGAATCGATTGCCGATCAATGAGGTGCGGTTAGGCGAGGGGATGGGGAAAGGTATCGACCCGACGCTCGGCTAAAATTGTGCTCACACAATGGTTTATTCGGTTGTCGGGCCGATGCAGGATTTACCAGGGCTTGATTTCTTCCTGGTGGAAGAACGAGAAAATAAACTCGAACATTGTTAGTCTCCCAGACTGCGTCCACGATGGACGCGGTTGTTTTTTAACGATTTATTAAGCATCATGCAAGCGGCGGTCCCGCAATGCGCGTGACGGTGGTGCCCCGCTCGCCAAAGCATTTAACCTTTCCTTCAACGCTGGTGCGTAGAACGGGCGGGAAATGATGCGCCCAGCCCATCCTGGCATTGGTCACATGGATGATCGGATGACGCGGCGAGGCCTGTTTGCGTCGGCGTCCCCCTTCAGCATGCGATCGGCGGAGTCAGCCCAGTTCGATATGCCGTTCGGGGTGCATCGGGGTATGGAAATTCCGAGTATCTTGCCGATCGATTTCGATGACAATTTGAATGTCGTGCCAAGCTGGCGCTTTTTGTGCCTGGCGGAGATTGCCAATTTCGGTCCGCTGCGTCGCCATCTCGGCGCGCTGCGGGCGGATGGCCTGATCATGGATGTCGCCGATCGAATTTCCGAACACCTCAACGAAGCGCGGTTGGCGGTTGTCGGGCGAACCATGGTCGAATTCGTCTTTGACGGCGAAAAGATCGATGATGCGCAAGCTGCACTTGATCGGTTGCGCCTCATTTTTGATGAGGCGATCGATCTTGATGGTGAGCCCCATCGGGTCGAGCTTTTGTTCGGCGGCGCTGGGGTGCCGGTTGCATCCGCCGACGATATCAGACTGGCGGAAGAGGCCGAACAGGCGATTGAAGAGGCCCGGTTTACGCACGTGCCGGTGTTTCGAGACCTATCCAGTACCGCACCGAGTTTTGATCGGCATAGCTTGATTCGCGATCTGGAAAAGGCGCTTGAGCGCGGTGAGATGTTTTTGCAGTACCAGCCCAAAGTTCATCTGCGTCGCCAGGAAATCTGCAGCGCCGAAGCGCTCGTACGATGGCAACACCCGGTCCGCGGGCTGATCTTGCCCGGTGATTTCATTCCCGCCGCTGAGGATTCGCGCGCCATTGGCCCGCTGACCCTGTGGACGCTCGCGCAGGTCATTGCCGATCAGAAGATGCTGGCCGCTGCTGGGCATGATCTGTTGATCTTCATCAACATCTCAGGCCAATTGCTTGGTGATGCTGCGTTTGTCGCGCGTGCGTGTCAGATGGTGCAATCGGGCGGTGCACGGATTGGGTTCGAAATTACCGAGACCTCGGTGATCCGTGATCCCGAAACCGCGATTGCGCATCTTCAGGTTTTCGCCGAGGTCGGCATCGCCCTGGCGATAGACGATTATGGGGCGGGACTATCGTCGCTTGCCTATTTGAAGCAATTGCCGGCCAGCGAACTGAAGATCGACAAACTGTTCATTACGCAATTGACCAGCAGCAACCGCGATCCGCTTATTGTTCGATCAACGATCGATCTTGCCCATGCGCTTGACATGGAGGTGACGGCGGAAGGCGTCGAGACTCAGGCGGCAATGGCCCTGCTGAGCGTGATGGGGTGCGATATGGTGCAGGGTTTCTTGATCAGCCGCCCGATTTCGATTGGCGCATTCCGCCAGTTTCTCGAGGAAGATCGACATCTGAGCGCCGCTGCCGAGCCGCGCGGCTCTTTTTTCAGACCGGCCAGCTTTTGGAAAAGCGCCTAAGCTGGCGTTCTTAGGCCTCGCTTAACAGCTTTGTGCGATAACCGAGCTATGGAGTTACCGTTCGTGAAACTGCGGGGAGGCCCTGGCGCTCGACTGGGCCTTTTTGCGCTTTGGCTAGCAACGTTTTTCTCTGCGCCTTTGTTGGCTGCCCCACCTGTTCCAACGGTAACAGTGTCGGTGTCGCCTGCGGCGACACGATTGCTCATCGAAGCCAAAGAACAGATGCGGGGCAATGCGGCGGTTGCGCTTGCAAAAGCACGACAGGCCGAAAGGCTTATTGCGGCAACGCCCAATAATGATCAACGTAACCGCGGCATTGCCGAAGCACAATGGCTACAGGGTGAAGCCCATTTGCGATTAAACGATCCCGATCGCGCAGCACCGTTAATCTCGCAGGCTTTGGCAGCGGTTGAACGCGAGCGCGTACCGACGAAGTTACATGCAGATATTCTGCTCTCACGCGGCCAGCTTGATACGTTACACGCCAAAGTGGGCAGTGCGCTCGCCGATTTTCAAACCGCCCACAATATTTTCCGTGCGCTGGGTGAAACACGGAGCCAAGCCATTGCACTCCAGCAAATCGCATCGCTGTACCGAGAGGCCGACGATTTCGAAACGGCGATGAAATATGATTCGCAGTCGGCCGAAATCTACAAGGGTGATTTCGGTCTGGAGATCTCGAACTTCAACAATCGTGGCAATTACTTGGTCGAGAATGAGCGTTTCGCCGAAGCCGAAGCCCAATATCGTCTGGCGCTGCAGGTTGCGGGCAAGATGAAAAGCCCGATCTTACAAGCACGAATTCTCCGCAATATCGCCCGCACCCAGTTGCGTGCTGGGAAGCTGGCTGCCGCCGACCGGACGATTGCGACTGGCATGCGGCTAACGTCGACTGGCGAGGGGCAGGCTTGGCGTGATCAGATTCTCGCCATTGCAGCGCAGGCAGCTTTGCAGCGCGGGCAGTTTCAGCGCGCGGCTGCTGCCATTTCTGCAACGTTCAGGGGGGTCGACCTTACCGATACCAGTCTGTCGTTCCGCGATGCGCATGAAACGGCCTATGAAACGTTCAGCAAGGTTGGCCGGGCCGATCTGGCCTTGCGACATCTGGAGGCGTTGAAGCGGCTCGACGATAAAACCGCCAAGCTGGCCGCATCGACGAACACGGCGCTGATGGCCGCCCGGTTCGATACGGCGAACAAAGACGCCAAGATCGCGACCCTCAAAGCCAATGAGGCGTTACAGAGCGCTGCCTTTGAAAAGGCGCGCGCGCGCCAGCAACGTGTGGTGTTTATCGGCGTCGTGATTGCATCCTTGATTGGCGTCGGCATGCTGATCTTCGGGTTGATCACGATCCGGCGGAGTCGCAATGAGGTACGCGCCGCCAACGTCGATCTTGCCGCAACCAATACCGCGCTCGAAAAGGCGCTCGCCGCCAAAACCGAATTCCTGGCAACGACCAGCCATGAGATCCGCACGCCGCTGAACGGCATTTTGGGGATGACCCAGGTGATGCTGGCCGATCAGAACCTTGGCGCCGCCACGCGCGACCGGTTGACGGTGGTGCATGGCGCTGGGGTGACGATGCGCGCACTGGTTGACGATATTCTGGACGTCGCCAAGATGGAAACGGGCAACCTCACGCTCGAAAGCGTGCCGCTCGATTTGCCTGCAACGCTTCGCGAAGTATCGCGCTTGTGGGAGGATCAGGCACAGGCGCGCGGCATCGCCTTTGTGGTGGATCTCGATCAAAGCCCGGTGATGATCCAGGGTGATCCAGCGCGCTTGCGCCAGATTGTGTTCAATCTACTGTCCAACGCCCTGAAGTTCACCAGCACGGGTACCGTGACGCTGAAAGCGACAACGGCAGAGGATGGGCGACTGCGCCTCGCGGTTGCCGATACCGGCATCGGCATTCCCGCCGACAAGCTGGACATTATTTTCGAATCCTTCCGTCAGGTCGATGCTGGCACCACGCGCCAGTTTGGCGGCACCGGGCTCGGCTTGTCGATCTGCCGAAATCTTGCGCGCGCGATGGGCGGCGAAGTGACGGTCAGCAGCACGCCAGGCGAGGGATCATGCTTTGCAGTAACGCTGCCGCTCGTGCTTGCTGCGGAGACGGCGCCGATAACGGCGGGCGGCCGCACCGGTCCGGCATTGCTGATTGTTGATCGCAATCCCATTTCGCGCAGCATGTTGCGTGCTTTGCTCGCGCCGCGGGCAGGGGAGGTCGCCTTTGCTGGTTCCGCCGATGAGGCGGTTCGCCTGATCGCCCAACATGCGCCGCAGCAGGTGCTGATTGACGATCAGACCGCCCGTGCGGAAAGCAACGTCGATGCAGCGCTCACACTGATTGCCGCGAGTTCGCTGGTGATGCGCGCGCGCGTTACGTTGTTATGGTCGGCAACGGACGTTGCGGAAACCGCCCGGCTGGTCGCAACGGGGGTTACGCAGATCATCACCAAGCCGGTCAGCGGCGTCGATCTTGTCGATGCGCTTTATCCGCAGCGCGCAAAAGAACTCGGTTCTGGCGTAGAGCAACGGCTTGTATCGCAAGCGGCTTGAGGCGATATGGCACCTAACATGACTTATCCTCTCAAAACACCGCGTTGCTCTCCCGGGCACCGCCCGTGAACGTTCTTTTTGTCGAAGACGATTCCATGAATCGTCGTGTCGTAAAGGATATGCTCGACGTTGCCGGTGCCACAATGGTCGGTGCCGAAAGCGCCGAAGTGGGCCTGCAACTGATCGAAGACCATGATTTCGATGTCGTGCTAATGGATTTGCGAATGCCGGGGATGGACGGGATGACAGCCATCCAGCACATCCGTGCGCGATCTGATGCCAAGGCCTTGTTGCCCGTTATTGTCATCACCGCAGACACGGCGGTCGACCTGCGTGATCGCTGCATGCGTGATGGGGCCGATGAAGTTTTGTTCAAACCTGTGGCAATGGATTCGCTGTTCGATGCCATTGGCAGGTTGATGGCACGTGGTGCCGAACGCGGCGGTAGTATCATCTAACTGCTGTTTTTGTTGATTTATTGTTAATGATTCAAGTCATTCGTCTCATATCGTCTCGTCATCGTGCTAATCTAATCGCACCCCGTTTCTAGTCGACCGAACATGTGGGTAAGGGTCTGCCCGAACGTTATTCACGTCCGAGGGGGACTGACATGACCGAGGTGATCTTGGATCGATTGCTGATGGCACTCGATATTTCGGTCGATGCTTTCGCGATCTGCGAAGTTAATCGTGGCCTTCAGTTGGTTGCTCGCCCTGGCGACGAAATCGAGGTTCATTATGTGCTGGCGGGGACGATGTATCTGTCCGTGCCGGGCTATGCGCCAATCAAGTGCGGCCCTGGCAGTGTCGTTTTGGTGCCGCCCCATCTTTCTCAGACAATCGGTGCCGAAGATGCCCCTGGCCGCCAGCTGGTGGCGATGGATAATTGTTCGCCTACGCCAAACGGCATGTTGCGGTTCGATGCAACCGGCGGGCATGCCGGGGAGCTTCGTTTTGTTTGCGGGACGATCACCGCCAATATCTCGGGCTCTTTCGGGCTGCTCGATACCGTACGGAAGCCGATCGTCGAAAATTTGATCGATCTGCCGATCGTGCAGACGAGTTACGACTTGATGGCCGCCGAAATGGCGACTCATGATCTTGGTTCGCGGGCGCTTGCGGGGGCCCTGATGAAGGCCTGTGTGCTCTTGCTGCTACGGCGCCATTTCGCCCGGAGCGAGCACGAAACGAGCCTGTTGAGTACGCTGCGAGACGCTCGCCTTGGTAAAGCCGTTACCGCGGTGCTCGATAAGCCGGCGGCGCGACATAGTGTTGCAGCGCTTGCCTCGATCGCGGGGATGAGCCGATCAGCCTTTGCGCGCGAATTCTCGAATGCTTTTGCGATTAGCCCGATGGAGTTCGTGGCACGCACGCGGTTGCACCATGCAGCGGAAATGCTCCGGTCGACCAACATTCCCGTGAAAGTGATTGCCGCGCATATCGGCTTTTCGAGCCGCAGCCATTTCAGCCGCGCGTTTCGGGATGGATATGGCGCCGATCCCAGCACCTATCGCCGCGAAGCATCGCAGGGTGGCCGCCGCGAGCCGACCCGCTGGCGCCGCCCGATCACGGAGCCCGCGCGGGAAACGCGCGCGGCCGGTTGATCGGGACGAGTGCGCCAACCTGCGGTTGCTGAAAAGTGGAGGCCCGACCGGGAATCGAACCCGGGTGCAAGGATTTGCAGTCCTCTGCGTCACCACTCCGCCATCGGGCCAGAGCGGGGCGCAAGCGCGTCAATGGCAATGGTGTATTGCACACCTAAAACAGTTGTGCCAAGGGGACCAAGTGGTGACGATTGCGGATCAGGCCCAATTTGCGGCAATGCGCCAGGCGATGGTGTCAAACCAGTTGCGGACCAATGCGGTCAGCGATTCGCGCCTGGTTGCCGTTATGGGCCGGGTGCCGCGCGAAGCCTTTTTGCCAGCGCCCGTCGCTGGGCTGGCCTATCGTGATACCGCGCTGCCGCTGGGCGCGGGCCGCGCCGCCAATGTGCCGATCGCGACCGGGCGGCTGCTGAACGAGGCTGCGGTAACACCAACTGACAAGGTTTTGCTGATCGGCGCGGCGGGCGGTTATACGGCAGCCGTGCTGGCCGAAATGGCGGCCAAGGTTGTCGCGGTGGAATGCGATGCAGCGCTGGTATCGATTGCCCAGGCTGCGCTGGCTGGCAACGCGAAGGTGACGATCGTTCATGGGTCGCTTGAAAAGGGGCATGGAGCAGGCGCCCCCTATGACGTCATTGTCATTGATGGCGCGGTGCCGCGCGTGCCACAGGCTATCATCGATCAGATGGCGATTGGCGGTCGTCTCGTGACCGGCATTGTCGATCGCGGGGTAACCCGGCTTTCTTCAGGGCGGCGCAGCGCGGGCGGTTTCGGGCTGACCGATTTCGCCGATGTCGATTGTGTTAACCTGCCCGGTTTTGCCATCCCCCAGCAGTTTGTTTTTTGAGAAAGTACGACCTCATGATGCCGCTGTCGTTTTGTTCCGTCGTAAAGTCCCGCGTCATGGCCGGGGTAGCGCTTCTTGCACTAGCGGCGCCAGCCTCGGCGGAAACGCTGCGCGAAGCGATGGCGGAAGCGTATAAGACCAACCCGACTCTGGCAGCGCAGCGTGCTAACGTTCGGGCGATAGATGAAACCGTGCCGATTGCCCGGGCAAGTGGTTTGCCAGCCGTTCAGCTGCAAAGCACCTATAGCGAAAACGTGGTCGTATCGGTGTCCAGTTTCACGGCACCCTCGCGGCTCACCAACACCCAGGGAAGCCTGACTTACCCCGTCTATGCCGGGGGATCAGTGAAGAACTCCATCGCTGCCGCCAATACCCGTGTTGAGGGTGGACGTGCATCATTGCGGGGAACTGAAGCCGATTTGTTCAGCAGCGTCGTTGGCGCTTATATGGATGTGATCCGGGATGAAGCGATCGTTGGTTTCAACCAACAGAATGTGCGTGTGCTCGACGTTAATCTGCGCGCATCCAAGGACCGGTTCGAAGTTGGCGATCTCACGAGAACCGATGTCGCTCAATCCGATGCACGATTGGCTTTGGCGCGAAGCCAGTTGCAAAGCGCTGAGGCGCGGTTGATCTCAAGCCGAGAAGCCTATGTTCGCCTGGTTGGCAGCGCACCCGGGACACTGGAAACGCCGCCGCCTTTGCCGAACTTGCCGAGCAATCCTACCGCAGCAGTCGAAATTGCGCTTGCCGACAATCCGAACCTGCTGGCCGCCAAAAAGGCGCGGGACGCGACCAAATATGATATCCGGGTCGCGAAAGCAGCGCGGCTGCCGCGGGTCGATGCGTTTGTTCAGGGGGCCTATACCAACTTTTTGGGCACGCTCGGCGGCGGCCTGATTGGGGTAACCTTCCCGCAATTCGATCGCACGTCACAACTCGGATTGCGGTTGACCTTGCCGTTGTACCAGGGGGGCGGTCCGGCCGCCCAGGTTCGTCAGGCAGAGGCGCGGCGGAGCCAGTCGATCGAACAGCTGACAGAGGCGGAACGTGGCGTAATTGCGCAGGTCCGTTCTGCCTTTGCGGTGTGGCAATCGTCGCTGGAAGTGATCAAATCGGCCGAGATTGCGGTAGAAGCGAACCAGCTGGCGCTTGAAGGCGTGAAGGCGGAAAACAGCGTTGGTAACCGGACAATCCTGGAAATCCTGAACGCTGAACAGGAATTGCTGAATTCCCGCGTGACGTTGGTGACGGCGCAGCGCGATGCCTATGTCGCGGGCTTTGCGCTGCTGGCGGCAATGGGGCACGCCGAGGCCAAGGATCTCGGGCTGGAAGTCGGCCCGCTTTATGATCCAACCGTCAATTTCAATCGGGTCCATCACAAGCTGTCGGATTGGGCCGATGGCCCGGCGGCTACAGGCGTTTCCACCAGCACGGCATCAACGCCGCCACAGACGGCGATTATCGAGCGATAGGTTGACAGCCATCACGCAAATCCGCCAAACACCGGGGTAATGGATCGCTGACACGGCGATTGAGACGGCGGGGCATGGTAATGGGCGATGTGAGCGCAGAACCGTCGATGGAAGACATCTTGTCTTCGATCAAGCGGATCATTGCCGAAGAGGGTGACGGCAGCGCCGTCAGCCGGGGCCGCCGTGCGCCGCGCCCGACGTCGACCGTGTCTGCGGCTCCCGCACCGCTGCGCCGTGCGGCGCCCGATCCCGCCGATGTCCTTGAACTCAGCGACCCGGTGATCGACGATCTCGACGATGATCACGTGGTCTCACAGCCGGTGGCGAACGATTCCATTCTATCGGAGACGGCAGCACAGGCGAGCCGCGGCGCACTGGACACACTGTCCCGCTTGGTGGTGAAGCCAGCCCCGGCCGCAGAGGCGCACGCCCCCGAAACGCTTGAGGGCATGGTGCGTGAAATGCTCCGCCCGATGCTGCGCGAATGGCTCGATGCCAAACTGCCCGGCATGGTCGAGGACATGGTCGCGCGCGAAATCGCCCGGATCACGCAAGGTAGATAATTGGCGGCGTTGATCAACGAAGGCCGGAACTGCCGGTTAAGGGCAGGGCATGAGCGAACTTCCCAAGACATTCGACCCCGCCGACATCGAGCAGCGCTGGTACGCGCATTGGGAGGCGAACGGCCTGTTCCATCCCGATCGCCCGGGGGCGGAGCCATGGACGATCGTCAACCCGCCGCCCAATGTTACGGGATCGCTCCATATCGGCCATGCGCTTGATAACACGCTGCAGGATATCCTGACGCGGCATGCGCGGTTGCAGGGCAAGGATGCGCTCTGGGTGGTTGGTACCGATCATGCCGGCATCGCGACGCAAATGGTGGTCGAGCGGCAAATGGCGCTCAAGCAGCAGAAGCGCACCGATTTCTCGCGCGAGGATTTCGTCGCCAAGGTGTGGGAATGGAAAGCCGAAAGCGGCGGCGAGATCACCCGCCAGCTCCGCCGCCTGGGCTGCTCGATGGACTGGGAAAACGAACGCTTCACGATGGACCCGGGCTTTTCAAAAGCCGTCATCAAGGTGTTCGTCGATCTCTACAATCAGGGCCTGCTCTACCGCGACAAGCGCCTGGTGAACTGGGACCCCGGCCTCGGCACCGCGATCAGCGATCTTGAGGTCGAAACGATCGAGGTAAAGGGCGGCTTCTGGCATTTCCGTTATCCGCTCGCGGACGGTGTCACGCTGGACGATGGCCGCGATCATATCGTGGTCGCGACGACGCGGCCCGAAACGATGTTGGCGGATATGGCTGTCGCGGTGAATGCCGCCGATCCGCGTTATCAGTCGGTCATCGGAAAATTCATCGATCAGCCGATCACCGGGCGGCGCATTCCGATCATCGCTGATGATCATGCCGATCCCGAACTGGGCTCGGGCGCGGTTAAGATCACGCCGGGGCATGATTTCAACGACTTCGAAGTCGGCAAGCGCGCTGGGTTCAAGCCTGCCGATATGCTCAATATGCTCGATGCAAAGGCGAATGTGGTTCAGACGGCGGACGGGCTCGTGCCCGCCGAGTTCATCGGTCTGCACCGTTTCAAGAAAGACGGCATGCCCGGCGCCCGCGAGCTGGTCGTCGAGCGGATGAAAGCGCTCGGCTGCCTTGTGTCCCATATCGACAAGGAAGGCGCGGAACACGACGCCGAACCGCGCACGATCCAGACGCCGTTCGGCGATCGCTCGAATGTGGTGATCGAACCGTGGCTGACCGACCAATGGTATGTCGATGCCGCGACCTTGGCCAAGGCCCCGATCGAAGCCGTGCGATCGGGCGCGATCGAGATTGTGCCCAAGAGTTGGGAGAAGACCTTCTTCAACTGGATGGAGAATATCCAGCCCTGGTGTGTGAGCCGGCAATTGTGGTGGGGGCACCGGATACCGGCGCTATTCGGACCAAAGGTAGTGAACGGCGAAATCCAGTATTTCGATTGGTCGCAGCACTTCGTGGCCGACACGTCAGCCGAGCAACTTGCACTAGCAGCACAATATTACCCCGACGGTTGCGAGATTGCCGTTTGCGATAGCTTTGGCGCGGCGTTCCAGCACGACTTTACGTCCGGCGCTTATCCAAACAAGGTAGCAATCTATCAGGACGAAGACGTCCTCGACACCTGGTTCTCCTCCGCGCTCTGGCCGTTTGCGACGATGGGGTGGCCCGATGAAAATCCTCCCCGGGACGGGGAGGGGGACCATTTGCCTCTTCCGGCAAATGGTGGAGGGGGCGTGCCTCAGCGCACAGCGCTCGTCGATAGCCCCCCCCACCGTCCTTCGGCCGTTCCCCCCCCCCGTGCCGGGGGGGATTTAACGCTCAACGGCCGCTACCCCAACGACGTGCTCATCTCCGGCTTCGACATCCTGTTTTTCTGGGATGCGCGGATGATGATGCAGGGGATGCACTTCATGGGTGATGTGCCGTTCCGCAAGCTCTACCTGCACGGCCTCGTCCGCGCGGCGGATGGGGCGAAAATGTCCAAGTCCAAGGGCAATACCGTCGATCCGCTCGGCCTGATCGACAAGTACGGCGCGGATGCTTTGCGCTTCTTCATGGCGGCGATGGAAAGCCAGGGCCGCGACATCAAGATGGATGAAAAGCGGGTCGAGGGGTACCGCAACTTCGCCACCAAGCTGTGGAACGCCGCAAGGTTCGCGCAGGGGAACGGCATCGTCGCGAGCACGTCGCTCACGCCGCCCGCTGCCGCGCTCGCAGTCAACAAATGGATCATCGGTGAGACGATCCGCACCGTGCAGGCGGTCGACGCAGCGTTGGCGGACCTGCGATTCGATGGCGCGGCCAACGCGATCTATCAGTTCGGCTGGAGCCAGTTCTGCGACTGGTATCTCGAACTCATCAAGCCCGTCCTCGGCCAGATGGACGCCCCCGCGACCGGCCCCGACGCCGACGAAACCCGCGCCGTTGCAGGCTGGGTGCTCGATCAGATCCTCGTCCTGCTCCACCCGTTCATGCCCTTCATCACCGAAGAGCTTTGGTCGAAAATGGGTGAACGCGAGTACGAACTGATCGTCGCGAAATGGCCCGTGGCCGAAGCAAGCGCGATCGATGCTGAGGCGAGCCGCGAGATCGACTGGTTGATCAAGCTGGTGAGCGAAGTGCGCGCGGCGCGCAACGAACTGGGCATCAGCCCTGGCACGCGGATGGCGATGCACGGTCGTGAAATGTCGCCGGATACGGCGGCTCGGCTCGATCGACAGAGCGCAGTGGTGGCGCGTTTAGCGCGGGTCGATCATGTCGCGGGCGATGCACCGGCGGGTGGTGCGGCGCAAATCGTGGTCGATGAAGCGACCTTCGTGTTGCCGCTCGAAGGCGTGATCGATCTCGACGCTGAACGCGCCCGCCTGACCAAGGGCATTGCCGCGGCCGAGAAGGAGCGCGACTCCCTCGCCGCGCGCCTCAACAACCCGAGCTTTGTCGAGCGCGCCAAGCCCGAGGCGATCGAGAAGGCCCGCGCCGACCACGCCGAAAAGTCCGCCGAGGCGGAGCGGCTGAGCGCTGCACTGGCGCGGTTGGGCTGATGGCCCAACCTCCCCCATCGCGCGGCGGTCGTGATCTCACGACCGGCCCGATCGGCAAGACCTTGCTGGTCTTCGCGCTTCCCACGCTCGCCACCAACATCCTGCAATCGCTCAACGGATCGATCAACGCGATCTGGGTGGGGCGGTTTCTGGGGGAGAGCGCGCTCGCGGCGACGTCCAACGCCAACAACATCATGTTCCTGCTGTTCGCCGCCGTGTTCGGCTTTGGCATGGCGGCGACGATCCTGGTCGGGCAGAGCTTTGGTCGTCGCGATATCGATGGCGCGCGTCAGGCGTTCGGGTCGGCGGTCGGGCTGGTGTTCGGATCGGCGATCGTCGTCGCCACGCTGGGCTGGATCCTCGCGCCGCAGATCCTGGGCTGGCTCGCGACGCCGGGCGATGCCTTCCCGCTCGCGCTCACCTATTTGCGCATCATCTTCCTGTCGCTGCCCTTTTCGATGATGCTCGTGCTGATCACGATGGGGCTGCGCGGCACGGGGGACGCCATGACGCCGCTGTGGTTCGGGCTGCTTGCCTCGGCGCTCGATGCCGGGCTCAATCCGCTGTTCATTCTCGGGCTTGGACCAATCCCGCGTATGGGCATCGCCGGATCGGCAACCGCATCGCTGGTGGCCAACATCGCCGCCTTGATCGCGCTGATCAGCTATATCTATGCCCGCGATCTGACGCTGCGGCTGCGCGGCCCAGAGCTGGGGTATCTGCTCCCCAGCCGTGATGTCGTCTGGATGCTCGTGAGCAAGGGTTTGCCGATCGGTGCGCAGATGATCGTCATCGCGGTCGCCGGGCTGACAATGATGGGGCTGGTGAACCGCGAGGGTGTCGATACCAGCGCGGCCTTCGGCGTCACGCTCCAGCTCTGGGCCTATGTCCAGATGCCGGCGATGGCGATCGGCGCTGCCGTCAGCGCGATGGCGGCGCAGAATATCGGCGCGGGCAAATGGGATCGGGTGGAACGGATCACCGGATCGGGGCTGGTGATCAATCTGGCGATCACCGGGGCGATGGTCGTGCTGTTGCTGGTCTTCGATCGGGCGGTCATGGCGCTGTTCCTGGGCGGGCAAAGCCCCGCGCTGCCGATCGCCCGGCATATCCAGCTAATCGCGACCTGGGGGTTCATCTTGTTCGGGATGACGATGGTGTTCTTCGGCGTGGTGCGGGCAAACGGCGCGGTGCTGGGGCCGCTGCTGATCCTGTTCATCGCGATGTTTCCGCTGCGGATCGGCTTTGCGCTATTCTCCCGTCCGCTGCTGGGCGAGGACGCGCTGTGGTGGTCTTTCCCGGTCGGCTCGATCGCGACGGTGGTGATGGCCGGGCTGTTCTATCGTTATGGCGACTGGCGCAAGCAATCGATGGCGGTTCCCCACCGCGATCACGCGAGCCATGGGGCTACGCCGCCCGCGCAGACACCCGTCGCTCAAACGGTTGCTGATCCGGCTGGAGCGATGCACCCCACCGGGTAAAACTCTTGCCCCCATCGGTGCAATCCAGCACAGATCGTTGCATGACCGCATCCTATCCCGCGCTTCGCCTGCGTCGCACCCGTTCGGCCCCCTGGAGCCGTCGTCTCCATGCTGAAACGATCCTGACTCCGGCGGATCTCATCTGGCCGCTGTTCATCGCGGATGGAGAGGGCGTGGAGGAACCGATTGCGAGCCTGCCCGGCGTGTCGCGCTGGTCGGTTGACGGTATCGTCGCGCGGGCGAAGGAAGCGCGAGACGCGGGCATTGCGTGCGTTGCGCTGTTCCCCAACACGCCGCGCGAGTTACGCACCGAAGATGGGCGCGAGGCGCTGAACCCGGATAACCTGATGTGCCGGGCGATTGGCGCGATCAAGGATGCTGTGCCCGATATCGGCGTTCTGACCGATGTGGCGCTGGATCCCTATACCGCGCATGGCCATGATGGCCTGGTCGACATGCAGGGCTATGTACTGAACGACGACACGGCAGAGGTACTAGTCGCCCAGGCGCTCAACCAGGCGGCGGCTGGCGCAGACATCATAGCGCCCAGTGACATGATGGACGGCCGCATCGGCCTTATCCGGGATGCGCTGGAGGAAGAGGGCCATGTCAACGTTCAGATCATGTCCTATGCCGCCAAATATGCGAGCGCTTTTTACGGCCCGTTTCGCGATGCCGTGGGCAGTCGCGGGCTGCTGAAGGGCGACAAGAAAACCTACCAGATGGACCCCGCCAATGCCGAAGAGGCGCTGCGGGAGGTGGCGCTTGATCTGCAGGAGGGCGCGGATAGCGTGATGGTGAAGCCGGGCTTGCCCTATCTCGACATCATCGTTCGGGTAAAGAATGCATTCGAAGTCCCTGTATTCGCTTATCAAGTTTCAGGTGAATATGCGATGATCGAAGCCGCTGTCGCCGCCGGCGCCGCCGAGCGTGATCCGATGGTGCTTGAAACGCTGATGGCGTTCAAGCGTGCAGGCTGTTCGGGCGTGCTGACCTATCATGCGCTCCACGCCGCGCGGCTGATGGGCGGCTGAACGACACGCGCCGATGATCGAGACCGAGCGACTGATCCTTCGCCTGCCAGAACCGCGCGACCGCGCTGCGCTGCACGCGATGTGGGCCGATCCCGAGGTTATGGCGGAACTTGGCCCGGTAAAGGATGAAGAGGCGAGCGATGCCGTACTCGCGAAGCATGCTCTGTATCGCCACGAAGGGCTGGGCTTTTGTACCGTCGAGCGCCGTGATGACGGCGCGGTGCTCGGCTTTTGCGGGCTGAAGCGCGGCGATGCACATAACCCGATTGCCGGCGAAGTGGAGGCGGGCTGGATCATCGCGCGGCCCTATTGGCGGCATGGATATGCCTTTGAAGCGATGACCTCGGCGATCGGCTGGGGTTGGCATCATATCGATGCTCCGCGGATTGTGGCGATCACCTCGGCAATCAATCTCAAAAGCCAGCGTCTGATGGAGCGGCTGGGGATGCACCGGCTGGCTGGGGGCGATTTCGATCATAAGCTGATTGCGGAGGGCGATCCGCTTCGTCCGATCGTGACCTATGCAATCGATCGGCCATGATCGAAACCAAACGCCTCCTCCTCCGGCCATGGCAGGAGAGCGACCGCGCGCCGTTTGCGGCGATGGGGCAAGATGAAGCAGTTCGCCGGTTCCTTGGTCCACCGCAGTCGCGCGAAGAAAGCGATGCGACGGTCGATCGGCTGATCGCGCTTCAGTCGGCTTATGGCTATTGTTTCTGGGCGCTACAGCACCGCACGGATGGCGCGTTTCTTGGCTTTTGCGGCCTGAAATGGCGCCTTGCAGTTGCCTATTGGCGGCAGGGCTATGCACGGGAGGCTGCGGTCGCAAGCCTCGACTGGGCATGGCAAAATCTGGAGGCGAACACCGTTTATGCGATGACGGTGCCGGCAAACATCGCGAGTTGGGGGTTGATGGAGCGGCTGGGGATGCAGCGGCTGGCGCAGCTGGATTTCGATCACCCTGATGTGCCCGACGGCGATCCGCTGAAGCCGCACATCGTTTACGGCATCAATCGCCCTGCCAATCGACCTTTTGTTAACCAAATTCCCGGATGACCCAGGACGGGCGTCGCCAGTGCGACGCGATCGAGGGCCGGGCCATGTACGAGGGTAAGATTACCGCCGCCAGCAGCACGCGCATGTCGACACCGTTGATCTTTGCGGTCGCGATCCTTGCCGGTTCCTTCCTGCTGTTTCTGGTCCAGCCGATGGTGGCGCGGATGGCGCTGCCCCGGCTTGGCGGCGCGCCTGCCGTGTGGAACTCGGCGATGCTGGTCTATCAAGCACTGCTGCTTGGCGGCTATGCCTATGCGCATGCGCTGGGACGAATCCCGGTGCGCGCGCAGGCACTGGTCCACGTCAGCGTGCTCGCCTTCGCTGCCTTGTGGCTGCCAATCGGGCTGATCGCGATGGATTTGCCCGCCGATGCGCAACCGGCCTTATGGGTGCCGTGGCTTCTCGGCCTGTCGATCGGACCCTTGTTCTTGGCGATTTCCGCGCAGGCCCCGTTGCTCCAGCGCTGGTTCAGCGCCGCGCATCCGGGGCGGGACCCCTATGCGCTCTACGCCGCGTCCAATCTCGGCAGTTTCGGCGGACTGATCGCTTATCCATTGCTCGTCGAGCCCGGCCTCGCACTCGATGCTCAAAGCGCGGTGTGGAGCGCGGGTTATGCGCTCGTGGCGGTGCTTGTCATCGTCTGTGCGCTTGCCCTACCCCGCGGAGAGAAGGCGGTGGCAGTAACGGAGCCTGCCAGCCCTGCGCCGGCCACGCGGACAATCTGCCACTGGATCCTTCTCGCCTTCGTCCCTTCGGGCATGATGCTGGCGACGACGACCTATATCACCACGGACATCGTCGCGATGCCGCTGCTCTGGGTAATCCCGCTCGGGCTATATCTGCTCAGTTTTTCGATCGCTTTTGCTGCCAACCGCGTGCTGGCCGATGCGATCACCCGCTTTGCCCCGCTCCAGATCCTGTTGTTTGGGGGGGTGATGGTCGGCGGGTTTCAGGGGATGCCGTATTTCAACGCCGGTGTTGCCCTCACATTGCTGTTCACGATTTCGGTCTGCCTGCACACGACAATGTACCGCCAGCGGCCTGCGCCGGATCGGCTGACTGGCTTTTATCTGGCGATGTCGCTGGGTGGCGCGCTGGGTGGGGTGTTTGCAGCGCTGGTGGCGCCCGTGCTGTTTGACTGGACCTGGGAATATCCGTTGCTGGTGATCGCAGCCGGGCTGCTCGCGCCACAGGAACTGGTAATATCCCCACTTGCCTTTCTGTGGTGGGGCGATGCCCAGCGCCAGCGGATCGTGACATTGGCGGTGGCGCTGTCGGTCGGCCTGCTAATCGTAGCGGCGACGCACGATGTCGCGGCGTTTCAGGCCGGGCAGGGGCGCGGCGCCGCTTTTGCGGCGATTGTCGCGTTGGGGTTGGTCGTGCTCGGGCGGCGTTTGCCCTTTGCGATCGTGCTGGGCGGCGCGCTGGTGATCTTTGGCGGTTTCCAGGCAGCGATGATCAGCTGGCAAGGCGATGCCCGCACGCGAAGCTATTTCGGCATCTACACTGTCGGCGGCAATGATCGCGTTCGGCAACTATCGCACGGCACCACTGTCCACGGCACCCAGTTGATCGGCTCGCCCGAACGCGAGAGGATGCCGACTGCCTATTACGTCCCCGGATCGGGCATCGGCCAGGCCATGCGGGCACTTCCTGAGTTCTACGGCCAGCGCGCGCGCGTTGGCGTGGTTGGGCTGGGGGCGGGAACGCTCGCCTGCTATGCGCAACCCGGCCAGGATTGGCGCTTCTACGAAATCGATCCGGCGATGGTGCGGATTGCGCGCGATACCGGCCAGTTCAGTTTCCTGTCACGGTGCCTGCCTGATCCGACGATTGTGATTGGCGATGCGCGCCTCAATCTGGCGGCACAAGCTGCCGATAGCCTCGATTTGCTGGCGCTGGATGCGTTCTCGTCAGATTCGGTGCCGATGCACCTGATGACGCGCGAAGCCTTTGCCAGCTACGATCGTGTGCTGGCGCCGAACGGCCTGTTGCTCGTCCATATCTCCAATCGTTTCCTTGATCTGGAGCCTGTGGTGGCGGCAGCGGCGACGGCAGGGGGCTGGTCGGCTGTGAAGCTGCTCTATCGACCCGGCCCCAAAGCGCCGGAAGGCGAAACGGTATCGGCTTGGGTCGCGCTGTCACGGGACAAGGCGGTGATCGCGAGGCTGAAGTCGCGTGGCGGAAGCTGGCAGCCGCTCAATCCGCGCTCGGGCTTCACGCCCTGGACCGACGATTATTCCACGATTTTGCCGCTGTTGAAGTGATTGGCGGCGAGCGGCCAAGGCTAAAATAGGTAGGTCGAACGTCCCACCACCCGTTCAGGCTGAGCGAAGTCGAAGCCCGTACGCCGCGCTTGCCCTTCGACTTCGCTCAGGGCGAACGGATCGGTAGGTAAATGCAATCCGGAGGCTCAGAAGGCCGCAACCTGCCCTTGCAGCGAATCGACGGTCGCCAGTTCGGCCGTCAACTGTGCCTCGGCCTTGGCGCGGGCGGCCGTGAGTGCCGGATAGGGGGGCTGGCTCGCCGTGGCACGATCGATGGCCAGCCGGTCGAGATCAGACAGGGCCGACAGACTTTGCGATCGCAGCGTATCGAGCCCAGACAGCGCCGATTGCGCTGACAGCCATGTCTCGCTGCCGATGGCTGCCCCCTTGGCAGCCTGCACCGCGTTGGTCGCGCGGGTGGTTGCGGTAGTGAACGCATCAGCGATCGTCGCTAACGCCTGCGTTAGCCGGGCGATTTCGGTATCGATCGCCGGATCAGGGGGAATCACAGTGGCGGACGGATCTGCGGGCACCGTCACGATCGCCGGTCGCGATTCGATCGCGCGGGGCAAAAGCGACGGGTAACGCTGGGTCGGCGCGACGCAGCCCGATAGTGCCGTCAACGCGATGGCAAGCGCGGTTGGGCCGGGGCGCAGGAGGGCTCGGTTCATGGCAATTGCTCTATGCTGCCACCGCCATCGGCGCAACGGGCTTGCGCATCGCGAAACGGCTCTCTATGGGCATGCGCTCTGTGCACCCGTAGCTCAGCTGGATAGAGCATCAGACTACGAATCTGAGGGCCGGGCGTTCGAATCGCTCCGGGTGCACCACCTCTTCATTTCCCAATCGGAACCGTGCTGCTGGCCCTTACGGCCAGCGGCTGATCAGACCCCGTAATGCTGGCGGTACCAGGCCACAAAGGCGGGCACCCCGGTCGCCACGGGCGTGGCGGGCACATAATCGATCATGTCGCGTAGCAGCTCCGTTGACGCTTCGGTTCTTAGCACCTCACCGGGCTGCATCGGCATCAGGTTCATGATCGCTTTCTTGCCGACCGCCTGTTCGATCGCGGCGATGTAATCGAGCAACCGGACGGGTTCCCCTTGCGCGATATTGACGATCCGGTGCGGCGCCACCGGCGACAGGCTGTCATGTGGACCGACGGGCACGGTGCCCGGCACGGCATCGATCAGCCGCACCACCGCCTCGGCCAGATCGCTGATATAGGTGAAATCGCGGACCATTTCGCCGTGGTTATAGACGTCGATCGGCGTCCCCTCGATAATCGCGCGGGTGAATTTGAACAGCGCCATGTCGGGCCGACCCCAGGGGCCATAGACCGTAAAGAAGCGAAAAAACGTCATCGGCACGCCGAACAGATGCGCATAGCTGTGCCCCATCAGCTCGGTCGCTCCCTTGGTCGCGGCATAAAAGGTGAGCGGGGTGGTGCACTGATCCTGCTCGCGAAACGGCATCGCCGTGTTGCCGCCGTAAAAGGAGCTGGTCGATGCCGCGAGCAAATGCTTGGGCTTTGTGCGCCGCGCGAGTTCGAGCACGTTGAAACTGCCTACCAGGTTAGAGGCGACATAGGTTTCGGGATGATCGATCGAGTATCGCACCCCCGCCTGGGCGGCGAGGTGGATCACGATATCGGGCGCAAACGCTTCCCACACCGGCGCAAATGCCGCCATTTCGTCAATCGACACCCGCGCGACGCTGAAACCGGGGTGCGCGGCGAGTACGGCGTTGCGCTGCTCCTTCAGCGTGACGTCGTAATAGTCCGAGAAGTTATCGACCCCCAGCACCGTCGCGCCGCGATCGAGCAGCGCCTGCGCTACATGCATCCCGACGAAGCCCGCCGTGCCGGTGACGAGTATCTTTTTGCCGGTCTTCGTCATGGTCTCGATCCTTCGGGCACCGATTGGAGCGCGCCTTGCCCCCGATTAGGCCCCAATAAGGCATTGCCATAGGCTGACTCATCTTGCGACAAGGTTACAGCCCGATCGATCCGGTCGCCGCGCGCCGTAACGATCTGCCCTACCAATCGAATGAGTGCTATGCCTGATCTCGCCGTTTTCTATGAACACCCGCTCTGGTTTGCCCCGCTGTTCGCCGCGCTCGACGCGCGCGGCGTGGATTATGTGAAGCTGGGGATCGAGGGGCACAGCTTCGATCCCGCCGGATCGCCGCCGC
>NCEE01000019.1 GCA_002280555.1 Sphingomonas sp. 32-62-10
GCGAGAACTGCATCGAGTATTGCGCGCGCCCCTGAGTGAACGAACGCAGCGTGTTCACATAACCAAACATGTTGGCCAGCGGGACCATCGCGTCCACCGACTGCGCGTTGCCGCGGGTGTCGGTGCCCTGGATCTGACCACGGCGGCTGTTCATGTCACCGATCACGTCTCCCAGATAATCCTCAGGCGTCACGACCTCGACCTTCATGATCGGCTCGAGCAGCTTGATGCCGGCCTTTTGTGCGGCTTCACGCATGCAACCACGCGCACAGATTTCGAACGCCAGCGCCGACGAGTCGACGTCATGGTACTTGCCGTCCGTCAGCTCCACGGTGAAATCGATGATCGGGAAGCCGATCAGCGATCCGGTCAATGCGGTTTCGCGCATGCCCTTTTCAACCGACGGAATATATTCCTTCGGCACGTTGCCGCCCTTCACCGAATCGATGAAAATGAAGCCCGAGCCGCGCTCGCCCGGCGTCACCTTGACGCGGACTTCGGCGAACTGGCCCGAACCACCCGACTGCTTCTTGTGGGTGTAGGTCAGCTCGACAGGCTTGGCGAGATATTCGCGATACGCCACCTGCGGCGCGCCGACATTCGCCTCGACCTTGAACTCACGCTTCATGCGATCGACCAGGATTTCCAGGTGAAGCTCACCCATACCCTTGATGATGGTCTGGCCGCTCTCTGCATCTGATGACACGCGGAACGACGGATCTTCGCGAGCAAGACGATTGAGCGCGACGCCCATCTTTTCCTGGTCGGCCTTGGTCTTCGGTTCCACCGACAGCTCGATCACGGGCTCGGGGAATTCCATCCGCTCGAGAATGATCGGCGCCGTCATCGCGCACAACGTGTCACCGGTCGTGGTGTCCTTCAGGCCCGCCAGCGCCACGATGTCGCCCGCGTACGCGATCTGGATGTCCTCGCGCTCGTTGGCATGCATCAGCAGCATGCGGCCGACCTTTTCCTTCTTGTCCTTGACCGAATTCGTGACCTGCGACGCGGTTTCGAGCTTGCCCGAATAGATGCGCGCGAAGGTCAGCGTACCCACGAACGGATCGTTCATGATCTTGAACGCGAGCGCCGAGAACGGCGCTTCATCCGACGACGGGCGCTCATCCGGCGTCACGCCATCGAGCTTGAGGCCCTGAATAGGGGGAACGTCGAGCGGCGATGGCAAATAGTCGACAACCGCGTCCAGCAGGGGCTGCACGCCCTTGTTCTTGAACGCCGAGCCGCACACCACCGGCACGAACGAGAAGTTGAGCGTGCCCTTGCGGATCAGCTTCTTCAGGTCAGCCGTGCTCGGCTCGTTGCCCTCAAGATAGGCTTCCATCAGCGCGTCGTCTTGTTCGACGGCCATTTCGATCAGGTCGCTGCGATACTTCGCGGCCTTTTCGACCATGTCTGCCGGAATTTCCTCAAAGACGAACTTCGCGCCGAGGCTCTCTTCGAGCCAGATGATCGCGCGATTCTCCACGAGGTCGACAAGACCCTTGAAGCCGCCTTCCATACCAATCGGCAGATACAGCACGGCCGGGCGCGCACCCAGCCGATCGATGATCGACTGGACGCAGAAGTAGAAATCGGCACCGGTGCGGTCGAGCTTGTTGACGAAGCACATCCGCGGAACCTTGTACTTCTCCGCCTGACGCCACACCGTTTCAGACTGCGGCTCGACGCCGGCAACGCCGTCGAAGCAGGCAACCGCGCCATCGAGCACGCGCAGCGAACGCTCGACTTCAATCGTGAAGTCGACGTGCCCGGGCGTGTCGATGATGTTGATCAGATGCTCTTCGCCCTTGCCCTCTTCGGCGCGCCATTTGCACGTCGTGGCAGCCGACGTGATCGTGATCCCACGCTCCTGCTCCTGCTCCATCCAATCCATCGTCGCGGTGCCTTCATGCACTTCGCCGATCTTGTAGGACTTGCCGGTGTAATACAGGATTCGCTCGGTCGTTGTCGTCTTGCCGGCGTCGATGTGCGCCATGATGCCGATGTTGCGATATCGTTCGAGCGGATGGCTGCGGGCCATGATCGGTTCCTTGGGGATGTGGAGAAGCCGGGGCGTTGACCCCGGCTTGTCCGATATAGGAAGTCTAGACGGTCTTCGTAAGGCTAGTCGCGCTTACCAGCGATAATGCGAGAAGGCACGGTTGGCTTCGGCCATCCGGTGCGTGTCTTCACGCTTTTTCACGGCGTTGCCACGGTTGTTGGCGGCATCCATCAGCTCACCCGACAGGCGACCTGCCATTGTGTGCTCGCTGCGGGCACGCGCGGCCGTAATCAGCCAGCGAATCGCCAGCGCCTGCGAGCGTTCGAAGCGAACCTCGACCGGCACCTGATAGGTCGCACCACCGACGCGGCGGCTGCGCACTTCGATGTTCGGCTTCACATTGTTCAGTGCTTCGTGGAACACCGCGAGCGGGTCCTTCTTGGCGCGGGCTTCGACGGTTTCGAGCGCACCATAGACGATGCCTTCGGCGACGGACTTCTTGCCGTCCAGCATCACCGAATTCATGAACTTCGACAGCACCTCATCACCAAATTTGGGATCAGGCAGGATTTCCCGCTTTTCGGGACGACGACGACGAGACATATTTTTTTCCTCTAAACTTCAGCCGTGAAGGTCGGACAAAATAGCCGACCGGCTTACTTCGGACGCTTGGCGCCGTACTTGGAACGGGATTGGCGACGATCCTTGACACCCTGTGTGTCGAGCACGCCGCGCAGCACGTGATAGCGCACGCCGGGCAAATCGCGAACGCGACCGCCGCGGATCAGCACGACCGAGTGCTCCTGCAGGTTATGCCCTTCACCCGGGATATAGCTGATGACTTCGCGCTGGTTGGTCAGGCGAACCTTGGCCACCTTGCGCAATGCCGAGTTCGGCTTTTTCGGAGTCGTCGTATAAACGCGCGTGCAGACGCCCCGCTTCTGGGGGTTCTGGTCCATCGCAGGGACCTTTGATTTGGCCTTCTGCGGATCGCGGCCCTTGCGGACCAGCTGGTTAATCGTTGGCATGAAGCCCTTCACCTTTTGTTACCGGCAATCCCGGCGGTTACTTTGCTGAAAGCGGAAAAATACAAAGGGACCCCGGCGGCCATAACGGCCCCCCAGGCCCCTTGCGTTCAGCAATGTTCAGCTCTGCTCACTAGCGAACGGCGTGCAGGCAAACCCACCACCAGCCCCTTTCGCGAGCAGGCGGCGCTATACCCATGCTGGCCGGGGTGGTCAATGCCATGATGCGTCAATCGCGATAGACGCAGAAATCCAGCGCAATTCCGTGACGTGCCGCCACTCAAAATGGCACTATCCCGTCTGAACTTAACCCCGCCTCAACCATGGCCGGGGCATGGCTTTATCCATGATTCCTGCTCCCCACTTCACAGTACTTCTGCCGGCAGCGCCCGCCCGATCGCCCTTGCCCCCCGTTGCCGTCACCCTGGCAGCGGCCGCCCTGCTGCATCTGGCTTTCTGGCACATCGTTGCCGCCGATATGTCAGCCTATTTGCTGCCGTGGTTCGATCATATCGTCCGCACCGGGCCGGTAGCCGCCTTTGCCGCGCCATTTTCAAACTACACCCCGCCATATCTCTATCTGCTGGCGATCGTCAGCCCGCTCGCGCCGTTCGTGCCGTGGATTACGCTGATCAAGCTGATCTCGGTCGCAGGCACCGGCGCGCTTGCGTTCGCGGTGCGGCATCTGCTGACTCGCCTGGATGTACCGCAGCCTGAGCGGGGTGCCGCGCTGGTATTCTTGTTGCCGAGTGTTGCGATCAACGCTTCACTGCTGGGCCAGGCCGACATGTTCTGGGCGGCGCCGTGCGTGATGGCGCTCGCCGCCGCACTTGATCGCCGCCATGCCGCGACGCTGCTGTGGTGCGGGGTCGCGCTGTCGTTCAAGGCGCAGGCGGTACTGATCGCGCCCTTCTTTCTGGCCTTGCTGATCCACCGGCGCGTGCCCGTCCGGCTGTGGCTGCTGACCCCGCTTGCAACCGCCGCGATGATGATCCCGGCGATGGTGGCCGGCTGGCCGCCTGGCAACCTGGTCGCTATCTATGCGCTGCAAAGCACGACCTTTGCTGATCTCTCCCGCAATGCCCCCAATATCTGGTCGATCATCGATCTGCTGCCGCGGGGTGAGGATATGCCCTTGCTGGGGCTCGCCTTTACCGCTGCTGTCGGCGCGAGTGCCGCCTATATCGCGCGATTCTCGGCCCAACCGCTGCACGGACGAGCGTTGATCGCCGCAGCCCTGTTGGCGATGCTGGTGACGGCGGGACTGCTCCCCAAAATGCACGAGCGCTTCTTCTACCTCGCCGATATCGTCGCGCTGGTGTTGGCGATCATGGCCGCCGATCGGGAAAGCTGGCGAACCGCCTTATTGATCCAGACTGGATCGACTTTGGCGCTGTTCGCCTATCTGAGCGGCATCGAATCCGTCGCTGCGATGAGCGCCGTGCCGATGCTCGTCGCCACCTGGCGTATCGCCCGGCCGCTGCTCCAGCCCGCGGCGAACGACAATCCCCTTCTGGTACGCCCAATATGAGTGTTCCCGTCTCCTAGCCGACCCTGTTTTATGTTACGGTTCTTCCCGAGTCGCTGGATCAGCTTCTGGCTCGGTTTTTTTGTGCGGGGTGATTATGAGCATGTTTAACAACAACAAGGCTGGATCGACGCGGGAGACGGGCTCGAGCAGCCTGCCACCAGCCCCCGCCCAGTCGTCGGCCAAGCGCGGAATGTTCTCGGTGCTCGGGCCTGATGTAATCGTGACGGGCAACGTGACTGCAACCGCCGATCTGCACATCGACGGTCGTGTCGACGGCGACGTGAATTGCGGATCGCTCGTCCAGGGCAATGAGAGCCGCATTTCGGGCAACGTTCGTGCAGAAAGCGCGCGTCTGGGCGGCGCGATCGAGGGCACGGTGTCGGTACGCCAACTCACCGTCGAGCGCGCTGCGCGGATCACCGGCGATGTCGAATATGAAAACATCGCGATCGAAAACGGCGCCAGCATCGATGGCCGCCTGAAGCACGTCTCGCCCGATTCAGGGAAAACCTTTGGCGGTCCGGCGACGACAACCGTTACTTCGCCGTCGCGCGCGACCGAATCAGTATTCTACACCCCTCCGAGCGAAGCCGCCGCCTGATCGGTAGCGCGGTTCGAGCATAAGGCGCTTTCCCGGGGGGCTGGGAAAGCGCCTTTTTGCTGCGTGGTGCACTGGGCGCAGGACCCCGGCCTTTACCACGGTGACGATGGCAGCCGCTTACTTGATGCGCACCCCGCCCTTGATGACCGCACTCGGCTTTTCGAGCAGGCGGACATTGGTCAGCGGATCGCCCGTGACGGCTACGATGTCGCCATAGCGACCCACCGCAAGCGAACCGACATCGGCTGTGCGCGACAGCGCCTCTGCCGCATTGGTCGTCGCGGTCCGAATCGCCTCGGCCGGGGTCATCCCCCATTCGATCATCTTGGCGAACTGGAGCGCGTTCTGGCCCGCCGGGAACACGCCGCCATTGTCGGTGCCGAACACCATTTTTACGCCCGCCTTGTGCGCATCGCGGAACACTTCGCGCTGCTTGCGGCCGATCTGGCGTTCCTTTTCCAGGCTTTCGGGGAACACCCCATTCTTCGCGCCCTCGGCCAGAATATAATCATCGTCATAGATATCCATCGAGAACCACGCGCCCGCTGCCTTGGCGAGACGGAAGCTCTCGGCATCGGCCAGGCTGGCATGCTCGATCGTATCCACCCCGGCGCGCAGTGAATCGTTGATACCGGACGTGCCATGGGCGTGTGCGGCAACGCGCATGCCAAGCATATGCGCCTCCGCCGTAACGGCCTTGATCTCTTCAAGCGTCATTTGCTGCGCGCCTGCCGCATCGCCGCGCGAAAGTACTCCGCCGGTCGCGCAGATTTTGATCGCCTCCGCGCCATATTTGCGCATCGTGCGCACCAGCTTGCGATACCCCTCTGGCCCATCGGCGACGGACGGATTGGGCAGCCCTGCAAAGCTTGGCGGCAGCGATTCGGTCCCGTCGCAGTGCCCGCCGGTCGCGCCCAGCGCATAACCCGACGGCACGATCCGTGGCCCGGCGATATAGCCGGCCTCTACCGCCTGTTTCAGACCGACATCGTTGAACTGGCCCGATCCCACATTGCGCACCGTCGTGAAGCCCGCCTCCAGCATTGCCTTGGCATTGGCCACACCAACTGCTTGCCAGAAGCTGTCAGTATAGCCGAGCGCCTGATAGCCACTGAGCCGGGGATCGGCATCGAGATGGACATGCATGTCGATCAGACCGGGCAGGATGGTCTGGCCCGAAAGATCGATGTGCTTCACATCGCTGCCCCATTTCACCGTACGCGCATCGGCAACGCCGGTGATGCGGCCGTCGGTGATGAAGATAGCGGGGTAGTCCACCGTCTTGCCATTCACCACGTCAACCATGTGATCGGCGGTGACGACCACGGTGTCAGCAGCGGCGGGAACGGTGACGAACGCAAGCGCAACAGCACTTGCAACAATGGATTTCAGCACATTCGACCCCTTTGATATTAGCATTAGATATGCAGCGCGCGCCCGTAAGCGCCAAGCACGCTTTCGTGCATCATTTCCGACAAGGTCGGGTGTGGGAACACGCTTTCCATGAAATCGGCTTCGACCAGCTCTGCGGTCTTGCCGATCGTATAGCCCTGGATCAGCTCGGTCACTTCGGCGCCGATCATGTGCGCGCCGAGCAACTCGCCGGTCTTGGCATCGAACACGGTCTTCACGAAGCCCTCGGCCTCGCCCAGTGCGATCGCCTTGCCGTTGCCGATGAAGGGGAAGTTGCCGACCTTTACCTCATACCCGGCCTCTTTCGCCTTGGCCTCGGTAAGGCCCACGCTGGCGATCTGCGGGTGGCAATAGGTGCAGCCCGGGATGTTGAGCGGGTTCATCGCATGCGGGTGGCCGCCCGCAATCGCTTCCGCCGCAATCACGCCTTCATGGCTGGCCTTGTGCGCGAGCCAGGGCGGGGCGGTGATATCGCCGATCGCGTAGAGGCCGGGGACGTTGGTCTGGCAAGTCGGTCCGGTTTTCAGGAAGCCGCGATCGGTTTCCACGCCGAGCGCTTCCAGCCCGATATTCTCGGTGTTGGGAACGATGCCGATCGCGACGATGCAGTGGCTGAATTCGCCGTCGATGACCTTGCCATCTTTCCCCTTGATGCTCGCCTTCACGCCCTTGTCGGTGGCGCTCAGCTTCTCGACGCCCGCGCCGGTCATGATTGTCATCCCTTGCTTCTTCAGTGCCTTTTCGAGGAACGCGGAAACATCGGCATCCTCGACCGGCACGATCCGGTCGAGCATTTCGACGACCGTCACCTCGGCACCCATATCATTGTAGAAGCTGGCGAACTCGATCCCGATCGCGCCGGAGCCGATGACGAGCAGCTTGGTCGGCATTTCGGGCGGCACCATCGCATGGCGATAGGTCCAGATGCGCTTGCCGTCAGCGGGCGCAAACGGCAGGTCGCGGGCGCGCGCACCGGTGGCTAGGATGATGTTCTTCGCCGTCAGCGCGGTCGACTTGCCGTCCTTGTCGGTCACGGTCAGCGCATTGGCGGCGGTCAGTTTCCCCTCGCCCATGAAGACGCTGATCTTGTTCTTCTTCATCAGATGGGTGACGCCCTGATTGAGCTGTTTCGCCACCCCGCGCGAGCGCTTCACCACCGCGGCGATATCCGCGCTGATGCCCTCGGCGATCAGCCCGTAATCCTTGGCGTGCTGCATATAATGATAGATTTCCGCCGATCGCAGCAACGCCTTGGTGGGGATGCACCCCCAATTGAGGCAGATGCCGCCGAGCAACTCACGCTCGACAATCGCGACCTTCAGGCCAAGCTGGCTCGCCCGGATCGCCGCGACATAGCCGCCGGGCCCCGAACCGAGAACGATGAGATCAAATTGGTCAGCCACAACTATCTCCTGGGGAGGGAGGAAGGATCAGTGAAGGAATGTCAGACGAGCGGGCCATCGACCGGGCGGGGCCTGCCATCCGGCCCCATCGACACAAGCGTGAGCTGGCCGCGTGCGGCGCGCTCGGTGTCGTCGCCGTGTCGGTCTCGCCGCCAGCATTCGACCGCGACGGTCATGGACGTTCGCCCGACCGCAATGATACTGGCATAAAAGCTCACCTCGTCGCCGATGGTAACCGGCGCGGTGAAGTTGAACCCGTCAGCGGCGACCACCGGGGCCTGGCCCCGGCAACGCTGCGACGCGACAGAGCCCGCCGCGAGCGCCATCTGCCCCATCAGCCAGCCAACGAAAATCGAGCCGTAAGGGTTGGCATCTTCTGCCATCGCGGTGGCGCGAATGGCCAGCGTCATGCCGGGCGGCTGATCAGCCACGGTCCGACGTTACCCCAGCGGCGCGGTCGGCCGCCCGGTCCGCCGCCCATGCATCACGCATCTGGGGATATCCCATGCCGATGATGAAGGCGATCGCGACATAATCGATGATCCAGATCTCAGCACGCGCCAGTGGCACCGCCCAAGCGGCAGCAACCGCCATCACGATCGACACGATAATGCCGATCGCCACATACATCAGCTCGATCGCAAAGCGCATCGCCTGCCCCTTATGCCAGCAAGCCGAGCGGATTTTCGACCAGCGCCTTCAGCGCCTGCATCAACTGCGCACCGTCTGCCCCATCGATCGCGCGGTGATCGAAGCTGCCCGTCACCGACATGACCGTCGCAATGCCGAGCGCGCCGTCGATCACATAGGGGCGCTGCTCGCCCGCACCGACCGCCAGGATCATGCCCTGCGGCGGGTTGATGACGGCGTCGAACGCCTTGATCCCGAACATGCCCATGTTGGAGATGGAAGCGGTGCCGCCCTGATATTCGGCAGGCTGCAGCTTGCCGTCCTTGGCGCGGGCGGCGAGGTCCTTCATCTCGGTGGCGATCGCCGACATGCTCTTGTTCGCCGCATCCTTGATGATCGGGGTGATCAGCCCCCCGGGGATCGACACCGCCACCGCGATATCCGCGCGGCTGTAGGTGGCAAGCTGATCGCCGAGGAAGGTGACGTTGCACTTGGGCACCTGAATCAGCGCGACGCCAAGCGCCTTGATCAGCAGATCGTTGACCGACAGCTTCACGCCGCGCGGCTCGAGCGCCTTGTTCAGCTCCCCGCGCAGCTTCAACAGCGCATCGAGGCGGATATCGACCGTCAGATAGATATGCGGGATCGTCGATTTCGCCTCGGTCAGGCGCCGCGCGATCGTTTTGCGCATGTTCGAGAGTTTGTCGATCTGGTGCGGGATCGTGTCGTCCCAGGCGACCGGCGCGGTCGGGCGTGGGGCTTCGGCTGGGGCTGCGGTCGCGATCGGCGCAGCGGCGGCCGGCGCTGGCGCGGACGCCGCCGCTCCGGAAGCCGCCGCTTCGACATCCGCCTTGATGATCCGGCCGTTCGGCCCCGTGCCGGTGAGCGTGGCGAGATCGACGCTTTTCGCCGCCGCGATCCGCCGCGCGAGCGGGCTCGCCTTGATGCGATCGCCCGTTGCGATCGGCGCAACGGCAACTGGTGCAGCGGCGGCAGGCGCAGGTGCAACAGGCGCCGGGGTCGGTTCGGGCTTGGCCTCAGACGGTGCCGCCTCCGCCTTGGATGCCGCCTTCGGGGCCGCTGCCTCCCCTTCCTGTGTCAGGATGGCAATAACGGTGCCGACCTTCACATTGTCGGTGCCCTCCGCCACGAGGATTTCGGAAATCACGCCTTCATCGACCGCTTCGAATTCCATCGTCGCCTTGTCGGTTTCGATTTCGGCCATCAGATCGCCCGATGACACGGTATCGCCTGCCTTGATCAGCCATTTGATCAGCCATTTGGCGAGCGTGCCCTCCTCCATCGTCGGGGAAAGCGCGGGCATCTTGATCTCGATCGGCATGAAAGGTGGATCCTTGCACGAGTCCTGGGGGTGGGCGTTTCCTTCGCCATCCGAGCCGCCCGGTCAAGAGCATCCGGCGCAAGACCAGCTTGCGCGCAGGCAACATCCGGCCCACCTATCGTTCAAAGACAAAAGCGGGAGGGTGGCGGTGCGGATCTACCTGGTGGTCATCGATGAAAGCCGCGAGGCCGAAACCGCGCTGCGCTTTGCCGCGCGCCGTGCCGTCAAGACCGGTGGCGGCGTGGAAATCCTGGCGCTTGTGCCGGCCGCCGAGTTCGTGCCCTGGGGCGGCGTGCAGGCAACGATTGAAGAAGAAGCGCGCCAGCACGCCCAGGCGCTGGTCGCCGCCGCGGCAGGAACGTTGATCGAGGAATCGGGGCTGAAACCGATCATCACCGTGCGACAGGGCGACGCCAACAAGGTGATTCGCGATGTGATCGCCGGCAATCCGGAAATCGCCGCGCTGGTGCTCGCCGCAGCCGCGAGTGGCGCGCCGGGGCCGCTCATCAGCCATTTTGCCGGGTCAGAAGCGGGCGCCTTGCCGATCCCGCTGATGATCATCCCTGGCGGCCTAAGCGCCGAAGCAATCGACCGGCTGAGTTGAGCCGTCCGCGAACGGCACTTGATCGATCACAACCGAACCGGCACGATACTGCCCATGATCAAAAAACTGACCACTGCTGCGGTGTTGTGCTTCGCCTCCGCCAGCCCCGCCCTCGCCGCCGACAAGCCCGACGCCGTTCGGCTGAAGGCGTCCGTCGAAAAGCTCGTATCGTTCGGCACGCGCAATACGTTGTCGTCGGCGATCGATCCGGTTCGTGGCATCGGCGCGGCGCGGGCCTGGGTGGCGGACGAGCTCGATAAGCTGGGCGAGGCGTGCAAGTGCATGCAGGTGCAGCGCATCGGCCGCACCTTCACGGGCCCGCGTGCGCCCAATGGCGTTGAAGTGATCGACGTGCTCGGCGTGCAATGGGGGCGCGACAAGAACCGCGTTGTCATCGTCGGCGCGCATATCGACAGCCGCGGCACCGACACGCTCGACATTACCAAGGATGCGCCCGGCGCGAACGATGATGGATCGGGTGTCGCACTGGTGATGGAGGCCGCACGCATCCTTTCCAAGGAAACGTTCGACGCGACGATTGTCTACGCGATCTTTTCGGGCGAAGAGCAGGGTCTGTGGGGCGGCACCTTGCTGGCCGAAACCGCCCGCGATCGCGGCTGGGAAATCTCGGCGATGCTCAACAACGATATCGTCGGCAACACGATGGGCCAGAACGGCATCCGCGTGGCAGACCGGGTCCGGGTGTTTTCCGAGGGCATCCGCGCATCGGAAACGCTGCCCCAGCAAATCGCCCGGCGCGGCAATGGCGGCGAGGATGACGGCCCGAGCCGGGCGCTGGCCAAGGCGATCGATGATGTCGCCGCCGGGATGCGCGGCGGGCTCGACGTGTTCATGGACCGCCGGCCCGACCGGTTCGGGCGCGGGGGCGATCATGAGCCGTTCCTGAAACTTGGCTATCCCGCCGTCCGCTTTTCGGTCGGGGCCGAAAACTGGACGCAGCAGCACCAGGACATTCGCACCGAAAACGGTATCGAATACGGCGACACTATCGACAAGATGGATTTCCCCTATCTCGCCAAGGTGACCGCGATCAACATCGCCGCCATCCGCCGCTTCGCCAGCGCGCCCGGTGCGCCCAAGGCGGTCGCGATCAGCGGCGCGATCTCGTTCGACACCAAGGTCTCGTGGGAGCCGGTGCCGGGCGCAACCGGATACCGCGTGTACTGGCGGCGGACCGATACCGATCGCTGGACGGGCAAGCGCGACGTGACCGACACCAATGTGACGCTGGTGAACACCTCGATCGACGATCACCTGTTCGCGGTGACGGCGGTGAGCGCATCGGGAGCGGAGAGTATCGCGACTTTGGGGGCGGCACCGACGCGGCAGTGATTGGGGCGAAACCCGCTCTCGCCTTATCAAGACATTTTCGACGTCACCCCGGGCTTGACCCGGGGTCCCGCTTTTGCGGCCGACGATAAGAAGCGGGACCCCGGATCAAGTCCGGGGTGACGGGCCCCTATCCCTATGTCCGTTCACAAACGAGCCTGGACGTGCCTCTTCACCGGCAGGCACACTGGCACGCGCACGGCGCCTTCGCCTTAGGCTGCCACTTACGGACCGGTTTGCGGTAGCTGCGGCGCACGGGCGCGCGGTACACCGTTTCCTCGATATACTCGGTGACGGTGGTGGTGACGATCGGTGCTTGCTGCACGGTGATCGTCGTCGTCACGCCGCCGGGGTAGTAATAGCCACTGCCTGCCGACCAGCTTTGCGTATAGCCATGCGGATAGAGTGGCTGCACCACTGCGCCGCCCTGCACCTGAACTTGCGGGAGATAGCTGCCGCTCTGCTGACCCCGTTGATAGCCGCGCTGGCCGCCAACTTCATAAGTGCCCTCATAGCTTCCCTGATAGCCAGTCGTCGGTGCGGCATAGGGCGCGCCATAGCCCGGCTGATCGTCGCCATAGCCATCCTCGGACGCGTCATCCCAGCCGATGCCCTGCACACTATCATGCACGCGTCCACGATCATCGATCAGCACCGCATCGTCATAATAGCGCGACCAGTGATAGCCATAGGGCGGCGGCGCGAGGCCGTAGCTGGCGAAGTTGCCAATGAAGAAGCTCGGCGCGATCCAATAAGATGGCAGCGCAAAGCCGCGGCCGGGGCGACGATAGGCGTTCCAGCCGCCCGGTGCCTGCACGCCGCCGATCCAGCGCCCGCCAACGCGACCACCCCAACGCTGGCCCTGAAATTGCTGGCCCTGGAAACGCTGGCCAGCCATCCGTTGGCCGCTCATCCGCGGTTGCCCGACGCGCGGCGCAGGCATACCCATCTGCGGCGCAGGCTGCGGCGTGATCGCCACGGGCGGGCCACCTTGCGGCCCTGCCGGTGGCACCGCGATCTGCGGCGCCACCATGCGTCCACCCCCGAGTCGCTGGGCATCGGCAGGGCCGGCCATCGTCGTCGCCAAAAGGGCAAGTGACGCGATCATGGGGGTTCGCATGGTTAACTCTCCAACGGGTACCGGGACAGGCCGTCAAACGGACCATATCCTTAACGCGACCGTTACCATTTTTGGCAGTTTTCAGCCACGGGAGAGCGTGTCCCAGATCGGGTCAGCCAAGTCGGGTCAAAGCCGCGCGGCAAGCATCGCCGCCAGTGCCTCCACCCCTGCGGCATCGGCGGCATCGAACCGCGCCGCTATCGGGCTGTCGAGATCGAGCACCCCCAGCAGCACCCCATCCCGCACGATCGGCACGACGAGTTCGGACCGGCTATCGGCATCGCAGGCGATATGGCCGGGAAAGGCATGGACATCATCGACCAACTGCGTCGTCATTGTCGCAGCCGCCGTCCCGCAAACCCCGGCACCCATCGCGATCCGAATGCAGGCGGGCTTGCCCTGAAATGGCCCGAGCACCAGTTCGCCGCCCACCAGCCGATAGAAGCCCGCCCAGTTGAGATCAGGCAGATATTGCCACATCAGCGCCGCCGCATTTGCCATATTCGCCACCGCATCGGGCTCATCCGCCGTCAACGCATCGAGCGCCGAGGCGAGATCCCGGTACAGCTCATCCTTGGCGCTGGTTTCGACGGTGAAGGCGTACATGGGACTGGCTTTCCGGGGCAGTGAGCAGGGAAATTGGGAGTGCGTGCTGCCTTTGGCAAGGAGGTGCGGTTGGGGATCATTCTCCGAGCCATCATGTGGAAGCGGGGCTGCTGACCATTGGTAGCTACGAAGTCTGTTCAATGATGACCACTACTGGTCGCAATCAATCACTGCCATGTCAGTTGTGTGCCCGCGAAGCCGGGAGCCTATAGTAAGGTCTGGAAATGGGCGAAAGCTGTCCAACTTCTCTCCGTCACCCCGGACTTGATCCGGGGTCCCGCTTTTCGCTTGCCGGGTAAGGCAGCGGGACCCCGGGTCGAGCCCGGGGTGACGGTTTTGGGAAAGAGATCGAAGCGCGGTCAGACAAGTCCCAAAATCACGAACCGCGGCCTAATCAACCGACACCCGACCGCGTCCCGCCTTCACTTCGCTCCGCCCCTTTTTCTCGTCGACGCGGCGGGCCTTGGCGGCTTTGCTTGGCTTGGTTTTGACGCGGCGGACGGGGCGGTCATGCGCTTTGCCGATCAGTTCGGACAGGCGCGCGCGGGCGTCGGTGCGGTTGGCGTCCTGCGTGCGAAATTTGCGCGCGGTGATGACGAGTTCGCCCGCCGAAGTCATCTTCGTGCCCGCGAGTACCTTCAGCCGCTGATACACATCCGGCGCGAGGCCGAGTTTGAACACCGCCACGCGCAGCTGCACCGCAGTCGCCACCTTGTTGACGTTCTGCCCGCCCGGCCCCGATGCGGCCAGGAACCGCTCCTCCTCGATCGCGCTTTCGGGGAGGACATACTCAGCCATGGCCCGGCTCGATGATGGGTTCAGGGTCGGCGGGCACTTCAGCGCCGAATCCCGCCGCCGCAAATCGCTCGGGCAAGGGCGCTTCGGCGCGCACATCTGGCTTGCCCTCGCGCGGCACGATCAGCGCGGCGGCGTGGAGCAACATCCCGTGCGGCCCTTTTCGTCCATAAACCGGATCACCCGCGACCGGCGCGCCGAGCCCTTCGGCAGCGTGGACGCGGATCTGGTGGGTGCGCCCGGTTTCGGGGCGGAACTCGACGAGGGACTGCGCGCCTTCCACCCGCACCAGCCGCCAATGGGTGCGCGATGGCTTGCCCTTGGGGCTGCCGATCATGCGCCAGCCATCCGCTTCGCTGCTGATTTTGTCGAGCGCGATGTCGATCAGCCCCTCCTCGCCCGTCGGCACGCCGTCGAGCACCGCTAGGTACCGTTTCGTCACCAGCCCCGCCTCGAACACGCGCTGGAACCGCTTGTGTGCCTTGGGGTTGCGCGACAGCAGCAGGCAGCCGCTGGTATCGCGATCAAGCCGGTGCACCGCCTGCGGCCAGCGCTGGAAGCCGAAAGTCAGGCTCTGGAGATGGTTTTCGAGGCTCAGTGCGCCGTCGCGCGGGGGATCGACCGGCAGGCCGGTTGGCTTGTCGATGACGATCGCTTCGCCGTCGATGAAAAGAACATGGTCGGTTATCATTCCCCGCCCTTGCCACTCGCCGCGCCCGCGTGCCACAAAAAGCGCAAGCTACCTTCCCGGAGACCCCATGAAACACCTCGCCGCCATCGCCGTGATGACGATCGCGCTGATTCCGTCGATCGCAATGGCATCAGGTCAGGAGCTGTGCATCGGCCACCGGGTGGAGGTGGGACGCGATGGGCGGATGCTTGGGCATTTGCCCTATGGCCAGGCGAACCAGCCCGAACTGGTGACGATGCCATCGCGCTTTTCGCTCGGCACACCCTGCCGGTTGCGGCCTGAAGCGGCGGCTGACCTGTCGCGCATGCTGACCGACGCGACATCGGCGGGCCTTGGCGGTCAGATCAAGGCGATATCCTGCTACCGCACCGTTGCGCGCCAACGCAGCGTCTTTTGCGGCCAGATTGGCCCGGGCAAACGCTGCAAGAACCCGGCCGAGCGCGCCCGCTATGTCGGCCCGCCCGGCTATAGCGAGCATGCGACCGGCTATGCGCTCGATTTCGGTTCGCGGCCATCGGGCGGGTGCGTCGATCTCGAGGCGTGCTTCGCCAATACCCGCGCTGGTCGCTGGTTGCTCACCCACGCCAGTAACTACGGGTTCGAGCTGTCATTTCCGGCGGGCAATGCGCAGGGCGTGACGTGGGAACCGTGGCACTGGCGCTGGGTCGGCACATCGCCAACCGCCCCCGGCGCCGGGCCCGCCCGCGCGATCTTTGCCCGTGCCCGAACGAGCTACCCGGCCCGGCCCATGCAGGTCGACGCGCCGGTCATCACCGTGCCGGAGATGCCAGCCGCGGTGCCTCCATCGGAAGCACCGTTGCCGCGATAAACCGATGCTGCGCGATCACATCAACGTGCGATAATTCTGTACCGTTCGTGCTGAGCGAAGTCGAAGCACCCTGCGCAACGCGTGGCCTTCGACTTCGCTCAGGCCGAACGGACATTGTTCAGATGTACTGCGATGAGCTCTATGCGACGAGCTTACCCGCAACCTCTGCGATCCGGCGCCCCTGATAGCGGGCACCGTCCAGTTCGGTCGCACTTGGCTGGCGGCTGCCATTGCCGTCAGCGATCGTCGTCGCGCCGTAAGGCGATCCGCCCTTCACGTCGTCGACACCCATCTGGCCCTGAAAGCCATAATCGAGCCCGACAATCGTCATCCCGAAATGCAGCAAATTGGTGATGATCGAAAACAGCGTCACCTCCTGGCCGCCATGTTGTGTCGCGCTCGATGTGAAGGCACCGCCGACCTTGCCGTTCAGGGCACCGCGGTACCAAAGCCCGCCGGCCTGATCGAGAAACGCCGCCATCTGGGCGGGCATCCGGCCGAAGCGCGTTGGCGCGCCGATGACAATGGCGTCGTAATTGGCCAGTTCTTCGACCGATCCGATCACCGGGTGGGCGCTGTCTGTTTTGAAATGCGCCGCTTCCACAACCGCCTGGGGCGCGGTTTCGGGCACGCGGCGGACATCAACGGTCGCACCGGCCGAGCGGGCACCATCGGCAACGGCATCGGCCATCTGCTCGATATGGCCATAGGACGAGTAATACAGAACAAGGACCTTCGACACGATAAGTCTCCAATTTCAAGCGATTGCATCGCGTGAATCGCGGGGGCGATAAAATTCGGGGCGGACACCGCACGGGGGGGAGAGAAGCGATGTCCGCCCCTTCCGCGCCCACGGACGGGCTCGGAAACGGGGAGTATTTCAACAATTAAAAGACGTTACTCGGAATCAACCAGAACAATTTCGGACTCTTCAATCGCCGTGATCGTCACTGTCTGTCCGCCGTGAATCGCTGCACCATCGCGGGCGGCTATCACTTCGCCATCGATGTCGATGCGGCCGGTGGCCGATACCAGATACCCGTGCCGCCCTTCGCCCAGCGTGTAGTTGATCGTGTCGCCCGCCTTCACCGTGGCAGCGAGCAACCGGGCATCGGCACGGATTGGCAAGGCGCCTTCATCCTCGGCGAAACCGCTGGCGAGCGTGACGAACTGGCCCGATCTATCGCCCTTCGGAAATGGCTTTGCTCCCCAGCTTGGTGATCCACCCAGCCGCTTCGGTTCGATCCAGATCTGGAAGATCCGGGTCGTCTCGGGCTCCAGATTATACTCCGAATGGCGAACGCCAGTGCCCGCGCTCATCACCTGCACATCACCTGCTTCGGTACGGCCAGTATTGCCCAGCGAATCCTGGTGCGTGATCGCACCCGCCCGGACATAGGTGATGATCTCCATGTCGCGGTGTGGATGCGGCGGAAAGCCCGAATTGGCGGCGATCTCGTCATCATTCCACACGCGGATGCTGCCCCAGCCCATCCGGTCAGGATCATAGTAATTGGCGAACGAAAAATGGTGGCGCGCATTCAGCCAGCCATGATCGGCATGGCCAAGGCTGTCGAAAGGCCGCCGGTCGATACGTGTCTTGGTCAACATGGGAACCTCCTTGAAGTTGACGCCAAGATAGGGGTTGCGTTTGCGGCGTAAATGGAAACGATAGAAACGCATCGTTTCCGATATCGGTCAATTTATGTGGAGGGTGATGTGCGGCTTCCCGATCTTGAAGCATGGGCGATCTTTGCGAGCGTCGTCGAGCATCGGTCGTTTAGTGGGGCGGCGGACGCGATCGGCCTGTCAAAGTCGACCATCTCCAAGGCGGTGACGCGGCTCGAAACGCACCTCGGCCAATCGCTGTTCCACCGCACGTCGCGTCGGTTGAGCCTGACGGAAAATGGCCGAGTGCTCGCCGAACGCGCCGCCCGCATTCTAGGCGAAGCCAATGCAGCGGAAGAAGCTGCGCGCGACGCAGCCCTGGCCCCGGCGGGGCTGATCCGCATGGCTGCCCCGATGACGCTTGGCTTGTTGTACCTAACCGAGTTGATTGCCGATTTTATCGCCGCGCATCCGGGCATCGAAATCGATCTCCATCTGTCGGACACCAAGCTGGATATCGTCGCCGAGGGGTTTGACATCGCGGTCCGTGTCGCCAATCTCCCCGATAGTTCGCTTCGCGCGCGACGGTTGGGGCCTGTGACCGTGCATATCGTGGCCGCGCCCGTCTATCTTGCCCGCCACGGCACCCCAACTCACCCCGCGCAACTCGGCGAGCATGCCTGCCTTGCCTATACCAACCTGCACGGCCCATGGCGTTTCGCGGGACCAGGTGGCGCCGAAGTGGCGGTGCGCCCGGCCGGGCCGTTCCGTGCGAATAGCGGCGATGCTCTCCTCCCCGCGCTCCGCCAGGGGCTGGGGATTGCGGTGCTGCCCGATTTCATCGTCGGCGGCGATATCGCGGCCGGCACGCTGACGCCGATCCTGGCCGACTGGCACGCGCCCCCGATTGCGTTGCACCTCATGACCCCACCCGGCAGCCTGCGCCCGGCGCGCGTCGATCTGCTGCTCGATTATCTCACCGTGCACCTGCGTCGATTGTGCCCCGTCGACGACGGGCCGCATGATGTACCAAATGCCGAATTCACCAATTCGGCACAATGATTGGGCTTGGTGTCGACCTAAAGGATTCTCCGCGACTCGTGGAGTCAGGCCGATTAATCTGAAATTAACCTTTTACCTTCATCACTGATGAGGTTAATGGAATGTGTGTGAACGCGCCGAGCGACTGGGGATGTTCGGGGCTGCGAGCAACAGGGGAACTGCCAGATGCGCGTACTGCTGATCGAAGACGAGCCCACCACGGCCAAAGCCATTGAATTGATGCTCTCGGCAGAGGGCTTCAACGTGTATACCACCGATCTTGGCGAAGAAGGCCTCGATCTCGGCAAGCTGTATGATTACGATATCATCCTGCTCGACCTGAACCTGCCCGATATGCACGGCTATGACGTGTTGAAAAAGCTCCGCGTCGCCCGGGTGCAGACGCCGGTTCTGATCCTTTCCGGCATCAACGAAATGGACAGCAAGGTCCGCTCGTTCGGTTTCGGCGCTGACGATTATGTCACCAAGCCTTTCCACCGCGAAGAACTCACCGCCCGCATCCACGCGGTTGTGCGCCGTTCCAAGGGCCATTCGCAGTCGGTGATCCGAACCGGCAAGCTCGCCGTCAATCTGGATGCCAAGACCGTCGAAGTCGATGGTGCCCGCGTCCACCTGACCGGCAAGGAATATGCGATGCTCGAGCTGCTTTCGCTGCGCAAAGGCACCACGCTCACCAAAGAAATGTTCCTGAACCACCTTTATGGCGGCATGGACGAGCCCGAACTCAAGATCATCGACGTGTTCATCTGCAAGCTCCGTAAGAAGCTCAGCATGGCGTGCGAAGGCGACAACTATATCGAAACCGTCTGGGGTCGCGGCTATGTGCTACGCGAGCCTGACGAAGTGCAGGAAGCTGCCGTCGCATAAGCAGGATTAAATACGGGGGAAAAGCCCGCAGTTTCCAAGTCGGAAACTGCGGGCTTTTTTGTTGTTCCTCATGATGCACTTGATCATGGTGACGCAGCAGCCTGGCTTTTGTATAGCGTCGCTACCGAAGAGAAAGGCCAATGAACGCCTGACCGGACGGGAGCGATGCGATGAACGAGGAAGATTTTCTGCTGGCCGCCACCATGGCCCCGCCACCCCTCCAGGCCCCGGTCTCCAAGACCAACGCAGCCACCGGGCATAATCATGACCCCGTCGCCACCGCGATGTTCAACGCGATCCGGCAGAGCAAGGATCTGACGATCACCCGGCGGGATTTCGAAACCGCGATCGAGCATACCGGCATCTTACTCGACGACCCGCGTATTCGCGAAACGGTGAAGGCATTGCGTCGGCGGGCCGATCTTGAGCCGATCACGCTTTCCGAATTTGCCGAAAGCCTGCACCCATCGACGACATCGCTGCTGCACCGGGCGTTGCGCGGCGACCTGATCATCCCTGATTTTCAGCGGTTCCGCGACAAGCTGACGACAATCTTTGATTTTGTTCGGGATTATGATGGGGGCGAAGTCGCCACCTATATTCCACAGCTCGCCAGGGTAAATCCGGATCTCTATTCGATTGCGGTCTGCACCGTCGATGGCCAGCGAATGTCGCTTGGCGATGATGAAGAACGCTATTGTGTCCAATCCACATGCAAGCCAATCAATTATGCAATTGCGATGGATACGCTGGGCCAGGCGCAAGTGCAGCGCCATGTCGGGCGCGAGCCCTCGGGTCGGTCCTTTAATGAGCTGACCCTCAACAACGCGTCATTGCCGCACAATCCGATGATCAACGCCGGCGCGATCATGTGCTCGGCGTTGATCAAGCCCGGCCTCCCGCTCGCCGATCGCTTCGATTATGTCATGAGCGTCTGGCGATCGCTGGCGGGCAATGAATCCGCGGGGTTCGATAACTCCGTCTATCTGTCAGAAAAGGACACCGCCGACCGCAATTTTGCGCTCGCTTATTTCATGCGGGAGAACAAAGCCTTCCCGCCCGATACCGATCTGATCGCGACGCTCGATTTCTATTTCCAGTGTTGTTCGATCACCGTCGACGTCAAACAGATGGCAACCGTTGCGGCCACATTTGCTAATGGCGGCATTTGCCCGATGACGGACAAGCGCGTGTTCTCTCCGTCCACTACCAAGAACTGCCTGTCGCTCATGTACAGCTGCGGCATGTATGATTTTTCAGGCGAATATGCGTTCACGGTGGGCTTGCCCGCCAAATCGGGGGTGTCCGGCGCGATGTTCATCGTTGTGCCGGGTGTGTGCGGGATTGCGCTTTACAGCCCGCGCCTTGATTCACTCGGCAACACCGTCCGCGGGGTCGAATTCTCCAAGCGACTGGTCGAGACGTTTCCGTTCCATACCTATGCCAATGTCGTTGCCGACCACCGGCTGGTCGACCCACGTCGCAGCGAGGTGATGAATGAGGTCGAGCCGGCGTTTTTGATGTGCGCAGCGGGCGCGCGCGGCGACGTGAGTGAAATGCGGCGGCTGATCGCCAAAGGCACTGAAGTCAATTCGGCCGATTATGATGGTCGCACCGGGCTGCACCTGGCCGCAAGCGAGGGCCACACCGAAGCAGTACGATTCCTGATCGATCAGGGCGCACGCATCGATCCCAAGGATCGTTGGGGTAACACCCCGCTTGATGATGCCGTGCGTGGTGGACACGCAACCGTCGAAAAACTGTTGCGGCTGGTTGGAGAAGAATTGCAGCAGATCATTGGCACCGCCGCCGAACCGGGTGCCGAAGCGACCGCTCAGCCCAAGCCAAAACCTACAAAGCTGGCACGGGACAGGTAATCGACTTGGGATCATTCGATCGACGCAAGTTGAGGGGAAATGAGGCGGCTCTGGCTAGTATCGCTTAGATCAACTTCGTCACTCACGGGTAAGGCTGCGCCTTGCTCCATTTGCTAAACCACGCGCGGGTGACCGAATCTTCGTCCTGTGCCGCGAACATTTTACCGATGTTCAGGCGCGCTCCAGTCGATACCCGGCAGCAACAGACTGAGACAGGCATCGACATGGCGATCGATGAAAACATCAGATCGACTGTCTTTGCCTGTGGCGATTTTGTATTCTGGCGCCAGGACGATGGCGAGGCTGAACGCACCGGAAAAGATGAACTTCGCATCGTCCAAGTCCATCGCGGGGACTAGCCCTTCGCCCTGAGCGCGGGCGACGATTGCCTTTAACATCGCTGATATCCGGCTTTGGTGCGTTTCGACCAACCAAGCGAGCCGATCGGATTCGTGCGTTCCCTCCTGAAACAGGATCCGCATATATTCAGGATACCGGGCAAGAGCAGAAACGTGCGCCCTTGCGCAACGGCGGTAAAATTGGGGCCCAGTCGCCGATATGATATCCGCCTGCTGGGATTCCAGATAGGCATCAACTCGCGCATAAACTGCGTCAACTGCAGCGCGCCACAGCAGTTCCTTGCTCTTGAAATGATAAATCATCAATGGCACCGGAACGCCACAATTCACAGAAATCGAAAGCAAAGTGGTGCCATCGAATCCTTGCGACGCAAACAGCGATATCGCGGATTCGATGATCTGCGCGCGTGTTTCCAGCCGTTGCCGTTCGCGCATGCCCGGCCGCTTCGCCAGGCCAGTTTCCATATCCTGCATATTCATTGACAACTTAATCAGTCAGTGATCTATCATAGGCCAACGGGGCATAATGTCGATCCAATTGGTGCCAAGAAGACACCGGGAGAGCACAGGCGATGGAACTGATTTGGGACGTTCTGTCCACCACCGCACGCAAAATGGCCGACGGCTCTGGCTTCTGGATCATGTTTTCCACCTATATGGCGATGGTGTTCGGCGAACGGCTCGCCTATTTGTTTCAGCACCGTGTGGCATGGAACGAGCGCGATGCCTGGGCCAATATCGGCTCGGCGGGGCCCTGCTAACCGGCGGGCTGTTCATGGCGGCCTATATCATGCTGTACGAACATGCGCGGTGGTTCAGCATTCCATTTGTCTGGTGGGGCTGGGTGCTGGGATTTCTGCTCAACGACCTAGCTTATTACACCGATCACCGCATCGCGCACCGGGTCGGCTTTTTCTGGGCGATCCACACAAGCCACCATTCAAGCAGGGAAATGAACCTGCTTGTCGCCAACCGGGGCACGCTGCTTGACCTTGGCGGGTTAATGTCTCCGGCCTATTTAGTTTTGCCGTTCCTGGGGGTGCACCCGGCGATGTTCCTGGCGTGCAAATTCTTTGCGAACCTGTGGGGTATCTTTAATCACACAAGACTGGTGCGCCGAATGGGCGTGCTTGAGGGCATCCTAGCCACACCAGCCAATCACCGCGTGCACCACGGCACCGAACCCAAATATCTCGACAAGAATTACGGGCAGGTGTTGATCATCTGGGATCGTCTGTTCGGCACGTGGCAACCCGAGGAAGAGGAACCGACCTTCGGCCTTGTCCACCAACTCGATACCTATTCGGTATGGGATATCCAGACATCGGGGGCGCAATGGCTGATCGGCAAGGTGCGTACAGCGCCCACGCTCCGCGACAAACTGTCATACCTCATCAAGCCCCCCGGTTGGAGCCATGATGGACATCATGAAACCACCGAAGTGCTGGTTGCCGCTGCCAGAACTGCCAGTCCGAGCCGTGGGAATGGCGACGATTTCAGCGGATGGCCAGAAATGGCCGACAACCGTTAAAGCTCATCGCGCCCAGGCCCGTACGCCACCGATCCACGTTTCCTCGACCTTGGTCGCGCGCAGGTCGCTGGGGCTCGCCAACAGCGGATCGCGGTCGACGATGATGAAATCGGCCCATTGCCCGGCGCCCAGCCGCCCAAATTCCTTTTCGGCAAAGCCGGCATAGGCGGCGTCCATCGTATAGGCGCGCCAGGCCTGTTCGCGGCTGATGCGCTCCTGTGGCTGCCATCCGCCAAACGGCTGGCCATCGGCATCGGACCGGGTGAAGCCCGTCGCCCAGCCCGCGAACGGGTCGGGGCTCTCAACCGGGTAATCAGTGCCGAACGCCAGCACCGCACCCTGCTGGAGCATCGTCTGCCAAGCATAGGCCCCCGCCAGCCGCGCTGGCCCCAATCGCGCCTCTGCCATGGTGCGGTCGCTGGTTTCATGCACCGGCTGCATCGAGGCGATGATCCCGTTCTTGCCGAACTTGGCGAGGTCGACGGGGTCGATCACCTGCGCATGCTCCACCCGCCAGCGCCGATCGCCTTTATAGGTTTCGGCCAGATCGGCGATCGCGTCGACGACTTGGGCATTAGCCTTGTCGCCGATCGCGTGGACCGCGATTTGATAGTTATCCATCGCCGCGCGGCTCATCAGGTTGCGCAGTACGTCGTCGGCTAGGAACCCCGCGCCCGACTGGCCCGGCGCATCGGCATAGGGGGCCTTCAGCCACGCCCCGCGCGAGCCGAGCGCGCCATCGGTGTAAAGCTTCATCCCCGCGAGCTTCAGCCGCCCGCCATAGAGCCAAGGCGTCGGGCCGATGCCGCCGATGCGGATCGTGTCTTCCAGCCCCGCACCATAGCTCATGATCCGCACCCGGAGCGATCCGGCATCGCCGAGCCGACGATACGCCATCCAGTCATCGAGCGAGGTGCCCATATCCGCTGTCGCCGTGATGCCATAACTCAGCAGGATCGCCTGCGCCTTCAGCACCGCAGTGCCGCGTTCCTTGGGCAGCGGCTTGGGCACGGCCTTCAGCACCAGTTCCTGGGCTGAATCGACGAACACGCCGTTCGGCTCTGCCCCGGTTTTCTCAATACGACCACCGGCGGGCGAAATGCTCTTGGCGGTGATGCCCGCCGCCTTCATCGCCGCGCTGTTCGCCCAGCTCGCATGGCCGTCCGCGCGTGACAGCCAGACCGGGCGATCACTGACTACGGCATCAAGATCGGCGGCAGTCGGAAAACGACCAAGCCCCCATTTCTCCTGGTTCCAGCCGCCACCCAAAATCCATTTCTTGTCCGGATTCGCCGCGACATAGGCCGCGATCTTCGCCTTCGCCTCATCAAGCGATTTGGTGTCCGACAAATCAAGCTCAAGCGCGCGAAACCCCAGATCGACGACATGGCCATGCGCATCGACAAAGCCGGGCAGCAGCACCTTGCCCTTCATATCTGCGCGCCAATCAAGCTTGTCGGGGCGCTTCTCGCCCTGCTTCACCAAGCGTGCGACATGGCCGTCAGGTGTGATCAGCAGTCCCGTGAAGCGCAACACCTTGCCATCGGCATCGAGCGTGACGCCATCGACGTTATCGACCAGACCGTCGGCGAAGGCGGGACTGGGCATTGTCGCGAGCAGCGCCGCGAGCAGAAGCTTCTTCATTTCGGCATTCTCCTGACGAGCGAGCTCGTATCCTGGCGGCCACCGCCCATTTTCTGCACCTCGGCGTAGAATTGATCGACCATCGCCGCGACCGGCAGGCTCGCGCCGTTCTTGCGCGCTTCATCGAGCGCGAGGCCAAGGTCCTTGCGCATCCAATCGACCGCAAAGCCGAAATCGAATTTGTCCTCGCTCATCGTTTGCCAGCGATTGACCATCTGCCAGCTTTGCGCGGCCCCGCCTGAAATCGCGTCGAACACACGCGCCAGATCAAGCTCGCTCGCCTGGGCAAAGCGCAGCGCTTCGCTCAGCCCCTGCAGCACGCCGGCAATCGCGATCTGGTTGACCATCTTGGTCTGCTGCCCGGCGCCGGGCCCGCCGACATGGACGATGCGGAGCGCATAGGCCGCCATCAGCGGCTCCGCCGCCGCCATCGCCGCCGCTGTGCCACCGCACATGATCGAGAGCTTGCCATTCTCCGCCCCCGCCTGCCCGCCTGATACCGGCGCATCGACAACCAGTGTGCGCGCAGACGCCAGCCGCCGGGCGATATCAGCCGAAACCGTGGTGTGATCGATAAACACCGCATCATCGCGCATCGCCGCGAACACGCCGTCGGTGCCGAGCGTCACCAGCGCCAGATCATCGTCGTTGCCGACACAGGCGATGACCGCATCCTTGCCCGCCGCCGCCGCGGCAGGGCTATCCGCTGCCGCCCCGCCATGCGCCGCCACCCAAGCCTCTGCCTTGGCGCGGGTGCGGTTATAGACGGTCAGGCTGTGCCCTGCCGCTGCGAGATGGCGTGCCATGGGGCCGCCCATGATTCCGGTGCCGATGAATGCGATATGAGCCATGGAACCAGCGCATAAGGCGTGTTCCTTCGCCACGCCAGATGGTCTAGTTGCCATGGCCATGGCTACCGATCCCCTCCCCCCGTCCGCAGCACCCCTGCCCGTATCGATCGACGATATCCGCGCGGCGCACGCCCGCATTGCCCCATCAATCGTCCGCACACCGACGCTGATCAGCAAGACGCTATCCGATCTGACCGGCGCGACCGTGTATCTGAAGTTCGAAAACCTGCAGTTCACGGCAGCGTACAAAGAACGCGGTGCGCTCAACACGCTGATGCAGCTCAACCCACAGGTGATCGGCGTGATCGCGGCATCGGCCGGCAATCACGCCCAGGGCCTTGCCTATCACGCCAACCGGCTCGGCATTCCCGCAACGATCGTGATGCCCACCACCACGCCGACCGTGAAAGTGACGCAAACCGAAGGACACGGCGCGACCGTGATCCTGTTCGGCGAGACGTTCGACGCCGCCTATGCCCATGCTCGCGAGCTGGAAGCGGCGCGCGGCTTCACCTTTGTCCACCCGTTCGACGATCCGCGCATCATCGCGGGCCAGGGCACCGTCGCGATCGAGATGCTGGAAGACGTGCCCGAGATCGACACGATCGTGACGCCGATCGGCGGCGGCGGGCTGATTTCGGGCATGGCGACGGTGGCGCGCGCCAGCGGCCGCGATATCGAGGTCATCGGCGTCGAGGCAGAACTGTTCCCGTCGATGTACAACCGCATCAACGGCACCGACATGCCCTGCGCGGGCGATACGCTGGCCGAGGGCATTGCGGTCAAGGAACCCGGCGCGATCACCGCGACGATGGTCGAGGCGCTGGTCGATGACATTCTGCTCGTCAGCGAACGGAACCTCGAGAAGGCGGTCAGCCTTCTCCTCCAGATCGAAAAGACCGTCGTCGAGGGTGCAGGCGCGGCGGGGCTGGCCGCGTTGCTCCAGCATCCCGAGCGTTTCCGGGGCAAGACGGTGGGGATCACGCTGTGCGGCGGCAATATCGACACGCGCCTGCTCGCCAATGTGCTGCTGCGCGATCTGGCGCGGTCGGGTCGCCTCGCGCGGCTTAGGGTGCGGCTGCAGGATCAGCCGGGCGCACTGTTCAATCTGGTCCGCGTGTTCGATGCCGAACGCGTCAACATCATCGAAGTCTATCACCAGCGCGTCTTCACCACATTGCCCGCCAAGGGACTGATCACCGATATCGAATGCGAAACGCGTGATCGCGCGCATCTCGACCGGCTAATCGCCGCGATCCGGTTGGCGGGTTATGAAGCGAGCTTGGTTGAGCTCGCCTGACGAAGCGAATCCTGCGCACGACGAACCGAGTCGTCCGACTCTTTCGCATCCGCCACGATCAACTAGAGTGGCTATACTTGCTGTGGGAATGCCCCAAGGCGAGAAGCTTTGACTCATCCTTTCCCGCCGTTAACCTTCAATCATGGTAAAGCCGCTTTTCATCACGATGGTGGTGATTCATAAGGGGCGCATCGGGGTGCCGGTTTTCGGCAAGTTTGGGAGGATCAGCGGCAGTGTCAGCGCCTTTTCGCTTTCCGCGATTCTTCGTCACCAGCCCGGCACCGTGCCCCTATTTGCCCGATCGGCTTGAACGCAAAGTCTTCACCGAGCTGAACGGCCCGCATGCGGTCGAGCTGAACGACGCGCTGGGCAGGATCGGCTTTCGCCGCAGCCAGTCAGTCGCTTATCGCCCCAGCTGCGCCGGATGCACTGCCTGTGTGTCGGTGCGCGTTGTCGCCAATGATTTCAAACCCAACGCCACCCAGCGCAAGCTGATCCGCCGCCACGCCGATCTGGAAGTCAGCGCGTGCAAGCCCTGGGCAACCGATGAGCAGTTCGAGTTGCTCCGCCGCTACCTCGCCAATCGCCACCCGGGCGGCGGCATGGCGGGCATGGATGACGGCGATTATGCCGATATGGTCGAACAAAGCCCGGTCAACAGCTTCGTCGTCGAATATCGTGAACCAGCCGCGCATGGCCGCCGCGGTCGGCTGATCGGCGCGTGCCTTACCGATCAGCAGGCCGATGGCTTGTCGATGATCTACAGCTTTTTCGATGCCGCCGATGAAAGCCGCCCAGGCCTGGGCAATCTTATCATCCTCGATCACATCCTGCGCGCCCGTGCAATCGGCTTGCCCTATGTCTATCTCGGCTATTGGGTGAAGGGATCGGAGCGGATGTCTTACAAGACGCGCTATCGCCCGATCGAAGTGCTCGGCCCTTCGGGATGGCGGGTAATGGCGGACGAGGACATCGCGATCGAACGCCTGCCTGCACTGGCGGATGAGTTGGCCTGAATCCGGGGGCACTCGTGGCCCTTGATGCGTTTTTCCCCTCGGCCCAATTGCGACCTTTCTCTCACAACCGTTCGTCACCCAGGGCTTGATCCGGGGTCCCGCTGCCTTGCGCCGTTCGACAAGAAGCTGGACCCCGGATCAAGGCTCTCCTGAGCCTGTCGAAGGATCCGGGGTGACGGTATTTTGGAAATGACACTCCTCAACCCTCGCTGATCGTATCCACGCTGATGTCGACGTCGAGTTCCTCATTGCCGTCGCCGAGCCGGGATCCGGCGACGGGGGCTGCCCCTGCCGCATCCAGCCCGATGCTGACGCGCACATAATCCTGCGTCGCGCACAGCCCTGTGCCGGGATCGAACGCTACCCAGCCGAGGCCGCTATAGCCCGATACATAGCGCGCCGGGGCACCAATCGCGCGGGCGCAGGCGATGAAGATATGCGCCAGATCCCGCGCCGGTGCCCGCTCCTCCGCGAAAGCCTGCGCGGCCGTGCGGCCCTGCACTGGGCGGCGCAAACACAAGGTGAATCGATCGAACACAGCGCGGTTGAGCGCATGAAGTCGCTCAAGTGGCGATCCTCCGCTGGCTGCCGCCTGGGCGAAGTCGGCCATCGCCGCATCTGCCTGCGTCAACGGTGTCGATCGCAGAAAAAGATCGGGTGGGAAACGCTCCGTGGAGCCATCGATCACCCCGGCATTCGGCGCGGTCAGCACTTCGCCGGTGACACAAATCTCGATCGCGCTGATCGGTCCTTCTGCATAAAGCATCGTGACCTTGTTGCCGAAACCGTCCCGCGCTTCCTTCAGCCGCGCGTCGCAATCGATATCGATCCGCCATGCCGCGATCGTCTGATCATGCGTATCGCTCGGCGTCATCCGCAGCATCTGCACCAGCCGCGATTGCGGGGTGGAGAAGCGGTAAAGCGTGCGGTGATCGATCGACAGCCTCATGTTACCCGCCTCAAGCGACGAACCGGAACTGGCGCGCAATCGCGCCGCTCAACAGCGCATTTTCGGCATTAAACGCCTTCAGATACTGATGCAGCCCGCTCGCAATCACTTCCTTGGACGTGGTTTTCTGCATTCGGGCATAGCGCATCCGCGCCATCCGGTCCGCCTCGCCCTGTAGCCCGGTCCGCTTGGCGAGCAGGCTCAGGATCTCGACCGTCTCCTCCACCGCACCCGCCAGCGATCGCGGCATTTCCTGACGGCTGAGCAGCAAATCGATCACATTGGCCGGGGTCAGCCCGTCATTGTACAGCCAGCGATAGGCGGTAACGGCCGACACGGTCTGCAAAATCGTCGTCCATTGATCGCGATCGACCAGACCGCCCACCGCCTCACCTTCGGGCAGCAGCAGGTGATATTTCACGTCGAGCAGCCGCGCGGTGTTGTCCGCTCGCTCGATCAACTGGCCGAGCCGGATGAACGCGTTTGCCTGGTTGCGGAGCATCCGGTGAACCGCGCCTTCGAACCCCAAGGTCTCTACCTTGACCGCCTCGACCAGGTTGAGCGTTGCCACCGTACCGCCTGGACTAGACCGATTGCTGAACACCAGCCACGCGCGGTTGATTGACGTCCAGGCATCCCGCGTCAGCGCCGTGCGCACTGCCTTGGCATTCATCCGGGCCATATCGAGACAACGCACGATCGATCCAGGATGGCTGGCATCGACTGTCAGGAATCGCGCGACATGCGCCTGGGTGATCGATTGTTTGGTGGCGGCAAAGGCCTCGTCGGTCTCCGAGACCGCCAGCGCGCTCGCCCACGCGGCCTCACCCGCGGGTCGCGCCGACAGCGCATCGAGCCGCACCGTCGCCTCCACCAACCGCGCAACAAAATCCGCGCGCTCGACATAGCGACCCAGCCAGTACAGCGATGCGGCGGTACGCGAGAGCATCAGTTCTGCGCCTGTTGCTGCTGCTGGCTCTGCGATTGCGCGGCCACCGCGCCCGCCTCACCATTGTCGAGCAGCACGAAACTATCCTTTGTGCCCCCGCCCTGGCTCGAATTCACCACGAGCGACCCTTGTTTAAGCGCCACCCGTGTCAGCCCGCCGGGCACCACCTGCACCCCCTTGGACCCGGTCAGCACAAAGGGGCGGAAATCGACATGGCGTGGCGAGAGGCCATCATCGGCCAGCGTCGGCACCGTCGACAGCGCCAGCGTGGGCTGCGCAATGTAACGCTGTGGTTCGGCGACCAGCGCGGCACGAAACGCCTCGATCTCGGCCTTGGACGCGGTGGGCCCCACCAGCATCCCGTAACCGCCCGACCCATCGACCAGCTTCACCACCAGATCGGACAGGTTATCGAGCACGTACTTCAGCGCCTGCGGCTCGCGGCAGCGATAGGTTTCGACATTAGGCAGCTTCGCCTCGCCGCCCGAATAGAAGCGCACGATTTCCGGCATATAGCTGTAGATCGCCTTGTCATCGGCAATGCCATTGCCGGGCGCGTTGATGATCGCGACATTGCCCGCCGCATAAGCCGCAATCAGCCCCGGCACGCCCAGCATCGAATCGGGGCGGAACACCAGGGGATCGAGATAATCGTCATCGATCCGGCGATAAATCACATCGACCCGCACCCGGCCCGATATCGTCCGCATCCAGACGATGTCGTTATCAACAACAAGATCAGCCGCCTCAACCAGTTCGATGCCCATGCTATCGGCCAGGAAGCTGTGTTCATAATAGGCCGAATTATAATGCCCAGGCGTCAGCACCACGCACACCGGATTATTGCCCGCACTCATCGGCGTTACCGATCGCATCGTCTCAAGCAGCTTATCGGGATAGCTGTCGACCGCCGCCACCCGCAGCGACCGGAACAATTCGGGGCACAGCCGCAGCATCGCCTCCCGGTTTTCGAGCATGTATGAAACACCCGATGGCGTGCGGGCATTATCCTCCAGCACATAGAAATCATTCGGGCCGGTGCGGACCAGATCAATCCCGCAGATATGCGCCCACACGCCGTGCGGCGGCCGCATCCCCGCAATTTCGGGCCGGAACTGCGGATTACCGAAGATCAGATCGGGCGGGATAACGCCTTCTGCCAGAATACGCCGCTCGCCATAAATATCGTCGAGAAACGCATTGATCGCCTCGACCCTCTGCACCAGCCCTTCGGACAGTCGCGCCCATTCATCGGCCAGGAAAACACGTGGGACGATATCGAACGGAATGATCCGCTCAGCCGCGTCACCGTCGCCATAGACCGCAAAGGTGATGCCGAGCTGACGAAACGCGGCTTCGGCGGCTTGCTGGCGGCGACGCAGGTCGGCAGTCGTCGTATCGGCGAGCCAGCTGCCAAGCGCAGCGAGTTCGGGGCGCGCGGCCTGCGCGGCGCCATTCCCCCAAATCTCGTCAAACGCGCGCTTCAATGCCATTAATGCAGCACAGCTCCTAGCTCTATCGCCGCCGTTATGCTGCAACGCTTTGTTGCAATGCACAAGGGGGCCCAGCGAAGATGTGACCGTCAGTCCGTGCCCTTTGGGATAGGCAGTGAAGCGCTATCGCTCAGCGGTCGATCTGCACAACCTGCGCAGCGACTAGTCGCGCCGGGGAAGAGATGCCACGTTATCTGACGATGCCCAGCAAAGGAAATGCCCTATGATCTCGCCACTCATCGCCTTTTTGTCGACCGCGCTGGCCATGCTGGCACTCGATTCGATCTGGCTTAATCTCACGGCGGACCGGCTTTACCGCGCCAAGCTGGGGCATCTGATGCTGCAGGAGTTCAACCTGGCGCCCGCCGCGATTTTCTACTTCATTTACGTAACAGGCGTCACCGTGCTGGCGGTGATGCCAGCGCTCGCCGATGGCAAACTGTCAACGGCGTTGACGCGTGGTGCGGTCCTCGGCCTGGTCGCCTATGCCACCTATGATCTGACCAACCAGGCAACGCTGCGCGGCTGGTCAACGACGATCACCGTTATCGACCTGTGCTGGGGCACGTTCCTTACCGCCTTTGCCGCAAGCGTTGGCTGGTGGGTGACGACCCAAGTTGCGCCGCGTTTGGGCTGACGCAACTCAGACTTGGCAGTTGTCCGGCCAAGGCAACATTTGGGGCGACTAGGTGCGCGCCTCGATCCGTGCGGCGCATGCGCGACTAGCCGTTAATCCGCCCGCTCGGCGAATAATGCCGCGATCTCATGCAATCGCAATCGATCGGCCGTCTATGCCAAAGCCCTCTGCATTGTGAAAATATCACCAATATCGGGCGCTCGCTATTGCTGCTCCCTCCGCCAGCACGGCCATTTTGGCCCAGACGATGTCACGATCGACGCCACCTGAACCGACATGAACCGAAAAGCCGCAGTCGACGCCGGCCATAACGTTATCGCGCCCGACAAGGTCAGCATAGCGGCCGATCCGCTGCGCGATTAGCTCGGGATGTTCAATGTAATTGGACTGGCATTCCACGACGCCGGGGATAAGCACCTTGCCCTCGGGCAGGCCAATTTCCTTGAACATCTCGTATTCGTGCGCATGGCGCGGATTGGCGGCTTCGAACTGGATGGCGTGCGGGCGCGCGCGCCAGACGAGATCGATGATATCCTTGAACGGCACATCGCAATGGTGCGGGCCCGGATAATTACCCCAGCACATATGCATCCGAAGCTGCTTTTCGGGGATGTTGGCCGTCGCTCGGTTCAGCGCTTCGATATTCAGCATCATCCGGTCGCGGAATTGCGACAGCGTCAGGTCGCGGAACTGGGTATGTCGGCCCATCGCCAAGTCGGGGCAATCGATCTGCAGCGTGATCCCGGCCGCCGCGATCGCTTCATATTCATGCCGCAGCCCTTCGGCGAGCGCGAAGAGATAGGCCTCGTCGCTGTCATAATAGTCATTGGCAAAGAACAGCGCGGTTACCCCTGGCGAGGCGGCACTCATAAAGGCCTGGCGTCCATCATGCTTCGCCAGTGCGGCGTTCAGCGTCCTCGTATCGGCTTCGACCGCGGTCATATCCTTGACGGTGATCGGCGCATTGCAGGCCGGGGTCTTGCGGTGCTTGCGGCCCGCGTCACCCGAAATGCGTTCCTTGACGCCGGGAAAATCCTCGACATCGGCAAAGACATAGCTGTTACCGCTGCCGCCAAAACCATTGAGCCGGTCCTTGATATACGTCGCATAGCTCGGCTTCGACTGCTCGCCGTCGTTGATGATGTCGAGCCCGGCTTCCGCCTGCTTCGTCACGACATAATCAACCGCTGCCTCGATCCGCGCTTCGACCGCTGCGGCTTCAAGGGGCAGACCTTCCTCGCGCGCGAACATCAGCGCGATCAAATCGTCCTGGCGCGGCAGGCTGCCGACATGGGTGGTGAGGAAACGCCCGGCGCTCATGCCATTTCACCCCGGACGATTGCGGCGCCCTGCGCCATTGCCTTCATCTTGCCGAAAGCCACGTCGCGCGGCAGGTATTTGAGCCCGCAATCGGGCGCGATGACAAGGCGCTCGGGCGGGATGTGCGGGATCGCACGGCGGATACGCGCGGCGACCGTCTCGGGCGTCTCGATCTCGTGCGTCGACAAGTCGAGCACGCCGAGGATGATCGTCTTGCCGGTCAGTTTTTCCAGGATGCTGCAATCAAGGTTCGACTGCGCGGTTTCGATCGAGATGTCGCACAAATCGGTGTCGGCAAGCTCAGGCAGGAAATTATATCCCTCGGGCCGTTCGTGGATCAGGGCTGCATAGCCGAAGCAGATGTGGAGCGCGGTGCGCCCCTCTACGCCGTCGAGCGCGGTCTTGAGCGCGGCCAGCCCATATTCGCGCGCCTTGGCGGGGCGGGCCTGCATATAGGGTTCGTCGATCTGGACGATGTCTGCCCCAGCTGCGAACAGATCCTTGATCTCGGCATTCACCGCGACGGCATAGTCGTGCGCCATTTCGGCTTCGTCGGCATAGAAATCATTCTGCGCCTGCTGCGCCATCGTGAAGGGGCCAGGCACGGTGATCTTGATCATCCGGTCGGTATTGGCACGCAGGAATTCGACATCGCGCGTCTCGACCGCGTGGCGGCGACTGATCTTGCCGGTGATGCGCGGCACCGGATTGGGCTCTCCGCTACGATCGAGCGCGACGCCGGGATTGTCGAGATCGACCCCGTCGAGGGCGGTAGCGAACCGGTTCGAATAGCTTTCGCGCCGCATCTCACCGTCGGTGATGATGTCGAGCCCGGCACGCTCCTGATCGCGGATCGCCAGGATCGTCGCGTCATCAAATGCCTGTTCACGCCATTCGGGGTCGACGCGCCACAATTCGGTCGCGCGCACACGCGGCGGGAAGCGTCCCGCCAGTTTGACCTTGTCGATCAGCCAATCGGGCTGCGTATACGATCCGACGAGCGAGGTTGGAAATAGCATGAAGACAGTCCCTTATTGAAGCGGTGTTACAGCGGGATTGCCGATCAGATCGGCGAGCAAGGCATTGAACTGGGCTGGATTATCGATGTTGCAGAGATGGCCGGCATCATCGATGCTGACGGTGCGACCGTGCGGCGCGGTTTGGCCGATAAAGGCGCTCACCCGTCGTCGCCAGCGGGTATCGCGCACCCCGGCAACCGCGAGTACCGGCATTGGCAGCGCAGCAATATCATCGGCAGTGATCGATATGCTGGACGGTACCCCACACAGATCGCGGCCATCATAATCGCCCAGCATCGCGTTCATCAACGGCCATCCGCTCGCCTTTGTGCGCACCAGGGCGTTCTGTGCCCAATCGGCCCTTACGACGCTGAGCTGCCCCGCCGCCATCAATGCGGCATAGCGATCGCGCGGCATAACCCCCTCGTCATTGTCGACCGGTACCACGCCGTGCAGCGGTGCCCCGGCCAGCATGAGCGCCGATAGCCGATCGGGCCGATGCCGCGCGTAATCAAGCGCAACACTGGCTCCCTGCGACATGCCCACGAGCACGAACCGATCGGTGCCGGCAATCCGATCGATGTCCTGCCATTCGCTGGCAAGGTGAGCAGGCGCAGTCGACCGGCCAAAGCCACGCCGATCGACCATCACCAGCCGTGCCTTGGCGGCTAAGGGCAATTGTGGCGTCCAGCTGCGGTGATCGAGCGTCCAGCCGTGCAGCAACACGATCGTGGTTTCCCCACCCGCAACCGCAACGTGGATAGTGCCGTCGCCGACATCGTGATCAGCGGTCATCAGTGCCGCTGGCTGCGCCACCATTGGCTCAACAATCGCCGCTGCTGCTCGTACCGTCACCTCGATGACGCTGCATCAGTGTGCAGGTTCGAGAAAATGTCGAACGTCATTATTGGGGCGATGATCCCCGGCGAGCCAGCGCTTCAGTTCGGCATGCGCGTCTTTCAGCCGCGCTGCGTTGATCTGATCGGAGCCGGGCGCATCATGCGTGAATTCGACAATCATGCCGTCGGGATCGACCACATAGACCGACCGGCAATAACCATGCTCCAGAACATAAGTCGCCGGCGGCTCTATCCCGGCGGCGGCGATGCGGCGTTCGATTTCGGCCTGGGCGGCAGCATCGACGTTCAGAGCGATATGGCGGAATGGGCTGGAGGGCAGTTCGGGGCCGAACTCGGCCTGATCATCGGCATGCGCGAACGAGAAGAACGCCAATGCGCTGCCGTCACTCATCCCGAAGAAACAATGGCAATAGGTGCGTTCCTTGCCGAACAGTTCCTCCTGCTCGCACCAGGTGGCAACGAGCGGAAAACCCAACACATCTTCATAGAAATGGCGGGTCGCCTCGAGATCTTTCGAGACATATGCGGTGTGGTGCAGGCGGCTGGGAAGGGATGCGGTCATCGGGGCTGCTCCTGGCTGGTCAGTTCATGATGCGCATCAAGCGCGTAGCTTGAGGGCAATGCGGGCAACATGGTCGCCCTGGAAACGTGCGCCGGCAAGTTCGTTCTCGCTTGGGCTGCGGCTGCCATCCCCGCCAGCGATCGTCGTTGCACCATAGGGCGTGCCACCGCTGATCTCAGTCATGATCGTGTTGCCAGCAAAACTATACGGCAGACCCACCACGATCATGCCGTGGTGCAGCAACGTGGTGTGGAAAGACGTAATCGTCGTCTCCTGGCCGCCGTGCTGGCTAGCAGTGCTGGCAAACACGCTGCCGACCTTGCCGACCAGCGCGCCGCGCGCCCACAACCCGCCGGTCTGGTCGAGGAAGTTGCGCATCTGGGCCGCCATATTGCCGAAGCGGGTCGGCGTGCCGAAAATGATCGCGTCATAATCGCCAAGCTCGTCTGGCGTCGCGACAGGTGCTGCCTGTTCGAGTTTCATGCCGGCAGCGCGGGCCTGCGCTTCCGGCATGATTTCGGGCACGCGCTTGAGCACGGCCGTGCATCCTGCGACCGACTCAACACCGGCCGCCACCGCCTGGGCCATGGTTTCGACATGGCCGTAGGAGGAGTAATAAAGGATCAGGATGCGGGCCAAGGGAACGGTCCTTTTGTCAGATCAGCGTCAGAATTTTACGGTGCCTTCCAGCCCGTAGATGCGCGGCCGGGCCTTGAACACGAACCCGCCGGGCGAGAATTCTGCGTTATACTTTTTGTCGAAAACGTTGTCGGCGAAAGCCGACAGCGTCCAGCGGCCACCGTCCAGCGCAACGCGCATATCGACCAGATCGACCGGATTGCGCGAGGTCGAGTTGGTAACATCGAACCAAGTGCGACCGATGCGGCGATAATCGATCCGGGCACGCGCCTTCAAATCAGTGCCGTTGATCCGGCTCTCATACTGGCCGCCGACGTTCAAGGTATAGCGCGAGATGAACGGCGCTTCGTTGCCGATTACCGAGGGATCGGGGAAGCTCTTGATATCCGAATACGTCACCCCGAGCGCCACGTTGAAATCGAGGCCGCGCGCCGGATGAATCGCGCTTTCCAGTTCGAACCCCTTCAGCCGCACCTTCGGGACGTTGCCCAAATTCTGGGTCGAGTTGGCGGCCAGGAACACGAAGAAATAGCCGTTGCGCGAACTCGTGGTGTAGGCGCTACCATTGAAGGTCATCAGATTATCGAACAGCGAGCTCTTGAAACCGAGCTCCACCGTATCGGCGATTTCTGCCTGGTAGATATCGTTGACGCCGACAACGCCAGTGCCGGCCGCCACTGCGCCGACCCCGGTCTGATTGAAACCACCCGAGCGGAACCCGCGGCTATAACCGCCATAGATCGTCAGATTGTTCACCGGCTTCCACGTCACGGTCACCTTGGGCTGGGTCGACGAGAATGAGCGATCGCGCACTTCCCCGGTGCGGCCGGCGGGAAAGCCGGTAACTACGGGGATGAATGCCGTTGGCGTCAGCGTCGTGTTGCTTCGATTGTCACGATCGTAACGCAGCGACGCATCGATCCGCAGCGCGTCGGAAAATTCGTAGCCGAGCCCGCCATAAACCGCCCAGGCGAAGTTATCCTGGCTATCGGCCAGGAACGTCGCCTGCGGGTTGAGCGGATTGGTGCTTGGCGTTTTGAAAACGGGAAACACGCCTGCGCCGGTATCGACCAGATTGCCGGTGGAAATAAACCGATCGGTCTGAATCAGGTAGGTACCGATCGACCAGGTGAATTTCTGATCATCACGCGACGAAATGCGCAAATCCTCGCTGATCGCGCGGACATCCAGATACTGGCTCTGGTTGAGGTCGAACCCAAGGAAGCTGAAAAACAGCGACTCGGGGATCGGCAGGAAGTTGAACGCGTCACCGGTCAGGATTTCGCTGATCCGGTCATAGGAGGTCACCGAGCGGATATGGCCCCAGTCGGCCTCATAATCGATCTTCGCGGACACATTGTAGATATCACGGTCATCCTGCCCGGCATTGTTGACCCGCACCGGCAGGCTGACGTCGTTCACGTCGTTGACGATGTTGTAATAAAATGCCTGGGTCTTCAGCTTGGAAATGAAGCCACGCAGATCGACGCTCAGATTATCGGTTGGCTGCCAAAGCAACTTACCGCGGATCGAGAAATCCTTGATCGGATCGGCATCTTCGCCAAGGAACGTGTTGGGGATGTAGCCGTTGCTGTCGCGCCATGATCCCGAAACGCGGAACTTGAGTGTATCGCTGATCGGGCCGCTGAGACCGGCACGGATGGTGTAGCCAAAGCCATTGTCGATGCCACCCATGATGCGGCCTTCGAGTTCGTCGGTCGGATCCTTGGTGGTGATGACGATCGCGCCGCCGATCGCGTTGCGTCCGTAAAGGCCACCCTGGGGTCCTTTGAGCACTTCGATCTGCTCGATATCGAACAGTTCCTGGCTGAACTGGGCCGCGTTAACTTGCTGTACGCCGTCCACGACGACAGCAACCGATGGTTCGGAATTGCGGTTCTGGGTGATGCCGCGAATGATGATGAAGGCATTGCCGACATTCTGCGTTTCGATCAGCTGAACGTTTGACGTCAACGCTACGAAATCGGCGGGCTTGTCGATCCCGGCGGCTTCGATTGCCTTGGCATCGAAGGCGGTGATGGCAGCAGGCGTATCCTGCAAACGCGTATCGCGCCGCAAGGCAGACACGACAATCTCGTTATCGTCCTGCTCGGTCGCCGCCGGCGCTGGTGCCTGCTGGGCCGATGCGGGCGTCGCCGCGAGAATCGCCAGTGCCGAAATCGATGCCGCCAGTGCAGCTTTCATCCAAAATGCCGGTTTCATGAACCACCCTCCCCCGATTGCCGACGCACGCCCTTTATTGCGCCAAGAGTCTGGCGCGTCGGATTCCTTCATCAAACTTGATGGTTTCGGCATTCGAAGTCAAGTTCGATATGCGAAGTTTAGCCCAAAGCCCGTATCGGCGCCTGCCTTTCAACATGGGCAGTAGATGGCAGATCGGCGAGGACTGAGGACCTATCAGCTCAAGCGGGGTTCAACGAGTGCACCAATGCCGGCCAACGTTGCAGCGCGTTACCAATCTCGGTTGCGGCGTCCCGGAGCAGCGGCAGTCGCGTTCGCACCAATTCATCCTGCGAGATCCGCGTCGTTGACGTCGAACAATTGATCGCCGCGACGATGCGTCGACTGCCATCGAACACCGGGACCGCAACCGACACCAGGCCATAGTCAAGCTCATCCAAAGCCGAATCATAACCGGTCGACCGGGCCGTCTCGAGGCGTGCTGACAGCTCATTGCGCGTCGTCACCGTGCGCTCGGTGAACCGCGCCATCGTTGCCCGATTGAGATACGCGTCAATCACGGCGGCGTCCTGAAAGCCAAGCAGCACCTTTCCCATCGATGTCGCATGGAGCGGGAAACGTGTGCCGACACTGGCGCCCAACCGGATGCGCCGGTTGGTGGAGACATGCGCGACATACAAAATGTCATCGCCTGAAAGCACCGCCATCGACGAACTGTCCCCCGTCGAATCGCGAAGCTGTTGCAACGGCGGCAGGATGATCTGATCGATATTCATCGACGAGAGATAGCTGGTGCCGAAGGACAGCACCTCAGGCCGCAACAGGAATTTGCGTCCATATTGCGCCACATAGCCAAGCTGTACCAGCGTGTTGAGGCAGCGCCGGGCAACAGCCGGGCTGAGCCCGGTGATGATCGCGACTTCGCTCAACTGCATTTCCGGATGCGTCGCATCAAACGCGCGCAGAACCCGAAGACCGCGCTCAAGCGTCGACAGATATTCGCTATCCTTGGGCGTCTTATCAGCAGGCATGCCCCGCGTTAGAGGCCCCGATGACTCAGGGCAAGCCGATGCAGGCGCCAGCATCGGCGCCTGAGTCGGGGTGCTATTCTGCAGCAGCGGCGGTGCCGACGGCAGCAATGTCTGCATTATGCTGGCCCAATACTGGCGGGGCTGTCACCTCGAGCATCCGTTCGCCATCAAAGCTGAGCGGTGAGCGGATCGTACGGAATGTGCCATGCGGCCCGTGCGGATCTTCCACACATAGCTGCAAATGCTGCGCCTGATCGGTATCGATCACTTCCGGCGCCGAATAGACGGGCGAATGCGGCACTTCGAGCCCTTCGAGCGTGGCACACCAATCGGCCCGATCTCGCCTGGCGAAAATCGGCGCGAGAAATGCGGCGACTGCTTCGTAATTGGCGATGCGCGCTGATCGGCTGGAGAATTCCGGCCGCGCCAACATGTCGGGATGGCCGACGGCGATCGCCAGATTCTCCCAGAATTTGGGCGGCGACGACATATGGAGCGCAATCCAGGACGCATCGCGACACTGAAAGACATAGGATTGGGACACGTTGGGGCGGCTATACGGCCCCATCACCTCGCCCTCGGAAAAATAATGGGTGAAATCGTCCAGATTGAAATGCGCCATCGCTTCGAACATCGATACTTCGACGAGGCGCCCTTTGCCGGTCGACGCGCGTTCGTGCAGCGCCGCCAGCACCCCATAGGCACCGTAAAATCCGGTAATCGCGTCAGCCAGGGCAGGCCCCACGACGCGGGGATTTGCAGGGTTGACGAGCAGCCGCAAGAAACCACTTGCCGCCTGCGCGACCGTATCAAAAGCGGGGCGGTCTCGATCGGGCCCCGTCGCACCGAAACCAGAGATCGACAAATAGATCAGCCGGGGGTTGATCGCGCGGAGCCGATCGGGATCGATATTGAGCTTGCCAGACACGCCTGGGCGGAAATTCTGGATGAACACATCGGCGTCAGCGATCATCCGGTCAAAAGCCGCGAGATCCTCTCCACCGCGCGTATCCAGCGTGATCGAGCGCTTATTACGATTATAGGTTTGGAAGTGCGGGCTGTACAAACCGCCATTAAAGGCACGGAACGGATCGCCACCATCGGGCCGCTCTACCTTGATCACATCAGCGCCGAGATCGGCGAGGAGCATGCCCGCCGCGGGCCCAGTGATGAACGTCCCCATTTCCACGACGGTGACATTGGCGAGCGGCTTGGCCATGTTGACTACTCCCTGCCATCTGCATAGAAACTTCGATATACGAAATCAACTTCGTAAATCGAATAAAATCAGGCTGGCGCGTCAGTGAGGCGGGCTCGAGCGGCGAAGGATGACGCGATGCGGATCGGTAAACAAGATGCTCCGTACACGGCGATCTGCACGTCTGATGCCGCCAGCATCACTGTGCGCGGCCATGATTTGTGCGGCGACGTAATCGGGCAAATGGACTTCACGAGCTATTTCTGGCTGCTTGTGACGGGCACCGCGCCTACTGATACACAACGTTTTTTTGCCAATGCGGTGTTGGCCGCCATTGCTGAACATGGCCTGGTGCCAAGCGTCGTCGCCGCCCGAATGACCTATGCGGCAGCCCCCGAAGCGTTTCACGGAGCGGTTGCCGCTGGCCTGCTCGGCTGTGGGTCGGTGGTGCTCGGTAGTGCTGAGGTCGCAGGCCGATTCTATGCGGATTTGGTCAAGCAGACAGCCGATGGTTCACCGGCTTCGGCCATCGCCCGTGATGGCGTTCGCGCCTTGCGCACGGACAAGCGCGCCATTCCGGGTTTTGGCCATCCGCAGCATTCGGCAGGCGATCCACGCGCGCTTCTATTGCTCGACCTGGCCGAAAAGCATGGCATCGTCGGCAGCCATATCGAGATGCTCTACGCCATCCGCGATGCCTTACCCGAGGTACTAGGCCGCCCGCTGCCGATAAACGTCAATGGCGCGATTCCTGCCGTCATGCTCGACGTGGGCTTTCCGGTCGGCGCATTAAAGGGTATTTCCCTCCTCGCCCGAACGGCCAGTTTGATTGCCCATTTGGAAGAGGAAAGCAGCCGGCCGATTGGCTTCGTCATGTCTGGCGCCGCGGCTTCGGCCATAGATTATGACGGGCTCTGATCGTATGGCCGCGTGATAGTCCATGCCGCTTTGCTGAATGGAAACGCCCCCCATTGGCGACCCCCTGGGTACATCCTACCGATCCAAACCATTTGCAAAACCCAGGAAAAAGCCTCGCAACCTATTCAGGTTACAGGGTTTTCGGTGGTCGGCGTGACAAGGATTGAACTTGCGACCCCTGCGATGTCAACACGAGCGACCCACGCAAAACTGAGGTTCTTGGCTCGATAGGCAGGCATTTTCGGGGTGCCTTGGCAGTGATTCTACATTTTGCGCTTGGAACTGGTACACTTGGTACCAATCGAACACTGCGGGATAAAAACGTAGAATACACTATATATATCATTGACTTACGGTGTCGTTACCGAATGGCCGCATGGCATAAGTGCTACCGCTTTCGGCTAGTAGCCAGCGTAGGACGCGCCATATATGTTTTACAGACAAACATCACCTATTTGTCGGCCGCGCTGGCCATGCTGGCGCTCGATTCGATCTGGCGGAAGCTGACGACTGCGTTGACGCGCGGTGCGGTTCTCGGCCTGATCGCCTATGCCACACATGATCTAACCAACGGGCAACGCTGCGCGACTGGTCAACGACGATCACCGTTATCGACCTGTGCTGAGGCACTTTCCTTACCGCTTTTGCCGCAAGCATTGGCTGGTGGGCGACGACATTAGTTGCGCCTCGCTTGAGCTTACGCAATCTGAGAGAGTTTAGCTGCTGGACGAAGGCTGTCGTTGACTGCACCGATTGCTCGCTATCGGCATTGCCAGAAGTCCGGGTGGTGGCGCTTCTCACCCGCCATCAAAAGCAGTCACTGACTGCCGGATCGATTCGAAAGCACCCGATGACCCGATCAGTGCTGTGAATCCGCGATGTGCACAACAAGACCATCCAGCGCGTCGGACATTTCAATCTGGCAGCAGAGCCGACTATCCGCGCGCACGCCTTCGGCGAATTCCAGCATGTCATGCTCCATTTCGCTCTGCGTCCCGGTCCGCTCGCGCCATTCGTCCGGGACATAAACGTGGCAGGTGCCGCATGCGCAATTGCCACCACAATCGCCATCAATCCCGCGAATGCTGTTATTGAGCGCGCCCTCCATCACCGAATAGCCGTTGGCAATCTCCACCTGATGTTCGGTACCATTGGGTTCAACGAAAGTGACGCGCGGCATGAAATCCCCCGGATGTTCAGTGATATGGCAGATCGGCGATAAGGGCGCGGATCAGCCCGGAATGCGCACCATCATGCGTTCATAGCCTTTGACAAAGGCCGACGGCACCCTGACCGGCGGCTCAACCACCTCGATCAGTGGCCAGCGCTTCATGATTTCTTCCCAGACGATCTTCAGCTGCATTTCGGCCAGACGATTGCCAACGCAGCGATGAATGCCGAAGCCGAACGACAGATGCTGGCGCGGGCGGGCGCGATCGATGATGAACGCATCGGCATTTTCAATCTCGGTTTCGTCGCGATTGCCCGAAACGTACCACATGACGACGCGGTCGCCCTTCTTGATATGCTGTCCGCCCAGGATCGTGTCCTGCAGGGCGGTGCGGCGCATATGCGCGAGCGGCGTCTGATAGCGAACGATCTCCGGGACCATCGATTCGATCAGCGCAGGGTTGTCGCGCAGCTTTTGATACTCGCCCGGATTCTCATTGAGGAACAACAGCCCGCCGGTGATCGAGTTGCGCGTCGTGTCATTGCCGCCCACGATCAACAGTAACAGATTGCCGAGATATTCCATCGGCTGCATGTCGCGCATCGACGGGTTGTGCGCCATCATCGAGATCAGATCGCCCGCTGGCGGCGCATTGACGCGCGCATTCCACAGACCGGTGAAATAGGTGAGGCATTCGATCAGGATCGCACGCTGTTCGTCGCGGGTCATCTTGGCATCGGGCGAGGTGACGTCAGTGGTCGTGACATCGGACCAATAGGTCAGCTTTCGCCGTTCCTCCCAGGGAAAGTCGAACAATGTCGCAAGCATTTGCGTCGTCAGTTCGATCGAGACGCGGTCGACCCAGTCAAACGGTTCGTTAATCGGCAAATTATCGAAAATCTTTTGCGCGCGTTCGCGGATCAGCACTTCGAGTATCGCCAGATTGGCGGGCGCGACGATCGGCGACACTGCTTTGCGCTGCACATCATGCTTGGGCTGATCCATCGCGATGAACATCGGCAGGATGAAATCATCATCCTGGTCCTTTGCCGTGATCCCGCCGAGATGCGCTTCCGAGGAGAAGACGGCGTGGTTGGTATCGACCGCCATAATGTCTTTGTAGCGTGTCACCGACCAGAACGGACCGAACCGGCCATTGGCGCAATAATGGACCGGGGCCTCCTTGCGCAGCCGCTCAAAAAACGCCCAATGCGTATTGTCGACAAAGCGCGAGGAGTCGGTCATGTCGATATCTTCGATCGGCATCGAATAAGCGATCGAGCGGGCGGCTTCGATTGCCTCGTCCTCAATCTGCTTGAAAGCGGTCGCCATGATCAGTCTCTCCCTCGGTCAATCCAGGTCAATGCTGGATGATCCTACGCGCCCGCAAAATGCGCCGTTTCCGGCTCAATGGCAATCCATAACCGGGCAGGGTGCAACGCTATCGCCGCCGAGTTTGGGCGCGCCAAGAGTATGCGCTAACGTTCGTTGCTAGTGAACAAATCGATATCGCCGTCTGCTTCGACATGGGCAAGCCGAACGGCCATTGCTCGGAAGTAATTGGTTTCGGGAAATTAAAACTTAGCAATCGAAGGAGGACTTGAGGCGACTACTGTCCCCTTATCGGGAATGCAAACCGGCAGCTCTCCACCGCTCTCTTCGCAAAAGCCGCCTGACCGAAATGTCTCAGGTGCGGTCAATCCGTGCGGTCGTCAGTTCCCGACCCAGTTATCGCCGGTCAGTCGTCCCGGCCACTTTCCCGAAACCCGACGGGCAGCTTTGCTCGTTCCGCCGGATCACGTCAGGCGACGAGTTGAAACAGAGGCAAGGCGAGGGACGTTTGGCGCCGGATTTGCGGCTCATTCGCGTCCGCTGTCAGCACCCGTCGCTGACTGCCACTTTGGTTTGACAGCCCCCTCTGACAGCACCCACCCGGTTGCGACGTCGATTTGACCAAGATCAAAGGTTTGCGCACGTCGCCGTCGCATAGCGGCCCCGTCCGATGGGAAGGGACCGCTAATGATGATGACAGTTGCACGCTCAGGCGTCTGGATGGTGCTCGCGCTTGCCGCAGCGGTATGCGGGTTGCTGGGCGCAGATCGCGGCTTTTCGGTACACATGGCAATTGCAGCGCTAGCGGCATTGCTCGCTGCGATCGTCACGATGCGGCAGGCTGGCAACAGCGCACCCCGCGGGAACGACACCAGCCGCTATTATGACGAAGTAATCCGCTGGGGTGTGATTGCGACCGTCTTCTGGGGTGTGGTCGGCTTTTCGGCGGGGCTCTTCATCGCCTTGCAGCTCACCTATCCGCTGCTCAACTTCCCGACCGAGTTCACCACTTTCGGTCGACTGCGCCCCTTGCACACCTCGGCGGTGATTTTCGCGTTCGGCGGCAATGCGCTGATCATGTCGAGCTTTTACATCGTCCAGCGCACGTGCCGGGCGCGACTTTTTTCACCCGCGCTCGCCCGTTTCGTGTTCTGGGGATACCAGCTGTTTATCGTGCTGGCCGCGACCGGCTACCTGATGGGCGTCACCGCAGGCCGCGAATATGCTGAGCCCGAATGGTATGTTGATATCTGGCTGACGATCGTCTGGGTCAGCTATCTGGTGGTGTTCGTCGGCACGATCCTCAAACGGTCGGAACCGCATATCTACGTCGCCAACTGGTTCTTCCTGGCGTTCATCATCACGGTTGCGATGCTGCACCTCGTCAACAATCTGGCCGTGCCGGTGTCTTTCCTCGGGTCCAAATCCTATTCAGCGTTTTCGGGTGTGCAGGATGCGCTCACCCAGTGGTGGTATGGCCATAACGCGGTCGGTTTCTTCCTGACCGCCGGGTTCCTCGGCATGATGTACTATTTCGTGCCCAAACAGGCCGAACGGCCGGTGTACAGCTACCGGCTATCGATCATCCATTTCTGGTCGCTGATCTTCCTCTATATCTGGGCGGGTCCGCACCATCTTCATTACACAGCACTTCCCGATTGGGCGCAGACGCTGGGGATGGTGTTTTCGATCATGCTGTGGATGCCCAGCTGGGGCGGCATGATCAACGGGCTGATGACGCTCAACGGCGCGTGGGACAAAATCCGGACCGATCCCATCATCCGCATGATGGTCGCCAGCCTCGCCTTTTACGGGATGAGCACCTTCGAAGGGCCGATGATGTCGATCAAGAGCGTCAATTCGCTCTCGCATTATACCGACTGGACGATTGGCCATGTCCATTCCGGGGCGCTCGGGTGGAACGGGATGATCACCTTTGCCGCGCTTTACTATCTCGCGCCGCGGCTATGGGGGCGGACCCGGCTCTATTCGCTCCGCATGGTGAACTGGCACTTCTGGTGCGCGACGCTCGGCATCGTTCTCTATGCCTCGTCGATGTGGGTATCGGGCATTACCCAGGGGCTGTTGTGGCGCGAATATGGGTCGGACGGGTTCCTCGTCTATTCCTTCGCCGAAGTCGTCGCCGCACTTCACCCCTATTACCTGATCCGGTCGGCCGGGGGCCTGCTTTATCTGGCAGGGGCGGCGATCATGGTCATCAACATCTGGATGACGATCGCAGGCAAGCTGCGCACCGAAGCGCCGATGACCGAAACCCCGTTCGATCCAAGCCGCGACCATCCGGTCACCGCGAAAACCACCACCCTTCCCGCAGCCTAAGGAGGATCAGATCATGGCCACCAACCTCCTCCACCGCCACAAGGTGATCGAGCGCAACGTAACCCTGCTCGGCCTGCTCGCGCTGGTCACTGTTGCGATCGGCGGCATCGTCGAAATCGCGCCGCTGTTCTGGATCCAGTCGACCGTTACCAAGGTGGAGGGCGTGCGTCCCTACACCCCGCTCGAACTGGCGGGTCGCGACATTTACATCCGCGAGGGATGTTATGGCTGCCACAGCCAAATGATCCGTCCATTCCGTGACGAGGTCGAACGCTATGGCCATTACAGCCTGGCGGCAGAAAGCATGTATGATCACCCGTTCCAATGGGGGTCGAAGCGCACCGGGCCTGATCTGACGCGGGTCGGCGGTCGCTACTCGGACGAATGGCACAATCAGCATCTGCGCGATCCGCACTCGGTGGTGCCTGAATCGATCATGCCCCCCTATGGCTTCCTGGCGGATCGTGAGCTCGACGGAAAGACGATCGGCGCGCATCTGACCGCGCTCAGCCGCGTCGGCGTGCCCTATTCGGCGGAGCATATCGCGCAGGCGACCGCCGATTTCACCGCCCAGGCAACCGGCACGGGTGACACCGCCGCGCTGCTAAAACGCTACCCCAAGGCGCAAGCGCGCGATTATGACGGCGATCCTGCCCGCATCACCGAAATGGACGCGCTGATCGCCTATCTTCAGGGACTTGGCACGATGGTCGATTTCAAGGCGGCCCAGGCGCAGGAGCAGCGCAAATGAGCTATGATGCGCTTCGCCATTTCGCTGACAGCTGGGGGCTGGTCGCGATGACGGTGATGTTCCTGACCTTTGTCGGCTGGACCTTCCTGCCCCACGCCCGCGCCGCGCATGCCCGCGCTGCCACGATGATCCTGGAAGACGATCTGCAAGATGGGGAGCAGGCCAATGGCTGATGATCGCAAACGCGTTGATGCCGCCACCGGCACCGACTTCGTCGGCCATGAATGGGACGGGATCGAGGAACTCGACACGCCCATGCCGCGCTGGTGGCTGTACATTCTGTACGGTACGATCGTGTTCGCGATCATCTATGTCGTGCTTTACCCTGCCATTCCGCTCGCGGATCGCGCGACCAAGGGCGTGCTTGGCTGGTCAAGCCTGGGCGAGCTTGCCGATGACCAGCGCGCCGATCTGAAGCGCAAAGGGCCGGTGCTTGCGGCGATTGCGGCGACCCCGATCGACCAGATCGCTTCCAAACCGACGTTGCTGCACGCCGCCGAAGAAGGGGGGCGCGCTGCGTTCAAGGTCAACTGCGTCCAATGCCACGGCGCGGGGGCGGCGGGCAGCAAGGGCTATCCCAACCTGAACGACGATGACTGGATCTGGGGCGGCGACCTCGCGGCGATCGAACAGACGCTGATCCATGGTATCCGCCATCCCGGCGACGATGCGACGCGGATGTCGCAAATGCCCGCCTTTGGGAAGGACGGTATCCTCACCACACCGCAGATCGACGATGTCGTTTCCTATGTGCGCACCCTTTCGCGGCAGGAGCCGATGAACGACGCGGCAGGCCGCGGCCAGGCGCTGTTCGCGGTCAATTGCGCGGCCTGTCATGGCGATAATGGCAAGGGCGGGCGAGAATTCGGCGCGCCAAACCTGACCGACGGCATTTGGTTGTACGGCGGCGACCGCGAGGCGCTGACCACCACCATCGTCAATGCCCGCTATGGCATCATGCCGGCGTGGAACACCCGGCTCGATCCGGTGACGATCAAGATGCTCGCCACTTATGTCCATTCGCTGGGCGGCGGCGAAAAGGCGCCCGCCCCACCCGCGCCCGTTCTCCAGCAGACAGCAGCCAATGTCCCACCCCAATGACCTGATCCATCAGGAGCCGTTTTTCGAGGCGCGCCGCCAGATTTTCCCCAAAGCCGTACATGGATCGTTCCGGCGGCTGAAATGGGCGATCATGGCGGTGACGCTGCTGATCTATTATGTCACGCCGTGGATCCGCTGGGATCGCGGCCCCTATGCCCCGCATCAGGCGGCGCTGGTCGATATCGCCAATCGCCGCTTCTACCTGTTCTCGATCGAGATCTGGCCGCACGAATTCTATTATGTCGCGGGCATGCTGATCATGGCGGGGATCGGGTTGTTCCTCGTCACCTCTGCCGTGGGACGCGCCTGGTGCGGCTATGCCTGCCCGCAAACCGTGTGGACCGATTTGTTCGTGCATGTCGAGCGGCTGATCGACGGTGATCGTAACGCCCAGTTCCGGCTGCTCAAGGCCCCATGGGGGCCAACCAAGATCGCCAAGCGCGTGTCAAAGCATGCTGCCTGGCTGCTGATCGCCATGGCGACGGGCGGCGCCTGGATTTTCTATTTCGCCGATGCGCCCACCTTGGCGCGCACCCTGTTCACCGGCGACGCGCCCTTCATTGCCTATGCCACGGTTGGGGTGCTCACCTTCACCACTTATACGCTTGGCGGGCTGATGCGCGAACAAGTGTGCATCTATATGTGCCCCTGGCCGCGCATCCAGGCGGCGATGATGGATGAGCAGTCGCTCGCTGTCACTTATAAGGACTGGCGCGGTGAGCCCCGGACCCGTGGGCTGAAGCGCACGCATGACCTTACCGAACTGGCGGCAGAGCCGGACATGCGGATCGGCGATTGTATCGATTGCAACGCCTGCGTCGCCGCTTGCCCGACCGGTATCGACATCCGCGAGGGATCGCAGATCGGCTGCATTACCTGCGGCCTGTGCATCGATGCCTGTGACGAGATCATGGCCAAGGTCGATCGGCCGTTGAAGCTGATCGGTTATTCGACCCAAGCTGATGCCACGATCGCGCGGCAGGGGGGCACACCGATCGGTGCGTTGCGGCAGCTGTTGAAGCCGCGCACGATCCTGTATTTCTGCGTCTGGGGGGCGATTGGCCTCGCGATGCTGTTCGCGCTTGGCAACCGCACCCGGCTCGATCTGTCGGTGACGCAAAGTCGCAACCCGCAATGGGTGCAACTGTCCGACGGCACCATCCGCAACAGCTACCTGATCAAGGTCCGCAACATGGAACAGCGCCCCCGCAAGGTGGAGATCACCGTGACCGGGCTGGCAGGCGCTGCCCTGTGGGACGAATCCGGTACGCGCGAACGCGCGACAACATCGCTGCGGCTGCCGGTCGATGCCGATCAGGTGCGGGCGGTACAAGTGTTCCTGGCAGCACCCGCGCGGGGTCCGGAACATGCCGATATCGCCTTCACCGTCCGCGCGCTCGATGCCGAAGGTGGCACGGCCACCCACGCGACGCGCTTCGACCAGCCCGACACCGAGGAGGATGACGAATGACCCGCCCCTTTACCGGCTGGCATATGCTGGCGATCATGGTCGCGTTCTTCGGCGTGATCATCGCGGTAAATTTCACCATGGCGCGCTTTGCCGTCGGCACATTCGGCGGGGTGGTGGTCGACAACAGCTATGTCGCGAGCCAGCGCTTCAACGGCTGGCTGGCGGAGGCCCGCGCGCAGGACAAGCTTGGCTGGCGCGTGGTGCCCGGCATCGATGCCACGGGGCGGTTGCAGATCGCCGCGACCGATGCGCAAGGCGCACTGATTGGCGGACAAATGACGGTTACCGCTCGCCATCCGCTTGGCCGCTTGCCTGACCAGACGATCGCAATGCACGCCACGTCGACCGGCTTTGCGGCGGATGTGCCGCTGCCCAGCGGTCGCTGGCAGTTGCGGATCGTGCTGCGTGCCGATGGCCGCACTGCCCGGTTTGAAGAGGATGTACGGGCATGAACGCCCTGACGAGCGTACCGATCGCCGCAGCGATGACCGAGACACGCTTTGCCGTCGAGGGGATGCACTGCGCGGGCTGCATTGCGCGGATCGAGGGCGCGCTTGGGAAAATGAGCGGGGTCGCGACCGCGCGTGTCAATTTCGGCGCGCATCTGGTGGTCGTCCGCCACGGCAGCGACGTCACCACTGCTGCGATTGCCGATGTGATCGAGCGGCTCGGCTTTCCCACCCATATGATGCAGGAACGCGAAGCGCGCGGCGTGCATAACGAAAGCCGCGCACTCATGAAGGCACTCGCGGTCGCGGGCTTTGCCGCAATGAACGTGATGCTGCTGTCGGTATCGATCTGGTCGGGTGCCGAAGGCGCAACCCGCCAGATGTTCCACTGGCTGTCCGCGCTGATCGCGGTGCCGGCGATCGCCTATGCCGGTCGGCCCTTTTTTGTCAGCGCCTGGCGCGTGCTGCGCCATGGCCATACCAATATGGACGTGCCGATCTCGATCGGCGTGATCCTCACCACTGCGATGAGCCTTTACGAAACCGCGACCGGCGGCGCACACGCCTATTTCGACGGTGCGATCATGTTGCTGTTCTTCCTGCTCGCCGGGCGGTTCCTCGACAGCATGATGCGCGCGCGCGCTTCCGATGGGGTCACGGCGTTGCTGAAACGCCTTCCGACCGAAGTTCAGGTGCTCCGCCCTGATGGCACGACCGAGACCCGGCTTGCCGCCGAACTTGCGCCCAAGATGCGCGTATTGGTGGCAGCGGGAGAGCGGATTGGCATCGACGGCGTCGTCGAGTCCGGTAGCGGCCATGTCGATCGCGCGCTGGTGACGGGAGAGAGCGTGCCCGAACGGGTGACGCCGGGGGACAAGGTGCTGGCGGGCACGATCGCGCTCGATGCGCCGCTGACGGTGCGGATCACCGCCATCGGGCAGGATACCGTCATCGCCGAAATCGCGCGTCTGATGGAAAGCGCGGGGCAGGGCAAATCGCGTTATGTTCGCATCGCCGATCGCGCCTCGCGGCTTTATGCGCCCGCGGTCCATAGTCTCGCCGCGCTGAGCTTCGTCGGCTGGATGCTGGCGGGGGCGAGCATCCATCAATCGGTGATGATCGCGGTAGCGGTGTTGATCATCACCTGCCCCTGTGCGCTCGGCCTCGCCGTGCCGATCGCGCAAGTTGTGGCCGCAGGCGCATTGATGCGCGCGGGGGTGCTGATCAAGGACGGCTCGGCGCTCGAGCGATTGGTCGAGATCGACACGGTGTTGTTCGACAAGACCGGCACGATCACGCTCGCGGGGCTGAAGCCGGTCGCTGGGTTGCCGACCGACCCCGCCGAACGCAGCGCGCTGCTGGCGCTCGCCCAAGCGAGCCGCCATCCGCTGTCAAAGGCAGTGCGCGACTCGATCGGCGATGCGACCGCAACATCTGCGGAGGACATGACCGAACAGCCCGGCCTTGGCGTTGAAGCGATGATCGGCGGCGAACGCGCCCGGCTCGGTCGGCCCGATTGGGTCGGGGCTGCAGCGGATGGCGATCAGGTGACGACCGCCTTCCAATGGGGTGATCGCCCTGCCCGGCTGATCGAGTTCGCCGACACGATGCGTGCCGATGCGCCGCAGGTCATGACGCGGCTCAAGGCGTTGGGCTTTGTGCCGATGATGCTCTCGGGCGATCGTTTCGCGCCGGTGGCGGCCCTCGCGGCGCGGATCGGCATCATGGGCACGTCGGGACTTTCCCCGGCCGACAAGTTCGCGTTTATCGAACGCCAGGCATTGGCCGGCAAGCGCGTCCTGATGGTTGGTGACGGGCTGAACGACGGTCCCGCGCTCAAACGCGCGCATGTTGCCATGGCACCCGCAACCGCCAGCGATGTCGGCCAACTCGCCGCCGATCTCGTTTTCTTCGGCGATCAACTAGGCCCCGTCCCCACCGCGATCGTCGCGGCGCAGCGGACAATGACGGTGGTCCGCCAGAATTTCGTGCTGGCGATCGGATACAACGTGCTCGCGGTGCCGCTGGCGATCATGGGCTATGTAACGCCGCTCGTCGCCGCTCTTGCCATGTCGGGCTCGTCGCTGATCGTGGTCGCCAACGCGCTGCGCCTGCGCAGGGCGGCGAAGTGACGGGCCTCGTCTTTCTACTCCCCGTCGCTCTGGGCCTTGGACTCGCAGGCCTGGCCGCGTTCTTCTGGGCGGCACGATCGGGGCAGTTCGAGGATCTCGATGGTGCGGCGCTGAGAATATTGATCGATGATGAGGAGTTGCGTGAGGCAATCGATCCGATCACCAACAAAGTCCTGCATCATGTAGAATAGCCCCGCACTTTCGCATGATGCGGCCACAGGGGCTTGCGAAGTCGCTTAGGTCTCGGCCTCAGCGCGCGCCTCAAGTGCGGCTCGATTGCGGATGGTGACCGACCGCAGGCTCGGGAGGGCTATAATTCCGGCGGCTTTCAGCCTAGTTAGCTGGCGGCTGACTGTTTCGATCGTCAATCCCAAGAGTTCAGCAATCTGCCCACGGGTCAGCGGTAAATCAAAGGTAAGCGGCCCCGCATCGACAGCCTTACAGCCGGCGTTGCCGACGCGATCCGCCATATCGAGCAGGAAACCGGCCACGCGTTCTTCGGCTGACCGGCGTGCGAGGGTGAGCATGCGACCACGGGCATCTTCCAGCGCAGAAAAGGTTCGTTGCAGCAGCAGTCGCTCCATCCGGACATGATCGTGCAGCACGTTTTCAAACTGGGCGCGAGGAAAAACACATAATTCTGCATCGGTCAGCGCGGTCACGGTAAACCCGGCTTGATCGGCATAGAGTCGACCGACGAAGTCGGACGGATAGAGCAGCCCGACCATCTGCTCTCGCCCATCGCTGGTCGACGCCGACAGTTTCATGATTCCGTCGAGCAGATTGGCGCAGATCACGCTGTCGTCGCCCGACCAGATTACCGTTTCGCCCCGCGCCACCTTGCGCCGCTGGCCGATGCTATTGAGCGCGACCAATTCTTCATTGCTCAACGCCCCGCATAGCGCACGATCGCGAACGGCGCATTCGGTGCAAACGCTGGGGGAGATCATGAAAAGATTCCGGTGCCAAACCCTGTCGCCATTATTGGCGGTCAGCATTGCTGATAGCGCCTAGCCAGGGCCACTCGTCAAGCGGAAGCGCGCTTACTCATCATTTTCCCCGTGCGCGCGGCGAGCGCACATTGCGTGGCACGCCGACGGGCAACTGCCCGATGGGTCGTCGTCCTTCTGCATGGGAATGCGGATCATGCGCGACGGATCGCCGCATATGCCTGCCATCAGCGGACCCGGCCCGGTGGTCGTCATGACCGCGCCGGACAGCGCCATGTTAACGGCGCTGATAATCGCAAGGGAGGCTCCATTGCGCATATCAAATAGCGCTACTGAACCGGGTCGAGCTATCCTGACGATAAGGATCGAGCGCCGCTGCAATGGTGCGCACGTAGGGCAAGCCTGCCTGATTGATGACCAAACTGCTTTCTTGCCATTCGGCCAGACCCGCTCTCACATAATGCGCCAGTCGCGCTTTGGTCTCGCCACGATGGGGTATGTTCGACAAGTCGGCATAGCCTTGGCACAGCAACTGTTCGATCGCGTGGCCAATGCATTGGTCAGCGACTGACCGTCTCCAGCCGCGCGCGGCGGCAAACTGGCCGTTGGCTACGCGCAGATGATAGCGTCCGGCATTTTTTTCGTTCTGGATCAGCCAGCCGGGAAACTGGCTGATGGCCGATGCGCCAAGGCCAATCAAAATATCGGCGGGGTCCTCGGTAAAGCCCTGGAAGTTGCGACGTAACCTGCCAGCGGCTGTCGCCAATGCGAGCGCGTCGCCGGGCAGTGCGAAATGATCGAAGCCGATGGGCGCATATCCATCGCGGGTCAGCCGTTCGTACGCGAATTCTGCCTGCGCAAAGCGGGCGAGCGGATCGGGCAGCGCCGAATCGTCGATCTGTCGTTGCCGGGCGATGAGATGCGGGACATGTGCATAGCCGAACACCGCCAGCCGATCCGGGTGCATTGCCAGCGCGGTGTCAATCGTCGCGGCCAGCTTGTCGACGGTCTGAAAAGGTAAGCCGTACATCAGATCGAAGTTGATCGAACTGACCCCTGCGCCGCGGAGCAACTTAACCGATTCCGCGATCATTGCGGTAGGTTGAACTCGGCCAATCGCCGCCTGGATGCCATCATCAAAGGTCTGCACGCCCAAGCTGACCCGAGTCACGCGGTTACGACGAAGGGCATCCGCCCAGCCTCCGTCGAAACCCCGCGGATCGATCTCCACCGACACGACCGGATCGTCGAGGTGGAACACGCGCTTGAGCCGCTGCATCAGCGTATCGAAATCCTCAGGTGCCAGCGCATTCGGGCTGCCCCCGCCCCAGGCGATCCGTTGCACCCGCCCGCGCCCGCCCAGCGCTTTCCCGACCAGCTCGATCTCTTCGATGAGGCGGAGCAGATAGGCCTGAACGCGGCTAGTGCGGTTGGCCGCCCCCGTGTTGCACCCGCAATACCAACATAGCTCCCCGCAATAAGGGATGTGGAGGTAAAGCGAGATTGCCTGATCCTCACCGACGGTCGCGAGCGCCTGGGCCATCTCGGGCGGCCCAACCGAGTCCTGAAACTCAGCGGCGGTGGGAAAGCTGGTGTAACGCGGCACCGGCGTTGCAAGCAGATCAGAATAATATGGCCACATGTAAATGTAATCCTATAGACTGCGAGCTTCGGAACTGACCGCCGCTAACATGCGCGCGCGAGATGACGGAGATTGGCTGAAATCTGACTAATGTCACGACCGTCAGAAGATTTACGATATCGAATTAGCACCAGCGATATTGGACCAACCGAGCGTCGATATCTTACCACGAAGGTGGCAGAAGCACCTTGCTTGGAACGCTATTCTCGATGGTGGGTACCAGATACAAACGGGCAAATGCCCAACCTGCCTTCACACTGGCGACGGCCCGTCCCAGTATCCGCCTGATCCCGTTCTGCTGCCGGGCTGCCTCCAGCTGGACCGAGGCCCGACGCATTGCTTCCATCGCGCGGCGGAAGCGGGGACTGTCGGTATCGAGCAGGATCGGAAAGATTTGCCGACTGATCGCGGTACAGGTTTCGAAAACGCGATAATCATAATCGGTAATGTCGAGCCCCATGGCCCTGTGCATCGCGGGGCGCATGTGATCGCGGCAATACATGGTCGCGTAGACCGAGATCAGAAAGAAGCGGATCCAGAGCCGGTTGATGCCGCGCGTGAGCGAAGGATCGGCGCGGATCAGGAGCGCGAGAGCCTCACCGTGCCGATACTCATCGTTGCACCATTCTTCAAAACGCTCGAAAATCGGATGAAAGCGATGCTCGGGATGTTGCTCCAGGTGGCGGCAGATAATGATGTAGCGCGCATAGCCGATCTTTTCCGAAAGGTAGGTCGCGTACAGGATGAACTTGGGCTGGAAATGATGATATTTCTTGGCCTTGGTGAGGAACGACAGGCTGATCGGTAAACCCGCGTCCTTCAGACTGTCACGGATAAAGCCTGCATGGCGGCTCTCGTCGCGGGTAAGCAGCTTCATCAGGCGCCGCAGTTCCGGATTTTTGGTCCGGCGGGCGATCTCGGAATAGAAAATGCACCCGGAAAATTCCGACGTCATCGATGAGATCATGAAGTCAATGAATTCCTCCCGGACATCCGGCTCCAGCGCCTCGACGATCCCGGTGAATTTTTCGCGGCGGCGGAAATGGAGGCGGTTCGGGTCGGCCTCCATTTCGGCGAGCAGTGTTTCCCATTCGGCCCGTACCGGTTCAACATCAATGCGATCGAGGGCAGCAAAATCGGTCGTGTAAAACCGGGGTGACAGGATCGTTTCGTCATGGATCTGCCGTTTCACAATGTCCGTGGTTGGCATGTCGCCAAAGGTGATTGCGGTCATTTGCCCATCCTCTTGTTTCCCCACCTTGATGAGCGGCAGGCCTCTGGCGAGCATTGATCCTAATCAAACCCGATACAGGGTGACGTGACCCCCGCCTTTCATCCGGCGGCACCCAGAGACCGACCGTTGTTGTCGCGCAGGAGCACGGGTGAAGGAACGTGCGGGTCTAAACCCGCCCGTTGCTTTTCGAGTTCGGCAGCGAACGCCGCCGGTGTGGCGTAGCCGAGCGAGGAGTGCGGCCGCTCGGTGCTGTAATCATCGACCCAACGCGCGAAGAGCTCGCCCGCCGGGCGAGTGCCCTGGTACAGATGTACCAGCCGAGCCCTGCGTGAAACCCAAACAAAGACCCCGGAAACCGATGGTTTCCGGGGTTTTCGGTGGTGGGCGTGCTAAGGATTGAACTTGCGACCCTGCGATGTCAACACGAGCGACTCACGCAAAACTGCGGTTTTTGGTTCGTCATGCACGCATTTCTGCGGTGTTTCGGCAGTGATTCAACGTTTTTCGCTTAAATCTGGTACACATGGTACCGTCGAACACTGCGGGAAATCGGTAAGAAGTATACTATATCTATCATGAGCTTATCGGGTCCAATATACTATGCAGCAGTGACTGCGATTTCGCCCGCGAGTGACCACCAAAGAGCTGAAATGACCAAGAAAGCTGGCCAGCGCACGGTCAGCCTCGAGGCAGCGGTAGTGTGAAACCTGACCTTCGACAGAGCGACAGCCGCCAGTCAGCAATCGACCCAGTTTACGCCATTCGTGAGCAACAGAACCATCGTCCGCTTGTGACAATTGTGGTCGTTCGACCTTTGGACGGCAGCCAGTCGGCAACGAGCCTGAAGCGGACTATCAGATCATTCCGCTGATCTCCGGTCAGCGGTCATTCGGTTACCCCAGCGAATAGCGCAGGTTTCCCTCAATTCGCGCTTTACGCTCCCCTTATGGCCTCGGCCTAAAAAGCATCGCGCGGCTTAACGCGCCTCTAGCCTAGGTAGGCCGCCGAACAATCAAAGGCGGCCTCATGTCCATTGATCTCCTCCTCGGCGCGGTCACGCTCGCCATCGTCCTTGTCTATCTGCTCGCCGTGCTCGCACAGCCCGAGCGGTATTGAGCGGAGTTGCTGCGATGACCTTCGCCGGATGGAGCATGATCCTCCTTTTCACCGCGCTGATTGTGGCGCTTGCCAAGCTCGCAGGCGATTGGATGTATGCGCTCTATGCGCGCGAGAGCCTGCCGGGTGAGCGTGTTGTCTTCAAGATAATCGGGATCGATCCCAAAGCCGAGCAAAGCTGGGTCGGCTATGCCGTCTCGCTAATGGCGTTCAACCTATTCGGGATCGCCTTCCTGTTCGCGGTGCTCAAGCTGCAAGGCGTGTTGCCGCTCAATCCGCAAGGCTTTCCCTCGGTCGAGAACCTGCTGGCGTTCAACACCGCCGTCAGCTTCGTCACGAACACCAACTGGCAGAATTACGGGGGTGAAAGCACGCTGTCGCACCTGTCGCAGATGCTGGGGCTGACGGTGCAGAATTTCCTGTCGGCAGCGACGGGGATCGCGGTCGCCTTCGCGCTGATCCGCGGCTTCGCGCGGCGGCAGTCGGCGGGCATTGGCAATTTCTGGGTCGATGTGACGCGGGTGACGCTTTATCTGCTGCTACCGATCTGCTTCGTGCTTGCGCTCGCTTATGTCGCGCTGGGCGTGCCGCAGACCTTCGCCGGATCAGTGACGGCAACCACCGTGGAAGGCGCGCAACAAATCATTGCACTTGGTCCGGTCGCGTCGCAGCTCGCGATCAAGATGCTCGGCACCAATGGTGGCGGCTTCTTCAACGCCAATTCGGCGCATCCGTTCGAGAACCCCAGCGCGATCAGCAATTTCATCCAGATGCTGAGCATCTTCGTGCTCGGCGCGGGGCTGACGCTGACCTTCGGCAAGGCGGTCGGCAACATCCGACAGGGCTGGGCAATCCTGGCGGCGATGCTGCTGCTTTTCGTCGCAGGGATCGCGGTCGCCTATGGCGCCGAAGCTGCGGGTAATCCGGCGCATCACGCGATCGGCGTTTCGGGCGGTAACATGGAGGGCAAGGAAGTCCGCTTCGGCGTCGCCACCTCCGCGCTGTTCGCAACCATCACCACCGCGACCTCGACCGGCGCCGTCATCGCCGCACACGACAGCTTCACCCCACTCGGCGGGCTGATCCCGCTGTTCAACATGCAGTTGGGCGAGCTGGTCATCGGCGGGACTGGCTCTGGCCTCTATACCGTCCTGATCTACGCCATTCTCGCGGTGTTCATCGCCGGGCTGATGGTGGGGCGCACGCCGGAATATGTTGGCAAGAAGATCGAGGCGCGCGAAATGAAACTGAGCGTGATCGCCATCTTCATTCCGCCGCTGATGATCCTGGGCCTCACCGCAATCGCCTCGGTGCTGCCAGCAGGGCTCGCCGGACCGCTCGCCAAGGGACCGCATGGCTTTAGCGAGATCCTGTATGCCTTCACCAGCGCGGCGGCCAATAACGGCTCGGCGTTCGGCGGGCTGACCGGCAACACGCCTTTCTACAATCTGCTGCTGGCGCTCGGCATGTTCGTCGGGCGGTTCGGGGTGATCCTGCCGGTCCTCGGCATCGCCGGCGGGCTGGCGGCCAAGCGGTTTATCCCATCGGGCGCGGGCTCGTTTCCGACCACAGGCGCTCTGTGGATCGGCCTGCTCGCCGCTGTCATCCTCATCGTCGGCGGGCTGACCTTCCTGCCTGCGCTCGTCCTCGGCCCTATCGCCGATCAGGCCCAGGTCGCCGCTGGCACGCTGCTTTAAGAGGCTCATCACAATGGCAAATCAAACCTCGCTGTTCACCGGCCCGCTGATGGCCACCGCCGCGCGCGATTCCTTCGTCAAGCTCGATCCGCGCACCCTGATCCGCAATCCGGTGATGTTCGTGACCGGGATCGTTGCGGCGTTGTCCACGGTGCTGCTGCTCAAGGGCATCGCTACCGGCGGCACCGGCCTCGGCTTCCAGGCGCAGCTCGTCTTTTGGCTGTGGCTGACCGTGCTTTTCGGCAACTTCGCCGAAGCAATGGCGGAAGGACGTGGCAAGGCGCAGGCGGCGTCGCTTCGTTCGACCAAGGCCGATCTGCGCGCCAAGAAGCTGATCGGCGTCGCCGGTGCCTGGGAATTGGTCGATGCAACCCGGCTGCAAATCGGCGACGAGGTCCTCGTCGAAACCGGCGACCTGATCCCCGCCGATGGCGAAGTGATCGCCGGTGTCGCGAGCGTGAACGAAGCCGCGATCACCGGCGAAAGCGCGCCTGTCATCCGCGAAGCCGGTGGTGACCGATCCGCCGTTACGGCAGGCACGCGGGTGATCTCGGATAGCATCACGGTGCGTGTAACGGCGGCGCAGGGCCAGGGCTTTCTCGACCGGATGATCGCGCTCGTCGAAGGCGCGAGCCGCCAGAAAACGCCCAACGAGGTCGCGCTGACGATCCTGCTCGCGGGGCTCACGCTGATCTTCCTAATCGCGGTTGGGACGCTGCCCACATTTGCCGCCTATGCGGGTGGTGCGCTGGCGGTGCCGGTGCTGGTCGCGCTGTTCGTCACCCTCATTCCGACGACGATTTCCGCCTTGCTGTCGGCGATCGGGATTGCAGGGATGGACCGGCTGGTCCGTTTCAACGTGCTCGCCAAATCGGGCCGCGCGGTCGAGGCCGCGGGCGATATCGACACGCTGTTGCTCGACAAGACCGGCACGATCACGATCGGCGACCGGCAGGCGACTGCTTTCCTGCCGATCCCCGGTATCGCCGAGCAGGACCTGATCGCAGCGGCGCGGCTCGCCAGCCTGGCCGATGAGACCCCCGAAGGCCGGTCGATCGTTGTTCTCGCTGGGGCGGGCGAGCCAATGCCCGCCGGGGCTGAGCCGATCAAGTTTACGTCCCAAACGCGCGTCTCTGGATTGCAGATAGGGGATCGCAGCCTCGTCAAAGGAGCCGTCGATGCCATTTTCCGGCGGCTGGGCGACAGCGTCGATCCGATTGCCGCAGCGGCGCTCTCAAAGATTGCAGACGAAATCGCGCGCTCGGGCGGCACCCCGCTCGCCGTTGCCGATGGCGCGCGGCTGCTCGGTGTCGTTCACCTGAAGGATATCGTGAAGGCGGGCATTCGCGAACGCTTTGGTGAGCTGCGCCGCATGGGCATCCGCACCGTTATGATTACTGGCGACAATCCGCTGACCGCCGCGAGTATCGCTGCCGAGAGCGGGGTCGACGATTTCCTCGCTGAGGCAACACCCGAGGACAAGCTGGCGCTGATCCGAAAGGAACAAGAGGGCGGAAAGCTCGTCGCGATGTGCGGCGACGGCACCAACGACGCGCCTGCACTCGCGCAATCCGATGTTGGCGTCGCGATGAATACCGGCACGCAAGCCGCGCGCGAGGCGGGCAACATGGTCGATCTTGACAGCGATCCGACCAAGCTGATCGAGATCGTCGGCCTGGGCAAGCAGCTGCTGATGACGCGCGGTGCGCTGACGACCTTTTCGATCTCGAACGATGTCGCCAAATATTTCGCGATCCTCCCCGCGATCTTCGTGGTGCTTTATCCGGGGCTCAGCGTGCTCAACGTGATGCGGCTGGGCAGCCCGGAAAGCGCCATCCTGTCGGCGATCATCTTCAATGCGCTGATAATCCCGGCGCTGGTACCGCTCGCGCTGAAGGGCGTGAAATACCGGCCTGCACCGGCGGGCGATCTGCTCGCGCGCAATCTCGCGGTTTACGGCGTGGGCGGGCTGATCGCACCGTTCATTGGGATCAAGATCATCGATCTGGCCGTCACCGGCCTCCATCTCGCCTGAGTAGGACGAAAAAATGCTCACCGAAATCCGCGCTTCGCTCCGCCCCGCCATCACGCTGCTTGTGTTGCTGGCTGCCATCACTGGCCTCGCTTTCCCTGCGCTCATCACCGGGGTTGCGCAGGTTGCAATGCCCGCACAGGCGAATGGCAGCCTTATTGTCGATGGCGGCACGGTCGTGGGGTCCGAACTGATCGCACAGGGCTTTGCGTCCCCGCGTTACTTCCACCCGCGCCCATCGGCGGCTGGCAAGGGATATGACGCCAGCGCGTCGGCTGCGACCAATCTCGCGCCGGGATCGAAGGATTTGCGCGACGCCATCGCCACCCGTGTGGCCGATGCGCGCGCTCAAGGAATGACTGGGGTTACTGTTCCGCCTGACCTGGTCACCACTAGCGCCTCGGGGCTTGATCCCGATCTAAGCCCCGAGGCGGCTTTTTCGCAAATGCCGCGTGTTGCAACGGCTCGCGGGATTGATAAGGCGGGCCTTCGCGGGCTGATTGAACGCAGTATCGTCTGGCCGCTGTTCGGCATCATCGGCGAACCCCATGTCAATGTGCTGATGCTTAATCGACAGCTTGACCGGAATTCGACTAACCAGCCCAAGTGAACGATCCCGCCCGCCCCTCGCCGGAAGCGCTGCTGAAAGCAGCAAAGCGTGAGGCGCGCGGGCGGCTCAAGATCTTTCTCGGTGCGGCCCCCGGGGTCGGCAAGACCTTCGAGATGCTTCGCGAAGGTGCCGAGATGCTCCGTCAGGGCATCGACGTGGTGGCAGGCATCGTCGAGACGCATGGCCGCGCCGAAACCGAGGCACTGGTGGCGCCATTTGACGTGCTGCCGCGCCGCACGATCGAGCATGGCGCGCACACGCTCGATGAGTTCGACATCGATGCAATGCTGGCGCGCCGCCCGGCCGTCGCGCTGATCGACGAACTCGCCCACACCAATGTGCCCGGCAGCCGCCACCCGAAAAGGTGGCAGGATGTCGAGGAATTGCGCGACGCGGGTATTGACGTGCTGACCACACTCAACATCCAGCACATCGAAAGTCTGAACGACGTCGTGGCGGGCTTTACGCGCGTGCGGGTGCGCGAAACCGTGCCGGACGCGATCCTCGACGATGCTGAGATCGAAGTCGTCGACCTCCCGCCAGACGAGCTGATCGACCGGCTGAAGGCGGGCAAGGTCTATGTGCCACACGAAGCGACCCGCGCGCTCGGCCATTTCTTCTCGAAATCAAACCTTTCTGCGTTGCGTGAACTGGCGCTTCGGCGCGCGGCGCAAGCGGTCGATCGCTCGCTGCTCGATCATGTCGATCTGGTCGGCGACAGCGGGAATTGGGCGGTCGGCGAGCGCGTTGTCGTCGCGGTCGGCGATCAGCCTGGTGGCGAGGCGCTGATCCGTGCCGCAAAGCGCTTTGCCGATGCAATGCGCGCGCCCTGGACCGCCGTGACGGTTGAGACACCGCGCAGCGTGACGCTTAGTGAAGCCGCGCGCACGCGCATGGCAAGCGCGCTCAAACTGGCGACGAGCCTTGGGGCGGGCATCGCGACGGTCCCCGCCGGGTCGGTGCTGGACGGCCTGCGCGCGCATATTTTGGAAACCCGTGCGACCGCCGTCGTGATCGGCAAATCGCGACGTAGCTGGTGGTTTGAACTGCGCCACGGCTCGGTGGTCGATCAGCTGGTGCGTGAGCTGGACAATGTGGCAGTCCATGTTGTCCCGGTCAGCCTTGCGCCGGCACCCGAAGGCGAAACAGCGGTCCGTCGCCCGAGCGCGCTACGCGGCATTGCGGCGGGGCTGGTTATGGTGGCCGCGACCACGGCGGGCGCGATTGCGCTCCATCCGATCGTAGGGTCGAACGCGATCGATCTGATCTATCTGTTGCCAGTCATCGCGACGGCCACGCTTTTCGGCCTGCGGCCGTCGCTCGTGGCCAGCTTTGCCGCCGCACTTGCCTATAATTTCTTCTTCCTGCCACCCCTCTACACCTTCACGATCAGCGATCCGCAAAATGTCGTGACGCTGCTCGTGCTGATCATCGTCGCCGTGGTCGCCAGCCAATTGACGGGCCGACTGCAACGCGAGGCAACAATCGGCGCGCGCACAGCGAGCGAAAATGCCGCGCTCGCCGCCTTTGGACAGCGGTTGGCGTCGGTATCGGACGAGGCCGGGACAGCGGCGGCAGTGTGCGAAGAGGTTTCGCGACTGTTGAACGTATCCACCGTCCTGTTCGCCAAAGACGAATCCACCATCGCGCCGATCGGTGCCAGCCCGCCCAACCCGACGCTGGGCGCAATTGATATGGCCGCTGCCGAATGGTCGTTTGATCGCGGCGAAGTATCGGGGCGCGACAGTGGCACGCTGACGTCGAGTGATTGGCAATTCCACCCCCTTGAAACCGCGCTCGGCGTCCTCGGCGTCCTCGGGATCGCCCCCGATGGCAGCAGCGATCCGGTGCCCGCCGACAAGCGCATTTTGTTCACGACGCTGCTGGGGCAGGCAGCGTTGGCGCACGAGCGCCTTAGACTCGAAGCCAATGCCCGCGAAGTCGGCGCGCTCAAGCAACGCGACGATCTACGCGCGACATTGCTTTCGTCGATGGGCCATGACCTGAAAACACCGCTGACCGCCGTGGTTGCGGCCGCCGATGCACTTGCCGCCGAACATGGCGAGAGCGCCACGACAGCGACGCTGAAAGCCGAAGCCCGCCGCTTGCGCCGCGTGTTCGACGATCTGGTCGAGATGACACGGATCGAAGCCGGTGCGCTCGTCGTCAAACGCGAAGCGACCGATTTGACCGATGCCATCGCTGCGGCGGCACATGATCTGCGCGCCGAACTGGTGGGGCATCCGCTGGTACTCGACGTGCCACCCAACTTGCCGCTGGTCGAAGCCGATCCGCGCATGCTGCACCACATCCTGATTAATTTGCTGGGCAACGCCGCCAAATTCTCGCAGCCCGGCAGCACCGTCACCGTCCAGGCGCGTCGCTTGTCGGATCATGTGGATCTTTCGGTGCTCGACGAAGGGCCGGGCCTGCCATTTGGGCGCGAAACGAGCCTGTTCGAGCGGTTCGCGCGCGTCGATGGTGATGATATGTCGGGTGGCACCGGCCTCGGCCTTGCCATCGTTCAGGGCTTTGCTACCGCAATGGGACTGACGGTTGCGGCATCCAACCGCGATCCGGTGGGGGCAGCGTTCACCCTAACTTGGCCCGAGGGCAGCATCAGGCGCATGGCCGAATGACTGGGCAAATCCTGATCGTCGATGACGAACCTGCCATTCGCCGTCTGGTGCGCGGCGCTATCGAGCGCGCCGGTTATTCGGTCAGCGAGGCGCAAACCGCTGCCGAAGCCCTGATCGAGGCGCACCGAGAGGGGTGCGAACTGGTGCTGCTCGATCTCGGGCTGCCTGATCGCGATGGCTTGGAGCTGGTTACGCTTCTGCGCGCGATCGACCGCGCGGTCATCGTTCTCACGGCGCGCGACGCGACGGCGGAGAAGGTTGCCGCCCTCGATCTCGGCGCGGACGACTATGTCGTGAAGCCGTTCGATACCGAAGAATTGCTCGCCCGCATCCGCGCCGCCCTGCGTCGCCGCAATTCGATCGGCAACATCTCCGCGCCGTTGGTGATCGGGCGGGTCACGATCGACCTTACAGCGCGCAGAGTCTCCCGCGACGGAGAAGACGTACGCCTCACGCGGAAAGAATATGCCGTTCTGGCGGAGCTCGCCCGCCACCCCGACCGCGTCCTGACGCACGCAGCTCTCCTTCGCGCCGTTTGGGGCGACGCGCATGTCGATGACGTTGAATATCTGCGCGTCACGATGCGCGGGCTGCGCGTAAAGCTGGAAGATGACCCCGCCGCGCCAAGCATGTTCCGCAACGAACCGGGTGTCGGTTATCGGCTGGTCGCCTGAATCTAAGGCCTGGAATTACCGCCCGCCAAACCAATCGCGGAAAGTCCGCAATTGGCCAGCCTTGTCCTATTGGCCTTAGGCCGCGGTGAACGTCCGAACGTCTGCTTCAGCCGCAAGCCGTATTTCCTCGATCCCCCCACTTTTCGCCATAAGGGGCACCTTCGGCCAATCCCGAAAGCTGCCGCCAATATTGCCCCCGTCACGTAACGCCGCTTTGCGACGTCTCGGACTTTGCTGCCGTTCCCGACGTAAACACCGACCGACAGCTTTCAGCAGAAGCCGAAGCTCGGTAGTTGCTCCTATCGCATCAAAGATTGAACAAGACTGACCGAAATAGGTCATATAAGTTCGACGTTACGGATTAGATTGTTTTACACGCTTAACTGCGCCGCAAGGCGAACTTAATCATCACCCGTATCCGCTACCGTGAGGGCAATTCGCCTGCCTCGATGCGCTCGGCAATCGCCTCGATAACCGGCCATAGATCGGCCACGCTATCAATAACATAATCCGCACCGGCCTCGCGCAAGGCAACGGCGGCAGCGGCTACACGCTGTGCGCGCTCGTCCGGTGCGAGCGCGAGCAGCGCTTCGTGGTCGAGCCCGACGCCGTTGCCCGATGCTGCCAAGCCAACTGTCCACGCGCCGGCTGACTTGCCTTCGCCAATGCCGACGGTTGCGTCATCGACCTTGATGCATGTCGAAGCCGGCCAGACCCCAAGCTCGACCAGCGCCTTCCACAACATCAGCGGTGACGGGCGCCCTGCCAGTGTCTCGCCCGAACAGATGACGACGTCCGGCGTGTAGCCCTGTGCGGCCGCCATCGGCAGAATATCCCCCATCATCGGACGGGTATAGCCAGTACATGATCCGATCTTGATGCCCATAGCCCGCAGCTTTTCCGCAAGCGCTACAGCGCCGGGAATGAGCGTTGCACATTGCTTCGCCGCTCCCTGCATCATCGGCTCAACGGCATCGTGGAGCGCCGTGACGTCGTGTTCGGTCGGGGCTGCGCCGTGCACCGTGCGCCATTGCTCAACGATCCGTGGCATGGCGAGGATAGCACGGATATGGTCGCGCTTGGCGCGGCCCATATCGGCGCGTGCCTCGGCCTCTGAAATCGGCACCCCGGCATCGGCGAGCACCCCGCGCAGCGCAACCACCGGTGCCCGGCTGCCATGGTCGATCATCGTGCCGGCCCAGTCGAGTACCACGGCCTTAACAGGAAACGTCATCTGCCTATTCCTTTGCTGGCGCGCATCCTGGCTAACGTCTCTTCGGCAAGCGCAAACGATGTCGAGGCGCCCGTGCCGGTCGTAACGGTGACCACCCACACACCGGGCAGCGGGCTCGTGACGCGGCTGTGGCTCGCCGCTGAGGCGTAGCTGCCGGTCCAACGTTCGATTACGGGTGGCACCTGACCAAAAACAGCCTGGAACTCGTCGAGGATCAAATCATCAACGTGGGCATCGGCGAAGGGATCAGGCGTAGCGGCATAATGGTGGCTGTCGCCAACGACCAGGCTGCCATCGGCGCTTTGGGTGACAATCAGGTGGATGCCGTTGGCGAGATGATCGGGTTGTTCCGTTTCCAGCCGGTGCCGCAGCGTCTGCGCCTCGGGCAGGGCGGCATAGCCCAGATAGCGGACCAGCGAGAGATCGGACATGATCGCTCCCGGTAACCTGTACCCTGGCGAAGCCAGCCGGAGCATCTGAAGCTTGCAGCGTGTGATCCCGGCCAGCGCGTCCGGAAATAATGTGGTCAGATCATCACCCGGACACACAATGATCTCAGCCGCGCGAATGATCCCGCATTATGGGCTTCAGCCAACCATGACGCCAGTTTCGGGATCGCCGTGCGCGATTCGACGCGAATGTCGATTGCACTCGACAGCACCCCTTCGAGTTGAGCTGGCTGAATGTCACCGAGCAGGGCTTCAGCAGCGCTGCGATCAAGCCACGCGCAATCCTCGGCCATATCCGTCGCAAGAAAGGCATCACACACCGCCCGCGCCTCAGGGCGCTGGGCGATCATCGTCAGACCGCGCTGTTCGATGGCGATGTCGGCGGGTCCGGCTAGCGCCAACCACACCTCTCGCGATCGCCGCGCGCGCCGCCAGACATCGCCCTGCTCCTGGCCGGTGACGGTAACAAAGCCGAAATTGCGGATCGATGCGCCATTGGCCTGTGCGTCACGATCGACCACGATAACTCGCCGACCATCGCGTGCTGCCGCGAGCGCGTGGGCCAGTCCGACAATCCCTGCACCAACGATTGCGACATCAAAGGAGGCTGACACTTTTATCTCCATCGATCTCGCTGGGATCCAGCCTAGCGGGCAAACGCCGGTGCCGCTAGCGATCAGCGGGTTTAGTGCGCCACGAGAATCCGACGTTTGGCTGTCGTCAATCCGAGCTCGTCGCGCAGAGGGCGGTCAGCACAAGCGCTGCGGCGACCCCGGTGCGATCCTTGCCCGCCGTACAATTGAAGGCGAGCGGCACGCGCCCTGCAAGCAGTTCCCCGAACATACGCCGATACTGGCCATTGAAGGTTACCAGCAGCTGCGGGTAAAATTTGGTAAAAGCTGCGCGCGCTTGCTCGGCGGTTGGTGTCCCCCGCTGGCCGGGAACAGGCCCAGCTTGCGCCATTCGGCCATGGTCAGCCAGCGTGCCTTACTCTTGGGCCATGTCACCGGCTCACGCTTTCGCTCCAGATTGTCACGGAAATCGCAGACCGTACGGATCCCGAGCCCCTCGAGAAAGGCATAGTCGGCGGGCGTCAGGAAATGCATCGATCCCGAACGGTACAGCACCCGCCAACGCACGGTGCGTCCACTGGTTGTCTTGTAGCCGCCCAGATCGCGGAAGTTCTGCCCGCCTTGTAATGGCAGGACGCGCTGATGCTCGCCGACCGGCGCGACCGGTTTTGGTTGCTCGGCGAACGCGGCAGAAAGCGGGGTCGCAAGGAGTAACATACCAAGCAATCCGGCAACTCGCAAATGGGCCATCATGCAAATCCCTCAGCCATATAGGCGGTGACGGATGGACGCGTCGTTTGACGCCACCGTTCATCCGAAAGTGCAGAACGGAGGAACAAAACCCGATGCGGTATTGTCCTAAGCCCTGCTGCCACTCAGTCGTTTACGTTAGAGCTTGATATTGGCTTCCAAACCGAAGGTGCGGAAGTCATTGAAGAAACCGGTGGTGCTACCACCCGGCTCGGCGTGCTGCCTTGCTTCGATGAGCGCCGATGAAAATAGGTCGCCGCAAAAAGCGTTAGGACGGTGCCGACGATACTGGTGACATAGGCACCCGCTGTGAAAAATTGCAGCCAGTCGAGCGACGCTTGTCCGAAGTTGCGCCACAACAACAAGGAAACGCTGCCGAGATAGCCAAACGAGTCAGCGACATAAATGAGGAACCCAGCATTGGCGATCCGCCCGCTCGCAGCAACGAGCCGATCAAACAACACAGCATTGATCGGGTTATAGGCGATGTAGAGCCCCGATCCTGCCAGGATCATCCAGACCAATGGCGAGTGCCAATCAGTGCGATCACCGCGACTGGCAGTTCGCTGGCCGAGAAAATCGCCGCTTGTCCACCATAGCCAAGCGCGGTCCAAATCTCGGCAGCGAAATTGTCGCGAAAATCGCGAAAGGCGGTGAGCAGCACATAAGCGAGCACGATTGCAACCAGCCCTGGCGCATAGGCCGATAGAAAACTCTGGCGCTCCCTTTTGGTCATCGGGGCGCGCCGGGTGCGCTCGGCCTCATCTCGAGCGTCCGGTGGCGGAAGTTCGCTCAGCACCCAAACCGAGAGCAACAACAGCGGGATAAACAGCGCCCCGGTCGCCGCCGGCATCCAGAAACGATCGACATGCGCGCTCTGCATGAGCCAGGTACCGACCGATTTGACGACGCCCGACGACAAGATAAAACTGGCACACAGCATTGAAGCCAGCACCTCGGAAACGCGGCGCCCCTCCATATAGCCAAAGACCAACCCCCAGATCATCCCCAGCGGGACACCGTTGAAGAACAGCATGATGATGTTCCAGGGAGCCGGCAGGAGCGCAAAAGCGATAAGCGCCAGCCATGACGTGCCAATCAGCGTCAAAATCGCCGCGGCGCGTTGACCCGGATTGATTTCCGAAATCACCTTCACGCCGATGAATTTCGAAAGGGCGTATCCGGCGACCTGCGCGACGATAAGGGCGATCTTGTAATCAAGGGTGAAATCCCAACCTGGCACCTGTTCGAAGGTGGCCGCGGTGAAGGGCTTGCGAAACGCATACATCGCAAAATAGGCGCAAAATCCGGCGGTCCCGGCAACGGCCGTAAAGACGGCAGGATGCGCTTGCGACAACGCACGACGAAAGCGACTATCCATTCACCGGCCCCCAGCCGCCTATCGGCTGAGATGCTCTAAGGCGGCCCCATGACATTCATGAGTCCTAGCGCCGATATTGTCCCCTGATATTGCTGATGATGCTACCGCCTCACCAGGCGAAGCGCGATTTGCCCTTCACGATTTCGAACATTGTCTTGCCGCCGATGATGGTTTCGAGGACGGCGATATCGGCGATCTTGTCGGGTGCAACGCGGGCAGGATCATCGGCAAGGATCACAAAATCTGCCCGTTTTCCGACGGTGATAGAGCCGCGCACCTTTTCTTCGAACTGGAGATAGGCGCTGCCCATCGTAAAGGCATATAGCGCCTCATCCGGCGTTAGTCGCTGCGACTGTCCGTACACCTTGCCGTTGCTCATCGCACGCCGGGTGACGAGGCTCTGGATGCGTTCCATGACCCGTGGCGGGCTAACCGGATGGTCGGAGTTGCCGCCGATACAGATGCCGGCGTCGATCGCGTGCCGGTTGGGCTCGATCCAGTCGAAGCGTTGCGCGCCGAACGCCTCCAGCTTGGCTCCGTGATTGAGGATATAACTGTGCGGCGCAAAGCACACCTTGAGCGCCTTGGCGCGGGCGATGATCGCGGGGTTGGTGATGCTGGCATGCTCGATCCGGTGGCGCGTATCGGCCTGCGGTGTTTCAGCCCCGACCTTTGCCAACGCGTCCAACACCTGATCGATCTCTCGATCACCATTGGCATGCGCCGCCACTTGGAGACCAGCGGCCTGCGCCCGTTGCACAATCGCCAGCAGATCGGGCGCCTTCAGTTTAGGTTCGAGGCCAAAATAATGGGAATCATCGGCATAGGGTTCATAGAGCCACGCGGTATGGCCGCTGAGCGAATTACCGGCGTAAGTTTTTACCGTCCGCAGGGTTAGGCCCGGGACTGCCCAGTCGGGTTTTGCATGATTGGCAATCAGCCAATCGAGATGATCGGACAGCAGCATCGCATAAACCGTCACGGGCAGCCCCCCACGGAGCAGCTGGCGATAGAGTTCGGCCTTTGCCGGTGTGATGCCAGCATCGGCGACTCCCGTCAGGCCATAAGAGAGGAAGGTGCGGAACTCCTGCCGATACCCCTCTGTTACGATCGCCTCTGGAACCGTGCCGGGTGACGGTGGACGTCCAGTCAGGCGGGCAAAGGGCGACATTGCCGTTTCGAGCACGGCACCCGTGAAAACGCCGCCAGCGCCCTTTTCGAACTGGCCGCCAACGGGATCTGGCGTCAGCCCCGTCACCCCCGCCTTTGCAAAGGCAGCGCTATTGGCGACAAGGCGATGGCCGCTTGAATGAAAGATGATGACCGGATGGCCAGACGCCGCAGCGTCAAGTTCTGTCAGGGTCGGGTGGCCGCCCAGGATGTCGTCGCCATAGCCCGCACCCAGCAGAAGGGCACCCCGCGGTAGGCGCTGCGCTTTGGCTTTGATCTTGGCGAAGAAATCGGCCTTGTTCTTGATCCCCCCCTCTGCCGACAACTCAAGAACGCCGTAAGGTGACATTTCATCAATCGCTGGTCGCGGATGCATATGCGTGTCGATAAAACCGGGGACGAGAGTGTGACCTTGCGCATCGATCCTGCGCGTTTTCGGCCCTTGCAGTTTCGCGATCTCGATCGCCGCGCCAACCGCAATGATCCGGCCATCCCGGACGGCGACAGCTTCTGCATGATGCAGTGCGGTGTCCATGGTTTTGACATTGGCGTTCGTGATGATCAGGTCAGCCAAGCGTGGCGCAGCAGGCATTGCCAAAACATGCAATGACGGGGCGCCGAATGCGATTGTCACTGCCGCCAGAGATATTGTCAGCCCTGTAAACGCTGCCCGCCATCCCACGATGCATTCCCCTGTAATCCCGATAGGGTAGCTATCACGGCCAACGGACGGTTTGATGACGGCGTCGGGCTCGGTAAACAGCGTCGAGTCCGAATGTACTGCCACTTTCGAGATGCCGTTCACATCGCCAACTGGCGACCATTGCGTGCGTTGCGGCCTGGGGGCTCATCGGTGGGCGAATGACTGGTTTTGAGGGAGAAAAGGCCATTTACACGCCAATCGAGGAATGGCTTGAACTGGGTCGACTGCTGCCATGGCGGCGTAGCGCGATCGAAGGGCAGCTAATGCCTTTGAGCTACCCAAAAGCTGTCGTGCCGCGATCCACCAGTTATTGCCGTCCAACCTACCGCCTCGTTTGTGGGCTGCCCCGAAAGCGGAACGCCAGCTATCGGGCGACAAAGCTGACGGACGGCAACCGCCCCAGTTGGCGTCAGCCGGGACCGCTTCGGACGATTCCGAAAGCGGACGATTGTACTATGGCACTCCATAACAATCTGATCCCCGCCGATTCCTGCACCAAGCGGTCAGTACAACCGTGAGTGCTCGCCACCCTGCACGGGTATTGCCGCACCGCTGACAAAGCTCGCCTGGTCCGAGAGCAGGAATTCGATCGCGTCGGCAACAACATGGGACTCGCCCAGTCGGCCGGTCGCGGTGTAGCGCTCGAGCAATTTTTCAAACAGCGCCGGATCGGCCTCGGCATAGGGATCGACCATTTCCGAATGGCAGTAACCGGGGCACACGGCGTTCACCCTGATCCCCTGCCGGGCATAATCGATCGCCGCCGTCTTGGTGAGGCCAATGACCCCCCATTTGCTCGCAACATAGCCGCAATTGCCAATGTCGCCGCCAACGGTGCCGTAGATGGATGAAATGTTGACGATCGACCCACCACCGCTCGCCAGCAGCGCGGGAATCTGGAATTTCATGCCCATGAACACGGCCGTGAGGTTGGTATCGATCGAGGCGTGCCAATCCTCATCGGCGAAGTCCGCAATCGGGGTGAACACCCCGGCCGCGACACCGGCATTGTTGACGGCGCCGTCGAGCCGCCCGAACCGATCGACGGTTCTGGCGACCATTGCCTCGACATCGGCGCGAACGGTGACATCGGTCTTGATGAACAATCCTTCGCCGCCAGCAGCCTTGATCTGATCGAGCACGGCGTTGCCTTGCTCTTCGCGCCTTCCGGTAATGGCTACTTTTGCGCCCTTGCCCGCCAGCTGGATCGCCGCCGTTGCGCCGAGGCCCGATGTAGCGCCGGTGATCAAAAAAACTTTGCCCGCAAAATCGGTCATCGACTTTCTCCCTAAAACGCAAACTCCAGCACGGCATGCGCCACCAGTTCGCGCGATCCAACAAAGGTCACGTTGCAATCGACATAAGCGCTCGCCTTGCCAAAGCGTTTGACGGTGGCTTCAATCAGAAAATCATCATTGGCAGCAGGGCGCAGGAAATGCGTGTGCTGATAAACAGTGCCCTTGCCGAGGCGCGGACTGGTGGCCACCGCCATGCTGGCAACGGTATCGATCCCCGCCATCAGCGCCTGTCCGCACACTGCGCCCGAGAAGAATTTGAGATGATCACCCAGCGGCAGCCGCATCGCGCAAAAGCCTTCGCGTACGACAAAATCGGTCAGGCCCAGATCCTTGACCCACGGCGCATAGACCCAGTCGAAAAGGGCCTGCGCACTGTCCTGCGTCACCGGAAACAGCCCATCAGGCGGCAAATTCGACTGAGTCATGCCGGCGGCGCCTCGGCGTGCGCCATCTGCCTCAACCGCACCCCATGATCCATCGCGATCATCTCCGCCGCGCGTTCGCCGATCATGATAGCGACGGCGTTGATATTGCCGCTGGTAATCTCAGGCATGATGCTGGCATCAGCGACGCGCAGATTTTTCACGCCAAAAACGCGCAACCTTGGATCGACGACACTGCCGATCCGGCAGGTGCAGGACAGATGGTAGATTGTCTGGGCGAAATGCAGCGCATAGTTTTCGAGCAACGCGTCGCTGGGTTCCTCGCCTTCGACGTGGCCGTGCATCTTGGCAAGCATCGGCGGGACGAGCCAGTTTCCGAGCTTCTTCTCACCAGGCCAGGCGGCGGCAATCGCGAGAACGCGCCGCATGATCGCGACGATCACTTTCAGATCATGCGGATCACTGAAGTAGTTGAAATTGATCACCGGCGGCACGGATGGATCCGCACAGGCGATAACCAGCTCGCCTTCGCTGTGCGGCACACAATTGCTGGCGAGAAACAGTACATGTTCCGAATCCGCCGCAAGCGTCTTTGAAGCGTCGGCCATCATCATGTCGAGATCAATGTTGATCCGCGTGCCAATGACGTCCTCGTTATATGCGTGGGGAATGAAGCCGATCTGGGCATCGTGGGTAAAATCATCACCAAGCCCGGTCGAAAAAAAGCAGACTCCGTCGTACAGCGAGGACGACACCAGGCTACTGCCGGTTTCATGCCATTCCTTCAGCCGTCGTTCCGCTTCGGCCTTCAATTCGGCGAGCTCACCGGTCAGATGAACGTCCTCGGCCGGATCTGCCGGAAGCGGGCCGGCAGGCGCGCGCAGCGCATCGGGACCCATCGACATTCCAACTTCGGTGCCGGTGAGAGCGATACCGGAAGCCGGAAAATACATCGCAGCCAGCAAGTGGTCCTTGAGGTGCTTGCCGACATCGGGAAGATCGAGGCGGCAGGCAATCCCCGCCGCTTCCAGTTCACGGCGGGGGCCGATGCCCGACAGCATCAGGATATGCGGCGAGCCAACCGCACCCGCGCTGAGGATGACCTCCCTTGCCGCTTGGATCGACTGGATGGTTCCGTCGCCATCACGGTATTCGACACCGGTCACGGTCAGGCTGTCGCCTTCGCCTTCAAAGATCAGCCTTTGCACCTGAGCTTGAGTGATGATCGTCAGGTTCGGCCGCCGCTCGGCATTGTCCTCAAGATAGGCATGGAAGGTGCTCGATCGCTTGCCGCGCCGCGTGTTGGTCTGCACCAGCGAGGCAACGCCGCCGGGGTTTTGGCGGCCAGAACCATTATAATCTCCTTCGAGCATGCCAACTGCCCCGGCGGCCTTGACGAAATCACGCGAGGCCGGGATGACCGGCGAGCGAATTGCCACACCGACGGGCCCGGCATCGCCCCGCGTCTCGCGACTGATCACCGCCTCGTTGGTTTCGGAAACCTCTTCCATCCGCTTGAAGCAGGGCAAGACGTCGTCATGGCTCCAGCCATCGGCGCCCAGCCTTGCCCAATTGTCAAAATCGCCGGGATGGCCGCGCACGAAGACCATGTAATTGATGCCTGAAGACCCGCCGAGCATCTTGCCGCGTGGAACGGGCATACGCCGGTTCTTGAAACCCAGCCCGCCCTTGCCGGGATCGCCGGTGAACATCCAGTCGGTTTCGGGATCAAGTTGAAGGCTGGCACAGGCGACGGGCATTTGTTCGCGTTCGGGCGGGCGACCTCCTGCTTCGATCAGGGCGACTCGGACGTCAGGGTCTTCAGAAAGCCGTGCAGCGATGACCGCGCCTGCCGACCCGCCACCTACAACGATGAAATCAAATGCTTCGCCCATGCCCCACTCCCGCCTTGATCGGCGTTGGAGGTTCGACGACCTCCAACTTTCCGTCAGATACGGGTGATCATGCGCGCACTGGGGCGGGAGTCAAAGGACGGTCTCAAAAAGCGGGGCGGGCTATTTCTGAAAACGTTAGCTCGGGGTCGAGCGGAACCCGCATGTCGGCTTCCGACCCATGAATCGCCGTTCGGCAGCGAGCAATAATGGTGAAACCAATGGCAGGTTTCGGTGTCCGCTGAAACCGCTTTCATTGAGTGCAGAGCGAACGGTGCCTGTCCGTACGAGAGGTAGGCTGCATTCCGTGCCAACTGCCGGACTTGAGGTAGACCCTAATTGGTCACTGGCTTACCACCTCGCACTTATCGTCAATGGAAGTCGCATATATCGTATGGCTAATGATGAACCGGCCGATCCCAGCCCCCGCGCTTCGGGGCGTCGCGACGGCAATGTTACGATCGGTGTCCTGAGAGCGTTTGTCGAAGCCTTTGAACACGGAAGTTTCTCGAAGGCCGCGCAGAGTCAGGGCGTTTCCCAGCCCGCCATTTCCAATCAGATCAATGCGCTTGAGCAGACATTGGGCGTTCGCTTGATGAACCGACGCGGCGCGACCCTGACGCTGACCGACGTCGGTCGCGAAATCTTTGTCCGGGCGCGCCTGGCGCTGGCCAAGGTTGGCGAGATCGAAGATATCGCACGCGAGTTTCAGTCACTGCGCAAGGGACGGCTGATCGTCGGATTTTCAAGCCCGGCGCTTGCCGTTCCTGCCTTGGGACGCTTTCGCCAAGTCTATCCTGACATCGAGATTATTACCCGCAGCGGTAACTCCGAGCAGCTCCGCCAGGACCTCCTGGAATGCAGGATTGATCTGGCCCTGTTTTCACTGCTGACGCCAGACGACCACCTCGACTGCCGCCAGCTTGAAGATCTGGAACTTCAGCTGGTTTTGCGGGTTGACGACCCTCGCTTTCGGTCAGGGCATGCCTCCCTTCAAGAGCTGCTTAACGAACCGCTCATTTTCCGCGAGCCCGGATCGATGACCCGAGCCCTGACCGAGGCTGCGCTTAAACCTCTAGGTGCTTGGCAGGGTCCTGCCCTGACTGTCACAGGAAACGCAGCCGTTAAGTCGGCCGTTGCTGCGGGTCTCGGGTTGGCTCTGATGTTCCGGGGCGAAGCCGATGAAGATCGACGCCTGCGAACCGTCGACGTTGATGGCAGAGCCCATAGCGCCGGCTTTTATCTCGTGACCCTGCCTGAAAACGCTCAAGTTCCGTCGATCGCTGCGTTCTCGAGCATTGTAAAAAATTAAATCATAATCCAAGTCACATTATCATCATTTTTTCATGATACGTGATTGCTATGAATGTTCTGCTCATCACGCTCGACCAGTTTCGGGGCGATTGTCTGTCCTGCGCGGGTCATCCTGTAGTGCGCACCCCGAACTTGGATCGCCTGGCCCAAGAGGGCGTCAGGCTGGCGCGCCACTACAGCCAAGCTGCGCCCTGCGGCCCTGGGCGGGCGAGCCTATACACCGGCATGTATCAGATGAACCACCGGGTCGTCGCCAATGGCACGCCGCTGGACCGGCGCTTTGACAACCTGGCAAAAGCCGCCCGCCGGGCCGGGTTCACACCGGCCCTGTTCGGTTATACCGACCAGGCGATTGATCCGCGCGACGCCGACGGTCCCGAAGACCCACGGCTTAGCCACTATGATGAGGTCCTTCCCGGGTTTGAGGAGGTGTTCAGCCTCCGCCCCGGTCGCCCGTCGTCCTGGATCGATTGGCTGCGTGCCAAGGGGTTTGATCTTCCCGACGATGCCATGGCAGCAATCGCGACCGAAACCGATCGCCATGAAGACCTGAGCCTGTCTGCCTTTCTGACCGATCGTTTTTTGGAGTGGCTACCGCAGCAGGAACGTCCATGGTTCGCACATCTCAGCCAGTTCCGGCCTCATGAGCCGTTTGCCGCGGCTGGCAAGTTCGCGACGATGTACGCGCCAAACGACATGCCGTCGCCAATCGCGCCATCGACGGATCGCCACTGGCTTCACGATTCGCTCATGCGCCATCCACTGCTTGCCGCGCCGAAAGGCGATGCTGCCCAAGCCGTCATGCAGACACAGTATTACGGCATGATCAGCGAGGCTGACCATCAACTCGGTCGAGTGTGGCGCGCCTTGGAAGACCAGGGCTGCTGGGACGATACCTTGATTATCGTCACATCGGATCATGGCGAGCAACTGGGTGATCATGGGCTGATTCAAAAGCTGGGATTTTTTGAGTCGAGTTTTCATGTTGTCGGGATCGTGCGCGATCCGCGGCCTGGTAAGGCGCGCGACGCGACGGTCGACGCCTTCACAGAGAATGTCGACTGGTTCCCGACGCTTTGCGAGGCGATGGGGATTCCGGTGCCGGCCCAATGCGATGGCCTGCCGCTGAGCCCTTTCCTGGATGGCGAAGCGCCGCCGAATTGGTGGAGACGGGCGGCCCATTGGGAATTTGACTGGCGTTTCTCAGCAGTCCCGACGGCGGCCCATGGCTGGCCGAGGAACCGCAGCTTGGAAAGGATGACGTTGGCCGTCCGCCGCAGCGATTCCGCCGCCTATGTGCATTTCGGTGATGGTACGGGCTTGGTGTTCGATCTGGCCACAGACCCAAGCTGGCGAACGAAGATCTCTGAGCCGTCAGCCGTTTTGGGCGAAGCGCAGGCCATGCTGACCTGGCGTGTGGAACATGCGGATCGCACCCTCACCGGCATGCTCGTCGAAAAAGGCGGAGTCGGCCGGTGGCCGACCATGCCGGAGGATTGGAGTCGCAGAGAATGATCGAAGAAAATACCAAGCCAATCGCAGGCGTCGCGGCGGAAAACCGATTCCTGAACATCGACGACCTTATCGACTACCTCTCCAAACTGGCGTTCAGCCCGATGACCGAGCCGGGTCTTGTCGAGTTGGATCATGCCCTCCAGTGCGCTGCGGAACTGAAGGCGATCCGGCCAGATGATCTCGAGCTTCAGGTCGCGGGCCTGGTGCACGACATTGCCCACAGCCTTTCCCATATTCGCGAGCACGATAAAGTCGGCGCAGACGCGGTCCGCCACATCCTGGGGGATCGCGTCGCCGATCTTGTGGCGCTGCATGTAGCGGCCAAGCGATACCTTGTCGCAACCGATGACGAGTATCGATCGAGATTGTCGCCCATCAGCGTTCAGACGCTCGACCTTCAGGGCGGAACGATGAGTGCCGATGAAATCGTATTGTTCGAAGCGGACCCTAACGGGCGGGATGCCTGCCTGCTGCGTATCGCGGATGAGGCCGCCAAGGAACCAGATCGTGCTGTCCCTGGCCTGGACGCCTGGATCGAGCCGCTTCGGCGTGTCGCGGCCTCGCGAGGGTGACCCTGAAAACGATCAGCTTGGACGATCCTGCGCTTGACGTGGCCGGAGCACTGGACATTCAGCGCAGCGTCGACCGGATTTTGGTTCGTCGACTGCCGAGCTGGACGCGCGCCCAAACGCCCGAACCCGCTTTCGATCTGATGGTTGCGATGGGGTCAGGCGTCCGGTTGCGCCTGATGACCGACGCGGCAATTATCGAAGTCGATGCGGTCGTCACCGGCCTACAATTTGGAACCGAGCCGCGTCGGCCCGTTGTGTTTGATTTTTGTGAAAACGGGGTCCTATCGGCGCGCGAGGAAACCGCGAGCGGGCATACAATCGTTGTCGATGGTTCGGAAATACGGTTTGTTCCAGGCTCGCCCCTCACCCTGCGATTCTCCGCGACCAGCGACGGTCCGAGGGTAGTTGAGATCTGGTTTCCGCAGTCGGCGCTAACCGAGATTCAAGCGGTGCGATTGTCCGCAGACGCCGATCTGACCATAGCTCCGTCCTCAAAGCCGCTGTGGGCCCAATATGGCAGTTCAATCACCCATGGCATGGAGGCTGAAGGGCCGTCAGACACTTGGCCGGCCGTCGTTGCGCGCCAGGCGGATCTTGATCTGACCAATCTTGGCCTCGCCGGACAATGTCACCTGGACGGCTTTGTTGCGCGCACCCTGCGCGACGGGCCATTCGACCTGATCGGACTGGAACTTGGTGCAAATATCGTCGCGTCGGACTCGATGAGGCGTCGCACTTTTGTCAGCGCGGTTCATAGCACCCTCGACACGATCCGCGACCGAAAGCCTAACACACCTATCTTCATCATGTCGCCGATCCATAGCCCATTAGTAGATGATCGGCCTGGTCCTCTTCGCCGGCGTTCAGGCGGCGGATATGAACGCATGGAGCGGCCCGAGGCTGTTGACGACGGCGCCCTTACCCTGGCGTCGGTGCGCGAAATCCTCCAGTCAATCTCAACACAGCGAAAAACGGCTGGGGATACCAATCTTCATTACTTGGACGGACTGACGCTTTTTGGCGCAGCAGAAATGGCGATGATGCCCGATCAGCTCCATCCCGACGCCGACGGCCATCAGCTTCTCGGCGATCGCTTCGCCCGCATGATGTTCGGCGAAACGGGGCCCCTGCGCACCTGGCGACAAGCGGAACAACGACCTTGACCGTGGATCGCCCTGATCGCCTCACTTGGCCGCAGATCCTCGCGCTCTCGGCGCCGGCCTTTGTGACGTCGGGGTTCCTGGTTCCTCTTGCTGTTTTCATCCCCGCCTTCCTAACGGAGCATGTCGGCCTGTCGCTGGGGGCGGTCGGAACCATCCTATTTATTGGTCGGCTTTGGGACGTTCTGAACGACCCGATCATGGGGGCGCTTACCGACGCCACGGCGACGCCGATCGGGCGACGCCGCCCCTGGATTATCGCCGGGATGCCACTGGCGCTGGTGGGTACATGGCAGATCTATTTTGCCCAGCCCGGCAGCGACTTTACCTCGATCGCGGCCTGGATGGTCATTTTGTTCGCCGGCTGGACCATGATCATCGTCGCTCATGGAGCCTGGGGTGCGGAGATATCCGGCGATTATGATGAGCGGTCCCGCATCTTCGGCGCCAAAATGATCGCGGTTGCGCTGTCGATCCCGATATTCGTGCTGGGCCCCGCGATCCTTGAGCGGACATCGGGGGCCGACATCGCGCAACAGATGGGCCTGATGGGCTATACAGTGATGATCGGCATGCCGATCACGATCGGCCTACTGCTCTGGTTGACCCCTGAACCGAAATGCCAACCGGCTAGGCTCACCTGGGCGGGGATCGCCGATTCTTATCTTCTGATCTTCCGTCAGAACAAATTTGCTTTCGTCTCTGCTGCTTATTTTTTTGTCGGGGCGTCAGAGGCGATTGGTTCGAGCATCTTCGTCTTCCTGGTTCGCGATGCCCTCAGCCTTCCGAACTGGGCGGCCTCATTTCTGGTCGTGCAGGCCGTCACCTGTCTCGTTTCGCTCCCATTCTGGCTGATGCTCTCGCACCGGACGGACAAGCGCGTGGCGCTCATCGGCGTTTTCACGCTCATGGCATTGGTTGCGCCCATTCCCCTGTTCCTACCGAGTGGGAACATCGCCGTTTTTGCGCTCTACGCTGCGGCCAAGGGACTGACATGGGGCGCAGAATATACGTTGCTGCGATCGATCGTCGCTGATCTCGTCGATGATGATGCCGACGCCCAGGGCGCGAACCGCGCCGGCGCGTTTTACGCATCCTTCAGCCTTACCTTCGGCATTGCCCAAGCCTTGGGCAGCGCGGGCGCCTTATGGTTCTTGTCCGGCCTGGGCTTCTCCCCTTCGGCTGCACCGGAAGATCGAGCTGCTTTTGGAGAGGTGCTGAGGTGGATTGCCGCCTGTGCGCCATTTGTTGCTGCGGTTACTTGTGCCGGTCTGATGACGCAGTTTCGGATGACGCGGAGCGATGTCGCTTTACGTCGGGCCGCTGGATAATGGGTCCGGTGCGGGTTAGCCCTGTTACCTGTCAGGTTGAGAGGCATGCGGTTTGAATCGAATTACTGCCCCAGGCCGGGCCTAATGCAAATCTGACTATCTAAGCCGGTGGATGGCACAGCCCCGGACGCTACCGGCAAGTCGGCACCATCCGGGTGAGTAGGCGCGCCAATCCCTAGGGGACGTCCATAATTACCATTATGCGAACTCAGCCGTATCCCGAGCGGCGTCACGTGGCTTGAAATGGCATGCTCTGAAAGAGCGGGTCTGCACCGGCTATCAAATGCTCAGGAGGATTTGATAGCCATCTCGATCGACGAATCAAAGGTTCTGGCACCACCAGGGCACCCTAACACCGTCGGCACGTTTCAGACGGCGCTGTCGTGTTCGATGCGTGGGAGTTGTATGTATAACAACGGGGTCGCTCGGCTCGCCGCTTGGCGTTCGAGTTTACGAAGCCACTAGTAACCTGCACGACAAGGATACCGCCCCAGGAGATCGCGAATACGAGAGCAAAGTAGATCAGAACACGGCAGCGCATGAGCCAATTTCGTGTCATGCCGGGAAGCCTCTTGCCGGGTGAACTATACTTCGGACGGCATTTCAGGGCCGGGCTTCACAAGCGCGACAAGCGCGACAAGGATCGTGATCGCTGCCACCAGCGAATAGGCTTGCGCATCGCCGCCTTTCGGCATGATGGGCAAGACCATCGAACACCAGTTGATCACGCTGTGCAGCAGAATCGCGGGCAGCACGCTTAACCGCGCGTTGACCGAGAGGCGTGCCATGACGACCGACAGGCCGATCGTGCTGACGACGAACATCATCATAGGCAGATCAGCCTGAGCAGTGTCTGTCATCAGCAAGAGCGGCACATGCCAAAGCGCCCAGACGGCGCCAACGATCACGCCCGCCCATCGCCATCCCATCCGCTCGCTTAGCTTTGGCAGCGCATAGCCGCGCCAGCCGAATTCCTCGCCCAGCGGGCCGCCGAGGATCATGACGAGCGGGAACTGCGCACGCCGATAGACCATTGAACAGCAAGCGCGGTGCCCATGATCAGCGGCGGCACAAGCATCGCGAGCGCATACCAGCGCCAGCCAAGCCGCCAGTTAAGGCACGTTTTGATCCAACGGCGTAATCCGGGCACGCCTTCAAACATGAGCGCCGTAAGAATAGCGGCAAGGCCGGGTCCGAAAGCAGAAGCGAGAAAAAGCACGCTACTTAACCCTGGCCAACCGGACTTGGTGAGCGAGGCGAGCCACCAGAGGCTCCAAGTCCAGACGAAGGTCAATGCGAAGAAGATAAGGATGGCTGCGCTGGAAGACATGGCCTGATGTGGCATCTCGACCTTCCCGACGGCGACGGCGTTTGTCACGCCATGATGACCGACGCCGTTGGTCGCCGTGTCGAGAATGGCAATGGCGGTCCATAACCGAAACGCATCACGATATCCGGGCGCCCGCCGGGCAGGCCGACCAGTGCGGCGAGATCGGGTCGCAGGCTGGCCACTTCGACCGGCTGATTGATGAAGGCGTGCTTCAGCCCGAGCGCGGTCGCCTGCAGGGCAAAGCGCTGACAGGCTTGACCCACGGCCACCCAATGCGCCGGATCGGCCCGCGCACCGGCGAACACCGCGATCCCGGCAGAGGAGCGTATCTGGCGGGCGTAGGTGTCGTTCTGTGATTGCGCCGGGGACAGCCAGTCGAACGCGAACGGGCCAAGCCAGTCTGGCAGCGCGGGGTTGCCGCTCGCCACGCTGTAGAGCCCATCGTTGCTGCGCAAAGCCTGACGTGGGTTGAACCGGAGCCACGATTTCAACTCGCGCACGAACGCCGCGTCGGCCATTTGCGCGCTGTTGCCAGTAACCACCAGATCGCGCAGACGGTCAATCCGGGGGCGATCGGTGAGCAATACCAGATCAACGCCGGGCACGGCGGCTGACTTCGCAAGCAGATCGAGATCGCTCGCGCTGACCCCGCTGCCGTCATACTCGGCGCGGGTCGATTGGCGCTTCGGGATAGCGTCGAACAGCGCCGATCGCGTTGCTGGCCCGCTTCCGAAATCGAACGTCACGGTCCCGCCACCTGTTGGATCGAAGCCAACGCTACCGGGCCTGCCGCGCGCGGCCGATGCCAGCGCCAGGTTCTCCGCTGCGCAGCCCAGGCTCACAAACACGTGATGATCGTCAGGATCGACGATGGGCGTGCGCCGGGTGAGATCGGGCAGAATCTCGATCCGCTGCTCGTCCAGCCGAAATCGCCATGGCTGCGTGTTGTGGCCATTGGGCGCAAGCGTGGCATAGCGGACCAGATCACGGAAATGCGCCGGATCGGCGAGCGGGGCACGCAGCGGGGCGATGCTGGCTGCATAGTCATTGGATGTGCCCATGCCCGACAGCGCTAGCCAGGTGGCACCTCCGCCGATGGCAAAGGTTGCTCCCGCGCCGATTAGTATCTGTCTGCGGTTCATGGGTTGGTCCTCGTTAAGATGGGGAATTGGCCGCCGTGCCGACGTCGTTGGGGCAGAAGATTACTCATGCCACGCGCTCGATTGGCGAGGCTGCCCCGGGACGCGACACAAAGCGGGCGATGACGGCCTTGCTCGCCTCCAGCAGGACCAACAGAACGATTCCCAGCGCGCCGGCGAGCACCATGTCTCGCCAAGCGATCGTCCCGAATTTCAGCAGGATCTGCGCAGATGGCAGGAACAGGATCAACGCGGTGATCGCGAACACCGCGACGATCACGTATCTGAGCGCGGCATTATGCCGAAACAATGCTTCGCCCAGCGATGCGCTGAACGAGCGGTTGACCAGGATCAGCGCCAAAATCTCGGCGACCAGCGCGAAGAAGATCAGCGCCCGAACTTCGGTCTCCGGCATAGCGTTCCAGGTTTCGACAAAGAACACCGTCGCGAGCATGGCAAACGCCACTGCGCCCTGAAAAACACTCCAAGCAATCATGTGGAGCGAAAAGAGCGGCTCCGCCGGATTGCGCGGCGCGCGAGTCATGATGTTGTCCTCGTCGCGCTCGGCTTCGAATACCAAAGCGCACACGGGGTCGATCACCATCTCCAGAAGCGCGATATGGATCGGCCCGAACAGGATCGGCAACCCGAACAACAGGGGCAGCAGTGCCAGCCCGGCAATGGGCACATGCACCGCAAAGATGAACGCCATCGCCTTGCGGATATTGTCGTAGATTCGCCGCCCGAGCCGGACCGACTGGACGATGGAGCCGAAATCATCGTCGAGCAGCACCATGGCGGCAGCTTCGCGAGCCACATCAGTGCCGCGCTTGCCCATGGCGATGCCGATATGTGCCGCCTTGAGCGATGGCGCGTCGTTGACGCCATCGCCCGTCATCGCGACGATCTCGCCATCGGCCTTTAACGCCTGCACGATGCGCAGTTTCTGCTCGGGCATCGTGCGGGCAAAGACCGTGACCGTCTTCAAGCGTTCGGCGAGTTCCGCATCATCGAGCAATGCGAGATCGGTGCCCGTCAGCACGTCGCCATCGGCAATCCCGGCTTGCGTTGCGATCGATCTTGCTGTGGCGGCATAATCGCCGGTGATCATCACGACCCTGATGCCGGCGCTCAGGCATTGCGCGACTGCGTCGGGCGCACTGGCGCGGATCGGATCGGCCAGCCCGACCAACCCCACCAAGGTGAAATCATAGCCCTGTTGCGTTTCCGCCCAGTCACGGCTTGGAGGCTGCGCGGTTGCGACGGCGAGTACGCGGATGCCACGTACCGCCATCGCCTCGACCGCAACCGTCATTGAAGCGCGCGATTCGCTGGACAAATGGCACATGCCGGCGATTGCTTCGGGTGCACCCTTCGCCGTTGCGGTAAGCGAGCCGCCATCGTCCCAGATATTCGACATCGCCAGCAGTTCGGGGCGCAGCGCATATCCATGCACTGGCCCATCGCTCGGCAAAGCAATCGCCGGAATGGCATCGCGAGCATCGAGCAAGGCGATGTCCATCGGATCGGTTGGTTGCGGAGCGCTCGCGCGTGCGGCAGTTTCGATCAGGGAGTGAAAGAAATCGGGGACCGCTCCATCTGGCCCGATCTTGAGAGTCTCGCCCGTTGGCAGCCAGAGCTCGGCAAGCGACATGCGGTTTTCGGTTAGCGTCCCGGTCTTGTCGGTGCAGAGCACGGTCGCCGACCCGAGCGTTTCAATTGCCGCCGCGCGGCGCGTGAGCACGCCAACCTTGCCGATCCGCCAGGCGCCCATCGCGAGAAACACCGTCAGAACGACGGGAAATTCCTCGGGCAGCATCGACATGCCGATGGCGATCCCGGCGAGTACCGCCTCGATCCAGCCGCCGCGCAATAAGCCGTAGAGCAGAACGACAAGCAGCGCGATTGCACCACCACCGATAGCGCACCAGGTGACGATCCGGGTCGTCTCACGACGCAACCGGGGTGCTTCGGTGTCCAGCGTCGCCAGCGATTGGCCGATCCGGCCGATTTCGCTGCGCGGGCCGGTCGCCATTACCCGCGCGATCGCGCTGCCACGCGCGACGAGCGTACCCGCATAGACAAAGGGCTGGCCATCGCCGCCGGGTCGGTGCGTACCGTCGCCCGTATCGGTCACAATCTTGCCGACAGGTAACGATTCTCCCGTCAACAACGACTCATCGGTCTGTAGATCATTCACGTCCACCAGCACCGCATCGGCCGCGATCCGGTCGCCCTGTTCCAGCACCAAAAGGTCGTCGCGGACCACCTCCCGCCCAGCCACACGAACGCGGATGCCATCCCTGATCACCAGCGCGCGCGGGCTGGAGAGATCGCGCAGCGCCTCCAGCACATGCTCGGTGCGGGTTTCCTGGATGACGGTCACGCCGACCGAGAAGGTCGCAAAGCCGAGCAGAATCAGCGCCTCGGTCAGGTCGCCGAGCAACAAATAGGCGATACCGCCAACAAGCAGGAGCGCCAGCATCGGCTCGCGCAACACCTCGAGTACGATCCGCCATATCGAGCGTTGTCCGGCACGAGGCAGTTCGTTGGGACCATCAGCGTCAAAGCGCGTAGCGGCATCGGTCGCCGTCAGGCCCGTGAGATGACTAGGATCAATCATCATCGCCGCCCTCCCCGCCTTCCCTTTCACCAGCCTCTCCGTCACCGGATCGGTGGCAGCGCACACAGTTTTCTATGTTGCGAATGCCTTCTTCGGCATGTTCAGCGCGGATCTGCGCGGGTTGGTGCTCGTGGCAGCTGAAGCAGGTGTAGCGGCGTGTGTCGCCGCCGGTCGAACGTCGCTGGCTTCCAGGCGGTCTGGCTGTGGCAGGCGGCGCAGTTCTTGCCTGATTGCGCATGCAGCGGTGTCTGCGGCGCACGGTGGCAGGTCGCGCACTGTCCGCGCAACTCGGGCTTGAGCAGCGCGTGGGCGAAGCGCTGCTGCGATGCCTTGACCAGCTGCGGGCCGCTATGGTCGCTGTGGCAGGCGATGCAGTTCGGCTGAGTCAGCGATTGGTGAAAAGCGATCGCATTGCCCTTGCGCTTGACGGGCATGCCAGTGGTCGTCCGCACGCCGATATCAGCGAGCTTATGGCACGTGGCGCAGCGATTGGCCGCAACCCCGGTCCACGGTGCATGGCACGCAAAGCAATCGCTAGTGATCGCCTTGTGCGCGGGGATAAGTGGCCCCGGTGCGACCATCAGTTGGGGCAATGCAAAGGTGAGTGCGATCAGGCCGCACAGATTGGCGATGATTAGCCAAAGAGCCCATCGGCGGATCATCGCCACCCCCAGAACAGCATCGCTGAAATGATGTGCGCCAGCGCCAGCACGCCGAACGCCAGCGTGATTGGCAAATGAACGACGCGCCATGCCTTGACGATGTCAAAGGTCAGGCTGTCCCAATAGGTCTTCTCTTCAAGCGCCTCGGCCGACAAACCCTGACTGCGAAGTCGTGTCCGCGTCGCCTCTAGCCGGGTCCGCGATCGGCCGAGGAGATATTTGCCGGTCAGCCCGCTGGCGATGTTGATGAGCATTGCCCAAACCGCGAGCCAGGCGAGAATCGCGTTGAAATGGATGCCCGCGTGGACGAGGACGAGTAGCGATCCCGCCCAAGCGAGCCGCTCATGCCAACGCAACAGGCTGGCGGGCTTACCCGAGCTGATCAGCTTGCGCTTGCGCATCGAATAACCCGACGAGGCCAGAATGAGCAGAACGCCGGGGATGCCAAGATAGCGGCCGATCCAGGCAGCATTGGCAAGATGCAATGCCGCATCGATGGCCAGTGCAGCGCCGCCCAGCACCGCGAGCGAGAGATAGAACGGAATGACCTCGCGGCTCAACAAACTGGTGCGCAGGCCGCTCATGCTTCGAGCACTAGATCGTCGGTCGGGACGGCGACGCAGAGTAGGCAGTGTCCGTCTGCAACATCGAACGATGGGGGCTGAGCGTACCGCACGGTGCCCGAAAGGATCGCCGTTTCGCAGGTGCCGCAGCTGCCTGATCGACACCCGGATGGGATCGCGATGCCGCCGCGTTCGGCAAAGTCGAGCAGGTTGGTATCGGCGCCGGTCCAGTCGATTGTGCGCCTGGATTGCGCGAACTGTATCGCCAGGGGTGAGTCGAGCGCGACGGCGGTGAGCGCTTCGGCGGACTCGATCGATGCCGGACCGAACGCTTCGTAGTGAACGGCATCGCGCGCCACGCCCCAGCCGCGCAACGCGGGGACCAAGTTCGCCATCATTGGCGGCGGACCGCAAATGTAGAAATGATGCTCGCCATGCGGCAGCAAACGGCGCAGCAGCGCAACGTCGATAAAACCAGTCTCGTCGACGCTATCGGGTTCGACTTCGGTAGGGAGCGGCGCGCTCTGGACGATGGTCAGGCGGAAATTAGGGTGGTGTTCCGCCAACGCGATGAGATCGGCTTCGAACACAATTTCACTGCTGTCACGCACGCCGTAGAAGAGGTGAAACGTGCGATCGGGCTGCGCCGCAAGCCCCGCGCGCGCCATCGCAAAGAGCGGCGTAATGCCAATGCCGCCGGCGATGAGGACGGTCGGAATGCGGGCATCATCCACCAGCACAAAGGCGCCGGCTGGTGCGCGCACCTGAAGGATTGTGCCCGGCATGACATGATCGTGGAAGTGGGTCGAGACGAGCCCCGGCGGCAGATCGGGGCGATCATTGGGGGGCGGAATTCGCTTTACGGTGATGCGATAGGCGCTTTCGTCGGGCCGATCTGACAGCGAATAGCAGCGTATGACCTCGTGGATCGCGCCCTCGCGATCGGGTAGATTGAGCTGGAATGTCAGGAACTGCCCTGCGCGGTAGGACGGGAGCGGCTGGCCATCGATCGGCTCGAGATAAAACGATGTTTGGGTGAGGGCGTCGTCTTCATCCTCGCGCATCGACACCCGAAAAGCGCGCAGGCCCTGCCAGGCTAGATTGGATGTCTTGCGAACGAAGGTCGCTCTCGACGACGCTGGCTTTGGCCGAAGGAAGACAAATTTTACCGCTACGACGACCTGTATCAGAAAAATGGCGCAGATCAGTCCCAGAAGATCGAGTGCGGTCATTGAGCCGTGTCGATAAGCAACCCAATGTCGACCATCAGCCCCATTGTCAGCGCCCCAAGCGAGATTACCCTGACCGCCGCCGTCACGATCTTCGCGCCAACTGCTCGTGCGCCAATGCCGCCAGGCAGACAGTCGAACAGCGTGCTGGCATGTCACGCACGCCGATCGATGCGAGCAGTGCTGTAGAGGCTTCAACGGGGATCGATAGGCGGATCATGATCATCTCCGATCTGACAACGCATCAATCCAACTTCTGACTACATCCCGAGGACAACCTTTTTTCGTGCCGCTTTAGGGAAAAGAGGGTTTCGGGCGGGTTTGACTCTGCCGACAAGGGCTATCGCTCAATACGCTGATGAGCGCCTTGAACAGCTGTTGAAGAGCCCTTTCGATAAGCTGACGCTTACGGATGGCGTTTATGCACCTTGCGAGTAGGTCGATCGTCGCCGGTGGATGGCACAGCCCCGGACGCTAACGGCAAGTCGGCACCATCCGGGTGAGAAGTCGCTCCTAATCCTAGGACTTCGCTTAATTCCATTATGCGAACTCAGCCGTATCCCGAGCGGCGTCCCATGGCTTGAAATGACATGCTATGTACGAGGCGGTCCGCACCGGCGATCGAAGGCACGGGAGAAGTCCCGACCGTCGATCGCTCCTGTCGTTTCGAACGCGCTCCAAACCCATGCATCATCGCCCCGGCGGCTCGATCCCTAGCGCTGCGTAATCGATGGGTAGGATCGTCCAGCCTTTGCGGGACGAATAGACGCCGATGCCTTCGACGTTTCGCGCACAGGCTTCCCGCTCATGACGCACGCGACCCAGCATTCTCCAGCAATCATATTCCGAACCCAGCCAACCTTCTGGTATGAGGTAAAATCGCTCATCGATCAGTTCCCAGATGAGCTCAGCGCGTTCCCAGTCTTTTGCAAAGATCACTGCTTGATAGTCGTCATCGTCGGAGTGCCATGTCATTTGGTACACCATCAGGCGTCTCCCACCGGCGCATTGGTGGGCACGATCGTCCAGCCCTTGTCAGGATCATATCGGCCGACACCGGCGGACTTGAGGGCCAGGGCTTCGCGTAAGTGCTTGGTGTTGAGCCCCAGCCAAGATGGGTTCCGCTCGGCAACCTCGAACGAGGAGGCAGGGTCACCGTAATGGTTCGCAAACCAATCTATGTGGATCCCCGCCGCTTGATCATAGCTCTTGGCGAAGACAAAAAGTTTGGCGCCGGACGCCATTGTGATTTCGAAAAGCCGCATGTCGAATTACCTCGTTGTTGTTGTTGACGAGGTAACCTTGCAGCGCTGCGCGATGGATTGCGGGTGGCTTATGCGGTGGGGCTTGAATTCCACTTATTTGAAAACGATTGACCTTTGAAAGCTACAAACGGCCGTTTTACGCGCGCTCGATAGCCGCCGCCCGAAGGTGGCCCGCTCTTTTTTGTCAAAAACGGACATTCCTCTCACCGAACCCAATTAACCGCCGACTCCACCCATGCGAAGCGTCCGAGCGCCGCTGCCGCACTTCGCTGAGCGATAGCATTCGGGCATCAACTCGATGCGACATTCCTATTCCCGTTTGCGGACGCGATCGTCGACAAGGCGGGCATCCCGGCGACTCCCCCGCCCCAATGGAGATTGACCCATGTTCGCTCGTCCTATCCTTCTCGCCATCGCCTTGGCGATCACTGGCACCCCGGCTGAAGCGCGGCAGGCTGCGCCGACGTCGAGTGTTAAGCAGTCCAATGCCGACGGCGTCGTGCGTGTCCGCAGCAGCCACGGCTTTGACGAAACGGTCGATCGCCTGAAAGCGGCGATCGCGGCCAAGGGCGTGCGCTTTTTCGACGCACTCGACCAGCAGGCGCTTGGTAAGGAAGCCAATCTGACGATTGGCAAGTCGGTGATTGTTCGCTTTGGCAATCCGCCGCTGGGGGTGCAATTCCTCCAGGCGAACCGCTATGCTGGCCTCGATTGGCCGGTGCGGATGCTGGTGGTGGAAGAAGCCGACGGCAGCGTCTGGCTTGCCTGGACCGATTTCGCCTTCATGGCGAAACGCTATCGCATCACCACCCAGGACGCGCAGTTCAAGATGGCGGCCGAAGTTGCTGGCGCCATCGCCGCCGATGCTGCCAACTGAGCGATGTCGATGTCGGTCGCGCTGTTGAGTTTTGCCTTTCTGGTCGCGGCGGTCTGTGCGGCGATCATGGGCTATGCCATTCAGCGCGGCGCGACATGCATGGTCGCCGCGGTCGATGAGGTTGTAACCAAGCGCACCGCCTGGCGATTTCTCGGCCTTACCGAGGCCGCTGTCTGGGTCGCAGGCGGCGTGCTGCTGTGGCGGGTACTTGGCGGGCATGAGACCCTTCCCATCGGCTATCCAGCAACACTCGCCACGGTCGCCGGGGGGCTGTTGCTCGGCCTCGGTGCGTTCGTCACTCGCGCGTGCGTTTTCGGGGCGATTGCCAAGTTCGGCTCGGGCGAATGGGCCTATGTGCTGACACCGATCGGCTTCTATCTCGGCTGCCTGACGATTTGGCCGCTGATTGGCAGTTTTCCGGCCATGCACGTGGCATCACCCTTGTTCGACGCGGGCTGGCTGCTGCTGCCATTCGCCGCTTTCGTCTCTTGGCGCCTTGTCGAGGCGATCCGCGCGGGCCGGGCGCGGATGCTCGCTGCGCATATCTGGACGCCGCACCGCGCAACGGCCGTCATCGGCATCGTCTTTGCAATCTCGCTGATCGCGATCGGACCCTGGGCCTATACCTATGCGCTGTTGTCGCTCGCGCAGGGCAAAACCGACGGCGTGATCGTCAAGGCCGTGCTGATGGTGATGCTATTCGCTGGCGCGTTGGTCGGCGGCTGGACGGCGGGGCGACTGGAGCTACGCGCGCCGACGCTTGAATCGGCGATCCGCTGCCTTGGCGGCGGTGTGCTGATGGGTTGGGGCAGCCTGCTCATTCCCGGTGGCAATGACGAGCTGCTGCTTGTCGGGATCCCGTTGCTGCAAGCCTATGCCTGGGTGGCCGTTGCGAGCATGGCTGTCGCGATCGCGCTAGGCCTGGCGGTCGAGCGGCGGTTCGTCACCCGCTAGTCAGCTATCGCGCTACCTGTTAGATGGCAGTGGCCTTCGCAAGGAGGGGGCCGCATCTCATGGAAATGCAACAGGTCCGCTATTTCTTGTCGGTCGCGCGCGTGCTCAACTTCACGCGCGCCGCCGAAGAATGTAACGTGACGCAGCCTGCATTAACGCGCGCGATCAAGCAGTTGGAAGACGAACTCGGCGGCGATTTGATCCGCCGCGAGGGTCGAAACACCCACCTTACGGATCTTGGCAACCGGATGCGGCCGCTGCTCCAACAATGCTATGAAAGTGCCCAGACCGCCAAGTTGCTCGCGACCAAGATCAAGAAGGGCGAAGTGCCGACCCTTTCGCTGGCGGTATCGCGGACGCTCGATCTGGTGCATTTGATGCGACCGTTGAGCGAAATGCACCGGAGCTTTCCCGGCCTTCAACTCAAGCTGCGTCGCGGTACCGGGGCGCAAATCGCCACCATGCTCAAAAACGGTGAGGTCGATTTGGCTGTGGGCGGGCCGATGGGGGAAAGCTGGGATCGGTTGGAGACCTGGCCGATGTTCAGCGAAGCCTTTGACCTTGTTGTTGGGGTCGATCATCCGCTGGCGATGCACAACGAAATCGATCTCGATGTCGAGTTGATCCGCGATACACGGTTTTTGATCCATGCCGGCAGCGACATGGCCGAGTTCGAAACCGAAAGGCTCCATGCGGCGGGTATCTCGCTCGATCACGCGCATGAAGTTGATTCCGATCGCGATCTTGAAGCGCTCGTCGTGGCTGAATTTGGTGTCGCGATTATGCCGGCGAGCGCAATGAATTCGTCTCGGGTCCGTCACCTTGCCTGTTCGGCGCTCGATCTGCGGCGGACGGTTGCCATTTATTCGGTGGCCGGTCGCCCGCGTGGGCGCGAAGCATCGGCACTGCTCAATCTTGTCCGGTCGGCGGATTGGTCGCGTGCCTTACGCGCTCACCAGCTTGACGGCGTCGAGTAGCGCGTCGAGTTCCATTCGGCGGCGATAATCGGGATCAACATGACGGGCGGCGATGATGCCGTCCTGGCCGACAACGAAAACGGCGGGAACTGGCAAGATCCAGGGCGTGCCGCCCTGAAATCCCGGTATGTCCCAGCCCGCCCCGCCGATCATCCCTGACATGGCCTCATCGACCCAGATCGCCAGGTTGATCGACAGCGCGTAGCCGCCGCCGACATCCGTCAAGAAGGGGAATTCCGCACCGGCCTCGGCCCGCAACATCCGCGTGTATTGCTGAACCTCTGAAGAGATCGCGACGATCTGTGCTGGCTTGGTCTCATGTTCGATTTCGGCAAGCCCAACCATGTTGAGCCGACAATAGGGGCACCAATGGCCGCGATGAAAGGCAAGTACCGCTGGCCCCTGTTCGAGCAGCGATTGCAAGGTGACAAGCCGCCCTTCATGGCTGGGCATACAAAAATCGGGCATGACATCGCCGACCATGGGTGCCGTGCTGCCTGCCTGTGCCGCCTCCAGTCGGTTGACAAAGGCATCGACCGCGGCGGCGAAGCCTGGTCCTTTGATGCGGACACAGTCAGCGACGTATTTGAGCCGCTCGCCCAGCGTGAGATCGCGATCACGCACTTCCTGGAAGGCGTCTTCAAGCGCTGCGACGAGCGGATGTGTCATCCATTGAACCCCATAAAGCTGTGTACCACATCGCCAACCCAAGTGGGTAGCGCGCGAGGGTCAATTGGCGGCGGTAGTCTCGATCATTTCACCGGCACAGGCTTCGTGCAGGACAAAGCCTTCGCTCGGATCGACCTCACCACGCCAGGGGGCTTTTTCGAGCGTTTCGCTCGTGTGGCGATAGCCCGCCTCCCAACGCTGACGAATGCCATCGGCGCTGAAGTCGACGTCCTTGGCATGGTCTTCATAATCGAGCGCAGGCGCAAGCAGCCGGATAACGTGCATCTGTGTCGTGCAGCCATAGCCGGTCAGACCGCGCTGCTTCAGGCTTTCGAGCGCCTTTTCGGGGATCAGCGCCGTCATTTCGGCAATGATATGGCGCATTTTGTGCAGCTGGCGCTGGCGCTTGATGTGCGACGCCGCACGGCTCGAATACTGCACGTCCTTCTGGCGGTTCATCACTTCCCAGATGGTTTCGGGCTCCTTGCCATGCGGGTTCCAGAGATGAACGGCAAAGACCATCCCATTCTTGCGGGGATTGTCATCGAACACGACTTCCACCGGCGTGTTCGACAGGATTCCGCCGTCCCAATAGAGCTGGTCGTCAATCCGCACCGCCGGAAAAGCCGGGGGCAGCGCGCCCGATGCCATGATGTGGCGCAGATCGATGGTCTGATCGCGGCTGTCGAAATAGGTCATTTCGCTGGTCTGAACGTTTGACGCGCCAACCGTCAGCCGCATTGGACCATTGTTGATCTGGTCGAAATCGACAAGATCGGTAAGCGTCTCGGCGAGCGGTGCCACCGAATAGTAGCCGGCTCCCTCCGCGCCCAGCGGCGCGTGCTGGCTCACAAAGGCTGCCGTGTTGGGACGAAAGAACGACGGAATGCCGGTGGTGACGGCCATCATGTTGCGGGCGGCCGCGGGAAACCAGCTGGGCAGCGGCATCCCCATGAACCGATCGCTTTCGACGCGCTTCCAGAATTCACGCAGGCGATTAAGGCCATCCTTGGCAGGCCCCCCTGCGATCAGGGCTGCATTGATCGCACCGATTGATGTGCCGACCACCCAGTCGGGTTCGATGCCGGCTTCGGCGAGAGCCTGATACACACCGACCTGATAGGCGCCGAGCGCACCACCGCCTTGCAGGACCAGAACGGTCTGGCCGTAGCTCGAAATCTCTTCGTGAAGGGTCTTCATGATCGTATCTCCTAATCGAGAAAGGGAGGCGGCAGCCGGTCACCACTTGGCGACCACGTGCCGTTATTGTGCAGTCCAGCCGCCATCGACGGGCAGTGCCGCGCCAGTGATTGAGGCAGCGCCAGGACCACAAAGGAACACGGCCAGCGCGCCGAGTTCCTCGACCGTGGCGAAGCGCTTGGTCGGCTGTGCTGCGAGCAGGACTTCGCGGATCACCGCTTCACGGTCGATACCGCGCGCCTGAGCCGTGTCGGCAATCTGGTTCTCCACCAACGGAGTCCATACGTAGCCGGGGCAGATCGCGTTACAGGTGACGCCGAACTGGGCGCCTTCAAGGGCAACGGTTTTGGTCAGCCCGAGCACGCCGTGCTTGGCGGCGACATAAGCGCTCTTGAACGGTGACGCGACAAGCGCATGTGCCGAGGCGACGTTGATGATGCGGCCATAGCCTGATGCCTTCATCGGCGCGAAGGCGGTGCGGATCGTATGAAACGCCGCCGACAGATTGAGCGCGATGATTGCGTTCCATTTGTCGACGGGAAAATCCTCGATCGGCGAAACATGCTGGATGCCGGCATTATTCACCAGGATATCGACCTGGCCGAGCAGCGCGATGCTGTTCTCCACCAGTCCAGCCGCACCTGCGGCATCGAGCAGATTTGCACCATCATAGGCAACGCTTCCGCCATGCGCGGACAAAGCTGCGCACGTTGCTTCGATTGCATCGCGATCACCCAGGCCATTGATGACGAGGTCGGCACCGGCCGCAGCCAAAGCGTGCGCGATCCCAAGACCGATTCCGCTGGTTGATCCGGTGACGACGGCAACGCGTCCGGCAAGCGGTTTTGAGGCGACGGTTGGCGAAGAGGGCAAGTCCATGACGGGCATCCTTTTGGAAACGATGACCGGAAACTGCCCAATCTTCCGCCACGGTTGAAATGCCGTTTGTGCATCAATTCCATGCGGCAATGGGATTGGGCCGGGATCAGCTCGAAGCGTAGATCCTGATTGTGTCAGCGAACCGCCCCCGGTTTTCCGACCCCCATAACCAAGTAACAGGATGACGATCATGACCAGAACAACCATTCGCAACACCGTGTTCGCGCTGTTCGCAGCAACCGCGCTCGCCACGCCCGCTTTTGCCGGCGGGTGCCCAGTGAACAAAAATGCAGTTAATGCGCTCACCGGCGCGCCGACGATGCCCAAGGGCGTAACGGATGACGTCCTCGGCTCAGTCGATCTCGGCGCGGAAATCAACGTCGCTGATCGCCAGCTGCGCACCCGTCGCCTCGTCGTCCAGCCAGGCGGCATCGTACCGCTGCACAGCCACAAGGACCGCCCGGCCCTGATCTATACCGTCAGCGGCCAGATCACCGAATATCGCAGCAATTGCGCGGTGCCGATCCTGCACAAGGCCGGCGACATCGCGCGCGAAGCCGATGGGATTTCGCATTACTGGATCAATCGCGGCAAGGTGCCGACGGTGTTGCTGTCGTCAGACGTCCATCACGGTAATTGATCCGATCGATCGGATCGATGACAGGGAACGGGCTCCGCTTCCAAGGCGGGCGGGGCCCATTCGCTTGCAACGGTCGTTAAACAGCCGTGAATGCAAGCGGGCCGGAATCGACAGGTGAAATCAACATGAAGATGCTCGTATTCTATGGATCCTATCGCCGCGACCGTGTCGGTATTCGTTTTGCGAACTATGTCGGACAAGGACTCGCCGATCGCGGCCACGATGCCGAACTGATCGACGCCAAAGCGATCGATCTGCCGATGCTCGACCGGATGTTCAAAGAATATCCTCCAGGTGAAGCACCCCCGGCGATGGCAGCCCTAGCGGCAAAGATCCGTGCGGCGGACGGCTTTGTGTTCGTCATCGGCGAATACAATTGGGGTATGCAACCCGGCCTGAAAAACTTGACCGATCACTTCTTGGAGGAGTGGTTCTGGCGGCCGGCAGCGATCGTCAGCTATTCGCCGGGACAGGTCGGCGGTGCCCGCGCGGCAATGGCCTGGCATCCGACGCTGTCGGAAATGGGGATGGTCGTCATTTCGAGCACGATTGCACTCGGTAGCGTCGGCGAGGCTCTCGATGCCGACAGCCTCCCACAGGGAAAGGGCGGAGAAATCCTCGATCAGCGGTTCCCGCGCTTTGCTGCCGATCTTGAGTGGTGGGCCGCAGCGGCAGCACATCAACGGGTGGTGAAAGCCACGCCATACTAAAAAAATTCGGTCATCAACTTGACCGCTGAGGGACCCGAACAACCGAAAAGCAATGCGCGTAGGACGGCATCACACCTGCGCGCATGCCGTCCTTGAGGGGGCAGCTCCTGCTGCATCGATCGATGATGTGATCAATACTAATACAAATCCGATGAGCGTCCAAACGGCGAGTGGGATGGCTTTTGACCGGTCCGAATCCCCTGCTCGCCCCATGTGTTCCGCCACACCGCTGGGGTTTGGATGGCCCAGGCAGATGTGCAGATGCAGAAAATCGCTCAATTCCTTGGGCACACCTCCACCAGGGTCACCGAGCGCACATACGCTCGATACAGCCCGAGCTTCATGAAAGATGCAGCGGCAGCGCTCGACTGGTGATGGTGCGCCAGAAGCTCGCCCAGAACGCCAATTTACCGCGTGAACATCAGCCCCGCCGCGCCCGCCCGGCGAGCGCCCTGGTACAGATGTACCAGCCGAGCCCTGCGTGAAACCCAAACAAAAACCCCGGAAACCGAAGGTTTCCGGGGTTTTCGGTGGTGGGCGTGGCAAGGATTGAACTTGCGACCCCTGCGATGTCAACACAGTGCTCTACCACTGAGCTACACGCCCACGGAAGCGCGGCATTAGCGGCGGTAGACGCCGGGTGCAAGCGCCGTTTGGTAATCGATCACAGGCCGCGGGTTACATTTTCGGTTTCGAACAGCCGATCGACCTCAAGCACCAGATCGCGCAGATGGAATGGTTTCGAAAGGACGCGTGCCTGCGGCATGGCCTTACCGGCCTTTAACGTAACGGCAGCAAAACCGGTAATGAACATCACCCGCAGATCGGGGCAAAGCTCGCCCGCTTTCTGCGCCAGCTCAATCCCGTCCATTTCGGGCATGACGATATCAGTCAGCAGCAGATCGAAGCTCTCGGTTTTCAGCAGCGGCATCGCCGCCGTACCCCGATCAACCGCCGTGACGGCATAGCCCGATCGTTCGAGTGCGCGCGTCAGATATTCGCGCATCACGCGATCATCTTCGGCCAGCAAAATCCTGATCATCCCCGGCTTTCCATCCTGATTGCTTGGGCCACCTTATGCGCAAAGCCCTTAACAATTTCCAGCATGGCGCCCGGTCCGCTCCGCACGATTGCGGCAAGGCGGCACGCACCCTAAGGTTAGGGCCGATGACCAGCTGTGCCCATTCGTTCGATCTTCACGGCTTGCTGCAGCCAGTTAGTCCAGTCGTTCTGTCAGTGCCCCATGCCGGGCGGGATTATCCAGGCGCATTGCTGCGCGCGATCCGCGTTCCGGTTGAGGCATTGCGGGCGTTGGAGGATCGCTATGTCGATCACCTGGCGCTGGCGGCGCGCAGCGACGAATCGCTGCTGGTGCAGCGCCCGGCGCGCGCCTGGATTGACCTGAACCGGGCCGAGCATGAACGCGATCCCAAGCTTGATGACGGTGCCGATCCCGCGCGCCAACCCGCCATGTCAGCCAAGCTCCGCAGCGGCCTTGGGCTGGTGCCTCGCCGCATTGCCGCCGCCGGCGATATCTGGAGCGCTAGGCTGAGCGATGCAGCGGTTACCGCACGGATCATGGCCGACCATCGCCCATATCACGACACATTGGCGGCGCTCCTTGCGGCGGCGCGGGCGCGATTTGGCGTTGCGGTGTTGCTCGACATTCATTCGATGCCGTCGTTGGGCGATTCGGCGGACACCCCGCAAATCGTGTTCGGGGATCGCTTTGGCAAAACAGCCGCTTCGCGCTTCATCGATCGGCTGGCGGGGGAAGCGGAGGCGGCAGGGATTGGCCATGCACTCAACACGCCCTATGCCGGTGGGCATATTCTTGATCGCCATGCCGCGCCCCGAATGGGCATTCACGCCATCCAGATCGAATTCGACCGTTCCCTGTATCTCGACGATGGCCATGATGCGCCAGGTACGGGTTTTACCGCCGCCGCAGCCATGCTCCGCCGAATGATCGCCGCCATCAACGATGAAGCGCTGGCCGGGCTGACGGCCATCGCCGCCGAATGACCCCGACTTAAAAAACCACCCCGCGCAACAGGTGCGCGAGGTGGCCAAGGTTCAGGGAGTGTCCATCCGAAGATGAACTGCGCAGCCCTGTGAAAGGGGGGAAACACAAGGCCACGCCTAAACAATATAGGTGAGGCCAGCGGGCGCTTCAACCCGGCTCATCATCAAGGTTGAAAGCACCCGAAAATGCCCGTCAGGCGGCAGTAACCTCTGGCAGCGGTTTGCCGCGCGCGGCCTGCATCTGGAAGATTTCGCGCATCTGCGACAGCGAGAAGAGATGAGCGTAGAGCAACGGCAACATGCCCGACTTGGACATTTTGCGCAGCGTATCGCCGCGCAGATCGAGCAGCTTTTCTTCGTTCACCATCTGGAAGCCGCGATAGATATAAGGTTGCTCGACACCCTCGGCCTGGATCGACACTTCGCCGTCCATCAGCAGCTCGGCTTCGGCCAGCTCGCGCATGAACGCGGCCGTGCGGGCGCCAGCCTGTTCGAACATCTCGTTGAAGGACAGGATGTTCTTGGTCAGCTCAGTCGGCTCGCCATTCGCGAACAGCGCATCGCCTTCGTCAAACTTGCCGATCATGTCCGACGTCGGATCGAAACAAAGCGACAATTCATCGGCGGTTGGGGTCAGCTTGGCGAGCATATAGGGATAGCGGCGGATATAGGCCGGCACGTAAAAGTTAGGCTGGTTGATCCGGCCGTCGTCATCGACGAACACGTTCACCCCCTCGTTCAGGCCCATCAGCGCGATAGGAATGGCATCGGGGCCAACCGAGAACACGATCGGCATGTACCGCTGGACCAGCGCGAATTCATCGACCGTGATCGGAATGGCATGCTGCGCGGTCAAAAAAGGTGCCGTCGTGGCGGGCCGCGCCTTGAAATCGGCATGCGCCTGGCTCGAAAGCGGCTCGAGGGCATTGTAAAAGAGCGGTAGTCCCTGGGGCGCGCTGGCCATCATCATCTCCATCAAAAAAAGCGGGTACAAGCCGAATGGCAGGTTGCCGACGCCTCTATGGTGCCAATCGCGTGGGCGCAAGCGCTACCAGTTTTCCCGGATTCATGATCTGTCCCGGATCGAGCGCCCGTTTGATCGACCGTAACGCGGATAGCCGCGCAGGCGAGGAAAGCCGCTCGAGCTCATGAAGCTTCATCTGGCCGATGCCATGTTCGGCAGAGATCGATCCGCCAACGGCCGTCACCAGATCATGAACAAACGGCGTGATCAACGCGGCCTGCTCCGCATACCAGCGATCACCATCGACCCCGGCTGGTGCACGGACATGAAAATGAACATTGCCGTCGCCCAGATGGCCAAAGGCGCCGGCTGTCGTTCCCGCAAACCGCGCTTCCACTGCGCGCGCCGCTGACACCATGAAACGCGGCATCGCCGCAACGGGCACGGAGATGTCGTGCTGAAGCGCGGGACCGCTTGCCCGTTCGGCCGCCGAAACCGAATCGCGCAGCCGCCAGAATGCTTCAGCCTGTGCTTCATTGGCGGCGATGACGGCATCGGCGACCAGCCCATCGGCAATCGCGCTGACAAAAAGGCGTTCGAGCACCGCTGTCGGCTCCGTATCCCCCTCCCCGGTCGTCACCGCCTCCACCAGAATATGCCAGGCATGGCTGCCATCAAGCGGCGCGCGTGCGCCTGGCACATGCGCCAGCACCAGCCCCAACGAGTGATCGGGAATGATTTCGAAACTCTCGATACTGTCGGTTGCGGCTTCCATTCGGCGCAGGACCGCTAGCGCATCATCCGGCGTCGCCAGTCCGGCCCAGGCGACCGCGCGCGCCTTGACGTCCGGCACGAGCCGCAAGGTTGCGGCGGTGATCACACCGAGGGTCCCTTCCGCCCCCACCAGCAGCTGGGTCAAATCATAGCCGCGATTATCCTTCTTCAGCGCTGACAGGCCGTCATGCACCGATCCATCAGGCAACACCGCCTCAATCCCGGCCACCAGCGATCGCATCGTACCGAAGCGCAGCACTTGCGTGCCACCGGCATTGGTCGATGCCAGCCCGCCAATCGTCGCACTGCCGCGCGCGCCAAGCGTTAGCGGAAAACGCCGCCCAGCTGCCTTGGCCGCATCATGGAGATCGCTGAGAATCACGCCTGCTTCGGCAATCGCGATGTTGCCGATCGGATCAACCTGCCGAATCGTGGTCATGCGCCGCAGCGACAGAATAAGCGCCGATCCATCGGCTGGCGGCGTCGCACCGCCGACCATCGAGGTGTTCCCCCCCTGCGGCACCAGCGAAACCCCGGCGGCGCCCGCCAGGGCCACAACCATCGCCACTTCAGCCGTTGTCGCAGGCGCCACAATGGCAGGCGATTTTCCGTGAAAACGCCCGCGCCAGTCGACCAGCCATGGCGCGATATCATGCGGATCAGTAATCACACCCTTCGGCCCGAGCCGTTCGGTAAGTGTAGCGATCAGCGAGGCAGCGGGGATCATCATTGCCGGATCAGGCTAGCATGAGGATGCGGCAGAAACCAGTTGGCGATGCCGATGGCAGCAGCACCGCGCACCAGTTCATCGACTGTTCAACCATTGGCGGTAACAGAGCTACCGACCAATGGCCCATCTCGCTTTTCCATCCGTCCTGCTGCTGCTGATTGGCGCACCGCTACCCGAAAAACCGGGGAAGATCGATTTGCGCGCGCAGTATAGCCAGTTCACCATCCGCCAGCGGATTACGGTACGCGTGCCGCGCCTGCCCGATCCGCCAAGGAACCGGCAGCAGGCGACGGTAAAAATGGTGGAGTGGAAGGAAAAAAAGGCCGAAAAGTGCCAGCCAATCAATCTGATCGCTGGTGCATCGGTGACCCGGGTCGATAGCGTCGACCTGATCATGGTGGACAATCGGCGGCTGCGCGCGCGCTTCGACGATGATTGTCGCGCGATCGATTTCTACGCCGGCTTCTACCTGAAGCGGACGCCCGACGGCATGATCTGCGCCAGGCGCGATGCGATCCGATCACGTTCAGGCGATTCTTGCCGCATCGAGGCTTTCAAGACACTGCAGCCCAAGCGCTGAGTTTGCCGGTCACCGCGGCAAATCTTGACAATCGGGGTGGAATCCGCAACCGCATTGATCGCTTTCAGGCCCGCGTTGCGCGCGCCCTTTTTCCGGACCCAGCATGACCTTTGCCGATCTCGGCCTATCTGACGAACTTCTTCGCGCCATCGAGGATTCGGGCTACACTGTGCCCACCCCCATCCAGGCGAGTGCAATCCCCTCGATTCTGATGATGCGCGACATGATCGGCGTCGCGCAAACCGGCACCGGCAAGACCGCATCCTTCGTGCTACCGATGATCGACATTCTCGCCCAAGGCCGCAGCCGCGCCCGAATGCCGCGCTCGCTGATCCTTGAGCCGACGCGCGAACTCGCCGCGCAGGTGGCGGAGAACTTCGAGAAATACGGCAAGTATCACAAGCTTTCGATGGCGCTGCTGATCGGCGGCGTTTCAATGACTGACCAGATGGCCGCGCTCGAAAAGGGTGTCGACGTGCTGATCGCGACGCCGGGCCGGCTGATGGACCTGTTCGGTCGCGGCAAGATCATGCTCAATGGCTGCTCGCTATTGGTGATCGACGAGGCGGACCGGATGCTCGACATGGGGTTCATCCCCGATATCGAGGAAATCTGCACCAAGCTGCCCAAACAGCGCCAGACGTTGCTGTTTTCCGCCACGATGCCCGCGCCGATCAAGCGGCTGGCGGACAAGTTTCTCGACAACCCCAAGATGGTCGAAGTGGCCCGACCGGCGACCGCGAACGTCAACATCAAGCAATGGGTCGTCCCGGTTTCCGCCGCGAAGAAAAAGGATCGTCTGCGCGAATTGCTCGCGGCCGAGGACGTCAAGACCGCGATCATCTTCTGCAACCGCAAGACGACGGTGCGCGAGCTGAACAAGTCGCTCCAGCGCGATCGCTATCGGTCGAGCGAAATTCACGGCGACATGGAGCAGTCCCAGCGGATCGCTGAGCTGGATCGGTTCAAGGCGGGCGACGTCAACATTCTGGTCGCGTCTGACGTCGCGGCGCGCGGGCTGGACATCAAGGGCGTCAGCCATGTGTTCAACTTTGATGCGCCCTGGCACCCCGATGATTATGTCCACCGCATCGGCCGCACCGGCCGCGCGGGCGCGACGGGGGTCGCCTATACCTTCGTCACGCCTGACGATGCCGAGAATATCGCCAACATCGAAAAGCTGACCGGGCAGAAGATCGACCGGGTGGCGGGAACGTCTTCGCCCGCAACTGCGGACGACGACGCTGACGCTGCGCCGCGCGAAACTGGCCGACGTTCGGCCCGCAAGCCCGCCGCAAAGGCTGCGCCGAAAGCTGACCCGAAAGTTGAGGCTGACGTTGCCGTCGAACGCCCTGCCCGCACCCCGCGTCCACCGCGCGAAGCGGCAGTGCCTAAACCCGCCCGCCCCGCCCGCGCGCCCGCACCCGTTCAAAGCGATGACGGCCCGGATGACGGCGGTTGGAACGGCCCGCTCCCCGATTTCCTGCGCGCCACGATCAGCTGAGCGCGATGACGCCGGGCTTTATCGAGATCGTTCCGGTCGAGCCGATCGAAAGCCCCTGCGTCAATATCTGCCAGATCGATCCGGCCACCCGACTCTGTGTTGGCTGTGCTCGGTCGCTCCACGAAATCGGCGGTTGGGCCAGCGGCACGCCGGAATGGCGCACCACCGTAATGGCCGCGCTGCCGGGGCGACGGGCTCAAATGGAACGGGAGAACAGGATTACCGCTAAACGGGACTAACGATCCGGCATGATCCGATTATGCGGTTATGCGTGATCCCAATAGTCGGTCAACACATACCGTTATAACGCCGAAAATCGTCAGCACGACGACGTAGAACCAGAAAAAATATTCGCTCGAATCAAACGTCCAGAGCCGCGATGTCGAGGCTGCAGTTATGTTGAGAACGGCATGCGCGAAAACACAGATTGGCACCGACCCTCTCGACCAACGGTACAGCGCCCCGAACGCGCATGACGCCGCAATGAGGGAAATCGTGTAGCCCGTCAGCCAGATCGGGATCGACGCAATGCCTTGGCGGAAGCTCTCAAAGCCGAACAAGGGCGCGTGCCACGCCGCCCAGATGATGCCCAGGAATACAGGTGCCCAAAACAGCGATCGCTTCTCCGCGGCAGGTTGTAGCCAACCGCGCCAACCGGGTTCTTCGCCTAACGGACCCTGGCCGAACACGATACCGCCAATGATTGCATTCGGCACCATCGCGATCACAAGCGTGCCCGCTGCCTTGGCCCAACCAATCTTCGCTTCCATGCCCAGCATCGTCACAGCAATAAGCGCCAGCAACGGGAGCAGCAGGAACGTGTAGAGATAACACCACCACGGTGCCCTGAACTTGATTAGGGAACCAAGCCATGATTTTGTCGCGCCAGCTCCGCCCGCCACAAAGGACGCAACAAACGCAGCGATCATTGGGCCAAAACTACCGCACAGCAGAATATTGGTAAAGCGATCGTCGGATAGGTCAGAGACTCCGACCGGTCGGCCCAAAATCCACCAGCCCCATGACCAGCCGAACGCAATCAGGAAAAAGACTAAAACCGCTGCTGGCCGCAACTGCGGTGCCAACATGTCGCTCTTCCCTAACTCTGTCACGATGGCAGGCCTCCGTTCTTGTAAGTGACTAACCGTTGGCCTTGTTCTTCCAACATTGTGTACAGTTATTAGAGCAATGGAAAACCGGTTCAACTGAAACGTTGAGCCTATGGCAATTCTGCGTGATCAATCGACTGCTTGCGCCTCCGCGATCAGCGCTGAATCAATACCCTTCGCCCGCACATAGGCCGGGCGCTCGATCAGCCGTCCCATATAATCTTCGAACGCTGCGCGCTTGGGCAGGGTGCCGAATTGAACACCCCAGATGACCTGCGAACCGATATAAACGTCTGCGGCAGTAAACCGGTCGCCCGCGATATAGGGCGATGCTGCCACGGCCTTTTCGAGCACATCCACCGCAAGATCGTAATTGCCGTAGCCTGCCATCCGGCCCTGCTCGTCGGACGGCGTGAACCCCATCGCGCGGTTGGTAACGGCTTGTTCCACTGGTCCGGCAGCGAAGAACAGCCAGCGGTAATAATCGGCGCGATCGGTGAGGGGCGGCGCCAGTCCGGCATCGGGAAAAGCATCCGCCACATAGGCGCAGATCGCGGCGCATTCGGTGACGACCTTACCACCATGGACGATCGCCGGGACCTTGCCCATCGGGTTGATCGACAGGAACGGCTCCGCCTTCATCGTTGTCGCATAATCGAGTACGACGGTGTCGTACGTCGCGCCGCTTTCCTCGATCGCCCAGCGCGCGATCTGTCCGCGCGACATGGGGTTGGTGTAGAAAATCAGCTCGCTCGCCATGCTATCCTCCGACTCGTCACTTTAGAACAAATTGTGAACGAAATTCAGCCGCCGTCAAGTTGTGCATGCAGGAAAGCGGTGGTGCGTTCCCATGCGAGATCGGCCACCGGCTTCGAATAACGTTCGACTGAGGTGTCATTGTTGAAAGCGTGGTTCGCCCCGTCATAAACGTGCGTGGTGACCATCTTGCCCGACGCCTTCAGCGCTTCGCCCCAAGGGAGTGCGGTGCCGTTGACGCGCGCATCCAGCCCGGCGAGCTGCTGCATGACGGCCGCCGTCACCTTGGGGGCTTCGGCGGGGTTCGGCGCTGATCCGTAATAGGGAACGCAGGCCGCCAACGGCTTGCCCGCCGCTGCCACCGCGAGCCGATTGACCATCGCGCCGCCCCAACAAAAGCCGATCGCGCCCACCTTGCCGCCGCGCGACTTGCCCACCGCAAGCGTCTCGATCATCGCGACGCCGTTCGCCACGGCAACGCCCAGATCGAGCTTGCCGATCATCTCGCGCGCCTTGTTTTCATCCGCCGGGGTGCCGCCAAGCGGCGCGAGGAAATCGGGTGCGAAGGCATAAAAGCCCGCCAGCGCCAGCTTGCGGGTCACATCCTGGATATGCGGCGTCAGCCCGCGATTTTCATGGATGACCAGTACGGGGCTCAGTCGACCCCGGCGGCCGCTCGGCTTTGCCCAATAGCCCTGACGAACGCCGTCTTTGGCGATGAAATCCTGCGCGGTCAGGCGCGGGTCTTTCGGATCAATCATCGCGGCCGATACAGGCGATGCGGCGATCCCGGCGATCAGCACTTCAGCCGCCGCGACCGAGCCGGCAAGCGCGACCATCTGGGTCAGCAGCTTGCGGCGATCATGATGCTCATGCGTGAACGCATCGTACAGGTCGATCGCGCGCTGGCGAAGGTCGGACATGGTTGGACTCCCGATTTGGCTGGGCGGCCATGATTAGCGCCGTATGGAGCTGTGTCGATCCACCACCGCCGTTCGGGCTGAGCGAAGTCGAAGCCTATGGGCAGCACGTGCCCTTCGACTTCGCTCAGGGCAAACGGGAGGAGGGGTGCTCCAGTGTAGCTAGGCGTTGATCTTGTCCCTCACGGCGCGCGATACCACCAGACGCCGTCCACCACGTCCTTCACTGCCCGCCCCTCAACCTCCAGCCGCCGCAAATGCGCCAGCGCCTCGCCGGTGGCCATCCCGAGCACGTCGGGGCCGATCGCGCGCCGAAACAGCCGCCCGAAGCAGTCGACCGCACGGCGCGGTGCTTCGGCGATGAATACCGCCAGCTCGTCGAGCCGGTCGCGGTGCTCGCGGTCGAGCGCGTCGAGCCGCACGTGCAGCCCGTTAAACGGGTCGCCATGCCCCGGCAGCACGAGCAGATGATGCGGCAGCCGCTTCAGCTTGGCGATTGAATCGAGCCACTCGCCTAGCGGATCGGCCTCCGGCTCGGTGACACCCAGCGAAACGTTGGAGCTGATCCGAGGCAGCACCTGATCGCCCGAAATCAGGATGCCGCGCTCTTCATCGAGCAAACACGCATGTTCCGGGCTGTGGCCCGATCCGGTCACGATCCGCCACGGCCGCCCGCCGATCATCAGCGTGTCGCCGTCCGCGATCCGCCGGAAGCCCAGCGGTAACGGGGTAATGATCCGACGAAACCCGCTCCAGCCACGCGCGGTGCCATGCGCCACCTGATCGTCATCCCAACCACCAGCGCGCCAGAAGGCGATCATTTCCTCCGGCACATCATCGCGCGCATCGGCGGCGAGCATGCGCGCCGTCAGCCATTCGCCGCGCGTCATCACCAGCGGGCAATCGTGATGATCGCACATCCAGCCGGCTAGGCCGATATGATCGGGGTGAAAATGCGTGCCGATCACCTTGGTGATCCGCACGCCCGCGAACGCACCCTTGGAAAGCGCTTTCCAGGCGGTGCGCGCATCGGGCAGGTTCATGCCAGTATCGACCAGCGCCATGCCCGGCCCGCGATCGTCATGATCGTCGATCAGCCAGCAGTTGATATGCTTCAGCGGCCCCGGCACCGTCAACCGCACCAGCTTCAGCACGGACACGATATCGAACGGCACATCCGGCTCGATCACCGGATGTCCGAACGGATAGGTCAGCCCCTTATGGCTGGTCGGCACAAAGCTTTCGTCAGCGACGAATGCGGTAATGGAAGAATCCCCATTCAGGGTTGAGCTCGACATTCTGCTTCCCCGTTCGTGTCGAGCGAAGTCGAGACACCCTGCGCAGCGCTCGGAACCCGTTTCTCGACTTCGCTCGAAACAAACGGATTAGATTTCAAATACTTTCTCAATCAACGGCGCTTGAAGGGGTCCTCGAAGCCGCGCGCCTCGAGTTCGGTCTCCGCCACACCCGCATTTTCGGCATCGCGGGCGGCCTGTTCGCGCTGGGCGCGCAGTTCTGTGATCAGCGCGGCGCGATCGCCCTCGAGCCGGTTATCGACCGGGGCTTCGATGCCCGCTGCCTTGGCGGCCTTGGCGACGATCGCGTCAAGCTCACGCTGCGAACACAGGCCGAGCGTCACCGGATCCTTCGGAGTGATGTTGGCGATGTTCCAGTGGCTGCGATCGCGGATCGCGGCGATCGTCGTGCGGGTAGTGCCGATCAGATTGCCGATCGCCCCGTCCGAAATCTCTGGATGGTTGCGGATGATCCAGGCGATGCCATCGGGCTTGTCCTGCCGCTTCGATACCGGGGTATAACGCGGCCCCTTGGTGCGGCGGACCTGGTCGGGGCCTTTCAGCATCTTCAGCGAATAGCTCGGGTCGGCCTGGCCCTTTTCGATCTCTTCCTGCGTCAGCTCATGCGCGCGCACCGGATCGCGCCCGGTAAGCTTGGTGGCTGCCGTATCATCGGCAATCGCCTGGATTTCGAGGATGTGCAGCCCGCAAAATTCGGCGATCTGTTCAAAACTGAGCGCCGTATTGTCGACCAGCCATGAGGCGGTTGCGTGCGGCATGAGCGGCTGGGCCACGATAAACTCCTTAAAAACAGAAAGGGCCGCCCCTTCACGGAGCGGCCTGTAATAGAGTGGACTTAATGCGGATCAGCGGTGGGGGCAAGCGACGTCGTATTATGGAGCGATTTCAGTTCAGGCAGCCAGCGCTTCGTCCAGCCGAACCGGGGCCAGTGCCTCCAGAAACTGCCGCGCGCTCGCTTCCCAGGTGAAGGTCTGGCCATAAGCCGCACACGCCGAGCGATCGAGGGTGAGTGCAGCGGTGATCGCTGCATCCAGATCTTCAGCCATCGCGCCAACGCCTGGTTTCAGCACATCGACCGGCCCGGTCACCGGGAACGCCGCGACCGGCACGCCCGACGCCAGCGCCTCGATCATCACCAGCCCGAACGTGTCCGTCTTGCTAGGAAATACGAACACGTCAGCCGACGCATAAGCAGCGGCGAGTTCGGCACCGAACTTCGGGCCCAGGAAGTGCGCTTGCGGGTATTTCGCCTGCAGCGCCGCGCGGGCAGGGCCGTCGCCCACGATCACCTTGGTGCCCGGCACGCTCGAGTCCAAAAACGCCTCGATATTCTTTTCGATCGCGACGCGGCCGACATAGAGCTGGATCGGCCCCCCACCGCTATGGGCCAGCGCGCGGATCGCAGGATCGGGCGTGACGTGTGCGCCGAAGGTCGACAGATCGACCCCGCGCCCCCAATGCTTGATCCGCGTCAGCCCGTGGTCGCGCAGCGTAGTCGCGATCGACGGGGTCGATGCAAGCACTGCCTGGGCAGGCCAGTGGAACCAGGTGATATACCGCCAGATCCAGCCCGGATCGATCCCGATCCGCGCCGACACATAATCGGGGAACTGGGTGTGATAGGCGGTGGTGAAGGGAAAATCGCGCGCCAGGCACCAGCGCCGCGCGGCGAGGCAAATCGGCCCTTCGGTCGCCAGATGGATCGCGTGCGGGTTGAAATCGGCGAGCATCTTGCCGACCGACGCGGTCCGCGCAAACGCCAGCCGGATCTCGGGATAGGTTGGGCATGGCATCGAATAGAAACGCTCGGGGCTGATCACCAGCACCTCATGCCCCTGGCGCTCAAGTTCGGCGCGCACCGACTGAAGCGTGCGCACCACTCCATTCACCTGGGGGCTCCACGCATCAGTGGCGATGGCGATCCGCACGCGCGTCAGGCCGCCAGCGCCGATACTTTGCCGAGCTCTCGTACGGCGATTTCATCGGCCCAGTGGAGCACCTCCATCCGGCCGTCGAAATGTTCGACCAGCGCGGTGCAGCCTTCCACCCAATCGCCATCGTTCCAATATTCGATGCCCTGAATCATGCGGTGTTCGGCCGTATGGATATGCCCGCACACCACCCCGTCGACACCGCGCGCGCCGGCTGCATGCGCGACGATCTCTTCGTAATTGGAGATGAACTCGACAGCGTTCTTCACTTTGGCCTTGGCATGCTTGGAGAGCGACCAATAAGGCATGTTGAAGCGTCTGCGAAACGCATTTACCGCCCTATTCAGCGCCATGAGCGCATTGTACGCGAAATCGCCGACATGCGCGAGCCACTTGTGTGCCAGCGTGATCGCATCGAATTCATCGCCGTGCAACACGAGCAACCGGCGACCATCCGCCGTCTGGTGGATCGCCTTGCGGCGGATCGAGATGCCGCCGAAATCGAGATCATGATTGCCGGGGATATAGATCACCTTGGCACCGCGCTTGGCGCGTTTCAGCAGCCGCCAGACAATGTCGTTATGCGCGGCTGGCCAATAGAATTTCTTCTTCAGCCGCCAGCCATCGATGATGTCGCCGACCAGATACAATGTTTCGCTGTCGACATGATCGAGAAAGTCGATCAGCATCTCGGCATTGCACCCGCGCGTGCCCAAATGGATGTCCGAAATCCAGATCGTGCGGAACTGCCGCCGCCCCTCGACCGACTTTTCCGGGATGACGGGATTGGAATGCGCGAAATCGGCGAAATCGGTGATGCCGGTGTCCATCACAAGCTGGGCAACGTCCATGCTCTAACCCTTGCAACCATTGGCTGGTTGGTCGGCTATGCCGAGTTTGTGTTACAGTTCGAATCGTTGGAGACCGCAGAAACGCGGGTTTTTTAATCGAGAATGCCAATATGACCCGGCATGGCGGCGATCCGCGCAAGCCACGCCGTCACTGCGGGATAGGCTGCGAGATCGAATCCCCCCTCGCCAGCAACATGGGTGTACGCATAAAGCGCGATATCGGCGAGCGTCAGGGTGTCCCCAACCAGGAACGGCGTACGGGCCAATTGTTCATCCATCAGCGCCAGCGCCGCATCCCCCGCCGCGCGCTTCCCCGGAATCTGCGCCTTTTGCATGTCGCTCAGCGCATCCTCCCCGACAAAGGCGAGCCAGAACCGCAAGGTCGCGATATTGGGTTCGTGATTATATTGTTCGAAGAACATCCAGCGCAGCATATCAGCCCGCGCAAAGCGATCCGCCGGGATCAGCGGCGATCCGTCAGCAAGGTAGAAACACGCTGCGTTGCTCTCGGGCAGAAACCGATCGCCGATCTGCAGCACGGGAATGCGGCCATTGGGGTTGACGGTCGCCAGAAACGACGGCGTCCGCGTTTCGCCCGCCAATATGTCATAGCCGAGCCGCGCCAGCGCAATTCCCAAATGCGCCGCGGTGAGCCGGATTTTGTAGCAATTGCCGGACGGGGCGTATTCGTGGAGGATCAAGTCGGTCATGCGAGGCTCCCTGCATCAGCCAGCGCGCCATAGCCCACCAGTCGTCCGCGGATCGAATTAGGAAATCCTGTCGGGCGACAAGCTGCCCTTATAAGATGCCGCCCATTGTCAGCACAATCTTGCCTATATGATCGCCCGCTTCCATCCGGGCATGGGCTGCGCCAGCTTCGGCCAACGGGAAGGTCTTGTCGATCACCGGTTTCAGCCGCCCCGCCTCGACATGCGGCCACACGTTTCGGGCGAGCTCGTCGGCCACCATCGATTTGAAATCCAGATCGCGGGGGCGGAGTGTCGATCCGGTGAGCGTCAGGCGGCGGCGCATCACCTCGAAGATCGGGATCGTCGCCATCATCCCGCCCTGCACCGCGATCGAGACATGGCGGCCGTCATCGGCCAGGCACTGCAGGTTGCGCGGCACATAGTCTCCGCCCACCATGTCGAGCACCACCGCACACCCCGCCCCGCCGGTGAACG
>NCEE01000020.1 GCA_002280555.1 Sphingomonas sp. 32-62-10
AAAGTGCTGGGCGGCGAAGGCGCACACGGCATCCTGATCCTCGGCCCGCGCGCGGTCGAGCGGCTGACGAGCTACACGCCGGCCTGGCCGCTGCCCAAGATTTTCCGGCTGGTGTCGAAGGGCGCGCTCGCCGAGGGCGTGTTCAAGGGCGAAACAATCAACACCCCGTCAATGCTCGCGGTGGAAGACGTGATCTTCGCGCTTGAATGGGCGGAATCGCTCGGCGGGCTGAACGGCTTGATCGCCCGGTCGGATGCCAATGCCGCCGCACTCGACAAGATTGTCGAAGAACGCGACTGGCTCGGCCATCTCGCCGCTGATCCGGCAACGCGGTCGAAGACCAGCGTCTGCCTGACCGTGGAGGGCGCCGACGAGGCGTTCATCAAGAAAATGGCCGGGGCGTTGGAGAAGGAAGGCGCTGCATTCGACGTGGCCGGCTACCGCGATGCCCCGCCGGGCCTGCGTATCTGGTGCGGCGCAACCGTCGACACCGCCGATATCGTGGCGCTCGGACCGTGGCTCGACTGGGCCTTTTCGGTCGCCAAACAGTAATTCGTCACCCCGGGCTTGACCCGGGGTCCCGCTTTTCTCTCCACCGCCCGCGTAGAAGCGGGACCCCGGGTCAAGCCCGGGGTGACGGTGAATTCAAGGATATACAAATGCCTAAAGTCCTCATTTCCGACAAAATGGACCCCAATGCCGCTGCCATCTTCCGCGCCCGCGGCGTGGAGGTCGACGAAATCACCGGCAAGACGCCCGAAGAGCTGATGGCGATCATCGGCGAGTACGACGGCCTCGCCATCCGCAGCTCGACCAAGGTCACCAAGGCGATCCTCGAACACGCCACCAATTTGAAGGTGATCGGCCGCGCCGGGATCGGTGTCGACAATGTCGATATCCCGGCAGCTTCGGCCAAGGGTGTCGTCGTCATGAACACGCCGTTCGGTAACTCGATCACCACCGCCGAGCACGCCATCGCGCTGATGTTCGCGCTTGCCCGGCAATTGCCCGAGGCGGATGCCAGCACCCAGGCCGGCAAGTGGGAAAAGAACCGCTTCATGGGCGTGGAACTCACCAGCAAGACGTTGGGGCTGATCGGTGCGGGCAATATCGGTTCGATCGTCGCCGACCGAGCTCTTGGCCTCAAGATGAAGGTGATCGCTTATGATCCCTTCCTGACGCCTGAACGCGCGCTGGAAATGGGCGTGGAGAAGGTGACGCTCGACGATCTGCTCGCCCGCGCCGATTTCATCACGCTGCACACGCCGCTCACCGACCAGACGCGCAACATTCTGTCAGCGGAAAACCTCGCCAAGACCAAGAAGGGCGTGCGGATCATCAACTGCGCGCGCGGTGGACTGATCGACGAGGCAGCACTGAAGGCCGGGCTCGATTCGGGGCATATCGGCGGCGCCGCGCTCGACGTGTTCCAGACTGAACCGGCGACCGAATCACCATTGTTCGGCACGCCGGGCTTCGTCTCGACGCCGCATCTGGGTGCCTCCACGACCGAAGCTCAGGTCAACGTCGCGCTTCAGGTGGCCGAGCAGATGGCCGATTTCCTCGTTACCGGCGGCATCACCAATGCCCTTAACGTGCCGTCGCTGTCGGCGGAGGAAGCGCCGAAGCTGAAGCCCTATATGGCGCTCGCCGAAAAGCTCGGTTCGCTGGTCGGGCAGCTCGCGCACGGGGCGCTCTCCGGCATCTCGGTCGAGGTCGAGGGCGCCGCCGCACAGCTCAACCAGAAGCCGATCACCAGCGCGGTATTGGCTGGCATGATGCGGGTGCATTCGGATATCGTGAACATGGTCAACGCGCCGTTCCTGGCGAAGGAACGCGGGATCGACGTGCGCGAAATCCGGCATGACCGTGAGGGCGATTACCACACGCTGGTGCGCGTGACGGTGAAGACCGAAGCGGGTGACAAATCGGTCGCGGGGACACTGTTCGGGGATGCAGCACCACGCCTGGTCGAATTGTTCGGAATCAAGGTCGAGGCCGATCTGGCGGGCTATATGCTGTATGTGGTGAACGAGGATGCGCCGGGGTTCATCGGTCGCCTTGGCACGACGCTGGGCGAATCGGGCGTCAACATCGGCACCTTCCACCTTGGTCGCCGTTCGGCGGGCGGCGAGGCGATCGTGCTGCTGTCGGTCGACGAACCCGTCACCCCCGCGCTCATCACCAACGTCCGCGCGCTACCCGGCGTGAAGACGGTGATGGCACTCGCGTTCTGAGCTGGCTAAAGCGCGGGAATGTCCTCTACTTCGCTCCTCCCCGAAGGCTTTCACGATCGCCTGCCCCCTTATGCCGATGTCGCCGCGCGACTGGAGGCACGCATTTTGGGGGCAGCGTTCGCGCATGGCTATGAACGTGTCGATCCGCCGCTGGCCGAGTTTGAGGCCGGGCTCGCCAGCCGATTGAAAGCAACGCGGGCGCGCGATGCGGTGCGCTTTGTCGATCCGGTATCGCAGCGCACCTTGGCAATCCGGCCCGATATCACCGCACAGGTCGGCCGGATCGTGGCGACGCGGATGGCGCACCACCCGCGCCCGGTGCGGTTGAGCTATGCCGGGCCGGTGCTGAAGCTGCGTGCGTCCGAACTCGATCCCGAGCGCGAGGCGCGCCAGATCGGTTGCGAGCTGATCGGGCTCGATAGTGTCGCTGCTGCGCAGGAGATCGCCAGCCTTGCGGTCGAGGCGCTGAGCGCGGCTGGCGTGGAGAACATTTCGATCGATTTCACCCTGCCCGATCTTGTCGATATTCTCGCTGCCGGGCCTTTCCCGGTGTCCGCTGACCAGATCGAGGCGCTGAAGGACCGGCTCGATGCCAAGGATGCAGGCGCGGTTGCTGCGCTCGCACCTGCCTATCTCCCGCTGATCGAAGCGGCGGGGCCGTTCGAGGCCGCGCATGACCGGCTCTGTGCTTTCGATGCGGGCGGCGCGCTTACCTCACGCCTCGACGGGCTATGGGCGATTGCGCAGAGCCTGAAGGGAAAGGTGGCGCTGACGCTCGACCCCACCGAACGCCACGGCTTCGAATATCAGAGCTGGATCGGCTTTTCGATCTTTGCAGGCGGCGTGCGCGGCGAGATCGGGCGCGGTGGCAGCTACACGGTGATGCACGAAAGCGGCGCGGAGGAGCCCGCAATTGGCTTCTCGCTCTACGCCGATGCGATCGTGGACAGCGGCCTCGCGCCGATCGAACGACAGCGACTGTTCGTGCCGCTGGGTACCGATCGGGCACTGGCAACGGGGATGCGGGGTGAGGGCTGGGTGACGGTCGCGGCGCTTGACGCGCGCGACACGCCCGAGGCGCAGCTGTGCACCCATGTGCTGATGGACGGCGCGCCACGAGCACTGCAGGCGTAAAAAATGACCGTGCGACCGGCCCGGATCGGGTGGTCGCACGGCGATTAATGAAAAGGTTCGTCCGGCTACCCGATGCCGCGTCACCCGCCGCTCGGGTCGTCGCCCTGGGCAGCCTTAAGCGTTTGCGCGGCAGCCACCTGGAGGGCCGCAAAGACCTCAGCCTCAGCGATCACTTCAAGATTTGCCAGGCTTGTCAGGTTTGGCGGATAGGGAATGAACAGCGTTTTATTACCTTGCTGCAGCTTCAACGCGCTGAATTTCAGCGCTGCCGAATGCACCACCCGGGCGGTGAAATCACCATTCACAAGTGCGGCCTTGGCGATTGCCGCCTGCAAGCCATCCTTTGCCGGGCCTACATGCAGCGCGATCGGGTTGCCATCATCGTCAAGCTCGACTTCCGCTAGCGGCCGCCCGCCCCCAATGAGCAAGTGGCGCCAGCGGGTGACCTGAACAGCATCTCCGGGAGCGCCTTTTGCAACCTTTTCCAGCGATAGGTAATCAACCTGATAGGGTTCACCCAGCGTGAGCGGCGGGCCATCGCCAGCGCCTGCAGCGGAATGCCGCGCAATATCAGTTTCCCATTGTTGCGTGTGCAGTTTTTCCAGCGTGTCAATCGGACCGCCAGAAGTGAAAGAAATAGTCATCTTGCGGCTCCTTACTGCTTTTTGGTGAAATAGGTGTGAGACCAACTGCCCCCATCATGATATTTTGCGGGATAAGCGGCATAGGCAATGGTCGTGGGTCCGTACCAGGAATCCTGAACGTCAATCTTGTTGCCGTCTGTATTGTAGCCGCTGATCATCGTGAAATGCGCGCCACCGGTGAACCAGGCAACGCGAGTCCCCACCGGCTGTCCGATATCCACCCGGCGCTGGAGGACGGCGAAGCTGGCCGTGCCAGCAGCCATGCTGTCAAACGACTTGGCCGCCTGCAACGCCTTGTCAAGCACACCGTCTGTGTTGCAGCCATCCAAGTCATTGCAGCACGTCGACTTGTTCTGGCAAATATTGGCAATGCCGCACTGGGTGTAACTGCCGGTCCCCCAATAATAATTTCCCACCGAAGCACCAACGGCGGCCCAACACAAGTTGCTTTTTTGCTGCTTCTGCATCGAGAAACTCAGCCAATTCGCGTCTTGCAGTAGCGAAGGACCAACGCCATGCTGCGTGCCAGCGCGCGTACTGAAACCGCCTTCATTAATGGCGGTTGCAATTGCCGCCATGGTATCGCGATCCCCATATGATTCAGCGGATCCGAAATAAACATGACAGTAATTAAATACATAGCTCACATGATTTTGAGGCATGACTTTTCTCCCATAAATGCAGGATATACTCCATTTATTGTCATTGATGTTTTTGCCGCGGAACTATGTCGTATAGTGTCGGTAGATTGACCACTATCGACGACTCATCCGATTTGGGCGCAATGCAGTTCATCTTGTGCCATATTTGACCAAGATGTGTTTGGAGCGGTGATCCATTCGGCGAGAATGGATTGCTGCGGGTGACATCAGGACATGATCCGAAATGGTGTTCAGGTGCCGCGGTGGCACCTCGGGCACGGCGTGCTTTGCATCGATCATTCGGTCGCATGGCTTGACTTGCTTCGGTCGAGCGCTCTACCCGCGCAGCCAACCGAGCCATCGCGCTCCCCATTTCCCTCCCCTGGCCGAGTCCTGTCGAAGGGCCATGGGAGTCCCCCGGGCAGGGGAAGAGGTACATCCATGGCCAATGTAGCAGTAATCGGCGCCCAATGGGGCGATGAGGGCAAGGGCAAGATTGTCGATTGGCTCGCCGAGCGCGCCGATGTGGTCGTGCGGTTCCAGGGCGGGCATAATGCCGGGCACACGCTGGTCGTCGGCGACAAGGTCTACAAGCTGTCGCTGCTGCCCTCGGGCATCGTGCGTGGGACGCCGAGCGTCATCGGCAATGGCGTCGTGCTCGATCCTTGGGCGCTAAAGGCCGAAGTGGAGAAGCTGCGTGGACAGGGCGTCACGATTACCCCCGACACGCTGATGGTTGCCGATAACTGCGCGCTGATTCTGCCGTTCCACCGTGATCTCGATGCACTGCGTGAGGATGCCAGCGGCGACGGCAAGATCGGCACGACGCGGCGCGGCATTGGCCCGGCCTATGAAGACAAGGTCGGCCGGCGCGCGATTCGGGTGTGTGATCTGGCGCATCTGGATGAGCTCAGCGCGCAGATGGACCGGCTGACCGCGCATCATGATGCTTTGAGGGCCGGGTTCGGCCAGCCGCCGATCGACCGCGACGCACTGATCGCTGAACTGCGCGACATTGCCGGTTTCGTGCTGCCCTTTGTCCAGCCGGTGTGGCGAATGCTGGGCGAGGCGCGGGCGAACGGCAAGCGCATCCTGTTCGAAGGCGCACAGGGCGTGCTGCTTGATGTCGATCACGGCACTTATCCCTTCGTCACCTCGTCCAACACTATTGCCGGGACGGCGGCGGGGGGCTCCGGCCTGGGGCCGAGCGCGGTCGGCTTCGTGCTGGGCATTGCCAAGGCCTATACGACGCGGGTGGGCAGCGGCCCCTTCCCTACTGAGCTTGCGGACGCAACGGGCGAGCGGCTGGGCGAGCGCGGCCATGAATTCGGCACCGTCACGGGCCGCAAGCGTCGCTGCGGCTGGTTCGATGCGGTGCTGGTGCGGCAATCGGCTGCCGTGGGCGGCATCACCGGGATTGCCCTCACCAAAATCGACGTGCTCGACGGGTTTGACGAGGTGAAGATCTGCACCGGCTACCGGCTGAACGGCTCCGAGCTCGATTATTTCCCCGCGCATTATGCCGATCAGGCGGCGGTCGAGCCGATTTACGAAACGCTGCCCGGCTGGCACGAATCGACCGCAGGCGCGCGCAGTTGGGCGGACCTGCCGGCGGCGGCGATCAAATACATCAAGCGGATTGAGGAATTGATCCGCTGCCCGGTGGCGCTGGTATCGACCAGCCCGGAGCGCGAGGACACGATCTTGGTGCGCGATCCGTTTGCGGATTGAACGGGCCACGACCTATCCCATGGCCGTCACCCCGGGCTCGACCCGGGGTCCCGCTTCTTTTCCAACCGCGCAAAAGCGGGACCCCGGATCAAGTCCGGGGTGACGGTGAAGTGATCATTGCCCGATCAGCCGCACTGCCCCCGGTGCCGCAGCTTGTGGTCGGCGAGCACCAGCGCGACCATTGCTTCCACCACCGGCGCACCGCGGATGCCGACACAGGGGTCGTGGCGGCCTTTGGTCATGATTTCAGTCGCGTTGCCGTCACGGTCGATTGTCTCGACGGGGGTCAGGATCGAGCTGGTTGGCTTGAAGGCGACGCGCACCAGCACCGGCTGACCGGTCGAAATGCCGCCAGCGATGCCGCCTGCGTGGTTAGCAAGGAATGCCGGGCCGCCCTCTCCAGGCCGCATGGCATCGGCATTATCCTCGCCGCGCAGGCTCGCCGCGCCGAAGCCGTCGCCGATCTCGACACCCTTCACCGCGTTGATGCTCATGCAGGCACTGGCAAGATCGGCGTCGAGCTTGGCATAGAGCGGTGCGCCCCAGCCCGCAGGCACGCCCACCGCCTCGCACGCGATGACCGCGCCGAGCGAGGAGCCAGCCTTGCGCGCATCATCGACCAGCGCCTCCCACCGCGCCGCAGCGGCGGCATCGGGGCAGAAGAAGGGGTTGCGATCAATCTCGGCAGCGTCGAAATTCGCAGGGTCGATGGCATCGCCGCCGATCGCCTCGACCCAGGCAATGATCCGCACTTCCGGAATCACCAGCCGCGCGACCGCCCCCGCCGCTACCCGCGAGGCCGTTTCCCGCGCGGAAGAGCGCCCGCCGCCGCGATAATCCCGAAAGCCATATTTGGCGTCATAGGCGTAATCGGCATGGCCGGGGCGATAGGCCTTGGCGACCTCCGAATAATCTTTCGATCGCTGGTCGACATTCTCGATCATCAGGCTGATCGGTGTGCCCGTCGTACGCCCCTCAAACACGCCGGAGAGGATACGCACCATATCCGGCTCTTGCCGCTGCGTGGTAAAGCGGCTGGTGCCGGGACGGCGCTTGTCGAGGAACGGCTGGATATCGGCTTCGGACAGTGCCAGTCCAGGCGGGCAGCCATCGACGACCGCACCGATCGCCGGACCGTGGCTTTCACCCCAAGTGGTGAAGCGGAACAGGTGGCCGAAGCTGTTGTGGCTCATGCTGACTTACGCGTGAGCTTGGCGATCTCGTCACGATAGCGAAATCGCAACGCCGACCAATCGTCGTCGATCGCGACGAGCGACACTGGCAGCATGTCGTGTGCAGCAAGTGCTTCCCAACCGTGATCGCGGCTGAGGTCGGTCGGGATCGTGCTTGTCCTTTTCGGATAGGCGAACCACAGGCCCCCGCCGCGCCGATAATGCGCGAGTGTTTCGTCAAGCCGACGAGCGACTTCGGCGCGCATGGTCACGAAGGCGACGATCAGGTCGACGACAGGTCCATGCGTATCGGGGAGAGCGATCGCCTCCGCTAACGCCTCGGGCCGCGCCAGCGACCAGCCGGTCATGCCGGGCTTGAACCCCATCTTGTCGAGCGCCGTCCGGCTCATGCCAGTGTAATGTCCGGCGCGTCCTCCGCCTTCATGCCGATCACGTTATAACCCGCGTCGACATGGTGGGTTTCACCCGTCACGCCGCTCGACAGGTCGCTGAGCAGGTAGAGCCCCGCGCCGCCGACATCCTCGATCGTGACGTTGCGCTTCAGTGGCGAATTATACTCATTCCACTTCAGGATCAGGCGGAAATCGCCGATGCCCGATGCCGCCAGCGTCTTGATCGGACCCGCCGAGATCGCGTTCACGCGGATATTGTCACGCCCCAGATCGACCGCGAGATACTGCACGCTCGTCTCGAGCGCGGCCTTGGCGACGCCCATCACATTATAATGCGGGATGACCTTTTCCGCACCGTAATAGCTGAGCGTCAGCAGCGCGCCGCCATTCGGCATCATCGCCTTGGCGCGCTTGGCGACCGCGACGAAGGAATAGACGCTGATGTTCATCGTCATCAGGAAATTGTCGAGGCTGGTGTCGACATAGCCGCCGCGCAGCTCGTTCTTGTCCGAAAAGCCATGTCGGACACATCACAATCGAACAGCCGCGCAACGCCCAGCTGCTCGGCGAGCGGGCGCACCCGCTTTTCCATCGCTTCGCCCTGATAGCTGAACGCGAGTTCCGCCCCCGCTTCACTCAGTTTCTTCGCGATCCCCCAAGCCAGCGACCGATCATTGGCGAGCCCCATGATCAGCCCACGCTTGCCTTGCATCAAATCCGTCACGCCCTGATCGCCTCCGACTTTCCCTCGATTACCGCGTCCTTTACGCCTTCATCATCCGCTTCCGCCAGTGCCGCGTTCAATTGGGCGCCGACGACCAGCCCGAGCCCGACCAGAAAGAAGAAGATGAGCGCGATCATCACACCCGCCAGACTGCCATAGGTCAGATCGTAGCTCGTCAGATTGGCGAGGATGGAGGGCAAAAGCGCGGTCACCAGCAGCCACCACCCCGCGGTAAATGCGGCGCCCGGCCATTTCGGGCATTTACTGTCCCGGTACTGGCGCGGGGTGAGAGAATAAAAGACCATGTAGAGCGCGACAAACAACGCGAGCGCGGGTGCAATCCGCGTCAGCGAAACCACCGTGGCGGCTTCTGTCGCAAATGGCATCACCCGCAGGATGAACTGTTCGACCGCGACCAGCGCGACCTGAAAGCTGAACGCGATCAGCACGAGAATCAGCGAGGCAAGCGTCAATCCCATCGACCAAAGGCGGTAATGCCAGAACGGACGCACCGATTTGACGCCGTAAGCACGGCGCAGAATGTCGCGGATCGTTTCGATGAAGCTGGCGGTGGTCCACAGCCCGACGATGGCGCCGAACCACAACAGCGAGCCCGAACGCGCGGCAAGCACATCTGCAATCGGCGTTTGCAGGACGGTGGCAACGCTTGGCGGCAGGGTGCGCAGAAAAGCCTCAACCGTGTGCAGCCCTTCATCAGTGCGCCCAAACAACCGCGCGATGGCGGCGGCGACGATGAAGAACGGAAACAGCGTCAGCAACGATAGATAGGCCAGATTGCCGGCATGAATGAAGCCATCGCTGAATACGCCGATCGCGACGCGCTTCAGTACTTCCCGGACATAGCTGCCCGGCCGCATGAACGCGAAACGGCGATCAAGCTTCGGGGCCCTGCCCGGATGACGCCGCCGTTCCTCAGGCGATTCGGGCGAGATGTCCTGCACGGAAGATCAGACGTCCAGCTTGCCGCGCGGGTTCCATTTGTCCTTGCCGGGCCAGCCCTGCACGAATTCGACCAGCGAATCGTCATCGACCGGCAGATCGACCATCAGCGTGACAAGCTGATCGCCGCGCGGGCCATTGGCACCAGGGGTTTTGCGGTGAAAGCCACGCCCTTTCAGCCGCAGCACCTTGCCCGATGTCGAGCCGCGCGGCACCGACAGCATCACCGCGCCCTCCACCGTCGGTACCTTCACTGACGCGCCCAGCACGGCTTCGGCCAGGCTGATCGGCAAGTCGAGCCGCACATCATCGCCAACCCGCTCGAAAAAGCGGTGCGGCTGCACCTCGATCGTGATGATGGCGTCGCCCGCGCCGCCGGGGCCGGGTTGCCCCTTGCCCGCGAGCCGCATCTGCGTGCCGCTTTCGACGCCCGCCGGTAGCTTCAGGTCGATCGTCTTGCCGTCGCCGAGCGTAATGCGCTGCGGGGCGAGCGTTGCCGCATCGGCAAAGGGCACTGCCAGCCGATAGGGTATGTTCGCACCCTTCGGGCTTTGACCGCGCCCGAACCCGCCGGTAAAGCCGCCGCCGCGCTTACCACCGAACAGCCCTTCGAAAATATCGCCGAAATCGCCCGCGCCGCCACCGGCGCCGCCGAAATCGAAATTGGGCGGGGCACCGCCCGCGCCCGGCCGAAACCCGCCGGCGCTGCCGCCCTGGCCGGGGTTGAATCCGAAGGGCGAGGCCGGGTTGCCATCGCCATCAATCTCCCCGCGATCGAAGCGGGCGCGCTTGTCCTTGTCGCTCAACAGATCATAGGCGTTGGTGACGTTCGAAAAACGTTCGGATGCCTTGGGATTATCCTTGTTGCGATCAGGGTGCAGTTCCTTGGCAAGCTTGCGATAGGCTTTTTTGATGTCGGCTTCGCTTGCCCCGCGCGGCACACCCAGCAATTGATACGGATCGGCCATCTGGTTCCTGCTGTATTGAACTAATACGCCCTATTTGGGGGATGTGGCCGCCAAGCGCAAATGATGGCGGCAGGATTTTCGTTTCAGACGAGCGGATCGGCGGGCGCGACGTCGACGCTGACCTTCAGCTTCTGCGCGCCCGAGCCGAGCACGATGCCATCGATCGGCGCGATTTCAGCATAGTCCCGACCGATCGCCATGATGATATGGTCGCCCGCCATCCAGATGCCGTTGGTGGGATCGACCCCTACCCAACCGATCCGATCACCGCACCAGAGCAGCACCCAGGCATGGGTCGCATCGGCCCCGACCAGCCGTTCCATCCCCGGTGGCGGGATCGTGCGGATATAGCCTGATGCATAGGCCGCGGGCAGCCCGGCGGCGCGCAGGCCGGTGATCATGATCTGTGCAAAATCCTGGCACACGCCGCCGCGCTTCATGAAAGCCTCGCGCGGCGGTGTATCGACCAGCGTCGCGGTGGGATCGAAATCAAATTCCCGCTGGATACGTTGAGCCAGCGCGATCGCGGCTTCCAGCGCAGGGCGATCGGGGGCAAGTTCTTCTGCACACCACGCCGCAATGTCGCGATCGAGCGGGATCAGCGGAGACGGATAGAGATAGGCGCTAGGCCCGGCGGGTGACCCGTCGCGGCTGGCGCGTGCCGCCTTGGCAACCTCCGCCAGCGTCGGATCATCTGGGCTCGGCACCGGGATCAGTCGGTCAACCGTCACCCGTGACACGCTTTCGATCGTCAGATAGCGGACCGGTTCTTCTACCGTCAGCCGGACGACATTGGCGAGCCCAGCCTCTGCCCGCGCAGGGGCGATTCGCCCCGCAGGGCTGATCGTCAGCTGATAATCATCCAGCGTCTGCCCCGACCAGATGATCGGTTTCAGCCGCAGGTTGCAGCGCGCAAAGCGAACCTGGGTGCCGTAGTCAAATCGCGTGACGTGGCGGATAGTGTAGATCATGCCAGCGTAAGGCCGCCCGCGCGCAGCGGTTCCCCACCTTGGAGAAAATAGCGCCGCGCGACCAATTCTGAAAGCTGGCGCAACCGTCGCTCGATCTCACACAGGGTCGCGTCATCGAGCGTGGCGGCGGTGGCGGTGGCGACCAAGGCCGAAAGCGCGGTAGCCTCTGTCTGTTGCGGTTCGGCCATACCATCATCGGCGAGCACGGGCAGTTCGCGTAAGTGCTGGCAGATCGTTGCTACCTGATAAGCAATTGCGCGCGGATTGCCCGGATCAAGCGCGACCAGATCGACAACCGCGGCCGGCGACAGCTCGCCCAGATACCGCTGCCGATAGCTGATCTGGCTGTCCGCCACATCGAGCAGGGTCGACAGATCGTCAGCTGTCGCATTGGCGCAGCCGAACACCCGCACCGCGCGCGCCACTGCCGTTGCGCGTTCGATCCGGCGACCGAGATCGTGGAATCGCCAGGCGTCGGTGCGGCCCATATGTTCGGTCGACAGGCCCGCCAGCGCCGCAAAGCGCCGCTGCAGCGATCCCGCCCGATCAAGTAGCGCGCCGCCATTCGGGGCGGGCGCGTCGAGCAGCCGGATCATGTCCGCCGACAAACGGTCGCGCGATCCGGCGCCGATCGCGCGCGCACTGCGGTTGATGGCCCGCACGCTGTTCCAGCCGCCATCGCCTGCCTCCATCGCGGTGCGGGCAAGCGCGATCAGATCGGTCCGACGCAGGCTGGGCGGGCGCGGGGCGGCCCCGTCCTCGACAATCATCCCCACCAGCCGGGCAATCGTTTCCGGCGCGAGCGCAGCCCCGGCATCGGCAGTGATCGAATTGCCCAGCATCACCCGAATGACGGCGAGCAAGGCCTCGCCGCGCTCCAGATAGCGGCCCAGCCAGAAGAAGTTATCGGCGACGCGGCTTGGCAAGGTGCCGGGATTGCGGCGAATGTGCACCGAACTCGCATCGGGCAGCAGCGAGACGGGCACGACCGGGCCGCCGCCATAGATTGCGACATCGGCGGACCAATTGCCCTCCCCCATCACCGACGCGCGCATATCGGGATGCTCGCCGATCCTGGCGAAGCCGCCGGGCATCACCGTCCAGCCGCCATCGGCACCGCGGGCGGCAAAGACGCGCAACGTGAAGGGGCGCGGCACCAACCGATCCTCGGCCACCACCGGCATGGTCGAGAGGCGGACATTTTCCTGCCCAACATAATCCTGCGGCCTCCGGGCCATATCGGCGATCAGCGCGGCACGCTTGTCGGGCGGCAAATCGCCGACATGGACGGGTTTTCCCTCGGGCAGCCCCAGCGGTGCGGCCGAAAAGGCAGGGCCGACCAGCAGTGTATCGAGATGGGCCGCGACATGCGCTTGTGCCGCTTCCTGCCCGCACCACCAGGTGGCGATGTTCGGGATTTTGAGCGGCTCGCCCAGCAATTCGCGCGCGAGGCGTGGCATGAACGCTTCGAATGCCGGGCTTTCGAGCACCGCTGATCCGGGCGCGTTGCTGACCACGACATTGCCCGCGACCATCGCATCGATCAGCCCGGCGACGCCGATCGTCGAGTGCGAATCGAACGCCAGCGGATCGAGCAGCCGCGGATCGATCCGCCGCCATAGCGCATCGACGCGCTTCAGCCCCGCGATCGTCCGGATATAAAGTTTGTCCTCCAGCACCGCGAGATCGGCACCCTCGACCAGCAACAGCCCCAGATAGCGCGCCAGATGGGCCTGTTCAGTATAGCTGGGGTTATAGCGACCGGGCGTGAGCAGGCCGATGCGCGGATCGCTGCGCTTGCATGCCGCCGCCAGCCCGGCGCGAAAGGCGGCAAAGAACGGCGCGTGGCGCTGAATGTTGAGCCGCGCCTGCAGCCCGCCCAAAGTGCGCGACACCGCGAGCCGGTTTTCGAGCGCATAGCCAGCGCCCGCCGGCGCGCGCAGATGATCGGCAAGCACCCGCCACTCGCCGCCCGGACTGCGCCCCAGATCCATCGCGACGAAATGCAGATGATGGCCGCCAGGCGGCGCAAGGCCAACCAGCGGCCGCAGGAAGAACGGACTGCCGTTGACGAGCGCGGCGGGGATCGATCCGCTCTCGGTCAGATTGCCCGCGCCATAAAGATCGGCGAGGATCATTTCCATCAGCGCTGCACGCTGTGCCACACCCTCGGCAATGCCCGCCCATTCGGCTTCGTCGATCAGCAAAGGCACGGGCGATACGGGCCATGGCCGTTCTTCGCTTTCACCGATGATTCGAAAGCCGGTGCCGATATCCTCGGCCTGGCGCTGAACGCGTTCGCGCGCATGGGCCAGATCGTCGCCGACCGCTCCGGCTAGTTCTTCAAGCACCGTCGCCCAGGCAGGTCCACCAGCGCACATCACATCGCCCGGCGGCAAATCGCGACAATAATCGGCAATCCACCGCGCGGCATGCGTCGCGGAATCGACAAGATCGCTCGACACAGTGGCCATCAGACGATCATGCCTGGGCTGGTCTTTGTGCCGGGGTGCCCCGGGGGATGAACTGTGCTGATACCGCCACGGGTGCCCCTTGGGTTCGCCAGATGGCATCGTCACCACAATCAATGCAGCCGCGCAACCGCCAAGCGAGCTTCGCCCCCAACAGCTTCATGGGTGACGGTTGGCGAGCCAGAGGATAAGGCCCCTTCATGACCACCGATCCGTTCAGCCTGTTCGATGCCTGGTATGCCGAAGCGCGCGCCAGCGAAATCAATGATTCCAACGCGATGGCCATCGCGACCAGCGATGCGCAGGGGCGAGTTGGGGTGCGGATGGTGCTGTTGAAGGGGCATGGCCCGGACGGTTTCGTTTTCTACACCAATCAGGAAGGCCGAAAGGCTGCCGACATCGCCGCCAATCCCCAGGTTGCACTGCTGTTCCATTGGAAATCGCTGCGGCGGCAAATTCGCATCGAGGGGCCGGTCAGCACCGTCAGCGACGCTGATGCCGATGCCTATTTCGCCACCCGCAGCCGCGATTCGCAATTGGGCGCCTGGGCATCGGACCAGTCCCGCCCGCTCGACAGCCGTGCAACGTTCGAGGCGCGCTTCGCAGCGATACAGACGCAGTTCGAGGGCGGCCCGGTGCCACGTCCGCCGCACTGGTCCGGTTACTGCGTGACTCCATGGTCGATCGAATTCTGGCAGGACCGCGAACATCGGCTACATGAACGTCGGCTATTTACGCGCACCGATAATGGCTGGGTCGAGGGCATGCTCTATCCATGAGCGACGGCCATAATCATCATCACGCCCGCACTGCCCATCATCACGCGAGCAGCAGTCTGACGACGCGCGCAGCGATTGCGAGCGTCGTGACGGCAGCGGTGCTGATGCTGATCAAGGCCTATGCCGCTTGGCACACGGGTTCGGTCGCGATGCTGGGGTCGCTCGCCGATACCGGGCTCGATCTGGTGGCATCGCTCGTCACCTTGTTCGGCGTCCGGCTCGCCGCACAACCGGCGGATCACGATCACCGCTTTGGGCACGGCAAGGCCGAATCGCTGGTCGCGCTGTTCCAGGTCGCAGTGATCGCGGTTTCCGCCTTCGCGATTTTCGGGCGCGCGCTTGACCGGCTGGTGACGCGGCAGGTGACCGCGGATGCCGAAATCGGCATTGGCGCATCGGTGATCGCGATCATCGTGACGATCGCCCTGCTCGCCTATCAGCGCTTCGTGATCGCCAAAACGGGGTCAATCGCGATCGGCGCCGATCATGTCCATTATCAATCCGATGTGTTGTTGAATGTGGCCGTGATCGGCGCGCTCGTGCTCGATCAGTATCTCGGCATTACCGGCGCAGACCCGGTATTCGGCATGGCGATTGCCGCCTGGCTGCTCTGGGGGGCATGGCGCGCATCAAGCAGCGCGATCGACCAATTGATGGACAAGGAATGGCCGCCCGAAAAGCGCCGCCGCTTCGTTGAGGTCGCCTGCCGCCACCCCGAGCTGAAAGGGCTGCACGATCTGCGCACGCGCACCAGCGGCGCGACCGACTTCGTCCAGTTTCACATCTGGATGGACCCGGCGATGACGATTGCCGATGCCCATATCGTAACCGACCGAATCGAACACAGCCTTGCCCGCGAGTTTCCCGGCACCGAAATCCTGATCCATATCGATCCCGAGGGGCAAGTGGATCACCCCGGCAACGAACTGGTAGAAGCCGACGAAATCGCCAAGTTGAAGGACCTGCAATCGTGACCGCTCGTACCGTAACGCGCCTGCCCATCACCCAGATCGATGCCTTTGCCGATGCGCCATTCACCGGCAATCCGGCGGCGATCATGCCGCTCGATGCGTGGCTGGCGGATGACGTGCTGCTGGCAATCGCGGAAGAGAACAACCTGAGCGAGACCGCGTTTCTGGTGCCCGATGCCAGCGGTGCCAGCGATTACGAACTGCGCTGGTTCACGCCCGCCGCCGAAGTCGCGCTGTGCGGCCATGCGACGATCGCGAGCGGCCATTATCTGTTGTCCAACGATCCCGCGCTCACCCGAGTCACCTTCCGCACGCGGCAGGCAGGTATATTGTGGGTAGAGCGCGACGGCGACGGGTATCGCATGGCGCTGCCCGCCTGGGCGCCGACGGCGGTTGCGTTGCCCAATATCGTGGCGGCGTTGGGCGCCGGGCCAGCGGTGGAGACGCTTTGGTATGACAAGGGCTATGCGCTGATCGTATACGAGACCGCCGATCAGATCCGCAGCCTGAAGCCCGACCAGCGCGCGCTTGCGGCGCTGGGCGAGCTGGTCGCCGTCGCGACCGCGCCGGGTGATACGACTGATGTGATCAGCCGGGTCTTCACCCCTTATTACGACATCCCCGAGGACCCGGTGACAGGCTCTGCCCATGCGGTGATGACCCCCTATTGGGCCGTACGATTGGCGCGCGACAGGTTCACCGCTTATCAGGCGAGCACGCGCGGCGGGCATGTGGCGTGCATGCTGGCAGGTGATCAGGTGATCCTGGGCGGCAAGTGCGCGACGGTGATGGAAGGCGTGTTCTTCCTTTAAGGCCGCGCGCCTGCGAGCCGCTGCAGCATCGGTCGCACCACCAGAAACCGCCGGTACAGCCATTCGAGCACCGCTAGGACCGTTTCGTTGCGCGCGGCTAGCCCGATCGGCCGAAGCAGCGGGATGGCACGCCACATCGCCGCAAACGCCGCCGCGCCCGACAGCATCACACCGTCCTCCCGTGCATGGAAGCGCGCCAGCAGGGCGTCACGATCGATCGGGCACGCCGCCTCGCCATTGCTGACGTCGATGAAGGTAATGGCGTCGCGCTTGTCGAGCCGCCGCATCAGCGCGATTTCGCTACGGCAGAGCGGACAGCCGCCATCGAACCAGATCGTCAGCTCTTTCATGACCTGTCATTGCCCGACGCGGGGCACCCCGTCACGCTGGGCTTAAGCCCGTGGCGCCCGGATGTTATTTAGCGAAGCTCGCCGCGATGTCGCCCATCGCATCGATCACCGGGCGGCGATTGGTATCCTGCGTCTTGCCGAGCCGGACGAGGACATAGCGGTGCGGCTTGCCATCCTTCCCCTGCCCGTCAAACGCCATCACATATTGCCCCAGATGCCCGTTCATCGACACCAAAGACGGCACACCCTTTTGCGGGAACAGTGACGGGCTGCCATCGGGCGCGCCGGGGCGGTTGAGCCATAGCTGACCGCCATATTCGGGGTTGGCAGGCGATGATTGTTTCAGGAATGCCAGCCATTCGGGTGTGATCACCTGGGTGCCATCGGGCGCCTTGCCCTCATGCAGCAACCCGCCGAGTCGCCCGAAATCGTCGAGCGACATATGGATCAGCGATCCGCCGATCTGCGTGCCTGCCCCGTCGAATTCGGGAAAAGCAGTGGTAATGCCCACGGGCGTGAACAAACGCGCGTACAGGAAATCGCGATAGGTTTGCGCCCGAACGCGCGGATCGCGGCTGTCGGTGAGCGTACGGGTGATGATCTCCGACAAGATGATCGTGGTGAGCGAGCTATATTCGAATTTCTCGCCGGGCTTGGCCTCCAGCGGTTGGGCGATCGACCGGGCGGCCATATCCTGCGTGCCACTGACGAATAGCACCTGATTGGTATCCGAATTCTCGACCGGCTGGCCTTCCTCCGTATGTTCCAGCCCCGCAGCCATGTTGAGCAGCTGCCGCAGCGTAATCGCGCCGCGCGGATCGCCGGGCTTGCGCCATTCCGCGATCGGGGCAGGCGCATCGAGCTGAAGCTTTCCGTCGGAGACGAGTTCGCCCACCAGCATCGCCGTCACTGATTTGGCCATCGACCAGCTGATGAAGCGGTTCGCGTCCGAATAACCCACGCCATAATGTTTCGCGATGACGCGTCCATCCTCGATCAGGATCGCGGCGCGCGCCTCTGCCTGATTGGCGGTGAACAGTGGTGTGAGCGGTCCGGCATCATCGGCGGGCGCGGCACCGCTGCTTGCGAGCATCAGGGCAGCCGAACCGACCATGAGAAGGCTTTTTATTTTCATAGGGCCAGTCTACGCTCGGGACTTATGAACGCAAGACGCCTCGTCATCCCGACTCTTATCATCATCCTGGCGCTCGCACTGGGTGCATGGCTCTATGTCAGATCGCTGACGCCGCAGCTCGAACTCGGCGTTGGTTATGGCGCGCGCGTCGCCTGTGCCTGCCGCTATATCGGCAACCGCGATCTGCAGAATTGCCGAAAGGATTTTGAGCCCGGGATGGAGCCGATCCAGCTGAGCGAAGACCCCGCAACCAAGACGGTAACAGCATCCGTGCCGCTGATCGCGAGCCGATCGGTCAAGTTCGATCCGCTGCTGGGGTGCCAGCCTGAACCGATCAAAAAATAGGCATCATTGCGACTGACGATTGCGGCGGATCATGGAGCGCAGAATTTGCCCCTTGGTTCGGGCGATATCGGGGGTAGTGTCGATCAGTTCGTCGGGTAAAAGCCGCATGAGTTCGTGTTGTGCGGTACGGTACCCGTCGCTCCAGCTATCGCCCTGCCGTTGGAAATACGCCACCGAGGCTGCTTCCAAATGATCGGTGATCTTTGTGTGCAACCGATCGGCTGCCCAACTATTGGTGTCACGTCGATGGGCAGCAAACCGCTCGGACGCAATCGTCATCTGATCGTCAGTCGGTTCGAGTTCCAGCATCCTGAACAAGTTGATTGCCGCGATTCGATCGACGCTCCAGCTCCCGTCCCGCTCCATCACCGCTCCCCCTACTGCATTTGGCGAGGCTAGCATTCAGGCGGGCGAGCGCAACCATGACGGTGAGATCGTTGTTCGCTCATGAGGGGATGGATAGGGCAGCTCACTGCGTGTTCCGGGACGTCGGCGGCGATCATGGGGTCGAGTACAATCAGGCGATTTGCAGCGCCCGCTGCGTCTCCGCTATCCAGCCGCCGCCCAGCACCCGCTCGCCGGCGTAAAGCACTGCTGCCTGGCCAGGTGCGACGCCGTATTCGGGGGCGTCGAACAGGATATAATCGTCCTCCAGTCGTGCGGGCACGGGCTTGGCGAGCGAACGGACCTTCGCGGTCACAGGCCCTTGGTGATCGCCGCCAATCCAGTTGATCCCGGTCAGCCGCGCCGCGCCCACCGCGAGCGCGCGCTTCGGGCCAACGATCACGCGCCGCTCTGCCGGTTCCAGCCGGATGACGTAGAGCGGCTCGGGGGTGCCGCCGATCTCCAGCCCTTTCCGCTGGCCGACGGTGAAGTGGATCAGCCCGCGATGCTGGCCGAGCACCCGCCCGGCTTCATCGACGATATCGCCGCTGGTATCCGCCTCGGGCCGCAATTTCTTGACCAGCGCGGCATAATTGCCGTCGGGGACGAAGCAGATATCCTGACTGTCGGGTTTGGCCGCCACACCCAGGCCGATTTCGGCGGCTATCTCCCTCACGCGCGCTTTTTCCATGCCGCCCAGCGGGAAGCGCAGATAATCGAGCTGCGCCGTGGTGGTCGCGAACAGGAAATAGCTCTGGTCGCGCGCCGGATCGATTGCGCGGTGGAGTTCGGCCCCGGCCGACCCTTCGACTCGGCGGACATAATGGCCGGTCGCAAGGCAATCCGCGCCAAGATCACGCGCCAGCTTGAACAAATCGGTGAACTTCGGCCCCATATTGCACTTGATGCAGGGGATGGGGGTGCGCCCGGCAATATACTCGTCGGCGAAATCGTCGATCACTTGATCACGAAAACTGCTTTCGTGATCGAACACATAATGCGCGATGCCGAGCCGGTCGCACACCGCGCGCGCATCACGGATATCACGGCCCGCACAGCAGCTGCCCGCGCGACCCACCGCCTCGCCGTGATCGTATAGCTGTAGCGTCACACCGATCACTTCGGCACCGGTGCGCACGGCAAGGGCTGCGACGACCGAACTGTCGACTCCGCCCGACATCGCCACAACGATGCGCTTCGCGCCTGCATCCGCGCCTAACTGAAATTCGCCTTCGATCATCGCGGACAGATAGGTTGTTCGGGTGCCGGATGCAAAAATTGCGTCACCACGGCACGGAATCGCGAAAGCTGTCCCAAAAATTTCATCAGGCTTTACCGGACCTTCAGACCCCGCCGCTAAACCCGACCAATCGAATGACTTGTTTTGTGAAAGTGGCGTTGTGGACCTAAGCTTTTCGCGTTTCGAACTGGATGGCACGGCGATTGCGCTGCCGGGCGATCTGGCAGTGCTGATGGTGGGCATTGCCGCCCGTCAGGCGACCAGCCCTACTGCAATGATCGAATCGCGAACCGCGCGGATGACAATGCCCGTTGCGATCCCTGATTTACTGCATCCGGCGGATGGCGCGTTCAACCGCATCATGGCCACGACGATCTGCCGTTGGAACCAAGAATAAACGCGCCATTTACCGAGCCGTTTCAGTCGATGTTCAAGTCCGGCTGCTAATGGTCGTTATTGACATTGAGGGGACCCCCGCCCCGATTGAGGTAAGCATGATTGAGAACCAGAAGATTCGGCCAGCAAAGGTAATCGGGCCACTCGGCGAGCCGCTGACGCTCGATTCGCTGCCGCCGCCCGAAACCACGCGCTGGGTTGTGCGCCGCAAGGCCGAAGTGGTGGCCGCTGTGAATGGCGGGCTGCTGACGGTGGACGAGGTGTGCCAGCGCTATAACCTGACGATGGAGGAGTTTGCCGGGTGGCAGCGCGCCATTGACCGTTCGGGCATGCCTGGCCTCCGCGTGACGCGGATTCAGCATTATCGCTCACTCTACGAGCGTCAGCAAAAATACTGATCGGCTGGCAGTCGCCGACGTTCGGGAACAAACCACCGCAATTGCGAGTCTTTCCTCCATACGCCCGATGATCGGGCGCAACGGAGGGTATCATGGTCGGTCTTATCGTTTGGCTTGTAGTTGGCGGCGTCGTGGGCTGGCTTGCAAGCATGGTCATGCGCACCGACGGACAGCAGGGCATCTTGCTCAACATCGTTGTCGGCATCATCGGTTCGGTGATTGCATCGTTTCTGTTTGGTGGCGGCATCAACCAGGTGATTACAATCACCACATTCGTCTATTCGCTGATCGGCGCGGTCATTCTGCTGGCCATCGTCAACCTCGTCCGGCGGGGCACAGTCCGCTAAAGCGGCTGACCGAACACACTAAGGCGCTCCCAAGAGCCGCCCGGATGCACGCCGGGCGGCTCTTTTGTGTGTTGGCTATTTCAACAGGAAGCGGACCGATAGGGTCGCGGTAACGCGCGATTCGCCCGGCACGATCGTCGTTGACGCCGACGCATCCTTGGCGCGCGCATACATCATCGGCTCGGGCGCCGCAGATTGATCGCCTGCCTCGCTGATCGAGACGATTCGGCTAACCGTCAGGCCGGCGGCACGAGCGTAAAGCATGGCACGTTCGCGAGCGCGTTTCACGGCATCGGTGCGCGCGTCATCCATTGCGGCATCGGGCTGCGCCAGCGACAAAGTCGGCCCCTCAATCTGGTTGGCGCCCTGCGCCACCAGCACATCGAGCACCGGGCCGCTCGCTGCGACATCGCGGAACCGGATCGAAACCATGTTGGTCGCCTGGTAACCGGTGATGGCGGGGGGCTGGTTGTCGGCGTAGCGATACTGCGGGCTGAGCGTCGCCGCGGTTGTCATCATATCGCGCGGCAGCACGCCCGCCTTTTTCAACGCTGCCAATACGCTGGACATGCGTCGGGCATTTTCGGCCAGTGCCGCTGCGGCGGTCGGCGCTTGCGTCACAACTCCAGCACGGATGGTCGCAAGATCGGGGACGCGCGTGGTCTCTCCGGTCGCAATCACATCCAATATGGTGCCATCGGCCAATATCGTCGGCGCGATCGATTGGGCACCCGCTGGCGCCAGCGGCAACGCTGCCGCCAAGGCGACCAGAATCAGCATACGCATCATATCTCTCCCGTCAGCAACCGAATCGGTTGCGCGGATCAGTCTATGATGCGGCAGCCAAAACGGTTGCTGAACAGAACACGGCGGTCAGCGCGCGGTGCGCTTGGTCACCACGATACGGTATAGGATGAGAAGGACGATGGCGCCGCCGGTGGCAGCGGCATAGCTTTGCCAGCCACTAGAGATCTGCCAACCCATTGATTGCGATACGAAGCCAGCCAGCAAGGCGCCGGCGATACCAATCAGGATCGTGACGATGAACCCGCCTGGATCCTTGCCCGGGAGAATGATTTTGCCAAGCACACCGGCCACCAGGCCGATCAGGATCCAACCAAAAAAGCTGTTTTGCAGAAGCATCGCTCTTCTCCCCCGCGACATCGGGCCGCGTCTGATGGTTAACTTGCCTGCGCGGGTTCTGGTTGCAACCGATTCTTGGATAAATCGACGATTTGAGATGCCTTGCAACGGCTTGCAGGCGACGATGAAACACGGCAATGGCCGCGCATCAAAACACCGGCTTGAGATCGGTGCTTTATTCATCTAATACAGCATTTGAATATGGGGCGGCATCAGGCCGATACGTGAGAGTGAGCCACATGAATTACGAACCCGGCACGATTGGCAATGATGGACGTCTGGCGTTTGCCGGTGCCCGCAGCGATGCAGGGCGCGGACGCTTGTGGATCATCGTGCTCGTCGCGGTTTTGTCCGTGATCGCGCTTGTCTATTTCCTGTCGGCGGGCGGTGAAGACAAAAAATCAGCGGCGGCAACGGGCGCTGCATCGCGCGGCGCTCAGGTGCCGAAGGTGACGGTCGAGATTCCCGGCCGCCAGGAAGTCGGCCGCACCGTATCGGCCACCGGATCGATCGCGGCAAAGGTCGACATGCCGGTCGGCGTCGCCGGCGAAGGTGGATTGGTAACGAACGTGCTCGTACAGCCGGGCCAGTGGGTGCGCGCGGGCCAGGTGCTGGCAACCGTTGATCGATCGGTGCAACTGCAGACCGGCGCATCGCTTGCAGCTCAAGTCAATGTCGCCCGATCGGACGCACGGATTGCCCAGGCCGAGCTCGATCGCGCGGCAGCGCTGATCGCGCGGGGCTTCATCTCGAAGGCCGATCTCGATCGCCGCACCGCAACGCGTGATGCCGCCAATGCGCGCGTCAACGTGGCGCAGGCCCAATTGGCAGAAGCCAATGCCCGCACCGGGCGGCTCAATATCCGCGCACCCGCCGCCGGGCTGGTGCTGACTCGCAATGTCGAGCCAGGCCAGGTCGTGAGCGCCGGTTCGGGTACGCTGTTCCGGCTTGCCAAGGGTGGCGAACTCGAATTGCGCGCCGCACTGAGCGATGCCGATATGACAGCGGTCAGCGTCGGCGTTTCGGCGCAGGTGACCCCTGTCGGCAGCGAGCGCACTTTTGCCGGCCGCATTTGGCAGGTATCGCCTGTGATCGATCCGCAGACCCGCCAGGGCATCGCGCGGATCGCGCTTGGCTATGATCCGGCGCTTCGTCCCGGTGGCTTTGCCGCCGCCGTGATTGCCAGCGGCACCAGCCAGGTGCCCCTGCTGCCGCAATCAGCCGTGCAGAGTGACGCGAAGGGCAATTTCGTCTATATCCTGAATAACAAAGACGAAGTGGTGCGCCAGCCGATCAAGGTCGGGCAGGTTTCCGATGCGGGCGTCGCGATTTCGGAAGGCCTGGTCGGCAATGAACGGGTCGTTGTGTCGGCAGGCGCGTTCCTTAATCCGGGGCAAAAGGTAGCCCCCGTTCTTCAGAAGAAGCAGGGCTGATCACCATGGGTTTCCGCAACATCTCCGCTTGGTCGATCCGCAACCCCGTTCCGCCGATCGTCCTCTTCATCGCGCTGCTGGTGCTTGGCATCGGCAGTTTTTTGACGATGGACGTCAATGACAATCCGGACATCGATTTCCCCGCTGCCCAGGTGTTTGTGTCGCAGCCCGGCGCGGCGCCGACCGAGATGGAAACCCAGATTACCCAGCGGGTTGAAGCAGCAATTCGCAGCATCAATGGCGTCGACGAAATCAATTCGAACGTCAGTGAAGGGTCGAGCTCTACCTTCGTCCAGTTCGCGATCGGCACGCCCATCGACCGCGCGGTGAACGATGTGCGCAACGCCATTGATCAGATCCGCGGCGATTTGCCCGACGGCATTCTGGAACCCCAGGTTCAGCGCGTCGACATTGGCGGCGATGCGATTGCCTATCTGTCGGCCTCGTCGACGGCGATGACGCTTGAGGAACTCAGCTGGTACGTCGACGATACGGTATCGAAGAAGCTGCTCGCCGTGCCCGGGCTTGCCAAGGTTAGCCGCAATGGCGGCGTGAACCGCGAAATCCGCGTCATTCTCGATCCGGTAAAGCTCCAGTCTCTGGGGCTTACCGCCGTGCAGGTGAACCAGCAGCTGCGTCAAACGAACCTGAACGCGGCCGGCGGCCGTGCCCAGATCGCCGGTTCGGAACAATCGGTTCGCGTGATCGGCAATGCGCGCACCGCGCTCGTGCTCGGCGATACGCAGATTTCCACGGGCGGTGGCCGCACGGTTAAGCTGTCCGACCTCGCCACGGTGCGCGATCTTTACGCCGAACAACGCTCGCTCGCGATCCAGGACGGGCGCCAGGTGCTCGCGTTCAGCATCGAAAAGGCCAAGGGATCGTCCGACGTCTCCGTATATGATTCAGCCAAGAAGGTGATCGAGCAGCTCGAAAAGGATAATCCGAAGGTCAAGTTCACTGAGCTGTTCAACAGCGTCGATTACACGCGGACGCAGTACCATTCGGCGATCGAGGCAATGGTTGAGGGCGCGGTACTTGCCGTCATCGTCGTCTTCATCTTCCTGCGTGACTGGCGCGCGACGATCATTTCGGCGATCGCGATCCCGCTTTCCGCCATCCCGACCTTCTGGTTCATGGACCTGATGGGCTTCACGCTCAACGGGCTCAGCCTGCTCGCACTCAGCCTCGTCGCGGGGGTTCTGGTCGACGATGCGATTGTGGAGATCGAGAATATCGTTCGACATATGCGCATGGGCAAATCGGCGTATCAGGCGTCGATCGATGCCGCCGATGAAATCGGGCTGGCCGTGCTTGCGACGACGATGTCGATCGTCGCGGTGTTCCTGCCCGTCGGTCTGATGCCGGGCATCTCGGGCCAGTTCTTCAAGAATTTCGGCCTGACGATCGTCGTGTCGGTGCTGATCAGCCTTGCGGTCGCGCGGCTTATCACGCCGATGATCGCGGCCTATTTCCTGAAGGCCAAGGGCAGCGCCAGCCACGGCGAGGGCTGGTGGATGGACCGCTATATGGATTCGCTGCGCTGGGCGGTTACCCATCGCTGGAAGACCGTGGGCATTGGTGGCCTGGCGTTGGTTGCAACGTTCATCGCCTTTGCCGGCTTCCCCGGCGTGCTCAAGCCGATCCCGCTGACGTTCCAGCCAACGATTAACACCGATTACAGCCGAATCCGCATCCAGCTGGCGCCCGGATCGACGCTCCAACAGGCACAGGATGTCGCGCTGCGCGTAACCGCGATCATCAAGGATGCGCCTGAGGTCCAGAACGCGTTCACCAACGTTAATGTCGGCAGCGCCAGCATCTTCATCACGCTGAAGGCAAAGCGTGACCGTACCAGCGTCGAGTTCGAGAGGGCTTATGCGCCGCAACTCGCGCAGATTGCCGACGCCCGCGTGAACTTCCAGTCGCAGGGCGGCGGCGGCGGCGGCGGATCGGGGCGTGACATCACGATCACGCTGGGCGGTTCCGATCCGGCGATGTTGAACAAGGTCGCCAACGATCTGGTCGACCAGATGAACGGCGTGCCTGAACTGCGTGCCCCGCGCGTCAATGGCGATCTCCAGCGCCCCGAAATCACGATCCGGCCGCGCATGGACCTCGCCGCGAGCATGGGCGTCACCACCGCGGCACTCAGCCAGTCGATCCGCATTGCGACGCTGGGTGATATCGACCAGAATGTCGCCAAATTCTCGCTGTCGGATCGCCAGATCCCGATCCGGGTGGCGCTGTCGGAAGATTCGCGGCGCAACTTGTCGACGATCGAGAATCTGCCGGTGCCAACATCGATGGGCGGATCGGTGCCGCTGGGGGTCGTCGCCGATATCGGTTTCGGCGCTGGCCCGACGCAGATCCAGCGATCGAACCAGACGCGCCGCATCACCGTGGGTGCTGACCTTGCGCCCGGCAAGGTGACGGGCGATGCCATGCCCAAGATTCAGCAGTTGCCCGCACTGAAGAACCTGCCGATCGGCGTGTCGCAGCTTCAGATCGGTGAAGCGAAGTGGCAGGCCGAATTGCTGCTGAACTTCGTCATCGCCGTGGTTGCTGGTGTCATGCTGGTGTTTGCGGTGCTGGTGCTGCTCTACAAGCGCGTCATGCCGCCGCTCGTGAACATGGGGTCGCTCATCCTCGCGCCGCTGGGTAGCGCGATTGCGCTGCGGCTGACGGGCGATGCCGTATCGATGCCAGTATTCATCGGGCTCCTGATGCTGCTCGGCATTGTCGCTAAGAACTCGATTCTGCTGGTCGATTTCGCGCTGGAGGAAATGCACAAGGGTGTCGACAAGACGACGGCGATCCTGGACGCCGGGCACAAGCGCGCCCAGCCGATCGTGATGACCACGATCGCGATGGTGGCGGGCATGGTACCGATCGCGCTGTCGCTGACCGGCGATGGCAGTTTCCGCGCACCGATGGGCGTGACGGTGATCGGCGGGCTGATCCTGTCGACATTGCTCACGTTGGTGATCGTGCCCGCCGGGTTCAGCATCGCAGTGGGCATCGAGGAATGGATTGGCCCACGCCTTGGCCGCCGCCTGCTCACCTATAAGGAAGGGGATAACGGCGTTCCCGTGATCGATAACCAGCCGACAGGACCACGGCCGATCGGCTATCGCCCCGGTGATGGCGAGCCGCAGCCCGCCGAGTGACCGGCAGGGCCGCGGCCAGGTTGAACCTTCCGGGCGGTGGGGGATTGGGCAGGTGATGAACCTGTTCACCCGCCCCACCCGTCCGGATCAAGCCCCGCCGCCGGCGCTGATCCGGATGCGGGCGATCGCGACTGGCCTGCTGGTGGCGATGGCAGCGGTGTATTTCATCGCGCGCGCGCTCGACCAAGTGCATCCGCTGTTCGGCTTTGTCCGGTCGTTTGCCGAAGCGGCGATGGTGGGCGGGCTGGCGGATTGGTTCGCCGTGACCGCGCTGTTCCGCCACCCGCTTGGCCTGCCGATCCCCCACACCGCGATCATCCCGCGCAACAAGGACCGGATCGGCGATAATCTGGCCGCATTCCTGCGGGATAATTTCCTGGTGCCAGGGGTCGTCGCGCGGCGGATGCGGCGGCTCGATCTTGCCTCGTCGGCGGGCCGTTGGCTGGCCAGCCCCTCCTCGGGCGACGGGCGGCTTCGGCGCGGTGCAGGGCGACTAGCCGCCGACGTGCTTGAGGCGTTCGACCAGAAACGGCTTGGCGGCATGGTCAAGCAAACGATCGGGCAGCGGCTGCGTGCGCTCGATATCGCGCCGCTGCTTGGCCAGGCGCTTGATGCCGCGATGCTCAAGGATCGGCATCTGCCGCTGCTCAACGGCATCATCCGCTGGGCGGGGCAGACGCTGAGCGCCAACGAACACATCATCCGCGCGATGGTGCATGAACGCGCCGGATCGATCATGCGCTGGACCGGGCTGGACGAGACGCTGGCCAACAAGATTATTGACGGGCTCGATCAGATGCTGGCCGACATGGCCGATGATCCCGGCCACCCGCTGCGCGCCAAGGCCGAAGAGGGCCTGGCCAAGCTCGCCTTTGATCTGCAGTTCGATGATGTCATGCGGCTTCGCGTCGAGGCGCTGAAGCTGGAGATTATCGATAACCCGGCGATGCAGAACTGGCTCGACGGGCTATGGGAATCGGCGCGCCAGGCGATGCTGCGGATCGCGCGCGACCCTGCGGCCGGGCGCCAGGGCAAACTGGGCGAGGCACTGCAACAGCTCGGCACCACGCTGCAGGAGGATGCGCGGCTTCGCGCGACGATCAACCGCTTCGTGCGCCGCGCGGCCGTTGGCACTGCGGCCGATTATGGCGACGCGATCGTCCGGCTGGTTTCCGAAACGATCCGCAGCTGGGATGCGCAGACGATTACCCTTCGGGTGGAAAATGCGGTCGGCCGCGATCTGCAGTTCATCCGCATTAACGGCACAATCGTCGGCGGTCTGGTCGGGCTCGTGATCCACAGCGTCGATATTCTGCTTTGAAGGCAGATGTTCCCGCGCTGGTTGATCACGCCGCCCAATCCAGCACAGGCCATCCCCGCGCCACCGCAAGCACGCGCAGCGGCGGATGCGGGTTTACCGCAAATGCCTCGTCCGCCCAGTCGAGCGTCGGCGCGTCCGAGGCATGATCCGAATAGAAGCGCACATGGGCGGTATCGCGCGCGATCCCCTGACTTGCCAGCCACGCCTCGATCATCCGCAATTTGGCGGGGCCATAGCAATTCTCCCCTGCAATCGCCGCACGGATTGCCCCGTTTGCGCCCCGCTCCGATCCGGTCGCGATAACGGCATCAAAGCCCAGCCGATCGGCAATTGCGTCAACATAGAATCCGAACGACGCGGTCGCGAGCACCAGCCGGTACCCTGCCGCCCGGTCCGCTGCGATTTGCGCCAGCGCGGCCGGGTGAACGCCCACCGCCATCAGCCGATCGGCGAAGGTATCGGCCAGCGCCGCCATGGCGGGCGCTGCAACCAAGTCTCCCAGCATCAGTCGTTGCGCGCGCTCCTTCAACGCACCGCGATCGCGAAGCCCTATCCCATAGGCGATCCCCTCGCCCGCCAGCAGCGGCAGCAGCGCAAGTCGCCAGGGGGCATAGCCTCGTGCGGCGTGAAGAAGGAACGGCGTCCACGTCGCGGCGCGCGTGATCGTCTTATCCATGTCATAGATCGCCAGCCGCACCATGTCCCACCCTTAGACAGCTATGTCCTTGCCGATCCAGTGCGTTTGCAGCAAAGATGGGCGTGATGGGCACCATGGCTGAGTTTTCGCATGAAAATGTCGGCGGGGCCGACACGCTGCGCTTTAGCGGCAGCCTTTCGCTGGCCAAACTAGGCGATTTTCCCAATCGGCTGCGTGACTTTGACGGCAAGGTCGACCGGCTCGACCTGAGCAAGGTCGAACGCATCGATACCGTAGGCGCCTGGCTCGTGTATCGCTTCGCCGCCGAGCACAAAGTACCGATCGAGGGCGTCAGCGCGGATGCGCGCCACTTGCTCGACCAAGTATCCGCCGCAGACCAGCAGGTATCGATGCGGCCCGATTCCGCCGGGCCATTGGTGCGCGTGCTCGGCGAAATCGGCGCGGCAGTGATGACGTCTGGCAGGACGATGTACGGCTTGCTCGGCTTTTTCGGCGCGACGATGATCGCGCTGTTCAACGTTGTTACCCATCCCAGCCGCTTCCGGTTCAACGCCACCGTTCAGCGGTTTGAGGTGGTCGGCGTTTCCGCGCTGGGCATTATCGGGCTGATGAGCTTCCTGATCGGACTCGTGATCGCGCAACAGGGCGCAGTGCAGCTGCGCCAGTTCGGGGCGGAGGTGTTCACGATCAACCTGGTCGGGCGGATCACCTTGCGCGAACTTGGCGTGTTAATGACCGCGATCATGGTCGCGGGCCGATCGGGATCGGCTTTTGCCGCGCAAATCGGCACGATGAAGCTGACCGAGGAAATCGATGCGATGCGCACGATTGGCGTGTCGCCGATGGAAGCACTGGTGCTCCCCCGCGTGCTCGCAGCGGTATTCATGATGCCGCTGCTGGGGTTCTATGCCTCGGTCGTGGCGATTATCGGTGGCGGGCTGCTCTGCTGGATTTCGCTCGATATTCCGCCGGTGACGTTTATCCAGCGGCTCCGCGAAGTTGTGCCGATCACCGATCTCTACATTGGCTTGGTGAAGGCGCCCGTATTCGGCGCGATCATCGCGATTGCGGGCTGTTTCCAGGGGATGCAGGTCGAATCGGATGCCGAACAGGTCGGCCAGCGCACGACCGCCGCCGTGGTGCAGGCGATCTTCCTCGTCATCGTACTCGATGCCTTTTTCGCGGTTTTCTTCACCTGGCTGGGCTGGAACTGATGGCGGGCGATGTCGTCATCTCGGTCAAGGGGCTGAAGACCAGCTTTGGCGAGCAGGTGGTCCATGACGGGCTCGATCTGCAGGTGCGGCGCGGCGAGATTTTCGGCGTGGTCGGCGGATCGGGCACCGGCAAATCGGTGCTGATGCGATCGATCATCGGTCTGCAGACCCCCGATGCGGGCGAAGTAAAGGTGTTCGGCGAATCGACCGTCGACCGCGATGATAGCGAGACGATCGAGATTAGGCGGCGCTGGGGCGTATTGTTCCAGGGCGGTGCGTTGTTCTCGACGTTGACGGTCGCCGAGAATGTCCAGGTGCCTTTGCGTGAATTCTACGATAAACTCGATCAAGGCCTGCTCGACGAGATCGCGGCGTATAAGGTGGTGATGACTGGCCTTCCCGCCGAAGCAGGGCCGAAATTTCCGGCTGAGCTTTCCGGCGGAATGCGCAAGCGCGCCGGATTGGCCCGGGCCTTGGCACTAGACCCCGAACTTCTGTTCCTTGATGAACCCACCGCCGGGCTCGATCCGATCGGCGCTGCCGCGTTCGACGATCTCACCAAATCGCTGCAACGGACGATGGGGTTGACGGTTTTCCTGATCACCCATGATCTCGATACGCTTTACGCGATTTGTGATCGCGTCGCGGTGCTTGCCGACAAGCGCGTGATTGCGGTTGGGACAATCGACGAACTGCTCGCGCTGGACCATCCATGGATCCAGGAATACTTCAATGGCCCGCGCGGCCGGGCCGCAACCAGCACACGGGAAAGTGCCGATCGCCGCGCCGAGGCACAGGCACAGACCAGCTCAGGGACTGCTCACTGATGGAAACGCGCTCCAACCATGTCCTTGTCGGCACTGTCGTGCTGGTCCTGCTGGTGCTGATGGCGGTGTTCGTCGTCTGGCTCGCGCAGCTGAGCGGCAGTGCTGACAAGGAATATGACATCTTCTTCAAACAGTCCGTCAACGGCATCAACAAGGGTTCGAACGTCTCGTTCAGCGGCGTGCCCAAGGGCCAGGTGAAGGACATCGCGCTGTTCAAGGAAGATCCGCAGTTCGTGCGCGTGCGGATCAGCGTGAATGTCGACACGCCCGTTTTGCAGGGAACCACAGCGACGATCCAGGGTGTCGGCTTTACCGGCGTCAGCGAAATCCTGCTCGATGGCGCTATCAAGAATCAGCAGCCGATCACTTGCCCCAGCGTGAAGCCGCAAAGCGCGTGCCCGTTCGGCGTGCCCGTCATCCCCACTCGCCAGGGCGGGCTCGGCGCGCTGCTCAGCTCGGCGCCCCAGCTGCTCGAGCGCCTGTCAAACCTGACCGAGCGGCTGACCGACCTGCTGTCCGACAAGAACATGGCGTCGATTACCGGCATTCTCGACAACACCAACCGCGTTACGAAGGCGCTGGCGGACCGCTCAGGTGATCTGGGCGGCACGATCGCCGAAACCCGCGTCACGATCAAAAAGGCAGGCGAAGCCGCCGAAGCCTTCACCAAACTGGCCAAATCGGCAGACGGCGTGCTGCGCGATGACATCAAACCCGTCACCGCCAATCTGAACAAGGCCGTCGCCTCTGCCCAGCGCAGCCTTGATCAGGTCGATCAGCTGATCGGTGAGGCGCGGCCGGGCGTGCAGGCCTTCTCCAAGCAAACCGTGCCCGAAATCGGCCAGCTGGTGCGCGATCTGCGCGTCATGGCCGCCTCACTCACCTCGGTTGCCGAAAAGATCGATCAGGGCGGTGCCGGATCGATCCTCGGCGCGCCGAAACTGCCCGATTACAAGCCGGGCAAAACCCCCAAAGCCCCGAAGAATTGAGGCAAATCATCATGCGCCCCATCATCACGCTTCTGCCCGCCCTAACGGCCGCGCTCCTGCTGAGCGGCTGCATCAGCTTTGCGGCTGCTCCACCGCCATCCCTGTTGACGCTGACGCCGGACAGCCCGTTGGCGACCGGCCAGACCAGCAATTCGGCCACCGCCGCGACGATCTTGATCCAGCTGCCCAGCGTGCCCGCCTCGCTCGCCAGCGCGCGCGTGCCGGTGCAGACCACGCCGACCGAGATCGCCTATGTGAAGGAAGCGATATGGTCAGAACCGCCCGCCCGCCTGTTCGCACGGCTGCTCGCCGACACGATCGGCAGCCAGACCGGGCGCGTGGTGCTCACCCCGGCACAGTCGATGCTCGATCCGGGCGCGCGGCTGGGCGGTGAACTCCGCAGCTTCGGGCTTGATGCGGCAACCGGCGACGCGGTTGTCACCTATGACGCAACATTGATCCGCGGCGGCAGCACCAGCTTTGAAAAGCGCCGCTTCGAAGCGCGCGAGCCGGTGGGCTCGGTGACGCCGCAAACGACCGGGCTTGCGATCAACCGCGCCGCCAACCGGGTTGCCGCCGAAGTCGCCACCTGGGTCGGCAAATAAGCGCCGATACGACGCTATTTCTTCGCGACGCGCACCGGCACGGGCAGGTTGCACAGATCTGCGGCATTTGACGGCACCGTGAAGAACGGCGGCGTGCGATTGGCGCGGGCGGCCAGATAGCGCGCGAAGTCAGGCGATGGCGGCGTCAAATATTCGAAATGCGGGCGTGTGCTGGCGGCAACGTCACTCGCGATCGTCACCCGCACGATGGGGACGCGCATTTCCGGCGTCTCGTACAACCCCAGTCCGCCCCCGGTACCGCGCGGCAACGCCGATAGCGCGCCCATCCCCTCAATCACCCGGCCGACCACCGCAATGTTGCGATCGAGGTGACGCGGCGCATGGCCGATCACGGTATAGAGATCGCCGCCGGTGCCGGTATCGGGCGCCAGATTGCGCGCAACGCCCACCATGCCATAGCAATGCGGCAGCCATTGCTGCTGGCCATCGCCTGCGAGCGGCCAGCCATCCGCCGAGAAGCCCGTAACCCGCGCATAGGCATCGGCGTAGGGGTTTGGCGTGATGCTGTGGGCGGACGCCGGCCACTCATATTCGGCGGGCGGTGCAAGGACGATGCCCGGCGCCGGTGCTTTGGCCTCGGTCGCATCGCCCCACTGCGTTACATAATTGTCCTGCACGCGGTAAACACTGGCATCGGTCCACCACCCGGCGCGCGCGATTTTGCGGATATTGGCGACATGGACCGGGGCAAAGCCGCTCGCCAGCCAGATGGCGACGCGCTTGCCATCGGCAAAGTCGATCAGCATCACATCCTCGTCGGCAATCGCCGCCCAGGCGCTGGCGGGCGCGGCGTCGGCGATCTGTCCTGCTGTCGGGGCGGATGGCGGAGGGGGCGGCGCTGCGGCCTGAGGCTGGGATTGCGGCGGCTGAAGGGCGGCGGCGAGCAGCATGGAAGCGATAGCTTTGATCATGTCGGCATCATGGCATGCCGACAGCGCTTGCGGAAGCGCCCCCTGCCCGCTAGGTCTCGCGGCCTTCCAGTGCATGCGGAGCGGTGGCCGAGTGGTCGAAGGCGCTCGCCTGGAAAGTGAGTATACGTCAAAAGCGTATCGAGGGTTCGAATCCCTCCCGCTCCGCCATATGGTCTTAACATACTCAAATAGCTGGAAAATTACCCCGAGAATGGCGCAAATTCGCGCACTTTCGGTTCCTTTCGGTAGTGCAGAGAGTCTGTTGGAAACCGGAAATGCCATTCTCTCAGTGAAATTCTCTTCGCCTCATGCGGCCAGTACCGTTTGCCTTTGACGCAGGGTGGCCGCTGATCGACTGCCGAAATAACGGGAAATAAGGGGAATCCGTCCAGATTCCTCGCACCGCAAGGGCTGTTTTTCGGCGGATTTTGACCTGATCGGGGGGCTTTTCCCGGTAAAGAAAACGGGAATTTTCGCCGCGGCTACGGGAACCGCCGGCCCGTTTACCTATGCAAAAAGCGCTTGACCGAAAGGCAATGTGAGCGTTGAGATAGATCAGCATTCAGGGCTCGCGAGATTGTTCGCGAGGGTGCTGTCAAATCTATGGGGCAGTCGTCTTTTCGATTGGCCATGCAGATTTTCCACGTGCAGGCAGGCTCTGTATGATCATCTCTTGATCTGTGTACGTTCCGAAAACTGAGGGACTCTTGCCGTTTCTATGGGCAATTTCTCAGGGTCAGGGAGCAGTTTTTGGGGTCTTCCCTATAGATTTGACAGCACCGTCAGCACCGTAAGTCCCACGATCTTGCGCGTCCGCAGCGCAGGATTGGAGTTCTTGGCATCGACGAGCGGGGTCTTGGACGCATTCTGCTGCTTCGACCAGATAACAGTGCCACACCATTTTGCGGCGCCGCACGGCGCGATCCGAATCTTGCTGGCATTGTCACTTTCGCTCAACATCCACGTGCCTTCGATCGGCGCGGCTGCAAATGCCGGCAGGGGCGCCGCCACGAGAGCCAATACAGGTAAAATCTGGCGAATGTTCATCGATCTCCTCCCGGTTCGTTAAGCCAAACGGCGCATCGCATAATTAGAGCAATAACACGATTCTGGCTTTCCTTTATGCTGGCTGAACGGGGCAGTTGATCATACTGCATTGAATATCTAGACGTGCCATTATCGCGGCTAATCTCAATTTCAGGACGCAAGGAAGGCACGCGATCGTGGCGGCAAAGGCACCAATAACACTCGCTGCAAAGGACCTGCCACCGTCCAAGGAAAGGCGGGCGCGACACAGCTATGGCAGCAACCGACAGCAAATTCTCGATGCTGCGCTACGTCTCTTCAACGATCAGGGTGTTGGCCCGGTCTCGACCAATCATATTTCTGCCGAAGTCGGTATCAGCCCCGGCAATCTCTATTATCATTTCAGGAACAAGGAAGACATCGTCTGGGCGCTGCTTCAGAACCTGCTTGGCGAGCTGCGGCTGCATTTCGAAAGCGCCTCGGAACTGGACCTCGCCGAACTGCTGGGCTGGTTGATGGGCAACGGTGTCGACATCATGTGGCGTTACCGCTTTGTGTTCGAAGACCGCGCGACCGTCGGGCGCCTCGACCGGCGCTTCGCGACGGTTGCACATGTGTTCCACCGGGAATTCTTAGCGCAAGTTGAAGACCGGATTTCGGTGAGCGTCACTAAGGGGTGGCTCGTCGCTGATCTCGGCCGCGAGCACATCCGCTCGATCGCGGCGATCACTTGGATTATCGTTCAAGGCGTGTTCGACTATGCGCGCAACGATGCCGCAACCGAATCGATTACTAAGGACGATGTGCGCCGCGCTTATGCGCTGATGTTCAATCTTTACCTGCCCTATGTGGCGACCGACGAGCGCCGGACAGCGCTCGACGCCATCGTACGCCGCGCTTGATCTGCCTCAAAGTGCGTACGTAGCTCTGCAAGCACTGCCGCCTGGTTGGACGGCAAAAGTTCATGGGCCATTTCGGGAATAACGAGCAAGCGGGCATTGCCCAGTCGTCGTGCAAGATCGCGACCGTGCGCTAACGGCAACAGCGGATCGAAATCGCCGTGAATGACCAGGGCCGATGTCTCGATTGACCCCAACTGCCGCCAGCGCCGTGCGTCGGAGACGATGGCGGCAAGCTGCCGCTTTGACCCCTCTTGCGGTGGATAGCCATAACTGGTGGCACGCGTGACGCGTTGCGAAAGTTCAACCTTATCGGCATCGTCACGAGGCGCCGCGATCAGCTGTCGGACTCGCTGCATATAGGCCTCAAGCGCGTCCAGGTCACGCGTGCGAGGGGGTTTCGCCATCAATTTGCGCACTGCGGCGTCCGGCAATGGCAATCTGGGGCCATTCGAGGACGTCATGATCAGTGAAAGCGTACGGATCCGATCGGGCACCAACAGCGCCATGCGCTGCGCGATCATGCCGCCCATCGACACCCCGAGGATGTCGCAGTCGCGGATCTCGAGCGCGTCGAGCACAGCGATCGCATCCTGCGCCATATCGGCGATCGCATAGGGAATGGCTGGCTTAAGCCAGCGCGGTATCGGCAGGCGTGCCATGATCCAGGCAAGCAGCGGTCCCGGGGCAGGATGATCCGCCCAACGCGACGACTGGCCGACGTCGCGGTTGTCGATGGCTAAGACCCAGCGACCCGCAGCCACGAGTGCGGTGATGAATGACGGCGACCAATCCTCAATAGTAAGGGCGAGACCGTGGATCAGAAACAGTGGCGGGTCCGAGGCGTCGCCATAGCATCGGACTGCGATCTGACCTTCTGCACACGCAATGCTGCGGCTCTCGAAAGCCTGCGCTTCACTCATGCGTTGTCCAACAACGGACCAATCTGCATCGCGCCCCCCATGTCGCCTGCGACCTTCAGTTTCCCTGACATGAACGCGAAGGGCGCACTCAACTTCCCTTGCGCCAACTTCACGAAATCGTCGATGCCGACGGATATCGTCGTTATGGCCTCGCTATCCTCGTTCGTCACTGTCTTGGCTGGATCATCGATAAAAACCTTGCCATCGGTACCAAAATCGAACTTCACCTTATGGGGGAAGTTGGCCTTTGCAACTGCAGCGCCCATCCGGCTTGTGATCTCGTCCAGCACATCAAACTCCCTGCAAATTATCTACGATCTGTACAACCGCGTGGTACAATTTTAGAATATTTAGTCTATTTTGTTCAAGCAAATAAAGTCGGGTTATCTCCATCTAGCCAACTTTCGGCGCGGTGGTCATGCACACATCCTTCTGACGTTCAGCGTCAATCGCGGCAAATGCGCCTGCCGTGGGTGCTAGCCTGCGAACGAGCAGCAGTGCCCTGCGCGAGGAAATACGAACGACCGTCGGGCCGGTGGCTGTGACGGGGGCCTGCGCGTCCGCAATCAATAGACGCAGCGGCGACTTGTCGCGCGTTTCTCCAGCTGCGGTTAAAAGGCTGCCCGCACTCCAGATGGTATCGGTGTTCTCGCCGTAAAGCGCCACCACGGCGGGCGCGACCGCGCGATTGACCACGACGTTGACCGCCCCCCCCGACACGTTGATCGAGCAGGCCGAATAGGCGAGATCCGGCGAAGGGCGCACGACGGTTTGACTCTGAGGCGTTGTACGCGGCGAATGAAGGAAATGGTTGGGGCCGCCCGTCTTCTCGGCTGCACCCCGCAAAACCACGCGCATGATCGCACTTGGGATGGCGACTACAGTCGCGACATGCACGGCCCCTGCCAGCACGATAGTGGCGATAATCGGTCCGGCCCAGCGGTTCATACTTTTTCTCCCGCACAGCTTTGGCGCACAATGTCGGGTCCGACGATCTTCGACAGCGCCTCCGGCGCAATGCTATGCGGGCGGTAAAGGCGCATCATGAGCACGGGCCGCTTGCTGGCACGTGTCGAGATCCAGTGTCCTTCAGCCGGTCGGTCAGGCCCGACCAGCGCCGACCATGCGCCACTGCCTGCGCGCGTGGCATCGATCGAGGACGCGCCGTCGGTGTTGCGCGCCAGATACTGATCCTCGGCATAGAGCGTCACCGACCACCACGCAGCCGGTTGCGGACCACCCGACAGGCGATAGGTGCAGCGTGCGTCGAGCGCGCGGCCCTCGCTGTCGGTCGAGCGATCGAAATACACTGCCTGATTTGCCGACAGCGCGAGCAGGCCCGCTCGCGCCACGGTCGCCCGCGTCCACGGGTCTGCCGAGGCCGCGCCATTGCTGACATTGGTCGACCAAGCACCGGCACGCACGCCGCCGGTCAACCCGCTCTGCGTCGCGAGCAGCGCGGATCCGACCCCGCCGACAATACCGGCGACCACGGCCAGACTCCAGACTTTCCACCCCATCGATTCAGCCCTTTCAGTCGATGATATTGTCGGTTGCGGCCAACTCGCCGAAGCCCGGTCCGGGCATGCGCCGACCAAAACGGATCAGCTGCGAATCCAGCACGGCTGCGGAACGGTGTTTGACGGCCTCGCGGTAGTCCGGGTCGGCGAGCATGGCGAGAAAGGCTCGATAGGCCTCGCGCTCGGGATTGATATGGCCCGGTAGCTCCGTCATGCGACGGTAGCCGTCGGATGTGACCGTGCGGCCGTATAGAGCCCGACGACAATAAACGCTTCAGCGCGTCGAACCCTCGCCAGGCTCTGCTCGATCTGCGCTGCATGAGATCCGATCGCCATTTGCCAAACCTTCCTTGACTTATTCTAATGGAGTAATTACTCTTATTGAAGTTTGGACGTGCATGCAACGCTTTTCGTTGGACGGTTTGCCTGCTCGTGTCCCGGCGTTCAACAAAGGTGTGATCCCAATGCAACTGAAGCTGAAAGACAAAGTCGTGGTCCTTACGGGGGCGGCGAGTGGCATCGGCGCAGCCATGTCGGATCGGCTGGCTGCAAAGGGTGCGCGTCTCGCGCTCATCGACAAGAGCGGCAATGCGCTGGGCGAAACGCTCGATCGCGCGCGCTCGGCCGGGGCGACTGCAACCGGCTATGTGCTCGACATCACCGACCGCGCGGCCGTCGCGGATTTGCCCGATCGTGTCATGGCGGATCATGGTCGCGCAACGGTTCTGGTGAATGGCGCTGGTGTCACACTGCTCGGAACCTTCGATCAGACCACCCTCGAGGAGTTCGACTGGGTGATGGACGTGAACTTCAACGCGATGGTGCGGATGACGCACGCGTTCCTACCGCTGCTGCAACAGCAGCCGCAGGCGCATATCTGCAACATCTCAAGCCTGTTCGGCCTGATCGCGCTGCCTTCGCAGGCTGCATATGCGGCCAGCAAATTCGCGGCGCGCGGATTTTCCGAGGGGCTGCGACACGAGCTCGAAGGCAGCAACGTGGGCTTGACCGTCGTCCATCCGGGTGGCGTCAACACTGCGATCGCGCGGGATGCGCGGGTGCCGTCATCGACCACACCTGAAGAGGCTGAGGCGCGGAAGGCACGCGCCGCCAAACTGCTGAAGACGCCGCCCGAAAAGGCGGCGGACCAAATCATCGCCGCAATTGAGAAGCGCCAGCCGCGCCTCCTCATTGGACGAGACGCTCGCATGGGCGACCGTATCCAGCGGCTTTTTCCGGCCAGCTACTGGTCGAAAATGAAAGGATTCGTAAATGACAAGTGATCTTAAACCCACACAATCATTGCCCGCCCATGTCGACGTTCTGATCATAGGCGCGGGAATTTCGGGTATCGGTGCCGCCGTTCATCTGCGCAAGCATTGCCCCGGCACGTCCTTCCTGATCGCTGAGCGCCGCCCCGAGATCGGCGGCACCTGGGACCTCTTTCGCTATCCCGGCGTGCGCTCAGACTCCGACATGTACACGTTGGGCTTCAGCTTCAAACCCTGGACCAGGCGCAAGGCGATTGCCGGCGCGGATGACATCATGGCCTATCTGCGCGAAACGGTTGATCAATATGGCATCCGTCGGGACATCCGGCATGGCATGAGCATCGCCGCCGCGTCGTGGTCGAGCGAAACGGCGCTGTGGACCGTGACGGGGACGATCGGCTCCGACAAGACCCTGTTCTCGATCACATGTAGGATGCTTTTCAGCTGCACCGGCTATTATGACTATGACGAAGGCTACACCCCCGACTTTCCGGGCCGCGAGCGCTACCAGGGGCTGTTTATTCATCCGCAACAATGGCCCGAAGATCTCGACTATCGGGGTGACCACATCGTCGTGATCGGGAGCGGCGCGACGGCAGTTACGCTCATTCCTTCGCTTGCGGCTGGAGGTGCCGAGAAGGTAACGATGCTTCAGCGCACACCGACCTACATTGCATCACAACCATCTTCGGACAAGATTGCGCTGGGACTGCAATCGTTCCTACCCGCGAAATGGGCCTATACGATCACCCGCTACAAGAATATTCTCTACCAAATGTTCGTCTATCACATCTCCCGAACACGTCCTGACGGGCTGCGCAAACGGCTGATTGACATGGTGAAGGACGAGCTGCCCGAAGGCTTCGACGTCGCCAAACACTTCACGCCGCCATACAATCCCTGGGACGAACGGCTTTGTGCGGTCACCGATGGCGACATGTTCCGCACCATCCGCGAAGGGCGCGCGGATGTTGTCACCGACCGGATAAAGACCTTCACGGAGGACGGCGTCCTCCTCGAATCCGGCCAAGAACTGAAGGCCGACATCATCGTCTCGGCAACAGGCTTGAAGATCAAAGTGCTCTCGGGAATGGTCTTGACGGTGGATGGCAAGCCCATCAATCCCGGCGACCGGCTGCTCTACAAGGGCATCATGTTCAATGATGTGCCAAACTTCGCGATGTGGTTCGGCTATACCAATGCCGGCTGGACATTGAAAGCCGATCTTACATCGGAGTATATGTGCCGGTTGATCAAATACATGGACGCGAACGAGCTCAAGATCGCCACGCCCGAAATTGGCGAGGATCCGGTAGAGGCCCAGCCTATGGTCAATTTCTCGTCGGGCTATATCCAGCGCTCGGCGGACCTTATGCCCAAGAGCGGGACGCGCGCGCCATGGAAGCTGCACCAGAATTTCTTCAAGGACGCGCGCGTGCTTCGTCACGGACCGCTGGACGACGAGATGGTGTTTGCCAACCCCGCGCCGGCCTCGGCGAAGTTTGACCAGGCGGCTTGATCGCTGCGCTATCCACCGCGACCGTCTGCGCTGGCTCTGTCAGACCAACGAGGTAGGTGCTAGCGGGCGGCGATGAGCCGCAAATCCAGAGCAAAGCCCGCTTCCCCTTTTCGCTGTTTCAACTCGTCGCCCGAGGTGATCAGTCTGGTAGTCATGATGTACGTCCGCTTTCCACTCAGTTTGCGGAACGTTGAGGACCTGCTGTTCGAGCGCGGTATCGACATCTGCCACGAGACGGTACGGATGTGGTGGAACAGGTTTGGGCCAGTGTTTGCTGGTGACATCAGGCGCCAGCGGGTATCGCGTATGCGGGGCTTCCGCCATTGGAAATGGCACCTGGATGAAATGTACGTGAAGCTCAATGGCGAGATGGTGTACCTCTGGCGCGCAGTCGATCACGAAGGCGAAATCCTCGAGAGCTATGTAACCAAAAAGCGCGATAAATCAGCGACACTCGCCTTCATGAAGAAGGCGCTGAAGCGGCACGGCCAGGCCGAGGTCATCGTTACTGACGGGCTCAAATCTTACCCCGCCGCGATGCGCGAATTGGGAAATCTGGATCGTCGCGAGATTGGCCGATGGGACAACAACAGGGTCGAGAACAGTCACCTTCCCTTCCGACGAAGGGAGCGCGCGATGCTCCGGTTCAGGCGAATGAAGCCGTTGCAAAAGTTCGCCTCGGTCCACGCCAACGTCCATAATCAGTTGGCTTCGCCGCCCTTCGGGTCAATCTTGAACGCCACATCGTCGATCGCCAAACCTTCAAAGAACGCCGCTCAGCCGCACTGGCCGAGTGGCAATCGCTCGCCAGCTAAGCGTCGCACTCAAAGCCCGATTCGCATCGTCGAGAGACGAGTTCGCAAAAGACTGACAGCACGCCCCGCAAAAACCGAGCCACCACTCGGAGATCGGAAAACGCAGGCCGATCCTAGCTGAGAGGTCATTTAGCGTGCCGTGTTGGCCGGATCAAACTCATGGCGGCGCATCTCATCGCGCTAGCTCGTTGACCAGCCTAATGTATGCCATTAGATCGCTCAACGAGCCAACGCGCACGATGAAATCGGCGCGGTTAACCAATCCTGTTTGGACGCGCGGGGGAGCAGTGCAGAAAGCTTGGATCACATTCGCGGTCGGCTTGCTTGCACTCGTGTCGGTGATGGACGGAGACGCAGCAGAGACCAAAGCTGCTGAAACAGCCGCGCCGCGCCCAAACATCGTTGTGATCCTAGCCGATGATGCCGGCCTGATGGATTTCGGCGCCTTTGGCGGGGAGGCGCACACGCCGAATATCGATGCTCTCGCCGCCCGCGGCGCGATGTTCACCCAGTTCCGCGCGTCGCCGCTGTGCTCGCCTTCGCGCGCCATGCTCCTGACCGGGATGGACAACCACCTCACCGGCTTCGCGACGATCCCCGAGGTTCTGCCAAGCGAGCAGCGCGGCAAGCCGGGCTATTCGATGGCGCTCGAACCGGGCGTGCTCACGCTGGCTGATCGCCTGCGGGGAATTGGCTATCGCACATTGATGGTCGGCAAATGGCACCTCGGGGAAAAGGCTGACGCGAGCCCGCAGGCTCATGGTTTCGACCGTTCCTTCGCGTTGGCAGCATCTGGGGCGGACAATTGGGAAAAGCGGCCCTACATTCCCTATTACAAGGACGCGCCCTGGTACGAGAACGGGGTAGAAGCCGGGCTACCCGACGACTTCTATTCCTCGAAGTTTATCGTCGACAAGATGATTGCTTATCTGAACCAGACCGACCGATCGAAGCCGTTCTTCGCCTATCTGCCGTTTCAGGCGATTCATATTCCGGTGCAGGCACCGGCCGATCTGATTGCCAAATACAAGGGCCGTTATGCTGCCGGCTGGGATGTCCTGCGGCGCGAGCGGCAACAGCGGGCCAAGGCGCTGGGGCTGGTGCCGCCGGATGCGGCAATGGCGGACCTGCCGCCCGGCTATCGCCACTGGACCGACCTAAGCAACGCGGACCGCGCGGTCTATGCCGCACGGATGGAGGTACATGCCGCAATGCTCGAGGCGATGGACCACCATGTCGGTCGCCTCATCGCGCACCTTAAGGCCAACGGGCAGTACGACAACACAATCTTCGTCTTCGCGTCCGACAACGGTCCCGAGCCATCACGCGGCGACGACAATCACTTGCTCAGGGCGTGGCACCGCGTGGTGGGATATCATGTCGGGCTCGACGGCATGGGCGGGCGCGGCAGTTGGGGCTTCATCGGCCCGGAATGGGCGGCGGCGACGGCAACGCCGGGCGCCTGGTTCAAATTCTACGCCACCGAAGGCGGCGTGCGCGTGCCACTGGTCATCGCCGGTCCGGGCGTCGCGGCCGCACGCATCGACACGCCCGCCATGATGACCGACATCGCCCCGACGCTGCTTGACTGGATCGGCGCGCCGGGCGGCGGTGCCGAAAGGGGCATTCGCCCGATTACCGGGCGCAGCCTCCTTCCGATCATCACGGGTAAGGCCAAGAGCGCCTATGCCAGGGACGAAGTGCGAGTGATCGAGGTTTCGGGCAATACCGCGCTTTACAAGGGCGATTTTAAGATCACCCGCAGCGTGCTTCCCCTTGGCGATGGCCGCTGGCGGCTGTTCGATGTGGCTAGCGATCCCGGGGAATCCACTAATCTCGCCATCGCACGCCCCGAGCTCCTGACCGAAATGGTGGCGGAATATGACGCCTATGCCGCGCGCATGGGCGTGCTAGCGATGCCTGACGATTATGATTCGGCGCAGCAGACTGTAACGAACAACATCCGTCAGATGCTCGCAAACTATCCATGGCTTTATGGTGTGATGACGGGGGGTATGGTGCTTGCCGGACTTTTGATCTGGGGCCTTTTCAGGGTGCTGCGCCGGCTTTTCGGCCGATCCGCCGGAAGATCGCCGCTGCCCGGAGTTCCGGGCTAGAGCGCCCGTTCGTGGACCTGTGACCTGCGAGATTT
>NCEE01000021.1 GCA_002280555.1 Sphingomonas sp. 32-62-10
TTGATGATGGCAATGACTAGTTTCAAGCGCCTGTCCCCCCAAAGCGAAAGCGTGCTTGTGCAGCACAGCAATTGCCGTGCCAGACGCAAGATTATCGCAGTTTTGCGGGTTTTTGCGCAATCAACGGTCGCCAAATCCGGTGGCACGAGTCAATTTTTTGTGCAGTTGCGAAGTAGTGCCCGAAAAACAGGCAGGCATCCTGCCCCTGTTTAGCGGGCGACAGAGGCGACAATCGCTCGGGCAGCGGCGAGATCATCCTCGTGCACCATCACGCGGACGGGAATGAAAAACTGGCTGCCATCGGCGATGCTGGCATTACCGTCGAAGGCAATGGCGGGGATATCCTCCGATTCGAGTCGGCCGATCAGAATATGCGCTTCGTTACGATCGAAACGGCCGAGTTCGACAAGCGCCATTCAATCGGCCGCGTCGAGCAAAACGGTCTGGACACGCACGGGCAGCCCATCGATGCTTTTGTTGCGCTGGGCAATGACGGCGAGCCGCTCCTCGGGCACCTGCTGGGCGTGGAAACGGACGAGCGTGTCGCGTTCCTTCTCGAGCGTCATCTTCGGCACCGCCCAGCCGCAACTGGTTTGCAGGCTATCGACATGAATATCGAAAATCTGGCGCGTGCCGGGCAGCTTCGGGAAATGCACGGCCAGCTCATCGAACCCCGGATCGCCGATCACGGTATAGGTTCCGCGCCCGTACAGCCGGAGGATCAGCGCGGGATTATCAAACGCGCAGAACATGATCGTGATTCGCCCATCGACACTGAGATGCGCCTGCGTCTCGTTTCCCGATCCGCCCAGATCGAGATACGCAACCCGGTTGGGCCCGAGCACGCGGAACACATCCATGCCCTTGGGGCTGACATTGACCCGGCACCCTTCCGCCGCCGTGCCGACGAAAAAGACGGGCTGTTTGGCGATGAAGGTGCGGTGCTTGTCGTCGATCGCGGTGAAGAATTCGGCCATGCTGGTCTCGCTTGGAAATTGGCACGCCCCAGCTTAGTCTGATCGCATGCCGATCGCCAATCCACCTCGGCAGCCGGTTACCTTCCAGGCTGATAAGCGCGCGGTCGAACTTGCCGTAGAGCTGGGGGTCGATGTTCAGTCGGTCTGCGAGCAGGCGCTCCGTGTCGAGGTTGCTCGCCGGTTTCAGGAAGATAATCGCAAGGTGATGGAGGCCTGGAACGTCTGGATCGAGCAGAACGGGCTACCGCTCGAGCGGTATCGCCTGTTTTGATCCTAGCCTAAACCGCCGTCCCGCCCACCGTTAGCCCATCGACGAGCAGCGTTGGCTGCCCGACACCGGCGGGCACGCTTTGCCCGCCCTTGCCGCACATGCCGACGCCTTCGTCGAGCGCCATGTCGTCGCCGATGCCGATCACGCGAGTGAGGACGCTAGGGCCATCGCCGATCAGCGTTGCGCCCTTGATCGGGCTGCCCAGTTTGCCGTTCTCGACTAGATAGGCCTCGGTGCAGGTGAACACGAATTTGCCCGACACGATATCGACCTGCCCGCCGCCGAACGACTTGGCGAAAATGCCCTTTTTCACGCGGCTCAGCAGCTCGGCGGGGTTATCGCGTCCGCCGCGCATGAAGGTGTTGGTCATCCGTGGCATCGGCGCGTGCTGGAAGCTTTCGCGGCGGCCATTGCCCGTGGGGGCGACGCCCATCAGCCGCGCGTTGAGCCGGTCCTGGATATAGCCCTTCAATATGCCGTCCTCGATCAGGATGTTCTCCTGCGTCGGGGTGCCCTCATCATCGATCGAGAGTGACCCGCGCCGATCGGCGATCGATCCGTCATCCACCACCGTCACACCGGGCGCAGCGACGCGCTCACCAATGCGGCCCGAAAAAGCGCTGGTGCCCTTGCGGTTGAAATCGCCTTCCAGCCCATGGCCAATTGCTTCGTGGAGCAAGATGCCGGGCCAGCCGGGGCCGAGCAGCACCGTCATCTCGCCCGCCGGTGCATCGACCGACTCGAGGTTGACGAGCGCCTGCGCCAGCGCCTCATCGATCGCACGGTTCCAGGTTTCTGGTCCCATCAACCGATCGTAGAGATAGCGCCCGCCAAGGCCGAAGCTGCCGGTTTCGCGCCGACCGTTCTGCTCGACCACGATCGAGACGTTCAGGCGCACGAGCGGGCGGATATCGGTGGCAACGAACCCGTCGGCACGGACGATTTCCACCACATTCCACTGACCCGACAGTGATACCGATACCTGCGCGACACGCGGATCGCGGGCGCGGGCAGCCGCGTCGATCGTCTGGCACAAATTCACCTTGTCGGCGAAAGGCACGAGATCGAGTGGATCGCTGTCGGTATATAAATGCCGGTTGGTCGCGCGCGGCGGGGGCGCCTTGGCGGATTCGGAAGGATCAATCAGCGCCATCGTCTCCGCCGCGCGGCCGATCGCTGCCCCGCTCAGTTCATTGGCATGGGCAAAGGCGGTCGTCTCGCCAGATACGGCGCGCAGGCCAAAGCCGCTCTGCGTATCATAGCTCGCCGTCTTCAGCCGCCCGTCATCAAAGCCGAACGCCTCGGTCTTGCGATATTGCAGATAGAGTTCGCCATCATCGGCACGCGCCAGCGCGCTGGCGGTGAGGCGTTGCGCCTCTGCGGGGTCGAGCTGGCCGGTGGGATACAGGTAGCGGCGGGGATCGGGCATGTTGGTCATCCCCGGCAATATAGGGCGGCCCCGAGCAACGTCGAGGGGGAGCTTACACGCTGGCGCCAGCCGGATGATCGGGCAGCGCCGATTGATCCGCGCCATCGGCGGCACCGCCGATCAGCACGAATCGCCGGTCGCAATAGCCGCAATCGACATAGCCATGCTCGTCGATCTGCAGCCACACGCGGGGGTGGCCAAGCGACGCGGGAATGCCGTCATGCGCACCGTCACAGGCAACGCGGGGGCCGGTGACGCGGGTGATTTCGGGTGGCGGGACCATGATCGGTGCGATAGCAACCGTGTCGGCGTGCAGCAAGCGCGCGCATTCAATCGGGCGGGGCAACAGGCAATGATCACCAGGCTATTGACTGCGATCGGGTTGGCGATTCTCGCCCTGACAGGGCCGGCGAGCGCGCAAACGCCCCCTGCAGTGGTGACGCCGACCACGATCCGCGCCGCCTTGGTCGGCAACTGGCAGGGCAAGCTGGAGTATCGCGATTACCAAGCCGATCGCTGGTTCGGGATTCCCGTAAAGGTGTCGATCGAGATGATGCGCGACGGCCTCACGCTGGTCCGCCATGCCGATTTCGATGATGGTCCCAAGGCCGGAATCGTCACGATCACGACAATTGCGCTGCTCGATCCGGCAACCAGCCGCGAACAGGCCGCGAGCTTTCGCAAAGGCCGCGAGACGGAAGTCACGACGGCCACGTTGCGGCTGATTCGCACCGACGCGCTCGACCGCTGGACGCTTGAGGAATCCAGCGACGGCACCGTTGATGATCGCCCCGCGCGGATTCGCGAAACCACAAAGCGCGACGGTGGAACGATGGTCACCCTGAAGGAAGTCGATTTCCTCGATGACACAGGCGAGACCTGGCTGACCCGCAATCGCACCACGCTGACTCGCGAGTAAAGCCCGCACGTTCGGCACTGGAGGAGCATGTGATGTCCGACACCCTTTCGATTGGCGCGTTCGCCATCGTGCCGAGCAACGATCTGCCCAGTGCCATTCCGTTTTGGGAGCGACTGGGCTTCGCGCGCACCGGCGGATCGCACGATTATATCATCATGACCGGCTGGGGATGCGAAGTGCACCTTACCCAGGCCGGCACTGGCCCGTGGCGCGTGCCGGCCGACCATAATCCGTTCGGCGTTTTCATCCGCACGCCCGATGTCGACGCCATTGCCGCGCGAGTCGACGATCTGATCATCCGTCCGGGCGGGGTGCTGCGCCACCGCGAATGGGGCCTGTACGAAGTTGGCATTGCCGGACCCGATGGCCTTCTGGTCCGGATCGGCTGGCCGTCGTCGCTCATTCGGGGATAGGTCCGGACGACGCGCACCTCGATACCCGCCGAAAATATTTGGCGACACCGCCTTCGCGGCTTAAGCGGCGTAGCATGACCGACGCCGCCATCTCGATCGACCGCCTTTCGAAAACCTATAAGGGCGGCAAGCGTGCGCTGGACGAGGTGAGTTTCGATGTGCCGCGCGGGCAGATCTTCGGGCTGCTCGGTCCGAATGGCGCGGGCAAATCGACGCTGATCAATATTCTGGCCGGGCTGGTAAACAAGACCGGCGGCAGCGCGTCGATCTGGGGTTTCGATATCGACCAGCAGCCGCGCAACGCCAAGGCCTCGATCGGCATCGTCAACCAGGAAATCCTGTTCGATCCGTTCTTTACCCCCGTCGAGACGCTGGAAATTCAGGCCGGGCTGTACGGCGTGCCCAAGGCCAAGCGGCGATCGATGGAGCTGCTGCGCGCGGTGCATCTGGAAGACAAGGCCAATGCCTATGCCCGCACGCTGTCGGGCGGCATGAAGCGCCGGCTGATGGTGGCCAAGGCGCTGGTTCACACGCCACCGGTGCTGGTGCTGGACGAGCCGACCGCGGGCGTCGATATCGAGCTGCGCAAGCAGTTATGGGACTATGTCCGCGAACTCAACGCCGGCGGCGTGACGGTCGTGCTGACCACGCATTATCTGGAAGAGGCCGAGGAGCTCTGCGACCGGATCGCGATCATCAACCACGGCAAGCTGATCGCCAACGAACCCACCCGCGCGCTGGTGGGCATGGCGACCGAAAAGCTTGTCGAGGTGACGGTCGACCGCGACGTGGGGGTGCCGCCTGACGCGCCGTGCTTCCAGAAGATCGAGCTGAAGGGCGATCGCACGCTGGCGATCACGTACCGCAAGGACATCGCCAATGCGGGCGAGGTGCTCTCCGCGGTACAAGCCAGCGGCTATGGCATTGTCGACGTATCGACGCGCGAGGCCGATCTGGAGGATGTGTTCCTCAATCTGACACGGGCTTCGAACGTGGCCTAGCCCCCCTTCACCCGTTCGTCCCGAGCATCGTCGAGGGACGTGCCGCAGGCGCTGCGCAGAGTGTCTCGACTTCGCTCGACACGAACGGTTAGGAAGGACCGGTGTCAATGAACCAATCCGACATCCTTATCATCGGCTCCGGTGCCGCCGGCCTCACCGCCGCGCTGAATCTTGCCGACCAATTCAAGGTCACCGTTCTGGCCAAAGGCGGGCTGAACGAGGGGTCGACCGCCTGGGCGCAGGGCGGAATCGCGGCCGTTCTGGAGCCGGGCGACACCTTTGACAGCCATATCGAGGACACGATGGTCGCGGGCGCGGGTTTGAACGACCGCGCCACGGTGGAATTCGTCGTCGAAAGCGCGCCTGCTGCCATCGCGCGGCTGGCGGAGCTGGGCGTGCCGTTCAACATGGAGGGGAACCTCCCGCATCTGACGCGCGAAGGCGGGCATAGCCACCGGCGGATCGTGCATGTCGATGATGCGACCGGCTGGGCGGTGCAGGAAGCATTGCAGCGCGCCGCCGATCTCCACCCCAATATCACGCTCGTCCCCGATATGGTCGCGATCGATCTCGCGACCGGAAAGCATGAAGCGCGCTATTCGGGATCCGGTCACGTTTGGGGCGTCTATGCCGTCAACCGCGCGACCGGTCGGGTGGAACTGTTCACCGCGCGCGCGACGATCCTAGCGACGGGCGGGGCCGGGCGCACCTATCTGTTTTCGACTGCGCCACGCGGCGCGACCGGTGACGGTATCGCGATGGCGTGGCGCGCGGGCTGCCGCGTCTCCAACATGGAGATGATGCAGTTCCACCCGACCTGCCTGTACAATCTCGACGTCAAGAATTTCCTCATCACCGAAGCCGTACGCGGTGAGGGCGGGCATCTGCTGATCCCTGAAACCGGCTACCGCTTCATGCCCGATTTCGACCCCCGGCTCGAGTTGGCCCCGCGCGACGTGGTCGCGCGCGCGATCGACCATGAGATCAAGCGGCTCGGCCTAGATTACGTGCATCTGGACATCAGTCACAAGGGCCCGGATTTCATCCGCGAACATTTCCCCAACATTCACGAAAAGCTGCTGGGGCTGGGCATCGACATGACGACCGATCCGATCCCGGTCGTGCCCGCACAACATTACACCTGTGGCGGGATCGTCGTTGATCTCGACGGGCGCACCGATCTGCCCGGTCTCTATGCCGCCGGCGAGTGTACCGAAAGCGGGCTCCACGGGGCAAACCGACTCGCCTCCAACTCGCTGCTCGAATGCTTTGTGTTCGGCGAGGCCTGCGCGCGGCACATCGCGGCGCATTGGGACGATCTGCCCCCGCCCCCGCCGATCGCGCCGTGGGACGAAAGCCGGGTAGAGGATTCGGACGAGGAAGTCGTCATCAAGCAGAACTGGACCGAGATTCGCCGCTTCATGTGGAATTATGTCGGAATCGTGCGCACCACCAAGCGGCTCGAGCGCGCCCAGCACCGCATCCGCCTGCTCACCGACGAAGTGAATGATTATTACGGGCATTTCCGGGTGACGCCCGATCTGATCGAGCTACGCAACCTGTTGCAAACCGCTGAACTGATTGTGAAATCAGCGCTGCACCGTAAGGAAAGTCGCGGGCTGCATTATACGCTCGATTACCCGGACATGCTTCCCGATGCGATCGATACGGTGCTGGTCCCTTAACCACATACCGCCCTTTTTCGGGAAGTTTCGTGGTTCATCGTGTAAATACGGGCTTTCATCGCAACCGAAAATTATGGCTATATCCTGTTAAGGGTGATCCACCCATGGTGGCAATCGATGATCTGGGGGGTTGAACAGCTTGATTCACCAAGGGAAAGAATTGACACGCGACCGGCACAATCCCGCAATGGCAACCATCGCGATGATCGCGTTGGCGGGCTGCGCGTCGACATCATCGCCGCAGGCTGCGCGCGTATCGCCGCCACCGCCGATGTATCGCGTCAGCATGCCGGTGCCTGCGCCCGTTCCAGTAAAGGCCACCGCACCCTATGGGCTGGTATCGACCATCCAGACCCTGCGGGCCCAGTTTGCCGGCAATGTTGGCATTGCCGTGCGCAATATCGACAAGGGCTGGGCCGTTACCGCCAATGGTTCGACCAAGCTGCCCCAGCAAAGCGTGAGCAAGCTGTGGGTGGCGATGGCGGTGCTCGATTACCGCGATTCCGGTCAGCTGACGCTCGACGACACCGTTACCGTGACTCGCGAGGATTTGACGCTGTTTCACCAGCCGATCGCTGCGATGGTGAAAGGCGATGGCTATAAGGCGACCGTGGGCGAGCTGCTCCAGCGCGCGCTGACGACGAGTGACAACACCGCCAATGATCGGCTGCTGCGTTTTATCGGCGGGCCGGAAACCGTGCGCGGTTTCATCCGGCGCAAGGGGCTTGGCTCGATCAGCTTCGGCCCCGGTGAACGATTGCTGCAAAGCCAAACGGCGGGGCTCGACTGGAAACCCGAATTCGCGCTCGGCAATGCTTTTACGCGCGCTCGCGCCCGGCTGCCGCTGTCGACGCGGCTCAGCGCCTTTGAAAGCTATGTCACCAATCCGCCGGATGGCGCCGCGCCAGAGGCGATTGCCGGCGCGCTGGCGATGCTGAAAAAGGGCGAGCTGCTCTCCGCCAATTCGACCAACTATTTGATTGCGACGATGGAATCGGCGCGCACCGGCAAGCAACGCTTGAGCGGCGCGGTGCCAGCCGGGTGGCGGTTTGGCCACAAGACCGGGACCGGACAAGACCTTGCCGGGCGCACGGCGGGCTATAATGATGTCGGCATCCTGACGGCACCGGATGGGCAAAGCTATGCGCTGGCCGTCATGATCGGCGATACGCCGCGACCAGTCGCTGAGCGCCAGGCGCTGATGCAATCAGTTGTCGCCAGCGTGGTTGCCTATCACGGGCGGTAGGTTTTTCATCGCAAGCGCCGGGATGCGGTAGCCGCGGGCAGCCGCCACGTCGCATCGCATGATACCAACATCTATTGCCGACCCTGCCCGGCTGGTCGCATCACTCGATGCGCAGGGCTGGGCCCTGATCCCCGGCCTGCTCTCGGCCACCGAATGTACTGTACTCGCCGAAAGCTATGGCGATGATCGACAATTCCGCAGCCGGATCGTGATGGCGCGCCACGGCTTTGGCCAAGGCCATTATGCCTATTTCGCTTATCCCTTGCCGTCGATCGTCCAGCGCTTGCGCGAAACGCTTTATCCCCTGCTTGTCCCCACCGCGCGCGCTTGGGCTGCACGGCTCGGATTGCCCGACGAGCTTCCCGCAGAGCATGCAGCCTATCGCGCAATGTGCCATGCCGCCGGGCAGACGCGCCCCACCCCGCTGATGCTCCGCTACGGGGAAGGCGATTATAACTGCCTGCATCAGGACCTGTATGGTGCAATCGCCTTTCCCTTGCAGGTCGCGGTCCTGCTCTCGCGACCTGGCGATGACTTTGACGGCGGGGAATTCGTGCTGACTGAACAGCGGCCAAGAATGCAATCGCGCGTCACTGTGGTGCCACTGGGGCTTGGCGATGCGGTGGTATTCGCCGTCAACCATCGGCCGGTACGCGGTGGCAAGGGCGATTACCGGGTCACGATGCGCCACGGAGTCAGCCCGATCCGGCAGGGCAATCGCCACACGCTGGGCATCATCTTTCACGACGCGGGATAGCGGCAAGCGAAGCCCGCGCGACTCGTGATGAAGGGGGGCTTTGTCCGGCGCGATGCATCGGCTATCCCAGCCTTCATGCCTCATCTCTACCTTGTCGATGGCTCCGGTTATATCTTCCGCGCCTATCACCGCCTGCCGCCGCTGACGAACATTCGTGGCGAGCCGGTTGGTGCGGTTTATGGCTATACGACGATGCTGTGGAAACTCGCCGACGAGTTGCACAAGGCCGACGGGCCGACCCATATGGCGGTGATCCTCGACAAAGGCAGCCACACCTTTCGAAACGACCTGTACGACAAATACAAGGCGCAGCGCCCCCCCGCGCCCGAGGACCTGATCCCGCAATTCCCGATGATCCGCGATGCGACGCGCGCGTTCAGCCTGCCGTGCATCGAGGAAGCAGGGCTGGAGGCAGACGACATCATCGCCAGCTATGCCAAGGCGGCGCTGGCACAAGGCTGGTCGGTTACGATCGTCTCAAGCGACAAGGATCTGATGCAGTTGATCGAGCCCGGGCTGGACATGTACGATACCATGAATAACCGGCGCCTAGGCGCCGAGCATGTGCTCGAAAAATTCGGCGTTGGCCCCGATCGGCTCGGTGATGTGCTCGCGCTGATGGGCGACAGCGTCGACAATGTGCCCGGCGTCCCGGGCGTGGGGCCAAAGACTGCCGCCAAGCTGATCCTCGAGCATGGCGATTTGGAAGCTGTGCTTGCCGCAGCACCGACGATGAAACCCGGCAAGCTGCGCGACAACCTGATCGAGCATGCCGAGATGGCCCGGTTGAGCCGCGTGCTCGTAACGTTGAAAGACGATGCGGCCTTGCCCGATCCGCTCGATTCGCTTGCGCTGCAGGGGATACCGGCGGCGCCGTTGCAGGCGTTTCTGGAGCATCACGGCTTCAAATCACTGCTCGCCAAACTGGCCTCGGTTGCGGACACACCGGTCGCTGCGCCAAAGGCGGTGGCCCAGGAGGACGAGCCGCCTTGCAACCACGACGATTACGAAACGGTGGTCGACGACGCCGCGCTTGACCGCTGGATTGCAGAGGCGCGTCACCAGGGCTGGGTCGCGGTCGATACCGAGACCACCGGCATTGATGCCACCCAGGCCGAGTTGGTGGGGATAAGCCTTGCGCTCCATCCTAACCGCGCCTGCTACACCCCGGTCGCGCATGGCGGGACGGACATGTTCGCCGAAAAGCCTGTTCAACTCGACAAGGCGGTGGTGATCGACAAGCTCAAGCCGTTGCTCGAAGACCCGGCGGTGCTGAAGATCGGCCATAATCTGAAATATGACATGATCATTCTCGGGCGGCTGGGCATCGATGTCGCACCGTTCGACGATACGATCCTGATGAGTTTCGATCTCGATGCCGGGCTGCACGGACACGGGATGGACGAGCTCGCGCAACTCCACCTGTTGCACAGCTGCATCGCTTTCAAGGACGTGGTCGGCACGGGCAAGAGCCAGCGGGGGTTCGCCGAAATCGACTTAAAGTCGGCCACACGCTACGCCGCCGAAGACGCCGATGTGACGCTGCGGCTGTGGCGGCGGTTCAAGCCACGCCTGACTGCGGAAGGCTCGACGCGGGTGTATGAGATGGTCGATCGTCCGCTCGCCCCCGTCATCGCGCAGATGGAACGTCACGGGATCAAGGTCGATCGTGACCGGCTGGCACAGCTCTCCGCCGAATTCGCCGCGCAGATGGCGACGCTGGAAACCGAAATTCACGGGCTTGCCGGTGGCCCCTTCACGATCGGCAGCCCCAAACAGCTGGGCGATGTGCTGTTCGACCGGATGGGGATCAAGGGTGGGCGAAAGGGCAAATCTGGGGTCTATTCCACCGATGTGACCGAGCTGGAAAAGATCGCGGCGGACAAGGCCTCGCCCGGTGCGGTCATCGCGGCACGGGTGCTCGACTGGCGGCAGCTCTCAAAGCTCAAAAGCACCTATACCGATGCGCTACAGGCACAGATCAACCCGCAAACGGGGCGCGTCCATACCAGCTATTCGCTGACCGGCGCGCAGACCGGGCGGCTCTCTTCAACCGATCCCAATCTCCAGAACATCCCGATCCGCACCGAAATCGGCCGCCAGATCCGCGATGCTTTCGTGGCCGAACCGGGCAACGTCCTGCTCGCCGCCGATTATTCGCAGATCGAACTGCGGCTGGCGGCGCATATGGCTGATGTGCCGGCGCTGAAACAGGCCTTTGCCGATGGCGCCGACATTCACAGCCTGACCGCACAGGAATTGTTCGGCGAGGTCAATCGTGACACCCGTGGTCGCGCTAAGACGATCAACTTCGCGATTCTGTACGGCATCAGCCGCTGGGGCCTGGCCGGGCGGCTCGATGTGACGCCCGATGAAGCGCAGGCAATGATCGACCGCTATTTCGAGCGCTTCCCGGGCATCAATAACTACATCGCGACCACGATCGAGGAGGTGCGCGAACGCGGTTACACCACCACCCTGTTCGGGCGAAAATGCCATTTCTCGCGGATCAAATCTTCGGTCCAGCATGAGCGCCAGGGGGCAGAGCGCGCGGCGATCAACGCGCCGATCCAGGGTACGAGCGCTGACATCATCAAGCGGGCAATGGTGCGGATGGAACCCGCCTTGATCGAGGCAGGGCTGCCCAACGTGCGGATGCTGCTGCAGGTGCATGACGAATTGGTGTTCGAGCTGCCCGAAGGCGATGTCGCTGCCGCCAAACCGGTGATCGAACGCGTGATGGCGACCGCTGCCGCGCCTGCGGTGACGCTGTCGGTGCCGTTGGGCGTCGAAATCGGCACCGGCAAAAGCTGGGGCGCCGCGCATTGACGAATACCGCCAGCCCCAGCACCGCCGCCGCCGATGATATTGCCGCAATCGCCAAGGGCGGGCGGACGAACATCTTCGGGTTCGGCCTTCGGCTGGCGGCGCGCATTCCGTTCCTGTTCGTGGCCGGGCGGTTATACGGCGCGGATACGGTCGGTCAGTTTGCGCTTGCCGTGGTCGTGGTCGAACTCGGTGCGCTGCTCGCCACCTTGGGGATGAAGCGTGGGCTTGCACAGGCACTGTCGGCGAGCGACAGGCCGCACAGCCATGTCGCCTGGGATGCGCTGGCGGTCGCGCTGATCGCCTCGATCGCGGCGAGCGCGCTGCTGTTCGCCTTTCCTGCGATCATGTACCGGAACGGCCCGCCAGACGGGCTGGCTCGGTTGCTGCCCGGCATCGTTTTTGCGATCGCCTGGTCCGATATCAGCCTGGCCGCACTCGCTTATCGACACAATGTCCGCGCCAGCGTTACCGCACGGGCAGTAATCGAGCCGTGGACGATCAGTATTGCGGCAACGGCGTTGTGGTTCATCACCCCGCAGGACGGGCTGGAAATCGCCTATATGCTGTCGATGCTGGCGGCGATGATCGCGTCGGTCGTGCCGTTCTTGCGCGCTTACGGGTTGCCACACGAGTGGAAGCCCCGGCTGGCGACGATCGCCACCTTGGCACGCGATAACATGCCACTGGCGGGCGCCGATGCGATCGAATGGGCGACGCGCAATGTCGATCGATTCATTCTGGGCCAGTTGTTCGCGCCGTCGATCGTCGGCATTTACTACATGGCGCAGCAGATCGCCTCGCTGCCCGGTCGCCTGAAGACGAGCTTCGATCCAATCCTGGGGCCGGTTATCACCACAAGCCTCGCGCGCGGCGACAAGCTGGCGGTCGCCAAGCAGGTGCGGCAGGTGGGGTTCTGGATCATGGCCGCGCAAGGCGGGCTGGCGCTGATGGGCTCGATCCCCGGTGAGGCCGTGATGGGGGTGATCGGCCCGCAATTTGTGGCGGGCACCGCCGCGCTCGCGTTCCTGCTGACGGCCGAGGTGCTGGCATCGGGGGCGGCGGTATCCGAAAGCGCGCTCGTCTATGTCGCGCGCCACCGCAACCTGATGATATCGGCGGCGATGCTCGCCTTTCAGATCATCCTCAGCTTCGCGTTGATCTTTGCGATGCGCGAAGCTGGCTGGCCGGAGAATTTCCAGGCAGCCGGACCGGCGATAGCGCTCGCGGCGTCACTCGCGCTGACATCGGTGCTGAAAACTCGGCTCCTCTCGCATCTGCTTGAAGCGCCCGTGTCGGGCTGGCGCTGGCCGCTCGTTTGGGCGGCACTGGTGGCAGTGCTGGTCGGCACGATTTTCACGTCGCTGCCGCATGAATATGAATGGGCCGAGCTCGTCTTCGGTCTGCCCGCGATCGCCGCGAGCTATCTGTTCGTGCTGTGGAAATTCGCTTTCGGCCCAGAGGACCGCGCGCTGTTCCAGCGGATGCCCAAGGCGGGCTGACCGCTGACCGATTATTCGATCAATGTCGGAAGTGCCGCATGCCGGTGAAAATCATCGCGAGCCCCGCTTCGTTCGCCGCGGCGATCACCTCGGCATCGCGGATCGATCCGCCGGGCTGAATCACCGCCGTCGCGCCCGCCTCCACTGCGGCCAAAAGCCCATCGGCGAAGGGGAAGAACGCATCCGATGCGACTGCCGCGCCGATAGTGCGCGGTTGCGCCCAGCCTGCTTTCTCGGCTGCGTCGCGTGCCTTCCATGCGGCAATCCGCGCCGATTCGAGGCGGTTCATCTGCCCCGCGCCGATCCCGGCAATCGCGCCGTCCTTGGCATAGACAATCGCGTTCGATTTGACGTGCTTGGCGACCGTCCAGGCGAACAGGCAATCAGCAAGCTCCTCGGGCGTCGGCTGACGATCGGTAACGACGCGCAGATCATCCGCTGACACCCGCCCATTGTCGCGAGACTGGACCAGCCAACCGCCGGTGATCGACTTCGCCATCAGCCCGCCGCGCGCCGGATCGGGCAGATCGCCCGTGAGCAGCAGCCGCAAATTCTTCTTCGCGGCAAAAATCGCAATTGCCTCTTCATTGGCATCGGGCGCGACGACCACTTCGGTAAAGATACCTGCAATCGCGCTTGCCGTTTCACCGTCCAGCGGGCGATTGACCGCGATGATCCCACCAAAGGCCGATACCGTGTCGCACGCAAACGCCGCCGCATAGGCATCGCCCAGCGTGTCGGCGGTTGCGACTCCGCAGGGGTTGGCGTGCTTCACGATCACGCAGGTCGGCGCGGCATCGCGGAATTCGCTGACAAGCTCCAGCGCCGCATCGGCATCGTTATAGTTGTTGTACCTCAATTCCTTGCCCTGCACCTGCCGCGCCTGGCCGATGCCCCGCGCCGCCGGGCCGGTGGCGGCATAGAAAGCCGCCGCCTGATGCGGGTTTTCGCCATAACGGAGCGCAGCCCCCCGTTTTAGCGTGATCGGCAATGTTTCGGGGAATTGCTCGCCCTGATCGGCAAAGCCGAACCAGCTCGCGATCATGCCGTCATAGGCCGCCGTCGCGGCAAAGGCGCGCGCGGCGAGGCGCCGGCGCAGATCGAGGGTGGTCGCCCCCCCGGCTGCGTCCATTTCTGCAATCAGCGCCGGATAATCCGTCGGATCGGTGACGATCGCGACGAATTCATGGTTCTTCGCGGCCGAACGAACCATCGATGGGCCGCCGATGTCGATATTCTCAATGATCTCCGGCCGGGCAGCGCCTTTCGCTACGGTCGCCTCGAACGGATAGAGGTTCACCACCACCAGATCGATCGCGCCAATCCCGTGCTCGACCATCGAGGCGACATGCGCTGGATCGTCACGCACCGCGAGCAAGCCGCCATGCACCACCGGGTGGAGCGTCTTGACGCGACCATCCATCATTTCGGGAAAGCCGGTCAGATCGCTGATATCGCGCACAGCAAGCCCGGCATCGCGCAGCGCCTTGGCGGTGCCACCGGTCGACACCAGTTCGACCCCGTGCCGGGCGAGTGCCTGCCCCAGATCGACGATTCCGGTCTTGTCGGAAACGGAGAGGAGTGCGCGGGAAATGCGAATGGAGGTCATGACGAAAGGCCTTTCGAGAACGGCCTCCCCCTGCCTGCTCAACTCGCGCGCTTCAAGGCCCAGCTGACATTGGCGCCACCGGCCGGCGCTTCAGCGGTGACGACCAGCTGTTGCGTCGCTTGGGGCCGCCCCTCGCCATCGACCCACAGGCTGTCCTCCACCGCAAGAGTGCCGCCGCGACAGCGAAACTGCCACAGCGCCGCACCCGGCAGCCGCAGCAACGCAGCTTGACCATCGGCGGTTGGCGACACCTCCACGCCGACGCCCAGGTGAAAGCGGACCGCAAAGGGCGTCATCCCCGATTTGCGCTTGCGCCCGACCGGCAGCAACATGTCTTCCCCGCGCAGATCCCGCCCATCGGCCGACAAAATCAGCTGGCGGCGATGCACGAAGCCGAATCGCCGGGCATAGCCATCATGGCTCGCCTCGATCCGGCTCGATGTATCGCTTTCCTGGCGGCTCAGCTCGACCTCACCCACCCCGCGTCCCAGCGTGCCGTCGCTATGAATTGCAGTGCTGTTGCTGTCGCCGACCACCAGAGTCGAATGCGCTGCTGTCGTTCGCAACCCTTCGGCAAGAGCACCCGGCACCTGCGCGTTGATCGTGCGTGCGCCACCGCAATTGACGATCAACCGGTTCGGTCCGTCCGAGAATTCGAACGCCAAAGTCGATCCGCATCCAGCCTCCACCAGCCGCGCGACCGGCGGCGGTGCGGCATCGATGATAGCAACGCTTTGGCCGGCGGCCAGCCGCTGATAACCCCAGTCGCGCGCCTGCCGCAGCGGCCTCGCGCGTACGCCGGTTGCAGCGATCACCTGTTCAATTACAGGGCCAGCCACGGGTCCACCGCCCTGCCAGCTCGAAAGCCCCCTATCGGCATGACACACACCGAGCAGCGCGGGCACCATGGCGTCAATTGTCGCCCCGATCCGCGCTGGTGGCTCCAATCGCCGCGCTGCATAGGCCTCACGCAGCGCTGTCAGCAGCATGATGATGTCGAGTTGCGCGGTCGGAGAGCGCGCTACCGATCCGCCATCGCCGAACACCGACGCATCGAGCGCGCGCATCAATCCCGCCTCGCCCATTTTGCGCCGCACGTCCCCCGCCGGGATGATCAGCCCCGCCGCGATCACCCCGCACCAGGCGGCGACGCGAGGCGCGCCCAGTGGCACCTTGTCGGCACAGCGATCGAGATGCCGCGCGCCCCGCGCCAGTGTGTTGAGCACCAGCGAGCGGTAAACGAGATCAGTCGATGACAGGATCAGCGGCGCGTGCGCCGTCCATGCCATGATCCGCCGACCCCAATGATCGGCGCGCCATGCGGGTTCGGCGACGGTTTCAGCATGCGCCGCCAGCCAGGCGCGCATCAGCTGTTCGGCAATCGGGGCGGCCTGCGCGCGCGTTGCCACGCTAGACAGGTCGCGCAGCCAGGCGGCGCTGTGGATGTAATCGGCAAAGCGCTTCGAGAAATCCGGCTTGGCGAGGTTAAGCGCGGCAATCTCGCGTACCTCGCCAGCGACATTCACCACCCCGTCGAGCAGCGCCGCGCCGCGCTTTAGATCACCCAGAAACGGATCATCGGGCACCGCGATCAGCTTCAGCGGGTGTCGGCCTTTCAGCCGCAGCCCGTGGATCGGCGTGCGCCAGGTCAGCCGGTGGAGGCGCTCGGCAAGCTGCTGGGTGAGCGACAGCCCTTTGTCGCCTCCCAGCCGAACCAGCCGCTTGCCCTCTTCGATGCCGTCGGCGCCGGTATCGCGATCATCAACCTCGGTCACACGCCCCGAAGTGCGGCGATATTGGCCGCGTAGCAATCCGCCCCGCCGCGAAATGCCGCCGTTCCCGCGACCAGCGCATCGGCCCCGGCATCCACACAAGCCCGCGCAATCACCGGATCGACACCACCATCGACCTCCAGATCGATCGGCTTGCCCAGTTTGTCGATCATTTTGGCGATCGCCTCGATCTTGCGGAGTTGCGAGGTGATGAAGCTCTGCCCGCCAAAGCCGGGGTTCACGCTCATCACCAGCACCAGATCGACTTCCTCCAGCACATAATCGAGCATCTTGGCGGGCGTCGCAGGGTTGAGCACCACACCGGCCCGCTTGCCGAGCGCCTTGATCCGCTGGAGCGTGCGGTGGAGATGCGGCCCGGCTTCCGGGTGCACCGTGATCGTATCCGCCCCTGCTTCGGCAAAGGCGTCGAGATAGGCATCGACCGGCGAGATCATCAGATGCACGTCGAACGGCTTGGTGGTGTGCGTGCGCAGCGCCTTGATGACCGCCGGGCCGATCGTGATGTTGGGCACGAAATGCCCGTCCATCACATCGACATGGATCCAGTCCGCCCCGGCGGCGTCAATCGCACGGATTTCCTCCCCCAGACGGGCAAAATCGGCGGACAGGATGGATGGCGCGATACGGACGGGGTTCGACATGCCGGGCATGTAGCAGAGTGCGCCGCGCCCGCAAGATTGGGGATTACCCGCTCCGTTTCATCCGCACGATGAAAAAGCCGTCGCAGCCGCCTTGGTCGCTGCCGGGTACCGCCAGCGTCCCCGGCAGGGTGCGCAGCCAGCCACCGGGTGTCGGGGTAATACCGTCGGGCAGTTCATCAGGCCGGACCGGATCGATCGCGTAATCGGGCCGCGCGGCCAGAATCGCGTCGAGCTGCGCCTCGCCCTCGGCCGGTTCGAGCGAGCAGGTGGCATAGACCAGCGTCCCACCCGGCCGCACCCAGTCCGCCGCGCGCGCTAGCAACTGCGTCTGCAGCGCTGCCATCTCGGCGATCTGCGAAGGCAGCACGCGGTGGAGCACATCGGGGTGGCGACGGAAAATGCCCGTCGCGCTGCACGGTGCATCAAGCAGCACGACATCGGCCGGGGCTTGGGTGCGCCATTTCAGCGCGTCGGCGGTGACGATATTGGCCTGAAGCTGGGTGCGCTCCAGATTATCGCGAAGTCGCGCGAGACGACTTTCGTTATTGTCGATCGCCGTTACCTTCCACCCGGCAGCGGCCAACTGGAGCGTTTTACCGCCGGGGGCGGCGCAGACATCGATCGCCGAACCGGTGCCCGCCCCGATCAACCGCGCGGCGAGCGAGGCGGCGATATCCTGCACCCACCAGCTGCCCTCGCCAAAACCCTCCATATCGGGAATCGCCGCATGATCGGCGAGGCGGAGATGGCCGGGCATCAGGCTGACGCCATTCAGTCGCGCGGCCAGATCGGCGGTCTGGGCGGGATCGGCCAGCGTCAGATCAAGCGCGGGCGGGAGCGCGAGGCCACGTTCGGCTGCCGCAACCACATCGTCACCCCATGCCTTTTGCCAGCGCAAGGCGACGGGCATTGGCAGCGAGGGATGTTCGGGCAGCGCCGCATTACCGCGCATCAGTGTGCCGAACACGCCGTGGACCAGTTTGCGGGGGCCGCCATCGACCAGCGGCAGCACGGTCGAGATCGCGGCATGCGGCGGCGTGCCGAGCGCGAGCGCCTGCACCAGCGCGATCCGCAGCGCCATCCGCGCCTTGGCATCATCGGGCAGCGCGCGCTGCGTGGCCGAATCGATCAGCGCGTCGAGATCACCCATCCGCCGCAGCGTTTCAGCGGCAATCGCATGGACGAGGGCGCGATCATCGGCGCGCGATATTTCGCGCGTGGCTGGCCCGAGCGCTTGTTCGAGCGGCTGGCCGCGCCGCATCACCGCATCGAGTACACGCAGCGCCGCGCGGCGAACGGGCACGCCGGGCGCATCTTCAGGTTGTTTTGCGGCAGATTGGGGGGGACGCACTTGCAACGGCTCCTGACAGGCCCGATTTTGGGGGCAGCAACGAATGGAGACCCGCCATGGGCCAGCGCCCGCCGCATGTGAAGCCGCCCGAGTATCTTTCCAAAAGCCCCCCCGTGCCCGCGCCCGAACCGGTGGTTGCCGAAACCGCGCAGAATGACCCGCTGGGGCTAAACCCGGTACGCTATGGCGACTGGGAGCTTAAGGGTATCGCGATCGATTTTTGAGGGAGGGAACAGGCCCCCTTATCCCAGCCCAGTTCGGGCTGAGCGAAGTCGAAGCCCAAGCGCTGCACGTGCCCTTCGACTTCGCTCAGGGCGAACGGATGTTTGAGAATTGCGAGCCTGAATTAGCATTAAGCCCCTTCCTCCGCCCGGAGCGGCCGAGCGAGCAATGCCTCGACCACGCCACCCACCGGTGCGCCCTCCAGCAACGCACAAACCGCGTCGACCACCGGCATCTCCACGCCTGCCGCACGCGCCGCTTCACGGAGGACGGGTGCGGTGTACGCCCCTTCCGCCACACTCAGCTTGCCCGCAACCAGATCGCCCGCCGCTTTCCCCTGACCAAGCCCTACCCCCAGCGCGAAATTGCGTGAACTGGTCGACGAGCACGTCAGCACCAGATCGCCAAGCCCCGACAAACCGGTGAGCGTTTCCGCCCGCCCGCCGCGGGCCAGGCCAAAGCGCGTCATCTCGGCAAAACCGCGCGCGATGAGCGCGGCGCGGGCATTGAGGCCAAGCCCTGCTCCTTCCACCACACCGCAGGCGATGGCGAGCACGTTCTTTACCGCACCGCCAATCTCCGCGCCGATCACATCGTTCGACAGATAGGGGCGAAACGACGGCCCGGCGAGCCGATCAACCAGCTGCGCGCCCAGATTGGCATCGGCACAGGCGAGCGTCACTGCCGTCGGCAATCCCGCTGCGACTTCATGCGCAAAGGTGGGGCCGGAGAGGACCGCGATCGGCGCATTGGGGTGCACCTGCGCGGCGACTTCGCCCACCAGCAGCTGCGTGCCCGCCTCGATCCCCTTGGCGCAGAGCACCAAAGGCGTGTTGCCGACCGGCGCTTCGGCGAGCACGGCCCGCACGTGCTGCGCGGGCACCACCACTAGCAAAGCATCGCAATCCGCCAGCGCGCCAAGATCACCCGTCGCCTTGACGTCATGACTGAGTGCTAACCCCTTCAGAAACAGGGGGTTTTCGTGTAGGGCGTTGATTGATGCCACCACTTCCGGTTCCCGGGCCCAGAGGAGCACCGGATCGCCCGCCTGCGCCGCGACTTGCGCCAGCGCGGTGCCCCAGGCGCCGCCGCCGATCACGCCGATCCTCACGCCTTCACCCCCGCGCCGCGCACTGCCTCTGCCAGCGGATCGAGCGGCCAGCGGGGGCGCGCCGCAACGTCGAGCGGATCGGTGAGACCAGCGGCAAAGCGCTCCGCCCCCGCCCAGCCGATCATCGCGGCGTTATCGGTACAAAGCCACAGAGGCGGCGCGATAAGGCGAAGGTCATGGGCCGATGCCGTCGCTAGAAGTCCGGTGCGAACCGCCTGGTTGGCCGCGACCCCGCCGGCGACGACAAGGGCGCTGACACCCGAATGAACGGCGAGTTGGCGCGCCGTGCGATCAACCAGGCAGTCAACCACCGCCTGTTGAAACGATGCGGCGATATCCTCGATCCGGTATTTGCCCGTTTCGTGTGCGCGCACAACCGCGCTTTTGAGCCCGGCGAACGAGAAATGCGGCTCGGCACTGCCCAGCAGCGGCCGTGGCAGCGGCACGGCCGAGGCATCGCCCAAAGCCGCCGCGCGCTCGACAGCCGGACCGCCGGGAAAGCCAAGCCCCAAAATCTTCGCGGTCTTGTCGAAAGCCTCACCCGCAGCGTCGTCGATCGTGGTGGCGAGGCGGCGATAGCGCGCAACGCCCTCGACCAGCAGCAACTGGCAATGCCCGCCCGACACGAGCAAAAGCAGATAGGGGAAATCGAGATCGGGATCGCTCAATCGCGGGGAAAGCGCGTGCCCCTCCAGATGATTGACGGCGATCAGCGGCTTGCCCGCCGCATGCGCGAGCGCCTTGCCCGTCACCAGCCCGACCATGACGCCACCAATCAGCCCCGGCCCCGCCGTTGCCGCGATTGCATCGACCTGTGCGAGCGAAACGCCTGCATCGGCCAGCGCGGCTTCGACCAGGGGCACCAGTATCTCGACATGCGCCCGCGCGGCGATTTCGGGCACAACGCCGCCATAGGGCCGATGCGCCGCTTCTTGCCCTGCCAGCCGGTGCGCCAACACCTGCCGGTCGCTCGTCACCACGGCAGCGGCAGTTTCGTCGCAGCTCGATTCAATACCCAGGGTCAGCGCCATGGCTTCCCTCTAGCCGCAACCGGCGCTAGCACCAATGACGATGACAACGCTCCGTTCCCCCCTCCGATTAGGCACGCGCGGATCGCCGCTTGCCCTTACCCAAGCCAATATGGTGCGCGACGCGCTGATCGCCGCGCACAGGCTGTCGCATGACGATATCGAGATCGTCACGATCAAGACGACCGGCGATCAGGTGCAGGATCGCCCGCTCGCCGAGATCGGCGGCAAGGCGCTTTGGACGAAGGAACTCGATCGGGCGATGCTGGAGGGGGAGATCGACCTCGCCGTGCACTCGATGAAGGACGTCGAAACGATTCGGCCCGAGCCGATCGTGATCACCGCCATGCTCCCCCGTGCCGATGTGCGCGACCGCATCATTGGTCCAGCCGGAATCGATGCACTACCCCTGGGCGCGGTGATCGGGACCAGCTCGCCGCGCCGTTCCGCCCAATTGCGGCGGCTGCGCCCGGATCTGTCGATCGTGCTGCTGCGCGGCAATGTCGATACCCGGCTCAATAAGGTGGCATCGGGCGAAATTGACGCGACTCTGCTCGCCGCGGCCGGGCTCGATCGGCTGGGGCGACCGGATGTGGGCACAGGAATCGAGATTGACGTCATGCTGCCAGCGCCGGCTCAAGGCGCTGTCGGCATCGAGACCCGCGCCGCCGATACCGAGACGACAGCTTTGGTCGCGGCCATCGCCGATGCGCCAACCATGGCCTGTGTCCGCGCCGAACGGGCGCTTTTGCTGGCGCTGGGGGCGGATTGCCATTCGCCAATGGCTGCGCTGGCGGTGGTCGATGGGGGCGCGCTTTGGCTGCGGGCCGAGTTGTTCAACGCCGATGGCAGCGCGCATGTTGCCGGTGAAGCGCGCGGACCCGCAAACGATCTGCGCTTTGCCCGTGAACTGGCGCATGATCTGCTCGCCGCGGCCCCCGAAGGCGTGCGGGCGCTGTTTGCCAAGTGAAACCGACGCGGCCGTGAGTGGGCGACCGGGGCACAGACGGGTTCTTGTTTTGCGACCCGCACCCGGCAACCGGGCGACGCTGGACCGGCTGGCGGCGCTCGGGGTTCAGGGTGTTGGCATCCCTTTGTTCGAAACAGTGCCGATAGAGTGGACGGCACCCGATCCGGACAATTTCGATGCATTGATGTTCACCAGTGCCAATGCGGTTCGATTGGCAGGCGACGGATTGGCCCGATTACGGGTGCTCCCGGTGTTAGCGGTGGGCGATGCGACCGCGCAAGCGGCGCGCGAAGCTGGATTTGACGTCATGGCGACGGGCGATAGCGACGCGCAGGCCCTGCTGCGATCGACACAGCAATCAGGCATTCAACGTGCGCTTCACCTCGGCGGGCGCGAATCGATGGTTTCGCCGGGGGTCGGTTCGGGCGACATCGTGCACGAATCGATCATTGTTTATGCCAGCGATCCAGCCCCGGTTGCCCCGGATGCCCTTGCCGGGGTGGTCGACGGGGTTGCTTTGCTCCATTCACCCAGGGCCGCACAGCGATTTGCGGCATTGGTCGATGCATCAAACTTTGCTCGAAACCGGATCATCTTGGCCACGCTGAGCCCAGCCATAACCCAAGCGGCAGGCGAAGGCTGGCGGACAATCTGGACAGCACCCGCACCAACAGATTCAGCCCTGACGAAGCTGGTCAGCGAAAGGCATCGCGCCTGATTGACCGGGCGCACCGGCGCGGGGATAAGGGGGCGATGCCCAGCGATGATCCTGAAGCCCCGGCCTCCACGCCCCAGGCCTATGCGCGAGCGCCCAGCTCGCGCGCGCCGCTGATCGGCGCGTTGATCGCCTTTGTGCTCGGCATTGCCGTTACCGCCTTGTTCGTCACCCAATATCGCCAATGGCTCCCCCGGGGTGTACAGGGGATGTTCGAGGCAACACCTGCCCCAACTGCGGCAACCACCGAAGATCCTGGAACGGGGTTCATGCCACCGCCGGAAGCCGGATCGGCGGCTCGATTGCTCGACAGCGAAGCCCTGAATGCCCGGCAGGCGGCGATTGCCGCTCAACTCGCCACGCTTGAGGCCCGCGCTGAGACGATCGATCGCGATTCGCACGCCGCCGCCAATAATGCTGCTCGCGCCGAGGCACTGCTGATCGCCTTCTCAGCCCGTAGGGCGATTGATCGGGGCCTTGCACTGGGCAGTATCGAGCCACAGCTTCAGATGCGTTTCGGGGTCAGCCAGCCGCGCGCGGTCGGCGCGATCGTCCAGGCATCGCGCACCCCGGTAACCTTGGAGGATCTGCGGCTGGCGCTTGATGCCAGCGCGCCCGAACTCACCACCGGCGTCGCAACCACCGGTTGGTGGCCCAGCCTGCGCCGGGAGATATCGAGCCTGGTGGTGATCCGGCATGAAGGGACACCATCGCCCCGGGCGGCCGATCGGCTGGCGCGCGTTCGGCGGTTGCTAGATGCCGGGCAGGTTGAGGCTGCGCTGGTTGAGGTCGCCCGGCTGCCGGGCGCGCCCAAGGCGTCCTCCTGGATCGCGGCGGCCCGGCGTTTTGTTGCTGCCCATCAAGCGTTGGACACAATCGAGACGGCAGCGATCCTGGGTCAGGGTCTTGAAGCGCCTGCGTCGCCAACAGCGGCAGTCAGTTCGTCGACCCCGGTGACCGAAACAACTGCTACGGCAGCGCTGACCGAGTAATCGGCGCACGCCATCGCACAGGATCGCCCTTGATCAGGCGATATGGCGGCATGCACGGGTCGATAGGTGACTGCTCAATAAATGAAGGTGGCCGAAATCAGCGCACGTGGATTGGGCCGCCGATCGGCACCCCCCAGCGCGCGTCGGGCATAGGCGCCCTGGAAATCAACCGATCCATAACGGTGCGATAGGCGAAGGCCACCGCCCGCGGATTGGATATCCTGCGATACGCTCGGCACCGTTGCGGTCCGCAGACTCGTCGTGCGGGCTGCGTCGACAAAGCCGTAAATCTGGGCGTTGCGGACGATCGTGTTGCTGATCGGGATATCGTACCGCAACTCCGCGATACCGCCATAACCGCGATCACCGGTAATCGCCGCCGGATCGAAACCCCGCCCAACCCCGGAGCCGCCAAAAGAAATGAGCTCGCCCGATAGCAGCTTCGAATTGGTATATTGCCCCTGGAAGGACAATTGTGCGCTGAATTGTCCCACCAGCGACTGGGTGCGCTGGACCGAATAGACCAACCGCGTGAAACTGGGGTCGAAATTCAACGTCGACGGCGCCGGCGACGTCCTGCTCAAAGCCCCCAAAACAGGGAGCCCTTGCAAAACGCTGGCGTTGATCGTTGTGGATCCGTTGAGGAAGCCATTTTCCTGCGCTGACAAACCGATGTCCAGCACGGTGGTGCGGTCCCGAATCAGGGGAACGCCCAGAACGTCGGTATCGGATCGGTTCACCGACATGCCCACTTCCCCGAACAGCGAAAAAGCGCGGCTGCGGATAAAGGGATAACGCGCGCGCGCGCTGATCGTGATCAGGTTATTGACAATACCCAGCGCTCGAACCGATCCGCTGGGACGGGCCTTTGCCGCCAGCACCCCGACACTGGCGAGGAGGCCCTGGTTGCCGATGCCCAACAGGTACCGCCCGCTAACCGATTGAACTGATGCGAGATTGCGCCCGCCGGCATTGATGCCAATGTTCAGCGATCCGGGCAGGTCGAGCGGCCGATTGAACGTTGCATTAAGCCCATATGACCATGGGCCCAGAATTCGTGACGCGCCGTTGTTGATCGATGCGACATAGGTATCGGGCCGTTCCTCAAGCGTGACGATCAGACTTGATCCGCCCAAGGTCGCGCCCTGACGAAGCACGCTGGTGCCGCCAATACCGGGCATATCGTTCAGGATGAGCAGTCGGCGTTCGAGTGACGGCAGATCGATCGGCTTGTGCTGCAGCAACGGTTCCAGTGCTTCGCGCACTGCGCGCTGAGTGCCTGCATCCAGCCCCTCAACGGTGATATCCTCGATAAAGCCTTCGATCACGGTGACCTTGACGAGCCCGTTGCTGATCGGTTGTGGCGGAATGAAAACGCGGGTGAGGAAATAGCCCTTTTCGCGGTATAGCTCTTCCAGCTTGGTCGCGGCTTCGCGAACGGCGCCCAGGCCAACGCGCTTGCCTTTGATATCAGTAAAAAAGCCATTGACCACATCAGGCGGAAACGCCGTTGCGCCTTCCACTGCCACGTCGCGCAGCACGAACTGAACCGCCTCGATCGATTTGGGCACGGCGGATTTGTCGGTTGACTGGATGCGCAGCTCGAATTTTGGCGTGCGCACCGGCGGCAGCGTGAGACGTTCGCGCGAAATTTCGGCAGCGCTGGGCTGCACCACCTGAGGTGGTGGCGGCGGCACTTGGGCATAGGCCGTGCCCATGGTCGACAACATCGTGCCGGTGACGCCCATCGTCCCCAGCCCAACAGAGCGAAGCACATGCAGCCCGGATCGGTCGATCGTGGAGGTGACAATCACTTTATTTATCCTCGAGCACGATCAACGTCGATGTGGCGCCGGCCGCAATTCGCCGGACGTGGTATGCAATAATCGCATCGCCGGGGTATTTTTCAGCCAACGCCTTGAAAGCATCGATCCCCTGGGGGTTTTCCGCCTTCAAAAGATCATAGGCCGCCATATAATCCGCCGTCACATTGGTCGCCGCATCGGCTTCCGATACTGGCGAGAACAGCCCGACCGGTTTGGTCTTGCCCTTCAGAACGACATCGCCGATCGGCCGGAACTTCAAGTTCGGGCAGGCCGCAACGGTTTCTTCCGTCACGCAAATGCGCGTGCCGAAATATTTATTCACGCCCTCGGTGCGTGCCGCCGTGTTGACGGTATCGCCAAGTGCCGTGAAATCCATCCGCGTTGCCGAACCGAAATTGCCAACCGTGGCGATGCCAGTGTGGATGCCGATCCGCGTCACACCGATCGGTATCCCGGCCGCGTTCTGCGCTTTTTTGAATGCCTCGGCATAGACATCGAGTTCAAGCGCGCATTTCACCGCGCGTTCGGCGTGATCGGGTTGAGGAATTGGCGCGTTGAAGATCGCCATGATCGCATCGCCGATGAACTTGTCGATCGTGCCCTGATATTTCAGGATGATCGCGCAGGCACCATCGAGATAAGCGTTGAGCACTTCTGACAGTTTTTCCGAGGTCAACCCTTCGGACAGCGTCGTGAAGCTGGCAATGTCAGTGAAGATGAAGGTCACTTCGCGACGATCACCCTTGATGCTCAGCGCGCTCGGATCATCGACCAGCTGGTCAACCACCGCCGGCGACACGTAGCGAGAGAAAGCACCCTGAATGAACTGACGTTGTTTGCGTTCGGCACGGCCAATAATGACGTCCATCAGCCATAGCGCGAGGAGCATCGCAATCGTGGGCGCGAGCAATGGCACCAGGGGGACACCGCGGCTGTAACCAAGCATTGCAAATGCCCAATAGATCACGATGAAAATGCCACCCATCGTGAAACTGAAGGCCGCACCGCGCTTCAGAAGGCCTAAGCCAACCCCGATCAGCGCAAACATTACGGTGATCGTGACGTCACCATAGATATTGAGACGGTTGAGCGACCGGTGTTCGAGATATTGCGATATGCCATGGGCCATGATCATGATCCCAGGCATCATCGCGTCATCGCCATCATCAATAACGGCGAGCGGCGTGCGGTGGCGATCGGTGATGGATAACACTGCCCCAACGAGCACGATTTTGCCCTTGAACCATTCGTCGGGCAGAAATGCGACCGTGTGTGACGGATAAAGTGGGAAGGCCGGCGTTTCAGCATCGGGATGCGGGCGCCAGGCGATATCGGGCTCTGCCTTCGGGGTGTCGACGCCAACCAGCTTCGCTGCCTTTCGTGCAAAGCCCAGTGGCATCCCTGGATCGGTTTCGCCCGCAAAAATCCAGCGCACCGTGCCGTCATTGGGGTCTGTCGACATATTGGCGCCCGCACGCAGGCGTTCGGGCACAAAGTCATTCAAATAGGCGAGCTGATCCTCATTCACGACGTTCTTTGAATTCGAATAGCTGATGAACAGCGGCGTCTTGATCTCGCGGATCGTTTTCTTGAGCAATTCATCCTTGGCGGGCTCGGTCGGCTGATCGAGCAGCACGTCGACACCGATCGCGCGGGCGCCTTTTGCTTCAAGGGTTTTGATGAGATTGGCCAGAAACTCGCGGTCCACCGGCGAACGATAGGCAAACTGGGTCACCGTCTCTTCGGTCAGCCCGGCAATGACGATGTCTTTCGATTGCGGCATCGGTGCAGAAAGCGCACCAACGCGGATATCACGGCCGATGTTTTCCAGACCCGACAAAAATGTCAGATACTGGACCGCGACCGTGGCAATTATCGCCGACAGGACGGCAGCAAAAGCTGCCGTCCTGTAGTCCTTCAGTTTCTTCGCATTCATTTTGAGACGGCTTGATTCTGTCCAACGGTCTTCAGCAGCGCATCAGCCTGCTGCGTGCAGCCCTTTTCGAGCATCCATGACGCCAGGATCAGATCATTTTCCAGATCCGACGGCACGATGTTGATGCTGACCGGAAACTCCTGGTCTTCAACCCGCATCACAAAGATCGTCTGCGAATCGAATGCTGCCAGTTCAGGCACCGCCATCATCGATTCACCAGCATTCCATTCGAAATCGGCAACCCATGAACGGTCGACCGGGAGAACGGTGAACTTCTGTGACTGCTTGGCGTCCGGACGCCACCAGATCGGCTTGCCGCCTGCCTTCAGGCAGCGCTCACCGGCACGCGAGATGTCAATCAGCCAAGGATCGGGAAGTGCCGCGGCGTCAGTGGCGCCGCGGACCACACCGACCGAGCTGGTGCGGGCATTGCGGGTGTTGATCAGTGCGGCGAGCGCACGGCCGGGATCGGACGCGACTGGCGTTTTACCGAGCGGCAATCCGGAGAATTTGCCGCGCAGCGTGATCGACTTACCGTCGGGACCGATAACGGTAACCCGCTCGCCTTCCTTCAGCGTGATCGGCGTATTGCTGTCGATCTTCTGTCCGGCCTTTAGACCCGGCGCGCGTGAATCAATCACGATCAGGGTCGATGCACTTGCGGCAGCAGAACACAGGCCAAGCGCCAGTGCTAATGTGATCTTGGAAATCTGAGCGATTGCCATCTTTACCTCCTTGCGATTTGCGGCGCGTTCATCGGTGGTAACCCCATGCCATCACCGATCACGACAAATGCGGCCCAAAAGAACGGGTGGGCCGTTGCACCCTTCGCGGACAAGCTGTTCTGGGCCCGCCGCAGTGACTCTCCTACGCTACCACCGTTACTCTCACGTAATGACGTAAACAATGCCGACATCAACTCTGCTGTCGCCGCAGATGGCACCTGCCAGTGCGTGACGAGCATATTACGCGCGCCGGCGTGGAAAAACGCCTCCGCAAGTCCCGATAAAGCATCTCCGCCGCCAAAGCGACCATCACTTGCAGCCGTATTGCACGCAGAGAGGACAACAAGGTCAGCATTGAGCCGTAAGCTCGCGATTTCACTGGATTCTAACAATCCGTCGCGTGCCGTATCTATTTGTTGAGCTCCGGGCGGGGGTGACAGCACCAGCCCAGGTTCAGCCTGACAGCGCAATTCGCCGGGCAGCAGGCCGTGGGTAGCGAAATAGAGAACGCGGTAATCATCAAGCGACTGCTTACGCAGATTTTCTTCAGTCGCGTTGCCGCTCAAGAACAAACTACCGCTTGGTGCGCCAAGCGAGGTCGCCACAACATTCAGTTCACGCGCGGTATCCGGCAAGGGGGCCAGTGCGCGCAACAGGCCGGCCGGCATGGCACCGCCCTGACGACAATTGTTCGCCAACGCGGCAAAGGGGGATGCCTCCCCTGCTTTCGGGGTATGGCCAACGAGTGCGGGATCGCCAAAAGCCAACAGCGCCTGGCGTGGTGCCGGTCGATCCTTGCTCCCGCGCAGGGCCGTAAAGGCCCGGAGCGAAGGCGTGTAGGAAATCGTCTTGGTCCGAACCAGCCAATCGGCCTTTTCATAGCTGGTGCCGCCCGGTGGCGTCGCGACCAGCAAGCTGAACGGCAAGTTGCTGAGCGGTCCCGAGGGCACGACAATCAACTGATCGACCTTCGCCAACTCTTCCTTCAATCCACCAAGCAGCAGATCATGAAGCTGATTGGCCTCATCAAGATTGAACTCGTTGATGGCACCGCCCTGGATTTCGAGCGCTCGCCGGATCGAGGTGACTGCCGCACGCAGCTCGGCTGCCCCTTCGGACACACGAGCGATAAATGCCCCTTCGCGCGTCACCAGCTGAGCAAAAGAACGGTCGCGCCCGATCAGGAAGGACAGGATGCCTTCGCCTTGGCGCAATGAACCACGCAACTGATCAAGGTTGACCGGTGGCGGCGTCGCCAGACTGTCATAGGCTGGGTATTTGGTCGCCAGAGTCGAACGGATATTGATGATCGCGGCCAGATCATTGGCGATCTGCGCCTTTAGCGCCGCTTCAGCCTCGCCGCTGCGCTCCCCGTCCGACAATGATTGTTGATAGGAAAGCTTCACCCGCGCAAAATCAGCATCGCGCTGGAGATCCTGCATTTGGCCGATCAGCTTGCCAATCTCGGGATCGTTGGTCGAAAGCCGGGTCGCAGCCGCGGCGATCGTTTTGTCGACAAGCGGCGATTGTACGAGCTGAAACGCGTCAAATGCCTCAGCATACAGACCACGCTTCTGCACCGGATCAGTCAGCGTTTCGCCCGTATCAACGATAGCCGCTGCGAACGGTACGAGCATTTCGGCATTGAAGACACCGCTCGTCGACGGCAGCGATCGGGCAAGCTTGAAGATTTCACGATAGGTGATGATCGCAGACGTGCTGACGCTTTCAGCCTGATACCCGCGGGCCAGCGCCACCAGGGCGCGAATCGTCGGCGCACCATCGCCAAAAATCTGGCGGCGCAGCTTGATACCGGCGTTATAATATGTTTCCGCCGCCGATAGGCGCCCCTGGCCGATGCTGATCTCTCCCAACACGATCAGGGAATCAGCCTTCCACCACCGCGGCAGCCGATCCGATTTATTGAGAATCTGCAGTGCTTCACTCGCTGCGGCATAGGCTTGGATCAAATTGTCTGACCGCAATTCCACCAGCGCCTGAAGGTTGAGCGCATTGGCAAGCTCGCCTTGCTCGATACTGACCTCAGCTTCGCCGCCTTGCGCCATTGCACCGGGCGAACCGCCGGCCTGTTCCTGCCGTTCTTCGGCAAGCTTGCGCCACGCTTCGGCGGCATCGCGCGACAAGGGCAAGGCTTGTTTGTAATCGCCCGAATTGGCAGAGTTTACTGCCAAATAAGTCGCAAGCCGCGCACGCTTGATCGGATCAGTCGATGATTGCAGCAGCGGTGCCGCGCGCCGGAACAACGCTGTTGCTTCCTCAGCCCGCCCCTGATTGCTGACGTTCAACGCGAGATCAAGCAAGGTCATCGCGATAATCTGATCGCTCGCCTTCAACGTATCGGTTTCAAGCTCGAGTGCTTCGCGAAACGCCGTTTCAGCATCACCAAATCGACCAATGCCGTTGGCCGTGCGGCCCGCGCGGATAAGCTGGGTCAAGCGCGCCCGGTCATCGGCGCGGGTCAGCGCGATCTTGCGACCCCAGATCTGGGTGATCAATGCTTGCTGATCTGCCCCAGCATCATTCGCCCTTGGCGATTGCAGGATGGTCAACAGCGCTGGCAGTGCCGATGGCGTGCCGTCGGCAACAGTGAAGTTATTGGCATTGACGGCCACCAGCACCAGCTGGGGCCAATCCCCGTCACGCAGAACGCAAGGGATGGCCAACAGCGCCTTGCCGCCCGATGCCGCGCCTTCAATCCAGGTCGATGCCTTGCAGCTCATGCGGCGCAGGAGCGTGGTGTATGGAATGCTTTGCAACAACCGCTTGACGATCACGTCGCGGCTCGCTGCATCGTCACCCGGCACCGTCAGCCCGGAAGCCTGAGTCTGGAAGATCGACCCCTCGCTATTCTGCCCGCAAGTCAGCGATCGTGGAGCGGCCAATCCGGGCTCGCCCGCGACACCCTTGATGACCTTGGTCACGCAAGGCTCGCCATTCAGCGTCTTGCCAACGGGCGTTGAAATTTCGGCGACAGGGCCCGCAGCCGCTGCCGGTTGCGGAAGCAGGAGCGCCATGGCCAGCAGCAGCGGGGTGAAGGGCTTCAAGCGTGCCATTATATAATGTTACCCGATCCTGAGAAACCATCATCCAGACCGGGAACATCCTCGGTCCGAGGCGGCAGACGCCGCTGCGACGTCAACAATCCACCGGCAATCGGCGTCGAGACGACCGATTGGGCCATCGCACCCGGCGGCGGTGCGTCGCTTGACGGCGTATCGACCGATGCAAGTACCGGATCGCTCGCATCCGCGCCATCCTTTGGCGTCGGCGGCTTTTCGGTTGGCACGGGTGATGGCGGTGATGCATCGACCGGCGGCGGCGGCGGTGCCCCGCCCGAACCGGAGGGCGCTGGCGCTGGCGCAGGGGCCGGCGCTGGTGCTGGAGCCGGTGCGGGTGGCGGGGGCGGGGGCACTGGCGCTGCTACAGGCGCAGGGGCCGGTGCGGGAGCTGGAGCCGGCGCAGGCACCGGCGGTGGAACATTCACGGTCGCCACGATGGCGGTAACCTGAGTCACCGCAGCCTGCGCCGTCAACACCCCGATGGGCCCAGCAACCGGTCCGATCGGCAGCCTGTAGTTACTCAACAGCGTTCCAGCGATCGGCTCGAAATTGGGCAGGGCGAGAATGGCCGTTACCGTCAAGTTCATCCCGGCCATGGCAGACGCATACTCAGCCATCGTCTGGTTGATCCGGGCACCTTGGCCCGTCACAAAGCCCGACAGGCTGAAGTTTTCCGGCCCAACGGTGGCCGTGGTGGTGCCATTGGCGACGCGTGTTACCGTACCGATCAGCTGAACGGTGATCGTGCGAGGATCGATCTGGCCGATCGCGCCGCTGACGCTGCCATTGGTATTGACGATGTAGTTGGCAGCATCGGCACCAACCGTCGTCAACCCATTGACGGTAACGATCTTGCCCGTCCCGACATTTGCATTGTCGTAGATGCCGGTCGTTGCCGGGTTGATGGCAACGCTGTCGCCAGCAATCAGACCACTCAACAGATAATTGTTCGCGGCGAGCGTGGCGGTGGTGGTGCCATCGTAGATTTTGGTCGCCGTTCCCGTCAGCGAAACCGTCAACGCCTTGCGATCAATCTGTCCAACCGCAGCATTGGCGCTGGTGTTCACAATATAGTTGCCCGCATCGGCCCCGGAAATCACGATGCCATTCACCGTGACGGTCTTCCCGCTGCCGGCATTGCGATTGTCGTAAAGGCCAGCGACCGGATTGTTGAGCACGACTGTGTCACCGCTGACGACACCTGCCAGACCATAATTGTTCGCAGCGAGCGTCGCAGCGTTGTTACCGTCATAGGTCTTGACCACGCTGCCGGTGATCGATGCGATCAGTGCCTTGGGATCGATCTGCCCAATAGCGGCAGCCGCGCTGACATTGATCGTATAATTGGCTGCATCCGCTCCCGAAATGGCGAGTCCATTGACCGTTACGATCTTGCCCGTGCCGACATTGCGGTTGTCATACACGCCTGTCGTCGGATTGTTCAGCACCACATCATCAGTGGTAATGACACCGTCAACGGGGCCGCTGACGATACCGTTGACCACATAATTACCCGCGGTCAGAGTCGCCGTGGTCGTACCATCATAGATTTTGGTGACGCCACCAACCAAGGTCGCCGTCAACGCCTTGGGCGTGACGGTCAGAACGCCATTAATGAAGTTATAGCTATAGCCGAGCAGGCCGGACAGCGAACCGAGGCCGAGCGTAATCGTATAATCCCCAACGCGTGCCCGCATCGGATCGCCCAACGAAGCGAAGACAGGCCTTCCGACGGAAACATCCTGGGTGAAGACATTGCCGAAAGCGGCTGCATCAACGATTCCTGTTACCGTAAAGGCACGGTTCGAGTTCGCATCCAGCGTGTCGCCATACACCTTGCTCGCGTTCACCGCCGTCACGGTCACGACCGGGCTGGTCGCGAACAGATAGCGATTACCGCTAAGCCCAACCGACGATGGCGGCGTTGTCGCAAAACTGATTCCGTACGCTGCCTGATTGCCGCTCGCCAAACCACCGAAGACGTTGGATTCGGGTGCCTGCGAGTAAATCAGCCAGCGGCCGGCATTGCTGGTGGTGATAGCGCCCGCGCCGGCCTGATTAATGAAATTGGTGCCCGCAACGATCGCGAGTTCTGCCGACGTCGCAATCGTTCCGATGCTGGCGATCGTGAGCGTGCCCATGGATTTTAGCAATGATGCCCCACCAACCGACACGGCACCCGCTACCGTTAGGCTCGAGCCCGCGGCGACCGCGTTTACTGTCAGCCCGGCCGATGTCGTCACCGCGCCTACGCTGGTGGTGGCGGCGCTGTTGACCAGGTCGATACTGGCGGCTGTGCCGTTCAGCGATGCGAACACGTTACCAGCATTGGTCAAGGCAAAGCTGCCGCCACCGGCCAGCGTCAGACCGCCGGTCGTGAACGCTGCACTCTGCATCACAGTGCCCGCCGAGGTCAGCGTCAGCACCGTGCTGTTGAGCATCGCCCCCAGCGTGATGCTGCCACCCGACAAGGACGTCGCGCCGCCCATCAGCGTGCCAGCCCCGCTCGTCGTCAGCGCACCCAGCGTCGTCGCCGCAGCGATGTTGCGTAAGGTGATCGCCCCTGTCGTGACCCCACCCGTCGTCACCGACGTAAAGCTGTTACCAAGCGTCCCCAAGTTATACGTGCCGCCAGCCCCGTTCAGCGTCAGCGCACCCGCCGTGAACGCCGCCATCTGGTTGACCGTACCCGTCGTGGTCAGCACCAGCGCTTGGCTGCCAGCATCGACGCCGGCGTTCAGCGCGATGGTCCCCGCACCCGCAGCGAGCGTGGTCGTGCCGCTCGTGGTCACCGTGCCACCGATCGTGATGCCGTTGCCCGTCAGCGACGTCGTGCCCGAGGTCAGCGTGCCCGCCGCAACCGAGGTCAGCGCACCCGACGCGGTCAGCGTCAGCGCGTTGGTGCCCGTGTTCACCGCACCGTCAACGCTCAGCGCCGAGCTCGTCGTCGTAACGCTCAACCCGCCAGAACCCGTCGTCGTCACCGGTCCAACGCTCAGCGTCGTCATGCCCACATTGCGCGCATCGATGCTGGTGGCGTTACCCATCCCCGTCGTCAGCGATGTGAACACATTGTGATCCCGCCGCTGCCCGCGATGATGCTCGTGTCGAACGCCGCGCTCATGCTCGACCCGATCGACCCCGTCATCTGGTTGATCGTCACCGCGCCGGCCGCTGCCGACAGCGTCAGCGGTGCAGCGGCACTGCCCGTCCGGTTGATCGCAGCATTGACTAGGACATTGCCCGCCGTCGCCATCAACTGCGACGCCGCCCCAAAGCTGATCATGTCAGCGACGGTCAAGGTGCCGCCGCTCGTAACGTTCAAACCATTCGCCGTCGTTACCGGGCCAAGATTCAGCGCGCCTGTATTGGTGAAGCTGATCGATCCTGTGCCCGTTGTACTGGTCAGGGTCGTGACCGAGTTGCTGTTGTTCAGCACATAATTCGCGTTGCTGCCAAGCAGGTTGGCAGTCGTCGCGCTGAGCGTACCGCCCATCGCCTGCGTCACCATGCCGCCGGTGGTGAACGTGAACGCGCCCGTCGTCGTCACCGTGCCGAAGCTCGTTGCCGTCGCACCCTTGGCAAGGTTGATCGTCGCCGCCGTCGCCGCCAGCGAGGCAAAGTTGTTGCCCGTTTGCGCCAGCGCAAAGCTGCCGCCGCCGAGCAGATTAAGCGCACCCGCGTTGAACGTTCCCGCTGAGGTTTGCGACACATTGCCTGCCGATGACAGCGTCAGCGTATTGGTATTGGTGTTGATCGTTGCACCGAGCGTGATCCCACTGCCGCTGATCGACGTTGCACCTGCAGTCACCGTGCCGCCCGTATTGAGGGCCACCGCACCCCCCGTCGACGACAGCATCAGCGCGCTGGTGCCCGTGTTGATTGCTGCGCCAACCGCAATCCCGCCGCTACCCGCGGTCAGCGATGTTGTCCCGGTAGTCGTGAGCGCGCCGACAATGCTGAGAGCAGAATTGCCGCCGCCCGTATCGACGCTCAATCCACCCGCAGTCGTCATGACCGGGCCGATCATCGTCGTTGCCGTGCCACTATTGACCAGGCTGATGCTGCCAGCGCCACCCATGCCCGTCACCAAAGACGCGAACTTGTTGCCGGTATTGTTCAGCGAGAAGGCACCCGCGCCGGTGAGGGTCAGCGCGCCGGCAGTAAACTTCGCGATCGTTGCCGCACTTTGCGTGACAGCACCCGCCGACGTCAGCGCAAGCGAGTTTGTCCCAGCATTGACTGCCGCGTTGAGCGCAATCCCATTCGCCCCGGCGGTTAGCGACGTCATCCCACTAGCGGTGACGCCGCCATCGATCGTGATGCCCGTGCCGGAGAGCGACGTGATACCGGCCATAAGCGTGCCGCCGGTGTTCACTGCCACCGTGCCGCCCGTCGCAGTGAGCGTCAGCGCATTCGTGCCAGCCGCAATCGCCGCGTCTACCGCAATGCCGCCCGTACCTGCCGTCAGCATGGTCGCGCCGGTTGTCGTCACGCCCCCGCCAATGGTAACGCCGCTGCCCAAAATGGTCGTGATACCCGACGTGAGCGTCCCCGCCGCATTCGACGTGACGGCCCCGGTTGCCGTCAAGGTCAGCGCGTTGCCGTTGGTATTGATGCCGGCATTGACGCCGATGCCACCGGTGCCCGCCGTGAGCACCGTGGTGGTGGCCGAGACGGCGCCGACGACCGTCAGCGTCGAGCCGGTAGCCACCGAATTGACGGTGAGCGTGCCCGATGTCGTGACCGGGCCAATGCTGCTCGTCGTGCTATTATTGTTGAGCGAGATCGACCCCGTGTTGGCGGTCAGCGCGCCAAAAACATTGGCCGTGTCATTGAGGGTATAGGTCGTGCCCGTACCGTTCAGGTCAAGTGACCCGACCGAGAAGGCTGCCATCTGCGTGACCGTACCCGGCGTTGTCAGGATCAGCGATCCGCCGACCGTAACGGTGCCGGCCAGGACCAGAGAGGTGCCTACACCATTATATTGGAGATTGCCGGTCGTCGTGAGACCCAGCGTCGACGTGCCAAAGCTGGTGGTCGGTGCGCTGTTTACCAGCTGGATCGATCCCGTACTGCCCGTAAGCGTCGAGAAGCGGTTGCCGCTTTGCGATAGCTGATGCATGCCATTCGCGCCGTTCAGCGTCAGCGTGCCGGTGTTGAATGCGGCCCCTTGTGTCGACGTTCCGGTGGTATTCAGCGTCAACGTGCCGCTATTTGTATTGACCGCGGCGAACAGACCAATCCCGCCGTTCCCTGCCGTGATTGCCGTGTTGAAGACGCCCGCGCCACCAAGAGCACTGATTCCGGCGTTAACGCTCACTGCGCCGGCGGCCATCAGCGAGATGGTCGCCGCGTTTGCCGAGCTAGATTTGCGAATCAAGCCGTTCACCGTCACGTCGCCGGTCGTCGACCGCAGCAGCGACGATCCGTCACCCACCTGGACGGTATTGCCCACGGTCAGAGCGCCGACACTCGTCACACTCAACGTGCCCGTCGTCGTAACGGAGCCTAAGCTTATCGTCCCCAAATCATTGACCAAGATCGATCCTGTCGATCCGGAAAGCGACGAGACGTTATTGTTAGCGTTATCCAGCGTATAATTGCCGGTCGCACCGTTCAGAACCAACGTGTCGGCAGTAATCGGCGAGGTCGCCGTTTGCGTTTGTGTTACCATGCCCGGCGTGTTGAGCGTGAAGGTGGTGCCGACCGAAACGGCATCCTCAATCGAGATATTGCCGCCGCTGGTGAACGAGAAGGTGGTGTCAGTCATCACCGGGCCGATGATTGTCGACGACGTCCCGCCCTTGACCAAGGCGATTGAACCGGTGGTGCCCGTCAGCGATGAGAAGCTGTTCCCAGCATTGTTCAATGCATAAGTGCCGCCCAAACCGTTCAGGCTAAGCGATCCCACGGTGAATGCGCCCGCCGAGATCTGCGTCACATTGCCGGTACTGATGAGCGCCAGCGAACCGCCGCCGGTGTTGATCGTGTTGTTCAGCCCGATCCCGGTCGACCCGGACGACAGCGTCAGATTCAACGCGCCCGAAACCGAACTGATCGTTTGGGACACAGTGATCCGGTTTTGCGCGGAAAGCATCAACGACGCAGCAGCACCAGCGGATTTGCTGATCGCCGCACCGACAGTGATGTTGCCTTGCGAACTGAGCGAGGAGGAAGCACCAAACGTCAGCGCGCCGCTAATCGACAGATTGCCCGCGCTTGCGAGCTGGATGCCATTTGTCGTCGTAACGATACCCGTGGTGGTTGCACCACTGTTGGCGAGGTCGATCGTGCCGGTATTCGCGGTCAGCGAGGTGAACGTATTCAACCCATTGGCCAGCATATAGTTGCCGGTGCCGTTAGGGCCGTTCAGCACCAACGCATTCGCCGTGAACGCGGCGTTCTGGCTGACCATGCCCGGCGTGCTGAACGTCAAGGTGGAGCCAACGCTAAGCGCATCAATGAGCGTCAGGTTGCCGGCAGCGGTCAGATTGAGCGCACCGGATGTCGTTACCGGCCCGATATTGGTGCCGGTTGTCAGGCTGTTCGTCAGCGAGATCGACCCCGTCATTCCCGTTAACGACCCATAGACGTTGGCCGCATCGTTCAGCACATAGCTCGTGCCCGCACCGTTCAGTTCGAGCGAGCCGACCGAGAAGGCTGCATTCATTGCAGCCTGCGTTACCGATCCAGGCGTCGAGATCTTCAACAAACCAGTCACCGTCACGACGCCCGCGAGCGTCAACGACGTGCCAGCGCCACTATAGTCCAGGCTGGTGGCGTTTACCGTGTTAAATGTTGTCGTCGCCGCGCGGTTGGTGAGCGTGATCGCCCCCGTATTGGCAGACAGGGTGGAGAAAACATTGTTGCTGGCGAGCAGGTGGGTACCGGTGCCAAGCAACGACAGCGAACCCGTTGTAAAGGCCGCCGTCTGTGTCGACATGCCGGTCGTATCCAGCGTCAGCGCGCCACCCGCCGTATTGATCGAGGCGTTGACCCCAATGCCGCCCATGCCCGCCATAATCGCGGTGTTGAACGCCCCGCCAAGCGAACTAATCGCGGTATTCACGCTCACCCGGTTCGATGCGGTCAGCTGAATCGAAGAATCCGCGCCCGCCGATTTCCGTATCGTGGCGTTGACGTTGACGTCGCCGCCCATCGATTGCAGCAGCGACGTCGTGCCGCCACCCACCAGGACCGCGCCCTCAACAGATAGCGTACCCACGCTCGTTACGCTCAGCCCGCCTGTCGTGGTGACCGGACCGACGCTGATCGCTGTGCCATTTAGCAGGCTGATCGATCCGGTGCCGGTCGTGCTGGTCAGCATGCCAACCATATTGCCAGACCCGGTCAGATCATAGGTGCCGTCAGTTCCGAGCAGATTGGCAGATGACGCGACCAAAGCGCCTGACTGGGTAACGGTCCCGCCCGTGGTGAACGTAAACGCGCCTGTCGTGATCGCCCCAAGGGTCGTCATCAGGTTGACGTTACGCAGGCTGATGCCACCCGTGGTCACCCCGCCCGTCGTCACCGACGTAAAGCTGTTGGCTAGCGTACCAAGATTATATGTGCCGCCCGCCCGATTGAGCGTCAGCGCACCTGCCGTGAACGCCGCGCCCTGATTGACCGTGCCGCCCGTCAGCGTCAGCGACTGACCGGTCGCGGTCAGGGCAGCGTTCAGCGCAATCGTGCCCGCACCCGCGTTCAGCGTGGTCTCATCGGTAGCGGTAACGGCACCACCAAGCGTAATGCCACTGCCTGTGATCGACGTGACATTACCAAACAGCGTGCCGCCTGATGTCGAGCTTACAGCACCGCCGGTATTAAGCGTCAGATTGCCGCCGCGCGTGTTGACCGTGCCGCCAACCGAGATGCCGCCCGTACCGGCCATGATCGACACGTCGAACGCGTTGGATGGGGTCGCACCAATGGAGCCGTTGGGCGCGTTGATCGACACCGACTTGGTGGCCGTATTGGCGGTCAGCGCCAACACGGCCGCAGCGTTGCCAGTAAAGTTGATCGCGCGGTTCACCGCGACGTTGCCCGTGGTCGACACGAGCGAAGAGTTGCCGTTGCCAAAGCTCACCGCGTCGTCGACCGTCAGGTCGCCGCCGCTGGTAACGTTCAGGGTGCCGGTCGTCGTTACCGGGCCAACGCTGGTCGCCGTGCTGTTGGTGACGCTGATCGATGTCGCGCTGCCGGTCGACGTGCTCAGCGTGCCAAAAGTGTTCGCCCGGTTCAGGGTAAACATACCCCCGCCGAGCAGGTTGAGCGTGCCGGTGCCGATGCTGAGCGTTCCGGCCGTTTGTGATACCATGCCCGCCGACGTCAGCGTCAACGCATTGTTGGCGTTGGTCGTGACCGACGCCCCCAACATGATGCTGCCACCCGAAAGCGACGTCGCACCACCAGTTAGCGTGGCGGTCGTCGTCAGTGCGCCCAATGCGCTCAGCGTCAGGTTATTACCACCGGTGTTCACCGCACCCTCAACGCTCAGCGTCGATCCGGTTGTAATGGCGTTGATCGTCAGCGCCCCCGACGTGCTGATGGCGTTCACCGTCGTCAGCATGTTGACGTTGCGCAGGCTGATCGCACCCGTCGTGACCCCGCCCGTCGTCACCGACGTGAAGCTGTTATCCTGACCGCCCGCCTGCGCCTGCGTTCAGCGTAGTCGCACCGGTTGCGGTAACGGTGCCGTCCAGCGTAATGCCGCTGCCGGTGAGCGACGTGGCGCCCGCCATCAATGTACCCGTGGCGCTCGTTGTCAGCGCGCCGCCTGTGTTGAGCGTCAGCGCATTAGTGCCGGCCATGATCGCGGCAGTGACCGAAAGACCCCCACTGCCCGACGTCAGCGACGCCGCGCCGCCCGTCGTCACTGCACCCTCAACGCTCAGCGTCGAGTTCGCAGCCGTCGCGTTGATCGTCAGCGCACCCGAGGTTACCGCGTTCACCGTCGTCAGCATGTTGACGTTGCGCAGGCTGATCGCACCCGTCGTGACCCCGCCCGTCGTCACCGACGTGAAGCTGTTATCCTGACCGCCC
>NCEE01000022.1 GCA_002280555.1 Sphingomonas sp. 32-62-10
GACCTTGCCCAATCTGGTGGTGATGGCCGCCGCTGATGAGGCGGAGCTGGTCCATATGACCTATACTGCGGCGCTGTATGACACGGGCCCGATCGCGCTGCGCTACCCCCGCGGCAATGGCACTGGCGTTGCGCTCCCCACCGTCCCCGAACGGCTTGAGATCGGCAAGGGCCGGATCGTGCGCACCGGCCACAAGGTCGCGATCCTCTCGCTCGGCACGCGGCTGGGTGAGGCGCTCAAGGCCGCCGACGCGCTCGACGCGCGCGGGCTGAGCACCACGGTCGCCGATCTGCGGTTCGCCAAGCCGCTCGATGAAGACCTGATCCGCAAGCTGCTCACCACGCATGAGGTGGCGATCACGATCGAGGAAAATGCGGTCGGCGGCCTCGGCGCGCATGTCCTCACCTTCGCCAGCGACACCGGGCTGATCGACGCCGGGCTGAAGCTCCGCACGCTCCGCCTGCCCGATATCTTCCAGGACCACGACAAACCCGAAATCCAGTACGCCCAGGCCGGCCTCGACGCCGACGCCATCATCGACAGCGTCCTCAAGGCCCTCAGGTGGAATGAGGAAGGCATTGGAGAAGCGCGGGCATAAGCTCGCCGCGATGGTAAAGATTCGTATCGATCAACTGATCGTCGATCGCGGCTTGGCGGAAAGCCGGACGCGGGCGCAGGCGCTGGTGATGGCCGGGTTGGTTTATGTCGGCACGCGCAAGATCGACAAGCCCGGCCAGACTATTGCTGACGATGCCGAGATTGAGGTGAAGGGACGCGACCATCCCTGGGTGTCTCGCGGTGGGGTGAAACTGGCGCATGGACTGGATCATTTCGGCTGGGATGTGACAGGCGCCGTTGCGATCGATGTCGGCTCGTCGACTGGCGGGTTCACCGATGTGTTGCTCACCCGAGGCGCAGCACGCGTCTATGCAGTCGACAGCGGCACCAATCAGCTAGCGTGGAAATTGCGCCAGGACGAGCGCGTGATCGTCCATGAGCAAACCAGCGCGCGGATCCTGACGGCAGCGCATATCCCTGAGCCCGTTGATCTGATCGTCTGCGATGCCAGTTTCATCGCGCTTGCCAAGGTGTTGGCAGTGCCGATCGGCTTTGCACGCCCAGGTGCGCGCGCCCTTGTGCTGGTCAAGCCGCAGTTCGAGGCGGGACGCGATGAAGTGGGGAAGGGGGGTGTCGTGCGCGACCCTGCAGTCCATGAGCGCGTCTGTGCCGAGGCCGCAGCGTGGTTTGAAGAGCAGGGCTGGGCGGTGAACGGGATCGTCCAAAGCCCGATCACCGGCCCCGAAGGGAATGTCGAATTTCTGCTCGCCGCGCACGTGCCAGAGGTTAGCACCGTCGGCGGAATGTCATTTTAGGCCATTAAGGCATTTTGTGTGCTTGCCGATTCCCCGAAAAGGCGGCACGAAATGTCACTAGGCGTGCCGGATCAGTGTATCTGGCCGGGGATCGTGAACCGTGCGTTCGTGAAAGGGTTTTCGTGAGAGAGATTGCATCGAAGCAGCAGCTTCGACTGGCGTTCCTTCGATGGGCCGTCGTGACGGTACCATTCATCTTGTTGCTGGGCTTCACATCGGCGCGCAGTGTGCCGACGGGATCGGCCAATCGCTGGTATGCCGCGCTGGTCAAGCCGGTGGAGACGCCGCCGGATTGGGCGTTTCCGGTTGCTTGGATTGTGATTTACGTGCTGATCGGGCTGGCACTGGCGATGGTGATCCATGCGCGCGGATCAACGATGCGCGGTCCGGCGATCGCGCTCTTTGCGGCGCAAATGGTCGCCAATCTGATCTGGACACCGCTGTTTTTCGGGGCGCACCAGATTTTCTGGTCGCTGGTCACGCTTGCGGTGATGTTCACGCTGACTTTGGTGACAACCATCGCTTTCGGGCGGGTCCGGGTGGGTGCCGCGGTGCTGATGGTGCCGTATCTCGGGTGGATTTTATTCGCCGGGTATCTGACCTATATGATCGGTGAGCTGAACCCGGGGGCAGAAACCCTTGTGCCATCGTCATCGAGCACCCAAATCATCAGCTGAAGCAATCGGGAATTTTGACCATGCAATCCGAAAACCGTCTGTTCGATGATTTTGCCAAGTTCATCAACGGTGCCGCCGGCACGCTCGCTGGCGTCGGTCGCGAGGCCGAACAGAGCGCGCGGGCGCGGGCCAAGGAGTGGATTGGCGGGCTGGAATTCGTGTCACGTGAGGAGTTTGACGCGGTAAAGGCGATGGCCGCTGCGGCCCGCGACGAAGCCGATGCTCTGCGTGCGCGGATTGAGAAGCTGGAAGCAGCCACCACCGCGCCGGTCGCGCCGAGCACGCCGCCCAAGGCCAAGAAGTCGACCGGTACTGCCTGATTGGTTGCGACGGTTCGCTCGGCGGCTTTGTCCACAGTTTTTTGGGGTCCGGCGACTGGCTGGTCTTGCCCCTTGACTGCCGTATTGGCACGCCGGGGCTACCGAATGATATTGGGCTGGAATTGAGTTGGTGAAGCTGCACGAAGCCGATGACGAGCGCGACGACGCCGCGCCGATCGACATGCTTGAAAGCTATTTTGCCGCGCATGGCTGGACGCATGAGCGCCAGGATGACGAAGTCGTCGCACAGGTAAAGGGCAGCTGGACCGAATATGAGCTTCGCGCACTATGGCGTGAGGAGGACAGTGTCCTCCAGTTCCTTGCCTTCCCTGACATTCGCGTAACGGACGAACGTCGTGTGGCGATTTACGAGGCCATCGGTCTCGTCAACGAACAGCTCTGGGTTGGCCATTTCGAGCTGTGGTCGTCGAGCGGCATCCTGTTGTACCGGCATGCGGCAATGGTTGATTCGACCGATGGCGGCACGCTGTCGCTTGCCGCGGCTGAATTGCTGATCGAATCGGCGATAGACGAGTGCGAACGCTTTTACCCCGTGTTCCAGTTCGTGATGTGGGGCGGGAAAAGCCCGAAAGACGCGCTTGCCGCCGCGCTGACCGAGACCCAGGGCGAGGCGTGATCCCTGGACGGCTCTGGCTGATCGGCTGCGGCAATATGGGTGGGGCGATGCTGCGCCAATGGATCGCGTGCGGTGCAATCGCGGCTAAAGACGTAGCTGTCGTCAATCGAACAGACAGGGAATTGCCGTCTGGCGTCTGGCAAGCGCGGACGCTGCCAGACGGGCCGTTGCCCGATGCTGTCATGCTGGCGATGAAGCCCCAACAGATCGATGGCGTCGCTGATCGCTGGGCATCGCGGATCGCCGGGGTGCCGATGATCGTATCGATTCTGGCTGGCGTGGAAGAAGCGGCGATTGCGCGCCGGTTCAGCGCCGGGGCGATCGTGCGGGCGATGCCGAACCTGCCGGTGGGGATTGGCAAGGGCGTGGTTGCCTTGCACAGCGCCGGAGCATCCGCCGACGTCCGCGACGGCGTCAGTGCGCTGATGGCGCCGCTGGGGCTGGTCGAATGGGTCGATGCGGATCTGTTCGATGCGGTGACGGCGCTTGCTGGGAGCGGGCCGGGTTTTGTGTACCGATTTATCGATGCGCTGGCGGCGGCCGGTACCGCGCTGGGTCTGCCAGAAGATCAATCGGCGCGGCTCGCGCTCGCGACCGTGGAAGGTGCGGCGTTGCTCGCTGCCGGTGCCGATGCGCCCCCCGCCGTTCTTGCGGATCGCGTGGCCAGTCCCGGCGGGTCAACCCGTGAAGGGCTGAACGTGCTCGATCGCGATGCCGCGCTCGTTGCTCTCCTCAGCCAAACTTTGGCGGCTGCGACCCGCCGCAACGCCGAAATGGCGGCAGCGGCGCGCTAGTCGCGCAGCGCAGCGATCCGCGCTTTGTCGTCGGCGGGGATCAATCCTTCGAGTACCGCCCAGAATCCCCCCACTGCATTCTGTCCCGCGCTGGCATAAGCTGCCGACAACCGCGTACGGATCGTGTCGAACAACGCTGCTTCAAGTTCTTGCCCGGCAGCCGTCAGCCGTAACAATCGCTGCCGACGATCGCGTTCGCCCGGCCGCATTTCTACCAGACCGCGCTCGGTCAGCTCGTTCAGCACCCGGCCAAGCGATTGCTTGGTGATGGCCAGCAACCCGAGAAGTTGGCTGACCGTCAGGTCGGGCTGGCGTGCGACGAAATACAGCACGCGGTGATGCGCGCGACCCAGCCCTTGGGCGGCCAGACCCTGATCGGCACTGCGCGTCAGATTGCTATACCCGAAATAGAGCAGTTCAATGCCCCGCCGGACTTCCGATTCCCGCAAGAACAGCGGCGATGCCGAGGGTGGTGAAGCCAGGGAGGTTGGGGCAGCCATGTTGACCGACTTTGCCGCCTTCCATAGAGGGGTCAAGCCCTCAAAAAATCTTATGCGGTGACCATGATGCTCGATGCGACGACCATGAACGGCGAGAGCGACATCGCATTCACCATCCATCCCAATGGCGCGCCAATCCCCATTGCCGACCGTTCGGCATTGCTGGCCAATCCCGGTTTTGGGCGGGTGTTCACCGATAACATGGCGACGATCCGGTATAGCGACGCGAATGGCTGGCATGATGCGCAGATTTGTCCGCGCGCACCGTTTCAGCTCGATCCAGCGGCGGGCGTGTTCCATTATGCGCAGGAAATCTTCGAAGGGCTGAAAGCCTATCGCTTGCCCGATGGCGGCACCGCCCTGTTCCGCCCCGATGCCAATGCCCGCCGCTTTCGTGCATCGGCCGAGCGCATGGCGATGGTCCCGCTGCCCGAGGCGCTGTTCCTGGAATCAGTGCGCCGCCTCGTCGTCAGCGAACGCGACTGGATTCCAACAATCGATGGCGGGTCGCTTTATCTGCGTCCCTTCATGATTGCGACTGAGGTGTTTTTGGGCGTGAAGCCGTCGACCGAATACATCTATGCGGTGATCGCATCATCGGTCGGCGCGTATTTTAAAGGCGATGCACCGGCAGTGTCGTTATGGGTGTCGCAGGATTATACCCGCGCTGCTCCCGGCGGCACGGGCGCCGCGAAATGTGGCGGCAATTACGCCGCTAGCCTGATGGCACAAGCTGAGGCCACACGGCGCGGGCATGATCAGGTGCTGTTCCTTGATGCGGTCGAACGCCGCTGGATCGAGGAACTCGGCGGCATGAACATCTTTTTCGTGTTCGATGATGGATCGCTGCGCACGCCGCCTTTGGGGGGCACGATTCTGGCCGGAATTACGCGCGATTCGATCATCCGGCTGGCGCGTGATCGCGGGCTGGTGGTGGACGAAAAGCCCTATGCTATCGATGATTGCCGGACCGATGCGACAAGCGGGCGCCTGGTTGAGGCATTTGCCTGTGGCACCGCGGCAGTTGTAACGCCGATCGGCCAGATGACCTTGGGCGACTTCCAGTTCACGATCGGCAGCGGTGGCCCTGGCCAGATCACCCAGAGCATCGGCCAGTCGCTGGTCGCCATCCAGCGCGGGCTGGCGGCTGATCCCTATGGCTGGGTGCACCGGATTGATTGAAATTTGTGATGTGGTGGGTCGTATGCGGCGCTTGCCCCTTTCCACCAGCTAAATCACCCCCTAAAGCCTCCCGCTCTGCTGGGGCGTCGCCAAGCGGTAAGGCAGCGGCTTTTGATGCCGCCATTCGTAGGTTCGAATCCTGCCGCCCCAGCCAGACTACCGAAAACTTGGCCAAGCGGCTGCAGTCCGCCGCAGTTCGCGCTAGGCGACGCGCATCAACTGCGACGGAAAGGGAGCGGCGAGGGCGCTTGCCCCGGCTAGATCGGTTGACAGCCACGTGTCGTAATCATCCGGCTGCAGGATAACCGGCATCGCCTTTGGGTGCAGCGGGGCGACGAGTGGGTTCGGCTCGCAGGTCAGGAAAGCAAAGACATTGCCCGCTGTCGAGGGTCGCCAGATACCGGCGAACGCAGCAACGGGTTGATCGGGAATCGTGAACCAATGTTCTTCCCGGCCAGCGCCGATCTTTGGTTCGGCAAAGGCGGTGAAGGGCACCAGACAGCGCTGTGCTGGCGTGGCGAGCATCGATTTCCAGAATGGACTGGTCAGGTTGCGAACGTTGGTGACGTGCTTCGTCACGGTCGTTCCCGGACGCTTGCCGGGAACAGTAAGCGGCACCCCCCACACCATCTTGTCGATGATGCGCTGCCCATCGGCGATGCGCGCAACCCATGCATCGCGCTTTGGCCACACATCGGTTGGCGCCTGGGCGAAATCGGCGGCGTCCCAGCCGATATATTCGCGCCATGTCGGGAGGCTTGCCCGAGCAGCGGGATCGTTGCGATAATGGTTGCACATCCGCGCGATCATAGCCGCCCCCGCGCCTTTCGAAAGGGCGCCAGCAAAGCCGCTATTCGAAGCGTGGCCGTGCGCGTGTCGCTTGACTCAACCAACGCATCGGCCGAATTAGAACATAACAGGAACAATAATGCGCGATTCGCCTGATACGATCAAAATGTTACGCGCCCATATTGCGGTGGGCGAGCGCGCGCGTGCCGATTCCGGGGTGGAAATGGTGCCGCTTGGCCATGCCGGCATCGATGCGGCGCTAGGCGGCGGGCTGATGCGCGCGCGTCTGCATGAAGTATTCGCCGCCTCACTCGACGATACCGGCAGCGCGGCGGGCTTTGCCGCGATGCTGGGTGCACAGCTGACGCGACCGGGCGGGACGATCCTGTGGCTGCGCGAACAGGCGGCGGAGGCGCGGGGCGGGTGCCTGCACGCACCGGGACTGGCCGAACTGGGCATCGATCCTGGCCGGGTGATTCTTGGGGTGATTGACGATGCACTGGGGCTGCTGCGCGTGGCGGCAGAAGTGGTGCGCTGCCCCGATATCGATGTCGCGGTGATCGAATTGTGGAAGAATCCGCGCGTGCTTGATCTTACGGCAAGCAGGCGGCTGGCGGTTGCGGCGCAGGCCAGTGGCGTCACCGCGCTGATGCTGCGTGCCGATGCCGAACCCGGCCCGAGTGCAGCACAGACGCGCTGGTCGGTCGCATCGGCGGCAGCGGCGCCGCTGGAGGCGAGCGCACTGGGGTATCCGACGCTTGACCTTAATCTTTTGCGCCAGCGCGGCGGTGCTGCTGGCCGTTCATGGCATGTGGAGTGGAATCGTGACCAAGGCGTTTTCGGGCAAGCGGCGCTTCCTGGCGCTGTGGTTCCCCTATCTGTCAGCGGATCGCTGGCGACGGGCGGGGAACGCCGCACCGGCTGACGGGGTGGTCTTTACGCAAAAGCAGCGCGGCGCGATGCGGATCGTGGCGACGGATGAGGGCACGCGCGCCCATCTCGGGCTGGCGCTTGCCGATGCGCGCGCGCGCGTGCCCGATCTGCTGGCTGTCGATCATGATCCTGTCGCCGATCAGCAACTGCTCGATCGGCTGGCCGATGCGTGTGACCGGTTCACGCCGATGGTCGCACTCGACGATGCCGGACTGACGCTGGATATCACCGGTTGCCCGCATGCTGGCGGCGAGGCGGGGCTCGTCGACGATATCGAGCATTGGGCCGCGCGCGCGGGCATGCAATTGCGCCATGCGCTGGCGAGCACGCCAGAGGCCGCGCAGGCACTGGCGCGGTTTCAGTCTGTGCCCGCTACTGATGAGAAAGCGGCGGTGCTGCGGCTTCCGATCGCGGCGCTGCGTGCCGATGATGATACCGAACTGGCGTTGCGGCGGGCGGGGCTGAAGACGATTGCGGATCTGGCGGGCAGGCCAAGCGCCCCGATTTCCGCGCGTTTTGGTGCGGAGACGAGCGATATGCTCGCGCGGCTGCTCGGCAAATCGGACAGCCGGATCACCCCGCGCCGTGCCGAGCCCGCCTTGCTGTTCGAACGTCGCTTTGCCGAACCCATCGCGCAAACCGATTATGCGCTGGCGGTGCTCGGTGAACTGGCAGGCGAAGCAGGTGAGGCGATGCTGGAGCGGCACAAGGGCGGGCGGCGCTTTGCCGCGCGGCTCTATCGCAGCGACGGCGCCGTGCGCGAACTCGGCGTTGAGGCCAGTCTCCCCTTGCGTGATGCCAAGGCGGTAATGCGGCTGTTTGCCGAACGGCTCGATTCGCTGAATGATCCGATCGACCCTGGATTCGGGTTCGATCTGATCCGCTTGGCCGTTCCAGTGCTCGAGCCGCTCGCACCCACCCAGTTGCAACTGGAAGGCGGGGCCGTGGCGGCGGGCGAGCTGACCGCCTTGATCGACCGGCTGAGTACGCGGGTCGGTCGCGGGCATTTCCGGCGGCTGCGCGCGCGCGACACGCATATCCCCGAACAGGCGGTGCTCGCATTGCCAGCGGTCGATGCCCCGGAACCGAGCCTATGGTGCGAGCCTGAAGCCGGAGAGCCGCCGCTGCGACCCATTCACCTGTTCAATCCGCCCCAGATCATCGAGGTGATCGCCGAAGTGCCCGATGGCCCGCCGCACCGCTTCCGCTGGCGGCGCACACTGCACGAGGTGACTCGGTTCGAAGGGCCCGAACGGCTTGCCGCCGAATGGTGGAAACGTGCCGGTGGGCCTTCAGGATTGGGGACAGGCCTGACCCGGGATTATTACCGCGTGGAGGATGCGCGTGGCCGGCGCTTCTGGATTTTCCGGCACGGGCTCTACGGGACGGAGAAGATCAATCCCGACTGGTACATGCATGGCCTGTTCGCTTGAGCATGCCATGTTTGCCGAACTGATTGCTGCCACCAACTATTCCTTCTTGCGCGGCGCATCGCACCCCGAAGAGATGGTTGGCGAAGCGATTGCGCTTGGTCAGACCGGTATTGGCATTGCCGATCGCAACACCGTCGCCGGGGTCGTCCGCGCGCATGTCGCGCTGCGCGAGGCGATAGAGAAGGCGACTGGCCTCGATTTCAAGCTTGTCGTCGGCACACGGCTAGTGTTTGCCGATGGCACGCCCGATATCGTCGCCTACCCCGCGACCCGCCACGGCTGGGGGCGGCTGTGCCGGTTGCTGACATTGGGCAACAGGCGGGCGGTGAAGGGCGGGTGCCTGCTCGGCCTTGCCGATTTGCTAGCGCATCTTGATGATCTGCTGCTGATCGTGCTGCCGGAAACGAGCTTCGTCGCTGAAGAGAATGTACCAGTCAGCGCCGAGTCCGTGATGCACGCCCCCGGCCTGCACCGCGCAAGCGGGAATGTAGATCGGCTGCGCTGGCTGGTGAAGGCAGCATCGGGGCGCGTTTGGCTTGGCGCGCGGATGCCCTATGCCGGGCGCGACCGGCGGATGCTCGCCAGGCGTGCCGCATTGGCCACCAAACTCGGCGTGCCGATGATCGCCACCAACGACGCGCTCTATGCCAACCCGGCAACGCGCCCTTTGCATGACGTGCTGAGCTGTATCCTGGCCAAAACGACGATCGCCACGGCGGGCAGGCGGCTGGAAGCCAATGCCGAACGCCATCTGAAATCACCCGACGAGATGGCTTGGTTGTTCCGTGATTATCCCGACGCCATTGCCGAGTCGACCCGGCTGCTCGGCCGGATCGACTTTTCGCTCGATCAGCTTCGCTACGAGTATCCGCATGAGCCCGTTCCCGATGGCTGGAGCGCGCAGGACTGGCTTCAGCATATCGTGCTGATGGCGGCGCAGGCGCGCTATCCCGGCGCGTTGCCGGGCAAGCTCTGCCGGCTGCTCTATGAAGAGTTCGAGCTGATCCGTGAGCGCAACTACGCCTATTACTTCCTGACGGTCTACGAGATGGTCAAGTTCGCCCGCTCGGTCGATCCGCCGATCTTGTGTCAGGGGCGGGGGTCGGCTGCCAATTCGGTGGTGTGTTTCCTGCTCGGCATCACCTCGGTTGATCCAATGAAATACGACCTGCTCTTCTCGCGTTTCGTATCGTCCGAGCGGGATGAGCCGCCCGATATCGATGTCGATTTCGAGCATGAGCGACGCGAGGAGGTGATGCAGCATATCTATGCGCGCTATGGCCGCGACCGCGCCGGGATCGCTGCGACCGTCATTCATTACCGCCCACGCAGCGCGGTGCGCGAGGTCGGCAAGGTGCTCGGCTTTACCGAGGATGTGACGACGCGGATCAGCAGCACCGTATGGGGCAGCTATGCCAGTGCGATGGAGGAGAAACGCTTTGCCGAAACGGGCTTCAGCCTCGACGATCCGGCGATGCTGCGACTGAAGACTTTGGTCGATCAGTTGCTGCATTTTCCCCGGCATTTGTCGCAGCATGTCGGCGGGTTCGTGCTCACCCAGGGGCGGCTCGACGAAATGGTACCGATCCATAATGCCGCAATGGCGGACCGCACCTTCATCGAATGGGACAAGGACGATATCGACGCGCTCGGGCTGATGAAGGTCGATGTGCTCGCGCTCGGCATGCTTACCTGCATCCAGAAAAGCTTCGAGCTGCTGCGCGCCGAGGGGCTGGCCGATCACCAGCTCGATACCATCCCGGCGGATGATCCGGCAGTCTACGACATGCTGTGCAAGGGCGACAGCATTGGCGTGTTCCAGGTCGAAAGCCGTGCGCAGATCAACATGCTGCCGCGGCTGAAACCGCGCGAGCTCTACGATCTCGTCATCCAGGTCGCGATCGTGCGACCGGGGCCGATCCAGGGCGATATGGTGCATCCCTATCTGCGGCGGCGGGCGGGCCGCGAGAAGGTGGAATATCCGTCGCCCAGCCCCGACAATGGCCCCGCCGATGAACTGAAACAGCTGCTCGGCAAGACTTACGGCGTGCCGCTGTTTCAGGAACAGGCGATGAAGCTGGCGATCGTGGCGGCCAAATTCACCCCCGGTGAGGCAAACCGGCTGCGCAAGTCGATGGCGACTTTCCGCAATGTCGGCGGGATGGATCATTTTGAGGAAAAGATGATCGGCGGCATGGTCGCGCGCGGCTATGAGGCCGATTTCGCCCGGCGGTGCTTCGATCAGATCAAGGGCTTTGGCAGCTACGGCTTTCCCGAAAGCCATGCGCTGGCATTTGCGCGGCTGGTCTATGTGTCGTCCTGGATCAAATGCCACCACCCCGCGGTTTTCGCCTGTGCGTTGCTGAACTCGCAGCCGATGGGTTTCTATGCGCCCGCGCAGATCGTGCGCGATGCGCGCGAACATGGGGTCGAGGCGCGCGGTATCGATGTCGCCTGGAGCGGGTGGGATAATGCGTTGGAGCGAGTTGACGGGGTGGGCGGTGGCCACCCCCATGCGCTCCGCCTCGGCTATCGCCAGATCACCGGCTTTCGGCAGGAATGGGCCAACGACATCGTCCGCTCCCGCGCCGCCGCTCCCTTCACCTCGATCGAAGATCTCGCACGCCGCGCTAATCTCCCGCAACGCGCGCTACGATTGCTGGCGGATGCCGATGCGTTCCGATCGATCGCGCTGGATCGGCGCGCGGCGTTATGGGAAGTGCGCCGCACGCCCAGCGGTGAGCTGCCGCTGTTCGCCGCCGCCCGCGCGTGTGAACTAGGCGAGGAGGCGGATGTGGCGCTCCCGCTCATGTCACCGGCCGAGCATGTCGTGGCTGATTATCAGATGACGCGGCTGTCGCTGAAGGCACACCCGATGAGCTTCCTGCGCGAGGAACTGCGCGCCGAGGGCATACTTAGTTGTGCGGAGACGAATGCCGCGAAGAACGATGCCCGCGTTCGCACCGCCGGGATCGTGCTGGTCCGCCAGCGGCCGGGCAAGGGCAATGCGATTTTCATCACGATCGAGGATGAAACCGGGGTCACCAATATCGTGCTCTGGGCGCGCCAGTTCGAGATTTTCAGGCGACAGGTAATGGCATCGCGGTTGATGCTTGTCGAAGGGCAGCTGCAGCGCAGCGTCGAGGGTGTCGTTCATTTAATGGCGAGCCGGATCATCGATCGAAGTGTGATGCTCGATACGCTTTCGGAGCGCGGCGAGACGCCAGTTGAACGATCCCGCGCCGACGAGTTCGATCACCCCCAGCATCCGCGTAGTAAAATTGCGCGCACGGCAGGGGTAGGGGCCGAACCCAGGGGCAGCCATCCGCGCAACGTGCGGATCATCCCCAAATCACGCGACTTTCACTGACCTGCCCCTGCCCTCGCCGGCAAGAAGCGGCTGTTGCGCAACAGCGCCGCCGAGACGAGCGACACCAGCACGCCGACCGGAAAAATCTCGGTGAACGTCATCGGCAGCCGGTAAAGCGGGTTGGCATATTGCAGCTTGAAGGCTTCCATCTCGGCGGTGAATTTGGCGAGTGCCGCGCCACTGACGCCCTTTGCCCTTTCCGCCTCGATCAACTGCCGCGCATAGTCGGCGCCAAAATCCATCCCCGTCACCGCCAGCGCGGCTTCCCATGCAAGGCAATAGAATATCCCGGCGAGAGTGCTGACCCCCATGCCAAGCGCGAGCGCGGGCCAAAAGCGGATAACGCCGCCACCATCGACATCGCGCTGACGCTTGATCGCGACGAAGATCGCACTGAGCGCCACCAGCATCGTGGTATAGCCGATCAGCAGGCCATAGTGTTCGGGCGGATTGTCCTTCAGCAATACCGTCAGCCCGAAGGTCGGGATCGCGATGATCACTCCGGCGATAACCCCGTAGACGAGAATGTTGCGCAGCATTGATGCCTCCCCGTGTTGGCCCGTGTTGAAACGCCCCCGTCATCAACCCGCCCAACCAGCCCGGCAATCGTCCGAAAGGGTGATTGGGCGCCAATCACCCGCAATACTTCACGGCACGATCCCTAGCATGCGCGCACGGTTGATCGCATCGGTGCGGCGCTCCGCCTCGAGCTTTTCGAAGAGCCGCGCGATATGCGTCTTGACCGTATTGGGCGAGACCTGGAGCACCTGCGCGATCTGCTTGTTCGACTTGCCCGCCGCAAGCTCGTGGAGCACGGTCAGTTCGCGCGGCGAAATCTTCAGCGCTTCGATCGCTTTCGGATTGCCGTCGAACGGCAATGCAGCTGGTTGGCGCAGCGCGCGGGCGCCGACGAAGATGCCGAGTGCGAGGAAGACAATCGCCACCAGCGCGAGATAGACATCGCCCATCCGCATCCGCACGACGGCCTGATAATCGAGCCATTGCAGCACGAACGTACCTGCTGCCAGAAACGCGCCATAGCCTGTCACGCGCCGCCACATCGCTGGTCCCTCCGCCGCTCGAAGCAGCAGTCTAGCGCTTGGTCGGGCTCGCCGCTACCGTCCCATCCGGCCCCACATCGGTCAGCGCATCGCCGCCGAGTGTGCGGTACAGCGTTATCCGGTTGGTGGCTGCCACTAGTTGAGTCTGCGTCAACGATCGTTGCGCCTGGTACAGGCTGCGCTGGGCATCGAGATTGGCAAGGAAGCTGTCGATCCCGCCCCGATAGCGCGCTTCGGTCAGGCGATAGCTATCGGTCGCCGCCGCCGCCAGCCGCTGTTGCGCGCCAAGCTGATCGTCGATCGTGCCCCGCCGTGCCAGCGCGTCTGCCACTTCGCGAAACGCGACCTGGATCGCGCGTTCGTAGCTTGCGACCGCAATGTCAAACTGCGCGCGCGCCTGCGCCAGCGCCGCCTTGTTGCGGCCCCCCGCAAACACCGGATAGCTGAGCGTCGGCGTTGCGGTGTAGTTGAAGGCGCGTGTCGTAAAGAGCTGCGACAGCCCGTTCGAGGCAAGCCCCGCCAGCGCCGTCAGCAACAGCCGTGGCAACAGCGCTGCGCGCGCGGCACCCACTTCTGCATTGGCGGCGCGCAGCTGATATTCGGCCTGCACCACATCGGGGCGGCGCAGCAGGATGCTCGTGTCCAGCGCAGGCGGGGCATCGCCAATGCTGCCTGCGGCCTCGGTAATCGATCCTGGCAGCAGCGCGGCATCCACGGGGGCGCCAACCAGCAATTGCAGTGCATTCACATCCTGCGCCAGCGCGGTCATCTGCGTCGCGCGATCGGATTGCGCGGTGGCGAGCACGGTTTCGGCCTGCGCGACATCGGTACGCGCAGCGATGCCGCCGTCGAGCCGTGCGCGCGTCAACCGAACACTGGCGCTGGCATTGGCGACAGTTTCCTCGGCGATCGCCAGCAGGCTCTTGTCGGCGGCATATTGCAGCCACGCCGCGCCGATATCACCGATCAGCGCCAGCCGGGTTGCGCGCGCGCCGACATCGCTGGCGAAATAGCGCGCCTGATCGGCCCGACTGAGCGCGGCGAGCCGCCCGAACAGGTCGATCTCGAACTGGGTAATCCCCAAGCCAATGTTCAGATTGGTGCGCTGCCCGCCTTGCACCGGCGACCCGTTGACGTTCGATCGACCCGTGCCGGGATCAACAAAGCTCGCGCTGTTGTTGCTGTTGATCAGCGGCATCTGTTCTGCCCGCTGGGCACGATATTGCGCGCGGGCGCTCTCGATATTGGCCGCCGCGATGCGTAGGTCGCGATTATTGTCGAGAGCTTGATCGATGATCGCCTGGAGCCGGGCATCGCGGAAGACGTCGCGATAGCCGAGCATCGGCAGCGCGGCGTCGCCGGGCTCGCCATAGACTCCGCCGCTCGGGAAAGCAGCCGGCACCGGCAAAGCAGGGCGCTTGTCGGGCGCGACCATTGAGCAGGCGGTGAGCGCGAGCAGCGCAGCGATCGAGGTGAGGGGGCGGATCATGCGCCTGTGGGCCCGGACGGTTGCGGTGGCGGTGTCGGTTCGTGGTGGAAACGCTTCAGCGTGTCGCGCGTGGTGCGGCGGACGAGGACGAAGAATAGCGGAATGTAAAAGATTGCGAGCACAGTTGCCGTCAGCATCCCGCCGATCACCGACGTGCCAATCGCGATGCGGCTATTCGCGCCCGCACCGGTAGACACGGCTAGAGGCAGCACGCCAAAAATGAACGCCAGGCTGGTCATCAGGATCGGCCGCAGCCGCAGCCGGGCGGCCTCCACTGCCGCGACGATCACGCGCTTGCCCTGCTTCTCAGCCTGTTCGGCAAATTCGATCATGAGAATGGCGTTCTTGGCGGCCAGCCCCATCGTCGTCAGCAGCCCGATCTGCAGGTAAACGTCGTTCTGGAGGCCCCGCAGCGTCACCGCGAAGATCGCGCCGACCAGCCCCAGCGGGATGACCAGCAGCACCGCGACCGGTATCGTCCAGCTTTCATAAAGCGCCGCCAGACACAGGAAGACGACAAGCAGCGACAGCCCGTAAAGGATCGGCGCTTGGCCCGACGAGAGCCGCTCCTGGAACGACAGCCCGGACCAAGCAACCGACGTGCCGGGATATTTGGCGGCGATCGCGGCGATCCGGTTCATCGCCTCACCCGAACTTTGTCCCGGCGCGGCCTGGCCCTGAAACTCGACCGAGGGAATGCCCATGAAGCGCGCCAGCGATGGCGGTGCGGTCGACCAGGAAATCCCGGCAAAGGAGGAGAACGGCACCATCGATCCATCCGATGCGCGGACGAACCATTGCGACAAATCCTCCGGCGCAGCGCGATAGGGCGCGTCGCCCTGCACGTAGACTCGCTTCACCCTTCCGCGATCGTTGAAATCATTCACGTATCGCCCACCCCAGGCGGTCGACAATGTGTTGTTCACATCGTTCTGGCTCAGCCCCATCACCGCCAGCTTTTGCTGGTCGATGTCAATCGCCAGCGTCGGCTGATCGTCGAGATCGCTGAGCCGCACCTGCGCCAGCACCGGATCGTCCATCGCCTCGGCAAGGATTTTCTCGCGAACCGTGCGGAACTGTTCGCGGGTCATGCCGCCGCTATTCTGCAGTTGCATCGAAAAGCCATTGGACTGGCCAAGCCCGCGAATGGCCCCGGGCACGAGCACATTGACGCGCGCGTCACGAAAGCCCGCAAAGGCCCCCGTTGCGCGTTTGACGATCGCGTCGGCGCTATCCTTGCTGGTGGTGCGTTCAGACCAGTCGCGAAAGGCGATGAACCCGCGCCCTTGGTTTTGGCCGCCCGGCCCGCCACCGCCACCACCGCCAGCCACCGTCAGCATCGCGCGCAGATTGGCCTTTTCCTCGGTCAGGAAATATTTCTCCACCGCGCGTTGCACTTCAGCGGTGCGGCCCGCGGTAGCGCCTGGAGGCAGGGTGATCTGCAACTGCGCGCCACCTTGATCCTCGGTCGGCAGGAAGCCGGTCGGCAACCGCACGAACAGCGCAATCAGCAGCGCAACGACCCCAGCATAGATCAGCAGGAACAACCATTTGCGATCGACCACCTTTTCGACTGACGCGACGTAATTGTCGGTCATTCGTGCAAAGCCGGTGTTGAACCAGTCGCGGGCGCGTTCGGTGCGCTGGGCGATCAAGCTGCTCGATTTCGGAGTTTCCCGGCGGTGCTTCAGCATCGTCGCGGTCAGTGCAGGGGTCAGCACCAGGGCGACGACGACCGAGAGGACCATTGCCGACACGATCGTGACCGAAAACTGGCGATAAATGACGCCCGTCGATCCGCCGAAAAAAGCCATCGGCAGGAACACGGCAGAGAGCACCAATGCGATCGCGATGAGCGCGACGGTGATCTCGTCCATCGACTTGATCGTCGCCTCACGAGGGGACATTTCAGGGTTTTCGTCCATCAGCCGCTCGACATTTTCGACGACAACAATGGCATCGTCCACGAGCAGACCGATTGCGAGCACCAGCCCGAACAGCGTCAACGTGTTGATCGAGAAACCGGCGAGCGCGAACACTGCAAAGGTGCCGAGCAGCACCACCGGCACAGCAATCGTCGGGATCAGCGTGGCGCGCCAGTTCTGCAGGAATACAAACATCACGATCACGACGAGGATGATTGCCTCGATCAGCGTCTTGACGACTTCTTCGACCGACAGCTTGATGAAAAGGGTCGCGTCCTGCGGGTAGGCGACGGCAAAGCCCTGCGGCATTGATTTGGTCGCGGCGGCGACTTCGCTTTTCACCAGTTCGGCGGTCTTCAGCGCGTCAGCACCCGGCGCGAGCGACACGGCGAAACCAGCGCCCGGATGGCCGTTGATCCGGCTGCGCACGCCGTAATTCTCCGCACCCAGCTCGACCCGGGCGACGTCGCCCAGCCGCACTGTCGATCCGTCCGGCGCGGTCTTCACGACGATGTTTTTGAACTGATCGGCGGTGCGCAGCCGCGACTGTGCGGTGACGGTGGCGTTCAGCATCTGCGTATCGGGCATTGGCTGGCCACCGATCTCGCCAGCCGCGATCTCGCTATTTTGGGATTGGATCGCGGCGATCGCATCGCCGGGTACTAACGAAAATGCTGCAAGTCGCTCCGGGTTCAACCAGATCCGCATGGCATATTGCGCGCCGAACACATTGGTGTCGCCCACGCCTTCCAATCGGGCGATCCGATCTTGCAGGTTCGACACCAGATAATCTGAGACGTCCTGGTTCGTGCGCGTATCGGTGGTGTCATAGATCGCGAAGATCATCAGAAAATCGGGGTTTGATTTGGTTACGGTCAGCCCCTGTTGCTGCACCTGTTGTGGCAGGCGCGAGATCGCCTGCTGCACTTTGTTCTGGACTTGGACCTGGGCGATATCGGGATCGACATTCTTGTCGAAAGTCGCCGAAATGCTCACCGATCCGCGCGAGCTGGAGCTGGAATTGAAATAAAGCAGGCCGTCAATCCCGGTCAGCTGCTGTTCGATGATCTGGGTGACACTGTTTTCCAGCGTTTCCGCGGATGCGCCGGGGTAGCTGGCCCGAATATTGACCTGCGGTGGGGCGACATCGGGATATTGCTCGATCGGGAGCGTCAGGATCGCGCCGACGCCGGCCAGCATGATGATGATCGAGATCACCCAGGCAAAAATCGGCCGGTCAATGAAGATGCGCGAGATCATGCTGCGTTCAGCGCGCCGGGCCGCTGGTCGCGCCGTTGCCCTTGCGTGCGGTAATACGCTGCGGCGATCCGGCGGGGACGGGCTTTACCGCGGTACCGGGCTTTGCCTTCACGACGCCTTCGACGATGACCTTGTCCCCGGGGGCTAGTCCGTCGGTCACCACCCAGTCCGCGCCTTGCGTACGTTCGGCCTTTACCGGGCGCTGCACGACTTTGTTGCCAGGGCCGACGATCAGTACGGTCGCATTCCCGCGCGGATCGCGCGCCAGCCCGCGTTGCGGCACCAGAAAGGCGGTGGTGGAAATCGCCTGCGCAAACACGGTGCGCACGAACATGCCGGGCAGCAGCAGATTCTGCGGATTGGGGAAGCGCGCGCGCAGCGTAACGGTGCCGGTGCCGGGATCGACGGTTACTTCGGTGAATTCGACCGTCCCGGTATACCCGTAATCGGTGCCGTCTTCGAGCTTTAGTGTGACGTTGGCGGTCGTCGGCGCGGCATCGCCCTGCGCTAGCGCCTTGCGCAAGGTGAGCAATTCGGCGCTCGACTGGCGAATATCGACGAAGATCGGATCGAGCTTCTGAATCACGGATAGCGGCTCGGCCTGGTTGGTCGTCACCAGCGCACCTTGCGTGAAGAGCGATCGACCGATCCGCCCGGTGATCGGGGCGGGGACGCGCGTGAAACGCAGATTGATCCGCGCGGTGGCCAGCTGCGCGCGCGACTGGGCGATCGCCGCCTGTGCCTGGCGTGATTGAGCAAGCGCATCGGTGTATTCCTGCGCGCTGACGGCCTGCATCTCCGCAAGCGGCTTGAACCGATCGGCCTTGATGCGTGCTGCTTCGGCATTGGCCTGCGCGTTCATCAGGTTGGCGCGGGCTTCATCGCCGGCGGCGCGATACAGGCTGGGGTCGATCTCATAAAGCGTCTGCCCGGCGCGGACATAGCTGCCCTCGGTAAACAGGCGTCGCCGGATGATGCCGGAAACTTGCGGGCGGACCTCTGCGGTTTGATAGGCGTTCGTGCGGCCGCTCAAATTAGCGATCACTGGCACGGCACCGGGCTGCGCGACGATATAGCCCACTTCCGGCGGACCACTTGGTCCCTTGCCACCTTTTTGCGCGCCGCCCGATCCGCATCCCGCCAACAACACGCTCAAGGCAAGAGCCAACAACGCAAGCGAAGGTCGGTTCGGCAGATTGGGTGCTGGCATTATCGGTCCCGATTGCGGCCCGACGGCCTGCGATTGATCACAAGCGCTCTCCAACCGAGAAAGGCGCGGGTTGTTCCTGAAACTCAACCAAGATCGGAAAAAGCGGACGAATGCAATAGCCCTATTTGCCGTCTTGTCATTCGTAATGCAGCGGGGCAGGGGCGCGTCGGTTCGAGGGTTCGCCGCAATCGCGGTGCCCAATGGAATCGACATAGTTTTGCGACAGTTGGCTGCTAGGCGGCCCCAAGATGCCCCTTGCCCAGAGTGAATTGACCCCATGCGTAGTCCTCGACTTGCCCTCATCCTGTTGCTTGGCACCGCGCCTGCAGCGCTCTCCGCCCAGACAGCCCCTGCGGGTGGCACCGCGCGTCCTTCCGGTCGTCCTGCGCCCGCTCAGGCTCCTGATGCTGGGGCAGAGGCTGGCGACGAGGATATCGTTGTGCGTGGCGCGCGGCAGCCGGGCGAGGTGATCGGCGATATTCCGCCTGATCAGCAGCTGAGCCCCGCCGATATCCGTTCCTATGGGGTAAGTTCGGTATCCGATCTGCTTGCCGAACTGGCCCCGCAAACGCGAAGCGGGCGTGGCGGAGGGGGGGCACCTGTAGTCCTCCTCAACGGCCGCCGCATTTCGGGCTTTGGCGAGATTCGCGATCTACCCACCGAGGCGATCCTGCGCGTCGATATCCTGCCCGAAGAGGTCGCGCTGAAATATGGCTTTCGTGCCGATCAACGCGTGATCAACTTCGTGCTGCGGCCGCGTTTCCGGTCGGTGGCGATCGAACTCGAAAGCCGCTTTGCGACCGCTGGTGGCAGCGCCCAGCCCGAGGCCAGTTTCGATATTCTGAAGATCAGCCGTGGCAATCGCGTCAACTTCCACGCCGAATATGAAGAACGATCCGCCCTTACCGAGGCCGAACGTGACATCCGGTTCCAGCCGAACCTGTTCGCGGCGGCAGGCAATGTAGTAGGCGCAGGCGGCAGCGGGAGTGAGATCGATCCGTTGCTGAGCGCACGCGCCGGATCGCGCGTTACGGTGGCCGGCGTGCCTGGTGTCGCCGCCACCCAGCCTACGACGCTGAACGATTTCGCGGCGGTGGCGAATATCGCCAATGTCACCGATCCCACACCGTTCCGCACCTTGCTATCCGCCACCCGGAATTTCAGCACCAGTGGCACCTATGCGACGACGGTGTTCGGCAATGTCGGCGCGACGATCAACGCCCAGCTTGGCGCAACGGACAGCCGTAGTACCAACGGCCTTGCCGGGCTGAGCCTTGTGCTGCCTGCGGGAAATCCCTTTTCGCCCTTTTCGCAGAACGTCACCGTCAATCGTGGGCTCGTCGACGGGTTTCAGCCAATTGGCCAGAATAACTCGGCGATCACCGGCCATCTGGGCCTGACGCTGAACGGCAATATCGGCAAGTGGCAATGGTCGGTCATCAGCAACTATGATCGCAGTAACAACGAAACGTTCACTGACACCGGGATCGACGCGACGGGCTTTCAGGCGCGGCTGCGCGCCAATGATCCAACCGCCAATCCGTTCGGGCGATTGACGCCGGCGGCGTTCGATGTGCTGCCAGCCACGCGTGCGATGTCGCAATCAAGCCGTGCCGAGCTCGATGCGCTGGTCAACGGTACGCTGTTCACGCTGCCTGCTGGTGGAGTCTCGACAAGCATTCGGGTCGGCGGCGACACCACTGACTTCAGCAGCGATTCGTTTCGTAGCGGGGTTGCCCAGAACGGCCGCGTCTCGCGCGATATCGTGAACGGTCAGGCGAACATCGATGTGCCGCTGACAAGCCGGTCAAAGGGCTTCCTGTCGCCTGTCGGCAACCTCTCTGCCAACTTCAACATCGCCTATGACGAGTTGTCGGACTTTGGCACGCTGCGCACGCTCGGCTATGGGCTCAACTGGTCGCCGATCGAGCCCGTACGGATCATCGCGTCGGTCACCGATCAGGATGGCGCGCCAACCCCGCAACAGCTCGGCAATCCGCAGATCACGACGCCGAACGCGATCGTGTTTGATTTCGTGCGCGGAGAGAATGCGCTGGTGACGGTAATCTCCGGCGGCAATCCGGGGCTTCAGCGTGACAACAGACTGGTCAAGCGTCTGGGGCTCACGCTCAAGCCGATCAAATCGACCGATCTCGATTTTACGGCAAGCTATGTCGACAGTCGTACGGACAGCCCGATCGCCGGCTTTCCCAGCGTGACAGCGGCGATTGAGGCCGCTTTCCCCACCCGTTTTGTGCGTGATGGTGGGGGGCGCTTGCTCCAGATCGACCAGCGACCGATCAATTTTGCACAGACCAGCCGGTCTGAACTCCGGATCGGGTTTAATTTCTCGAAATCGATCAAGTCGAAGATTCAGAAGCAGATCGAAGCGTTCCGTGCGGGTACTGGCCCCAATCCGTTCATTGGCCTTACCCCGCCGCGTGGGAGTGTGTTCGGCGGTCCGGCCTTTGGCCCCGGGGGTCCCTTTGGTGGCGGCGGGCAGGGTGGTCGCCCCGGCGGCGCTGGCCCCGGTGGAGCACCTGGCGCAGCACCCGGCGGCGGTGGTCCAGGCGGCGGTGGTCCGGGTGGCGGCGGCTTTGGACGTGGCAGTGGTGGCGGAGGCGGCTTTGGCGGTGGCGGCCAGGGCGGCGGCCGGTTGCAGTTCGCACTGTACGACACGATCCATTTCACCAACCGGGTGCAGATCGGCGCGGCCGGACCGACGTTAGATCTGCTGAACGGCGATACGATCGGGAATGGCGGCGGTCAGCCTCGCCATGAAGTGGAAGCGCAGGCGGGATACAATAACAATGGCATCGGCCTTCGTTTCTCGGCGAATTGGCGCAGCCCGACCACGGTGGTGGGCGGCACACCCGCCAACCCCGATACGCTCAAATTCTCGTCGCTCGCGACCGTGAACTTCCGGCTATTCGCTGATCTTGGTCAGCGGCTTGATCTGATCAAGAAATATCCTTTGCTTCGCGGCGTCCGTGTCGTGGCATCGGTCGATAATCTGTTCAACGAGCGCCAACGCGTTACTGACGCGACCGGCGTGACGCCGATCAGCTATCAGCCTGCCTATCTCGATCCGCTCGGACGTGCGGTACGGCTATCGGTGCGCAAGCTCCTGTTCTAGCCAAACGCGCCGCTGCCGGGGAATACTGCCCACTGGCAATCGGGCGGGTTTGCGCTAGAGCGTCTCCGACTGGCCATCAGACCCGCCAATTCCGGGCCCGACGGCGCAGCCTGATAGTGGAGATGGTGCTGGACTATGCGCATTACGATGATCGGCTCGGGATATGTCGGCCTGGTTTCGGGAGCCTGTTTTTCGGATTTCGGCCATGATGTGATCTGTGTCGACAAGGATGCGAGCAAGATCGACGCGCTGAAGGCTGGCCGGATGCCGATTTTCGAGCCCGGCCTCGACACGCTGGTGGCCGCCAACGTCAACGCCGGGCGGCTGACCTTCACCACCGATCTGAAGTCCGCCGTTGCGGGGGCAGACGCGATCTTCATTGCCGTCGGCACGCCGTCTCGCCGCGGTGATGGCCATGCGGACCTGACCTATGTGTTCGAAGCAACGCGGGAAATTGCCGCCGCGCTGACCGGGCCGTCAGTGATCGTAACCAAATCGACCGTGCCCGTCGGGACGGGAGACAAGGTGGAAGCCATTCTGCGGGAAGTCGCGCCACATCTTGATGTCGCGGTCGTCTCCAACCCCGAATTCCTGCGTGAAGGCGCGGCGATCGGCGATTTCAAACGTCCCGACCGGATCGTTATCGGCACGGAGGACGCGCGTGCGATGCAAGTAATGCGCGATATTTATCGCCCGCTCTATCTCAACGAGAGCCCGATCCTGTTCACCGCGCGGCGCACCGCCGAGCTGATCAAGTACGCGGCCAATGCCTTCCTCGCGACCAAGATCACGTTCATCAACGAAATCGCTGATCTGTGTGAGGCGGTTGGTGCCAATGTGCAGGATGTATCGCGCGGTATCGGGCTTGATAACCGCATCGGCTCCAAGTTTCTTCACGCCGGGCCCGGCTATGGCGGTTCGTGCTTCCCCAAGGATACGCTCGCGCTGCTCAAGACCGCCGAGGATTACGGCGCGCCAGTCCGCATCGTCGAAGCGGTCGTCCAGGTGAACGACAGCCGCAAGCGCGCGATGGGTCGCAAGGTCATCTCGGCGCTCGGTGGTGAAGCCCGCGGCAAGACCGTGGCGATCCTGGGGCTGACGTTCAAGCCCAATACCGATGATATGCGCGACGCGCCCAGCCTGGCGATCGTCCAGAGCCTGCTCGATGCTGGCGCCCATATTCGTGCTTATGACCCCGAAGGCATGGCAATCGCGCGGACGATGATGCCCGAGATTACCTATTGTACCGATGCCTATGAAGCGGCGGCCGGGGCAGATGCCGTCGCCATCGTGACTGAATGGGATATCTTCCGCGCGCTTGACCTGAAGCGGCTTGCCGCGACGATGACCGCACCTGTGATGGTCGATCTGCGCAACATCTATCCCCCGGCTGAAGCCGAGCGCGCAGGCTTTACATACAGTTCGGTCGGGCGCTGACGGGGCGACGCCACCGCAAGATGATGTGGTGCCGTCACGCCGGTGACACCAACCATAGGTGGAATCGCCGCGACTCGTGGTGACTCCTAGGTTTTTATAGACGCGAGTCCGCCAAGCCGATAAGGTTATGTTAACCATAACGGTAACGGATATGACGATCGCGCCCTGGTTCCTGCTTGCCATCCTGGCCAACTTCGCAGGGTATGCCGTCTACCTGACGGGGCTCAAGCGCGAGCTTGTCCAGCCGAACCGGGCATCCTGGCTGATCTGGAGCGCCGCCGTGCTCGTGGAAGCGAGCACCTATGCGGCGGTTAATCCGGGCGAGGCGCAGAGCATTGTTTTCCTAGTGTCCGCCGCTGCCTGCATCATTGTCACGATTGCGATCTGGCAGCGTTCGGCCTGGAGCCCACCGACGCGCAGTGAAACGATTTGCATGGCCGCCTGTCTTGGCGCGCTGCTGCTTTGGGCGATGTTCAGTTCGGCATTCTGGGCGCACATGCTGGTGGTGGCCGCTGTACCGATCAGTTTCTGGCCGACCTGGGAAAGCGTCCAGCAGGATCGTGCGCGCGAACGCTCCCCCGCTTGGGGGCTATGGACGGTCGGCGATTTGGCAACGCTGATCGTCGCGACGCGCACCGGTGATGTCGAAGTGGGCAGCTATGCCTATATTCTGGTCGAATTGCTGTGCCATGCCAGCGTCTGGTTCATGATCGGTCTCGCGACCATCAACCCGATACGATCGCTCGGTTTCCGCAACGGCAATTTCTATGTGCTCGACAAATATCTGCCGGCATCGAACTTGTTTTCGGTGGGGGAGAACCATTTGGGCAAGGCTGTGTTCGCCGCTGTTGATTTTGCCGAGGGCGACAGGATCGTGAAGTTCACCGGTCGCCGCTTCCGCGCCGATCAGGTGCCAAGCGTGATGCGCGGCGGCGGCGACCGGTTCGTACAGGTAACGCCTGATCATTATATGGGGCCATCGGGCCGGATCGATGATCTGATCAATCACAGTTGCGCGCCCAATGCGGGACTTCGCTTCGCTGATGAGGGCGTTGTCCTCGTCGCGATCCGCCCGATTGCGCCGGGGGACGAGATTACCTGGGATTATTCGACAACGCTGGCGGAAAGTAACTGGCACATGATCTGCCAGTGTCGCAGCGAAGGGTGCCGCCGCGTGATCGGCAATTTTGAGACGCTGAGCCCCGAACGGCAGGAATGGTTCCGCGCCCGCAACCTGGTCGCGCCCTATCTGCGTCGCCGGGATGATGTCGCGCCGGTGGCAGCGATACCCGAAGTGCGGTTGGGGGCGGGTTAAGCGGCGATCGCGTTGGCGGCCAGTTCGCTTGGCGCTGCCTTCAAGGTCAGGATCGCGACCGCGCCCAGACCCTTGCCCTGGCTTTCGAGCGCAAGTCCGCCCTCCATTGCGTTCATCGAATTGGCGCACCAGTGGAGCCCAAGCCCGCCCGATTTGTGCGCCCGCGTTGAATAGCCGCGCTGGAAGAGGGTCGCACCCACCTCAGGCGAGAATCCTTCGCCGTCGTCATGAATTTCGACGCGGACCTTTTCATCAACGGTGCTGACCAGAACCCTGATGCTGCCGCTGCCCGTCCCGCGCGCGGCGATCGCCTCGGCAGCGTTGCCGAACAGATTGCCGATCACCTGGCTCAGGATCACGCGGTTCGCCATGACGGGCCATGGCTGTGCGGGAAAGCTGAAGGCGATCGACAAGTCGCTTGAATAGCGCGCGATGGTGGCATTCTGGGCGACAATCTCGGTCACGTCGCATTGGTCGAGCGGGGGGCGCTCATGTGCTTGCGCCTGCTGGGTGCCGATGATTTCTAGCACATGCTGCATCGCTTCCCGCCCGGCCTCGAGCTGCCGACGCCGTTCGGCGCGGTCGCTCGCCTCGGCCTCGACGGCCGCCGCGACGAACGCTGCGAGCTTCTGGCGACGGGCGGCCGGAATATTCTCGCTGGCAAGCTCGCCAATCGCGCGGTCGACGATCGCGCGGTCGGTAACGCCGTCATCGGCGATGCCGCGCGACAGGATCGTGCTAATCGGGTTCAGCGCATTGCGGACATTGTGCATCACCGCGACCGCGCTTTCGCTCCGGCCTAGCGCAAAGCTCTGCACTTCGAGCTGTTCGCGCAGATCCTTGAGCTGGCGCAGCATTGAATTAAAACTGCGGCCGAGCGAGCCGATCTCATCGCGGCGATCCTCCTCGTCGAGCAAGCCGAGCGCGCCCGATGCGGTGACGACTTGCATGTGCCGTTCGACCCGGTGCAGCGGGCGCAGCACCAGTCGCGCGATCATCCGCCGCAGCACCATCAGCAACACCATCAACAACACCGTCGATCCGGCGATCGCGAGCACAAGCATCCGCTGGCCGAGGATGGAGACGTCGCGCGGTACCTTGAAGCTAACGTTGGCGACCGTGCGACCATCGGCGCCGATAATCGGCACCGCGATCGTCATCACGGACTGGCCCGGCGTGATAGTTTCCTTTGTCGACATATTGGTCAGGTCAAGCCGCGCTTTGAGCTGCAACAGCGTGGCGAGCTGGGTCGAGGTGAGCTGTCGCACCATCATCACATAACCACGCGGAGCGCCGGTGCCGTCGCTGCGCCTGACCTGCGCCACGCCCACGGCGGCGACGATCGGCCCCAGCCGGGTATAGAAGGCAGTCGAGCTACGGCCATTCAGCGCGCGCGCAAAATTGATCGTGCCAATTTGCTCGATCAGCTTGCGGCGCATCGCTGGCTGGTCGGTCTGTCGAGCGATGTCGAGCCAGCGCGCGATCACAATGTGTCCATCCATGCCGATATAGGCCATGCCGTTCACGTCGAGGTTGGACATGGCGAGCGTGGAAAAGCTCTCTTGTTCGAACTTGGCGCTCGGCTTGGCCATGTAATCGTAACTGGAATTCCAGTCGCCATAGTCGCGAACCGCCGTCTCGACCTTCGAGATATACTCGTCGAGGGCCGCACGCGTGCGATCGACATGTGCGCCGACCGACGTGCTCTCGAGCTGGTTGAAGCTGGGAGTGATGACGCTGGCAAGCAGCAACGTGATCGCCAGCGAGCCGAGCAAGCCCACCGCCGTCAAGATCAGCAACAGCTTAGCGCCAAGCGAACTTGGTGCGCGGAGCTTGCCCCCGAACATCTTTTGTCCCGAACCTGCGGCCGTCATCAGCCGTGCGTCCCGTTCCCCGCCTGATGCCCTGCATCGTACAGGGCAGGGCCGTCACCCGGATCATCCTTTCCCTCGATAAAGCGGGCTTCGGCCATTTTGCGGGCCTCGATCGCGTCGATCGGACGCGAGAAGAAGTAGCCCTGCAGATGCGACGCCCCGGCGAGGCGCAGAGCCTGCACCTGTGCGTCGGTCTCCACACCCTCGGCGATCACGCCAAGCCCCAGCGCGCGGCCGAGATGGATGATCGAATGGACGATCGCAGCGCTTTCGCGCTCACGCCCCATCCCGTCAATGAAGCTGCGATCGATCTTCAGACAATCAAGCGCGAATTTGCGGATGTTGTAGAGGCTCGAATAGCCCGTGCCAAAATCGTCCAGTGCGATACGGAAGCCCATCTGCCGAAGCTTGTAGAGCGTATCGGCGGCACGATCGGCATCGTCGAAAATCGCGGTTTCGGTGATTTCGATCTGTACACGCGCCGGATTGACGCCAGCGAGCTGCACCCGTTCCATCACGCGCCCAACGAAGTTCTGGCGACGGAACTGGCGCGGCGAGAAATTTACCGAGACATATTGATCGGGCCAGTTCTTGACCTCGTTCAGCGATTGATCGAGCACCCAATCGCCCAGCTCATGAATCAGGTTCGATTCCTCGGCGATCGGGATGAACATGCCGGGCGAGATTGGCCCGAATTCAGGGCTGTTCCAGCGCAGCAATGCCTCGAAGCCGATAATCTCAAGCCCCTCACGCGCAACGATCGGCTGGTAGACCAGCTTCAACTCGCCCGCGGCAATCGCCTTGCTGAGGCCGCTTTCGATCTGGCGGCGGAAACGGATGCTCTCGTCCATGCTCTCATCAAACGGACGCACGACCCCGCGACCAGCGCGCTTGGCTTCGTTGAGCGCGAGATCGGCGCGGCGCATGACGTCCACGGGATCGCGCACTGGCTCAGCCTCGGTCACCACGACGCCCATGGAAGCACTGGCCTGGATCGAATGGCCGAACACCTTCAGCGTCACCGAACAGGCGCGCAGCATCAGCTCGCACGCCATGACGGCGGCGTCTTCACCGGGCGTATCGAACAGGATGCCGAATTCGTCGCCGCCCAATCGGGCGACAATGCCGCCTTCCGGCACGGCGTCATTGAGGAGCTGATAAACAGAGCGGATCATCTCATCGCCGGCCAGATGACCGAGCGTGTCGTTGACCATTTTGAACCGGTCGAGATCAAGCATCGCGGTCGCAAACCGCTCCTTGCCGCGCGACCGTTCGGTCAGCGCACGCAGAAAGGCGAGGCGGTTGGGGGCTTCGGTGAGCGAATCATGATTGGCGATGTGAACCGCATGGCTCTCATTCGCGGCGAGCTCAGCGCCCTTTTCCTCTAGCTCGACCACTTGCGCGGCGAGCTTTTCGCGGGCCTGGGCAAGGTCGATATCAAGCTTCCAGCGCCCGGCGAGCGCGGTCGCGGTCTGCACCACTTCGGCAACTTCGAACGGCTTCGCGATGTAGAAGATCTTGTCAGCAGGGCCAGCCGCTTTCGAAATCTCGATCGGCGAGAAATCCGAATAGCCGGTAACGATCACGATATTGATATTGGGGTCGAGCTTGCGGATGCGGGTCGCGGTTTCCTTGCCGTCAATGCCTGGCGGCATCCGCACGTCGATAAACGCGACAGCATAGGGATCGCCATCGGCGAGCGATTTTTCGAGCGCGGCAACGCCGTCGAGCCCCTGCATCGCATGCGTCAGCTCGAACGCCATCGCATCGCTATCGGTCTTCGGTGCCGCGACATCATCGTCATCACCGAAGAGTTCGGCCGCCATCGCGGACAGCGCCGCGCTTTCACCCTTGTCCTTGGGCGCAAAGCTCTGGCGATAGGATTCATGCATCGCCGGTTCGTCGTCGATCACTAATATGCGCACCGGGCACTCCCGTTCTTGGTTGCCCGGACCATGCCAGTCACATGGTTAAAGAAGCGTTAGAATTTGCGGCTCACGCGCCAATCACTCTACCGTCACGCTTTTCGCCAGATTGCGCGGCTGATCGACATCAGTGCCTTTGAATACTGCGACATGATAGGCGAGCAATTGCACGGGCACCGCATAGACCAGCGGCGCGATGAGCGGGTGGACCCTGGGCATTTCGATCGTCGCGATCGTGTTCTCGCCCGCCTGAGCGATGCCGGCCGCGTCGGAGATCAACACCACCTGCGCGCCGCGTGCCTGCGCTTCCTGCATATTGCTAACGGTCTTGTCGAACAACGGGCCCGACGGGGCGAGCACGATCAGCGGCACATTATCGTCGATCAGGGCGATCGGGCCGTGTTTCATCTCGCCCGATGCGTAGCCCTCGGCATGGATATAGCTGATTTCCTTCAGCTTCAGCGCGCCTTCGAGCGCCATCGGATATTCCGGCCCGCGCCCCAGATACAGCACGTCGCGTGCGGCCGCGATCTTGGGGGCCATTGCGGCGATTTCCTCATCATGCCCAAGCGCGTGATTCATCGCCTCGGGCACTTCGCGCAGATGGCGAACGATTTCGCGTTCCAGATCGGTCGTCAGCAACCCCTTGGCACGCGCGAGGTTGATCGCAAGCGCGGCCATTACTGCGAGCTGGCAGGTGAATGCCTTGGTGGAGGCAACGCCGATTTCGGGGCCGGCATGCGTGGGCAAGAGCAGATCGACTTCGCGCGCCATCGAGCTGGTGGGCACGTTGATGATCCCCGCCGTCGTCAGTCCCGCCGCCTTCATATGGCGCAGCGCCGCCAGCGTATCGGCCGTCTCGCCTGACTGCGAAATGACGATACCGAGCATATTGGGGGTGAGCACAGGATCGCGGTAGCGAAACTCGCTCGCGACATCGGCTTCCACCGGCACCCGCGCGAATTGTTCGATCCAATACTTGCCGATCATGCCGACATAACTGGCCGTGCCGCATGCGACAATTGCCACCCGGTCGATCGATCCGAGATCGAACTCCATGTCGGGCAGCGCGACCTGCTCCTCTACGGGCCGCAAATAGCTGCGCAGCGTCTGCGCGACGACCAGCGGCTGCTCGTAGATCTCCTTCAGCATGAAGTGGCGGTAATTGCCCTTGTCCATCAACTGGCCCGATGCGCCTGAATTGACGATCGGGCGGGTGACCGGCTGGTTGTCGCGATCGAACACCTCGACGTTGGCGCGGGTGATGACGACCCAGTCGCCCTCCTCGAGATAGGCAATGCGCTGGGTGAGGGGAGCGAGCGCGAGTGCGTCCGAGCCGAGGTAGTTTTCGCCGCCATTTTCGGAGGGGCCATAACCGACGGTGAGTGGCGCTCCGAGCCGCGCGCCGATCAGCAGATCAGGTTCGGACTTGAACATCACCCCCAGCGCAAAGGCGCCGTGGAGGCGCGGCAGGACGTTTGCCACGGCATCACGCGGCGCGACACCGCGTTCGACTTCGCGCGCGATCAGATGTGCGACGACTTCGGTATCGGTCTGGCTCAGAAACTGGCGGCCATCAGCGATCAGTTCCTCACGCAGCGGCTTGAAATTCTCGATGATGCCGTTGTGGACCAGCACGACATCGCCAACGATATGCGGGTGGGCATTGTCCTCGGTCGGCGCGCCGTGCGTCGCCCAGCGGGTGTGGGCGATGCCGCTGTCGCCGGGTAATGGTTCTTCGACCAGGCGGGCGGCGAGATTGACGAGCTTGCCCTGCGCCCGACGACGATCGAACGTGCCGTCATGCACCGTGCAGATGCCAGCCGAGTCATAGCCGCGATACTCGAGCCGCTTCAGCCCATCGAGCAGCCGATCCGCGACGGGGCCAGTGCCTAATATTCCAACGATGCCGCACATAAAGGTCTGGTCTCCGCCCGCAGGCTATGGGTTGTTTTTCTTGACCGTCATCGCCGCGCGAAACCGGGCAGCCCAGCCGGGCTTTTCGGTTTGGTCGGGTCGAACCAGCGCCAGCGCGTCCGCCGACACGTCGCGGGTGATGACGCTACCGGCGGCGATGATTGCCCCCGCGCCGATCGTGACGGGCGCAACCAGCGCGCTGTTCGATCCGATGAAAGCGCCTGCGCCGATGTTTGTTTTGTATTTGAAGAACCCGTCATAATTGCAGGTGATCGTCCCGGCGCCGATGTTCGCCATCGCGCCGACGTTCGTGTCCCCCAAATAGCTGAGATGATTTGCCTTTGCGCCCGCACCAAGCGACGACTTCTTCATCTCGACGAAATTGCCGATCTTGGATTTCGCACCCATCACCGATCCGGGCCGAAGCCGCGCGAACGGACCGACTTCTGCAGCCGCGCCGATCTGCGCTCCTTCGATATGGCAGAAGGCGTGGATGACCGCGCAATCACCCACCGTCACGTCAGGGCCGAAGAACACGTTAGGCTCAATCGTCACGTCGCGGCCGATTTTGGTATCATGGGCAAACCACACCGTTTCGGGGGCGATCAGTGTTGCGCCATCGGCCATGGCCTGTGCACGTCGCTGCTGCTGCCAGGCCGCGTCAACAGCGGCGAGTTCAGCGCGGCTGTTGACCCCGGCGACTTCGCTGGCATCGGTTTCGATCACCGCCGATTCACGCCCATTGGCGGCAGCGATCATGACGATATCGGGCAGGTAATATTCGCCCGCCGCGTTATCATTGCCGACCCGGTCGAGCAGCGCGAACAGATCGGCACTGCGCACCGCCATAAGCCCCGAATTGCACAGTGTTACCGCGCGCTCCTCAGCTGTGGCATCCTTATACTCCACCATCTTGGCGATGCGGCCGTCAACGTCGGCGATCACCCGGCCATAGGCGGCAGGATCGGCAGGTCGAAACCCCAGCACGACTGTGGCAGGTGCATCGGCTGCAGCCAACCGGTCGAGCATCCGCCGCATTGTCGCGGCGCGCACCAGCGGCACATCACCATAAAGGATAAGCACATCGCCGTCGAAGCCATCAAGCGCCGCGCGTGCTTGGAGCACGGCGTGGCCAGTACCAAGCTGTTCGGCTTGCAGTGCCGTGCCGACGCCAAGTGGCGCGACAGCTGCCTCCACCTGTTCGCGCCCGGCCCCCGTGACGACGACGGTCCGTTTGCCATCTAGCGAAGCAACGCTATCGATCAGGTGCAACAGCATTGGCCGCCCGGCAATCGGGTGCAGCACCTTGTGAAGATCGGATTTCATGCGCGTGCCCTTGCCGGCGGCAAGGATGATGGCGGCGATTGGTCGCTGGGTCATCGGGCTCCCTCAGCCGCAGCGATGGCATGATTGTGTTGCCAATTCCATAGCGATGCTGGCAGGCGAGGGCGATGACGACAGACATTCACTCCAGCGCCCGGCCCTTTGACATCGTCGGCTTCGACCTCGACGGCACGCTGCTCGATACCAGCGGCGATCTGCTCAATGCGGTGAACCATGCGCTTACGCTTGCTGAAAGGCCGCTGCTGCGTGTCGATCAGATCAAGACGATGATCGGTGGCGGCGCGAAGCATATGCTGCAGCTTGGACTCGAAGCGACAGGGGGGTGCCCGCCTGAGGATTTCCGCCCGCTCTACAAGCAGATGCTCAGTTTTTACGAGGCCAATGTATCGGCGGAAACGCGCCCCTTCGACGGAGCGCTGGCGGCGCTTGACGCGCTTGATGCGATGGGTGTGAAGACGGCGATCGTCACCAACAAGTTCGAATCGCTTGCGGTAAAGTTGCTCGATGAACTCGCGCTGCGCGATCGGTTCGTCACCGTCATCGGCGGCGATACGATGGGCAAAGGCTTTTCAAAGCCGCACCGCGCACCGATTGATGAAATGATCTCGCGCTGCGATGGCGGCCGCGCGGTGTTTATCGGTGATTCGATATACGACATCATGGCCGCGAAAAATGCGGGCATCGCCAGCGTTGCTGTCAGCTTCGGGTTTCTGCTCGAGCCGGTCGAGGAGATGGGCGCCGATGCGGTGATTGATCACTATGATGAGTTGCTGCCGACGCTGGCGATGCTGGGCAACCGCGCCCCGGCCTGATCCAGCTCCCCGCACCCCAAACCCCAAACCGGTCATTCCCGCGCAAGCGGGAACCCATGGAAATGCTACAGTCGTTTGTCGTGCAGCACCCGATAGGTCCCCGCTTACGCGGGGATGACGATGACGTGTGAAATTGCCGATTTAGGTTATTGCGACGGTGCGAGCTTGGTGTTCAGCACCCAGCCGACATTGTCATTCTCGTCGGCAACTTCCCACCACAGGCCATTCTGATTGCCGGTCGGATACAGGATCGATCCCGCTGGCAGCGTACGGATCGCCCTGGCCGATGCCACTGGGCTGACACGCATTGCCACTGGGGCTTGGGCGGTGAAGGTCTTTTTCGGCGCTGCCTGTGCGGTGCCCTCGTCGCCCGGGCGGGTATAGCCGAGCTCATCGACCATCTTCGCATAGGCCTGAATGAAGGCCAGCGTCACGATGCGACCGATATCGGTGTTCTCATACCCACCGCCGACGGCACCTGCGCCGATTCCGCCGACCCCGAAGGCACCACCGACGGCAAAGCTCGTGTCGCGCTTGGCGGCATAGCCTTCGGTCACTGCGAGGGTCTCGGTCGTGCGGACGTTGGTGAGCGACAGCACGGTGTTGGCTTCCGACTTGCGT
>NCEE01000039.1 GCA_002280555.1 Sphingomonas sp. 32-62-10
ATGTGGTTGGTGGTCCCCACCTCAGCCTTGCTGCTAACACGTCGATTGGGGACAGAGGTGCTCTAGGAAGAGCGGCTTCGTAGATCACGAAAGACGGCGCGGCGCAGGGTGTCCATGCCACACGTTTGCCGCAGTCTTGTCGGGCCCGGGCCAGTGCCTTGAAACCGCCGCTCAGTGCAAGGCCGACAATGATAGCCACGGCCCGTAGATCGGCCAAGCCTGTTCGGTGCCAAAAGGCCAATCACCGCGCGGACTACAAAGATGTTGCCAACAGCGTCATTACGCGAGCAAATCCAGACCGAGCCAGTCCCGGCACGAACAGACTTCGTCTTCTGCAGCCTGACAGGAATGGCTATCTTGCCATGAGGATTACTGGGGCCCGACATGTTCAGGCTCCGAGGTCGGCCTTCTTCTGCAGATACTCTTCCCGTTCAATCTCGCCCGCGGCGTATCGCCGTTCAAGCACGTCAGCACCTGGCGAACGATTGCCAGCATCTCCGGAACCAGCCCGCGGCTTCAGGCCAATGCGGAAGAGAATGACAATTCCGGCAATTCCTACCAAGAAAAGCAGAAGAGAGGCGATGCCATGAAGCATCATCCAGTTGCGCCATGCTGCATTCTGGCAGGCATCATTCGTCCACATCGGCCTTTAGGGCACCTGCTGCCGATAACCGGTGTGACGATTGACTGCGAACCATTGCACGAGTGCTTCCTTGTCTACCGTCACGATCTCCGCCGAAATTGTATCCGCATTAGTGGCGACGACGTTGCCAGGCTTGAGGCGTTGATTGCCCATCCTTGCGATCCCGCGCTCGACAGAGTCCCTGACATCATCGACTGACAGGTTGAGATCGGCTTGCGGCTGACCATACTATCCCGTCATCCCACCGCCCATCATGGGGCCCATCATTCCGGGGGGCCATCATGATTGATGCCGAACTCGAGGCAGAAGATTGCTGCATAAGTATTGATCGGGTAAGCAAGGAATGCGGCTGTTGGTTCGCAATCGATCAATCGCCGTGCCGCAGCCTCAAGTTTCGGTGATTAAATCAACCTCGGCGATTGCCTCGATCACGCGGCAATCTGCCGCGCGACCGCCGTCACAGGACGTAGCGATGTCAACCAGTGCACGGTGCAGCGTTTGCAAGCGGGCTATGCGCTCTTCGACGTCGCGCAATTGCTGACGCGCAATTGCGGCCGCTTCACCGCAGTCGTGTTCAGGCTGGTCTGCAAGGGCCAGCAGCGAGCGGATTTCTTCGACTGAAAATCCAAGGCTTCGGCCATGGCGAATGAAGGAAAGGCGCCGAACGTCCACTCCGGTATAAGTCCGCCTTCCTGAGGCGGTCCGCATCGGGAGCGGGAGCAGGCCGATCTCCTCGTAGAACCGGATCGTATTGACCTTTGTGCCGGTTTGCCGAGCCAGGTCACCAATCGCCAATCGCGCAGCCTTGCTCATCTTAGTGCTCCACATATTGCGAGTCGTTTGCAGAAACTGGTTGCTTCTACAGTAACTGTAGATTGTATTGGGGGCTTATGAGCAAGCCCGAATTCGCGAATCACGCCCCAAAATCCGTTAATGCCGTCACCCACGCGCTGCGCTTAGCCGCCTTGGTGTTGTCCCTGCTGTTGGCAGGGACGACCCCTGCCTTTGCAAGCGCAGGCGACGAGGATGTCCAGACCGCCTGGCGGCTGCTCGACTATGTTGCGGTCGATTATGCGGGTGCGGTTGCAGACGGTAAGGTAAAGAACCCGCAGGAATATGCGGAGATGACCGAGTTTGCCGGCACGGTTGAAACCAAGATCGCCGCCCTGTCGGCCTCTGCGCAGAAGGCCGGGCTGATTTCTGAGGCGAAGGCGTTTCGGGGCATGGTCGCGCAGAAAGCCTCGCCGAATGAGGTGGCGATGACTGCTCGGACGCTCGCTGCACAACTGCTGGCAGCCTATCCCGTCCCGCTCGCACCAAGCAAAATCCCCGATCTGGCGCGCGGCAAGACGCTCTATGCCCAAAACTGTGCAAGCTGCCACGGCCTCAACGGCGACGGGCATGGCCCAGATGCCGCCAAGCTCGACCCCGTGCCAGTTGCCTTTTCCGATGCGGCGCGTGCCCGTGAGAGAAGCCCTTTTGCCCTCTATCAAGTGATCGGCCAGGGCCTCGATGGGACGGCCATGCGCAGTTTCTCCGAATTGCCTTCGCAGGACCGCTGGGACCTTGCATTCTACATCGGCCGCTTTGCCTTTCCCGATGCCGGCAAGGGCGAGAAGCTCTGGAAGAGCGATGCTGCCTTGCATGACGAGGTTCCCAATCTTGCAGCCCTCGCCGGGATGACGCCTGCGTCCCTCGGGCGGCAGATTGGTCCCGACAAGGCTGATGCGGTCCTTGGCTATCTGCGTGCACATCCCGAAGCCGTGACCGAAGTGCGTGCTGGGTCACTGACTGTCGCACATGAGAAGTTGCAGGCGAGCCTTGCAGCATACGAGGCTGGCGACAGAGAAACCGCCAAGAAACTCGCGCTGTCAGCATACCTTGACGGATTCGAGCCGGTCGAGCCGGCGCTTGCGGCGCGCGATGCGACGCTGATGGGGCGGATTGAGACCGAAATGGGCAACCTGCGCGCCGCCATTGGCCGCGGAGAATCCACAGATGGCATCAAGGATAGGATCGCTATCCTAGATGGTTTGTTCAGCGATGCTGAAGCGGTGCTGTCGCCCGATGCCGCCAGCACGGCATCTACCTTCATTGGCGCATTCACCATCCTGCTGCGCGAGGGCGTGGAAGCACTGCTGATCGTCGTCGCCATGATCGCCTTTCTGCGCAAGGCGGATCGCGGCGAGATGGTTCGTCATGTTCACGTTGGATGGGTCGCAGCCCTCGCCGCGGGAGCGTTGACCTGGGCCATTGCTACCTTTTTTATCGGCATCAGTGGTGCGAGCCGGGAGCTGACCGAAGGCTTCGGCTCCCTGTTCGCCGCCGTGGTCCTGCTGTCCGTCGGCATCTGGATGCACGGCAAGTCGCAAGCCGGGGAATGGCAGCGCTATATCAATGAGACGCTCGGCAAGGCGCTGTCACGCAGCTCCGCGTGGTTTCTGTTCCTCCTCGCCTTCATCGTGGTCTACCGCGAGGTTTTCGAGACCATCCTGTTCTATGCGGCGCTGACCGCCCAAGGAAACGGCGCGGTCATACTGGCCGGTGCCACTTTAGCTGTCGTTGTTCTGGCGCTGATCGCCTGGGCCATGTTGCGGTTCAGTGCTCAGCTCCCAGTGGGCGAATTCTTCAAATACAGCTCCTGGCTTATCGCGGTGCTTGCGGTCGTCCTCGCCGGCAAGGGTGTATCCGCATTGCAGGAGGCAGGGATCATCGACATTGCCCCGTTCGCCTATATACCCCGCGTTCCGGTGCTGGGACTGTTCCCGACCTGGCAGTCGATTGGTGCGCAATTGCTGACGGTTGCGGCCATCTTGGCAGGAGGATGGTATAACGACAGGCTGGCCCGCAAGGCGTCGACGGCGTGACGGAGTAGCCCGATGGCCGACACCACCTGCAGTTCTTGTTCAGCATTTACATCCATGGACGAGACGGCTGCGTCGTCGCTATCGAATGTCACCGGGGGCGGCACTGTCACCCGTCTGCGCATTACCCAGATGGATTGCCCGACCGAAGAAGCGCTGATCCGCAAGAAGCTCGGCGCCATGGGCGAGGTCCACGCGCTCGAATTCAATCTGATGCAGCGCATGCTGACGGTTGCCCATCAGACCGGTGCATTGCCCGCGGTTCGGGTAGCCATTCGTGACCTTGGCATGGACGCCGAGCTCTTTGACCCTACCGGCGAAGAGGTGCCTCAAGAGGAAGCTGCAAAGCCGTGGTGGCCCTACGCCGTTGGTGGCGTCGCGGCATTAGTCGCCGAGGTCTTCCATTGGTCCGGTTTTCCCGAATGGGCGGTCGCCCTGGTCGCCCTGTTCGGCGTCGTCGTCTGCGGTCTCGATACCTATCGTAAGGGCTGGGTTGCGCTGCGCCACGGCAATCTCAATATGAACGCGCTGATGAGTATCGCCGTGACGGGCGCGCTCCTTATTCGTCAGTGGCCCGAGGCGGCCATGGTGATGGTGCTGTTCGCCATAGCCGAGCTGATCGAAGCGAAATCGCTAGATCGTGCCCGCAACGCCATTCGCAGCCTTGTTCAACTTGCCCCGGACCATGCCACCGTCCATCAACCGGATGGCTCATGGATCGATCGGCCGGCAGCGACCGTCGTGATCGGCGACGTTGTCCGGATCAAGCCAGGACAGCGCGTCGCACTCGACGGCACCATCGTCAGCGGCCATTCGACGATTAATCAGGCAGCTATCACCGGCGAAAGCATGCCAGTCGAAAAGACGCCGGGCGACCAGGTGTTTGCCGGCACTCTCAATGGAGCCGGTTCCTTCGAATATAGAGTCACCGCCGATGCCGGTCACTCGACGCTTGCCCGGATCATTCAGGCCGTGGAATCCGCACAAGGCGCCCGTGCGCCGACCCAGCGCTTCGTCGACCAGTTCGCTCGCATCTACACGCCGGTCGTGTTTCTGGTCGCGGTTGCCGTTGCCCTCATTCCGCCGCTCCTGCTCGGAGGCAGTTGGCTTGATTGGGTCTATAAAGCGCTGGTTTTGCTTGTAGTCGCGTGTCCTTGTGCTTTGGTCATCTCGACGCCGGTCACCATCGTCAGCGGGCTGGCGGCGGCGGCGCGCCGGGGTATCCTGATCAAGGGCGGAGTTTATCTCGAGCAAGGCCACAAGCTGGCCATTCTTGCTCTCGATAAGACCGGGACGATCACGCACGGAAAACCGGCGCTGACCGACACAGTGCGGTTCGGACAAGGCGACGGCATTGACGGCCTGAGCATTGCAACCAGCCTCGCTGCACGTTCCGACCATCCGGTCTCTTTTGCAATTGCTGAAGCTGGTCGAAAGTCTGGCACAGCGTTACTCGAAGTGACCGGCTTTAGCGCCCTGCCGGGCCGCGGAGTTGAGGGCGCGGTCGGCGGCGTGGACTATTTGCTCGGCAATCACCGGCTGATCCACGAAACTGGTATCTGCTCCCCGGCAATTGAAATGCAGATCGCGGCACTGGAAGAGCAGGGAAAAACTGTCATCGTTCTGACAGATGGCAAGCAACCGCTCATTCTCTTCGCCGTCGCCGATACGATTAAAGATAGCAGCCGTGTTGCCATTCAGTCGTTGCGCGAGCTCGGTATCGAGACCGTCATGCTCACCGGCGACAATGCGCGAACGGCGACTGCTATCGCCCATCAGGTCGGGATCGATGAAGCGCTTGGCGACCAACTGCCCGAAGACAAGCTTCAAGCGATCGAACGCTATATCCGCGAGGGCCGGTTCGTCGGCATGGTCGGTGACGGCATCAACGACGCTCCCGCACTCGCGCGCGCCGATATTGGCTTTGCGATGGGGGCTGCCGGTTCGGATACCGCAATCGAGACTGCCGACGTCGCCTTGATGGACGACGATCTCAACAAGATCGCGCGCTTCGTGCGTATTTCCCGCACGACCCGGATCGTGCTTATCCAGAACATCACTTTAGCACTCGGTATCAAGGCCATCTTTCTGGCGCTCACCATGCTTGGGTATGGAACGATGTGGATGGCCGTATTCGCCGATATGGGGGCGAGCCTTCTTGTAGTCGCCAATGGCCTGAGGTTGGTGCGCCAATGAAAGGCACTGGTAGACACCCATGCACTCAGGATCTTCTGACGTGATGAAGCGATTTGCAGCATCGCCGTCTGAACGTGCTTTGGAGCCATCAGCAAACTGCCCGATCTGGCTCCAGCAGCGATTGTGCGTTGTTTGGCATCGGCCGCATACCGATATTCCGCCCTTCGGTGCGGAAATTGAGGGGGTGATCGCATGACACGTTACGATGCCCTTGAGCTGATTGCCGCTGAGATAGCGTCCTTTGAGGCAGCCTGTGCGGGTCGCGATAGCACGGCCGCCTGGCAAGCTCTTGAGCGGACGCATATTATATCACAGCCCTACCTCACGCTCCATCTGACCAGTCACTGGGCGATGCTCCGCTATGCGTTGCACGAACGAGACCTTCGTGAGGCAATAGGGCAATGCCTGCGTATTGTGCTCGCGCCGTTAGGCGCGATTTCTGGGCGTTTACCTGTTGGAAACACGGGCCCCTCGAAAGTTAGCGCCTTTCGTCCGATGCCAATTCCGCAAGACCTTCTGGCAAGAATGAACGATAAGTCGTGAACATTTTCTTGCCGACTTTGAAGGTGACTGGTAGGCGCGCTACCATGCGGGTTCGGCTCTTCTCGATGTTCCTGATATTTGCCATTTTGTTTGGCGGCGTCGCCGCGCCTGAAACTGCGCATGCCGACAATCTACTGGCCGGACACGGCATCGAAGTTCTCGACATGCATGATCATGCTGATGGCGGCAATCAACAGGACCCGGAGCAGAACGGCGGATCGCCTTGTCATGCCTTGGTCCATCACCATTGCGGCGTAGCGCTGGCTACGGATTCTGATTCCGCCTCGCTAGAGGTCTGGGACGGCAAGGCGGCGATTATGCCGCTCATCGTTCTGCCGATGCGCTCGCTCGCTCTCGCTCCGCTCACGGAGCCGCCCGCAGCCTGAAAACCCAGCTTTAAGCGCGCCGGTGATTCCGGTGCCGATACTGGCATTTTCAGGATTCTCATTCCATGCGACACTTGCTTCTTGGCGCGATTGCGCCTGCCGCGCTCATCGCCGCGGCACCTGCCGACGCGCGTTCGACCCGCGTCGATATTCCGGTCCAAATTGACCCGAACTCGTCGATTTATATTCTCTGGGTGAAGGTCAAGGCTGACGGCGGCCGCACGCTCGTCAGCGGCTATGTCCGCCAAAAGCGGTGGTTCGCCCGCAGCAGGGGTGACCTGCACATCGAACTTCTC
>NCEE01000023.1 GCA_002280555.1 Sphingomonas sp. 32-62-10
CAAGGCTTATGGTGGTGCGTATGACGTGATGGCGTCGAAGCATCTGCGCGGCGATTTGAACTATGCTTGGCCGACGGCGGAAATCGCGGTGATGGGTGCGAAAGGCGCGGTGGAGATCATCTTCCGCGGGAAAACGCCCGAAGAGATCGCCGAGCGGACGGCGGAATATGAAGCGCGGTTCGCCAACCCGTTTGTGGCGGCATCGAAGGGCTTTATCGATGAGGTGATCCAGCCGCATTCAACACGGCGGCGTGTGGCGCTGGGGTTACGGAAGCTGCGGAATAAGCAGCTCGAGAACCCTTGGAAGAAGCATGACAATATTCCGTTATAAATACCTGTTTTCTATCAATATTAAATGCTGAACAACGCCCATTCGCAGCGCTGAAGGAAATAACGATGGTTGCTGTATTGATAGCGCTTCTTCAGTTGACTGTCGCGCCGCCCGCGCCGCAACCACCTGTAGCACCATGGACACCGGTGACCCGCGCCGATCCGGCGGGAGGCCCGAGTTCGGTGTCGGCCTCTGTGATGACGGCGGATCGTAATGCGCGGCTTGTGGTTCGGTGTGACCGAGTGGCGGAACCGGTGGTGTCAATTCAAATGCGCATCCGCGCGGGCATCGCCGCTGCGCCGGACCATGCCGTATCGGTCGGCATCGATGGCGGCGCGCCAATCGTTACGCCTTGGGAGTTTCCGGGCACCGCGATCATGAACCGAGCGACGGCGGCAGTCACGCAACTGACCGTCGCGATGAACGGGGCGAAGACGATCTCCATTGCCACCACTGATGGCGAGTCGCCGGTATCGCTCACGTTCGACGGGCCGAATGGCGGCGGCGGCATCAAGGATGTGCTGACGGCGTGTGGCTATGAATTCGGTGTCGTGCCGAAACCCGTCAAGGCAGAGAGGTAAAAGTGAAACTCGGCCGCCTCAATCATATCGGCGTCGCGACGCCCGAACCCTTCGATCTGCCCGCGCAAGGGGTAAAGGTGTGCTTCGTCGATACGCCCAACACCCAGATCGAGCTGATCGAGCCGCTGGGCGAGGCATCCCCGATCCACGGTTTCCTCGCCAAGAATCCGGCGGGGGGGCAGCACCATGTCTGCTATGAAGTGCCCGATATCCATGCGGCCAAGGCGTGGTTCGAGGCCAAGGGCGCCAAGGTCCTCGGCGAGCCGCGAATCGGGGCACATGGCACGCTGATCTTCTTCGTGCATCCCAAGGACATGGGCGGCGTGCTGACCGAGATCATGGAAACGCCGAAGGGGCATTGAGACGCGCGGGAAGCGCGGGGATGCCGTAGCGTCGCCATTTGTTGCGCCATACCCGATCTTCGAAACCTAGAGCGCTGGTTGCATCAAGGGCGATTTTCCAGCATACTGCGCCTTGAAAACCAGTCGATGCAATTCGGGAAGAGGGGATGCGCGATGACCTATGAAATGATCCGTGCCGAGCGCCAGGGCGATGTGCTGGTCCTCACCCTCAACCGGCCCGAGCGGCTCAACGCAGCACCGCCGCAGATGTTCGTGGAAATCGGCCACGCGCTCGAGAATCTGGATGGCGCGCGGGCAGTGCTGATCACCGGCGAGGGACGGGCGTTCTGTTCTGGCGCTGATCTTGCGGGGCGTGATCAGAGCCAAGCATCGCCTGCCGATCGCGCGAAGCAATCGCTCACCAACAGTTACAACCCGACCATGCTCAAGATCGCGAACGCCAGCGTGCCGATTGTCAGCGCGGTCAATGGCCCCGCGGCGGGCATCGGCTGCAGCCTCGCGCTGGCAGCCGATTTCTGCATCGCGGGCGAGAGCGGGTATTTCCTGCAGGCCTTCGTCAATATCGGACTGGTGCCCGATGGCGGCGCATCGTGGATGCTCGCGCGGCTGGTCGGCAAGGCGCGCGCGACCGAGATGATGTTGCTCGGCGAGCGAATCCATGGCCCCAAGGCGGCCGAATGGGGGCTGGTGTATAAATGCGTGCCCGATGCAGTGCTGTTGGAAGAGGCGATGACACTGGCGACGCGGCTTGCGGCTGGTCCGACGGTCGCACTGGGGCTGATGCGGCAGGGCTTGGCTGCAGCGCTGGAGAGCGATTACGCCACCGCGATGGCGGGCGAGGCCGATCGCCAGTCTATCGCGGGGCAGACCGCAGATGCAGTCGAAGGCGCGGTGAGTTTCCTGCAAAAGCGGAAAGCGGTGTTCAAGGGGCAATAACGCCGACCGGTTCGGCCTGAGCGAAGTCGAAGCCTGTCCTGAGCGACTGCCTTAGCAGGCAGTCGAAGGGGCCATGCGCTGCGCAGGGTGTCTCGACTTCGCTCGACACGAACGGGTAGGGATACGGAATGAGCGAAGAATCTCCTACTCAACCCACCCTCGCTGACTGGCAGGCCCTCGCCGCCAAGGAAGTGAAAGGCGCCGATCTCACCTGGCACACGCCGGAGGGAATTTCGGTGAAGCCACTCTACACCGCCGCTGACGTGCGCGATGATCCCGGCCTCCCCGGTTTCGCGCCGTTCACCCGCGGGGTGCGCGCGTCGATGTATGCGGGGCGGCCCTGGACGATCCGGCAATATGCAGGCTTTTCGACAGCTGAGGCCTCGAACGCCTTTTACCGTCGCAATCTCGCCGCCGGGCAAAAGGGCTTAAGCGTCGCGTTCGATCTTGCCACCCACCGCGGCTATGATTCGGATCATCCCCGCGTCACCGGCGATGTCGGCAAGGCCGGCGTCGCGATCGATTCGGTCGAGGACATGAAGATCCTGTTCGACGGCATCCCGCTCGACAAGATGAGCGTCAGCATGACGATGAACGGCGCGGTGATCCCGATCCTCGCCTTCTTCATCGTCGCGGGCGAAGAACAGGGCGTGCCGCAGGCGCAGCTCGACGGCACGATCCAGAACGACATTCTGAAGGAGTTCATGGTCCGCAACACGTACATTTATCCGCCCGAACCTTCGATGCGGATCATTGCGGATATCATCGCCTATACCTCGGCCAACATGCCGAAATTCAACAGCATCTCGATCAGCGGCTATCACATGCAGGAAGCCGGCGCGACCCAGGTGCAGGAGCTTGCCTTCACGATCGCCGACGGCCGCGAATATGCCAAGGCAGCGATGGCCGCTGGCCTCGATATCGATGCGTTCGCCGGCCGTTTGAGCTTCTTCTTTGCGATCGGCATGAACTTCTTCATGGAAGTGGCAAAGCTGCGCGCGGCGCGCACGCTTTGGCACCGGGTAATGACTGATCTCGGCGCGAAGGACGAACGCTCCAAGATGCTCCGCACGCATTGCCAGACGTCGGGCGTGTCGCTGACCGAGCAGGACCCTTATAACAACGTCATCCGCACGACGGTGGAGGCGATGGCGGCGGCGCTTGGCGGTACGCAGTCGCTCCACACCAACGCGCTCGACGAAGCGATCGCGCTTCCCACTGATTTTTCGGCGCGCATCGCGCGTAACACGCAGATCGTGCTGCAGGAGGAAACCGGCATCACCAAGGTCGTCGATCCGCTTGGTGGCAGCTATTATGTCGAAGCGTTGACGAGCGAGTTGGTCGACAAGGCTTGGGCGATCATCGAGCGCGTCGAAGGTGAGGGCGGTATGGCGAACGCTGTCGCCAAGGGCTGGCCCAAGGCGATGATCGAGGAAGCCGCTACCGCCCGCCAGGCCCGCGTCGATCGCGGCGAGGATGTGATCGTCGGCGTGAACAAATATCAGCTCGCCGAGCAAGATTCGATCGATATTCTCGACGTCGACAACGTCGCGGTCCGCGCCGGGCAGATCGCCCGGATCGAGCGCACCAAGGCGGCACGAGATGAGGATGCCTGCCGGGCGGCACTCGATGCGTTGCGCGAAGGGGCGCGCGGAAATGCGAACCTCCTCGCCCTGGCCGTCGATGCCGCGCGCGCTCGCGCCACGCTGGGCGAGATTTCGTCCGCGATGGAGGATGTGTTCGGCCGTCATTCGACCAATCCGACGCCCGTCAGCGGCATTTATGGCGGTGCCTATGGTGATGACGCGCGGTGGGCCAATCTGATTGATGGCGTCGACGCCACCGAACGCCGGATGGGCCGCAAACCGCGCATGCTTGTCGCCAAAATGGGGCAGGACGGGCATGATCGCGGCGCCAATCTGGTGAGCAGCATGTTCGGCGATCTGGGATTCGAGATCGTGCCTGGGCCCCTATTCCAGACCCCCCGAGAAGCGGCGGCGCTCGCAATCGCACATGATGTCGATGTCGTCGGCGCATCGTCGCTCGCGGCGGGGCACAAGACGTTGATCCCCGAGCTGATCGGTCTGCTCCGTGATGCCGGGCGCAGCGACATCAAGGTGATCGTCGGCGGCGTCATCCCCGCACAGGATTATGATTTTCTGCGGGAGGCAGGTGTTCAGGCAATCTTCGGTCCCGGCACCAACCTCATCAATGCTGCGGGCGAAGTGCTAAAACTGCTGGGGCATAATATGCCACCCGAACAGGAGGCGGCCGAATGAGTGAACTGCCGGACGATCAGATCAGCGGTGCCGCGCGCGTCGATTGGTTGCTGCTCGAATATGATTATTTCAAGCATCTCAGCACAATCGCGCTGGTGGCGCTGGGGGCTATTCTCACCTGGATTCAGGGCGGCAGAGGGGGCACGATGATCGTGATTGGTCTCGTGCTGGTTGCAATGTCTGCGACAGCGGGGTTCGGTGCGATGAACCATATCATCGACCATCGAAAAACGGGCAAGAAGTTGCGTATGTTTTTTGCGTGGGAACGATCGATCGCAACTGCCACGTTCGCAACCGGGCTGGGCATGTTCATGAGTGAAATTGGAAGGGTGTTCAATTGATCCGTACCGACTGGACCCGCGTTGAAATCGCCGATCTGTTCGATCTGCCGTTCGACGAGTTGATGTGGCAGGCGCAAGCTGTCCACCGCGCGCATCATGCGGCCGGAGAGGTGCAGCTGTGCACGCTCTTGTCGATCAAGACTGGCGGCTGCCCGGAGGATTGCGGCTATTGCTCGCAAAGCATGTCCGCAGACAGCGGGCTGAAGGCCGACAAGCTGATGGAGGTCGAAACCGTGCTCGCTGCCGCCGCCGAGGCCAAGGCGAGCGGATCGCAGCGTTTTTGCATGGGGGCGGCCTGGCGCAACCCCAAGGACCGCGACATGGACGCGGTGGTGCAGATGGTGGCGGGCGTGAAGGCGATGGGGCTGGAAACCTGCATGACGCTCGGCATGCTGGAGCCGCATCAGGCGACGCAGCTCGCCGATGCCGGGCTCGATTATTACAACCACAATATCGATACCTCGCCGGAGAATTACGGCAACGTCATCACCACGCGGACCTTCCAGGATCGGCTCGATACGCTCGAGCATGTCCGTGCGGCCGGGATCAATGTGTGCTGCGGTGGGATCGTTGGCATGGGGGAAACCCGGTCGGATCGCGTCGGCTTCGTTCACGCGCTCGCCACGCTGCCGCGCCACCCGGAAAGCGTGCCCGTCAACGCGCTGGTACCGGTAAAGGGCACGGTGCTCGGGGATATGCTCGCCGATACGCCGCTGGCGAAAATCGACGATATCGAATTCGTGCGGACAGTCGCCGTCGCGCGGATCACGATGCCGCTCAGCATGGTGCGCTTGTCGGCGGGGCGCGAAAGCATGAGCGAGGCCACGCAGGCGCTGTGCTTCATGGCAGGCGCGAACTCGATCTTCACGGGCGACAAATTGCTCACCACCGGCAACCGCGGCGACAGTGCCGATGGCGCGATGTTCGAAAAGCTCGGCCTGCGCCCGATGGAGGGTGAGGAGCCGATGCGGGCGGTGGCAGCGGAATGATTGCCGCGCTGTTGCTCCTCGCCGCCGCAGCGCCCGCCGAGCCTTGCGACAACGCCATCTCGCAATCGGCGATGACGATGTGTGCAGCCGAAGCCTATAAGCGTGCCGACGCAGCGTTGAACGCGCAGTGGAAGATCACCCTTGCCAAGGCAAAAGCGCGTGACGTCGAGAGCCCGCCGATGAGCGTCGCCGAACGCCGTTATGCCGATGGGCTGCTTGATTCCCAGCGCGCCTGGATCGCTTTCCGCGATGCGCAATGCGCCGCTGAATCATTGGAAATGCGCGGCGGCAGTGCGCAGCCGATGCTGCTCTATGGCTGCAAGGCCGCGATGACGCGCGAGCGCACCAAGTGGCTTAAAGACTTCGCGGCTCAGCAATGATCGTTCGATTGCTCACGATGCTGTTGCTGCTGGCGGTCGCTGCGCCGGCTGCGGCTCAGTCCGGCACCCCCATCGTCATCGGCCAATCCTATCGCCTGCCGTCGGCGGTGATGGGCACGGATCGTACGATGAATATCTGGCTGCCGCCGGGCTATGCGACCAGTGGCAAGACCTATCCGGTGCTGTATCTGCTCGATGGCGGGGTGGAGCAGGATTTCCACCACATCAGCGGGCTGGCGCAGCTCGGCACAATCGTGGGTACGACGCAGGATGTGATCGTGGTGGGGATCGAAACGGTCGATCGCCGCAACGAACTCGCCTTTCCGACGAGCGATGCCAAGCTGAAGGCGGATTATCCGACCGCGGGCCACTCGGCGCGGTTCCGGCGGTACATTGCAAATGAGGTGAAGCCATGGGTCGCTGCGCATTACCGCACGAGCGGCGATGACGGCCTGATCGGCGAATCGCTCGCCGGACTGTTCGTGGTTGAAACCTTGCTGCGCACGCCCGCGCTGTTCGATCGCTACATCGCGATCAGCCCCAGCCTGTGGTGGGACAATGAATCGCTCACCGCGCTGGCGCCGGGCTTGTTGCGGGCGGGTGATGTGCAACGACGTTGGCTGTGGCTGACCGTCGCCGATGAAAAGGGCATGGGCGTGGATGGTTTTGCTGCTGCGTTGAAAGCAAGCGCGCCGCCAACGCTCGACTGGACCTACGCCCCGCGCCGTAATGAGACGCATGCGACGATCTACCACGGTGCCGCACTCGCGGCGCTGCGGGCGCTGTATCCGGTGGTGGCAGGAAACTAATCGCGCTGTAAGGGTGGCGACGCAGATTCATTCAAAGGACTTCGGTCGAACGTGATGCTCAAGAAAATCCTGGTCGCCAATCGTGGCGAAATTGCCTGCCGCGTATTCCGTACCGCCAAGCGGATGGGCCTGCAGACTGTCGCTGTTTATTCCGATGCCGATGCGCGTTCCCCCCATGTGCTGATGGCTGATGAGGCGGTTCGACTCGGGCCAGCGCCCGCCGCGGAGAGCTATCTGAAGGCGGATCTCATCCTCGCCGCTGCCAAGGCAACCGGCGCGGACTGTATCCATCCCGGCTACGGCTTCCTGTCGGAACGTGAGAGCTTTGCGAGGGCGTGTGCGGAAGCGGGGATCGCGTTCGTCGGCCCGCCGCCGGGCGCGATTGCGGCGATGGGCGACAAGATCGAATCGAAGAAGCTCGCCAAGGCGGCAGGCGTCAACGTCGTCCCCGGCTTTCTGGGTGAGATTGCTGATACCGACGAAGCGGTGAAGATCGCCAAGGACATCGGCTTCCCCGTCATGATGAAGGCGTCGGCGGGCGGCGGCGGCAAGGGGATGCGGCTGGCTTATTCCGAACAGGACGTGCGCGAGGGTTTCGAGGCGACCAAGCGCGAGGGGCTGGCGAGCTTCGGCGATGACCGCGTGTTCATCGAAAAATTCATCGAAAGCCCGCGCCACATCGAAATTCAGCTGCTTGGCGATCAGCACGGCAACATCCTTTACCTCAACGAGCGCGAGTGCAGCATTCAGCGCCGCCACCAGAAAGTGGTCGAGGAAGCGCCGTCGCCCTTTGTCACGCCGAAGATGCGCAAAAGCATGGGCGAGCAGGCCGTCGCGCTGGCCCGCGCGGTCGGCTATTACTCGGCGGGCACGGTCGAGCTGATCGTCTCGGGCGCCGATACCACGGGCGAAAGCTTTTACTTCCTCGAGATGAACACGCGGCTCCAGGTAGAGCATCCGGTTACCGAAGCGATCACCGGCATCGATCTGGTCGAAAAGATGATCCGCGTCGCGGCAGGTGAGAAGCTGCCGTTCACGCAAGCCGATATCGGCATCAATGGCTGGTCGATCGAGAACCGTGTCTATGCCGAGGACCCGTATCGCGGTTTCCTGCCCAGCACCGGACGGCTGGTGCGGTATAATCCACCTGAGAGTGAGGGGACTCCTTACGACTCCCTTACCCGTCATCCCCGCGAAGGCGGGGATCCAGCTTCTTCTTCTTCCGACGGCGACAGGCAGCTGGACCCCCGCCTTCGCGGGGGTGACGAGGAAGCAGAGGTAGGACAGCCCTACACCCGCGTCGATGACGGTGTCCGCGAAGGTGGCGAGGTCAGCATTTTCTACGATCCGATGATCGCCAAACTGATCACCTGGGCGCCCACGCGGCTGGAAGCGATCGACACGCAGATCGCCGCCCTCGATGCGTTCGAGATCGAAGGGCCGGGGAATAACCTCGATTTCCTCTCCGCGCTGATGCAGCACTCGCGGTTTCGATCGGGCAACATCACGACGGGCTTCATCGCCGAGGAATATCCGCAAGGGTTTCACGGCGCGCCTGCCGGCCCCGATCTGCTCCGCTCGCTCGCCGCGATCGCAGCGTTCGCCGCCACCGCCGAGGCGGATCGGGCGCGGCGCGCCGATGGCCAGCTCGGTGACCGGCTCCAGCCTCCCGCCGACTGGACGGTGCGGATCGGCGGCACTGATCACAATATCGAACTCGATGAAGACGAGATCACCGTCGACGGCACCCCGCTCGATCTGGCGATGGAATACACGCCCGGCGACCGCGTCGTGGAGGCCGAGATTGACGGCGAGCCGCTGATCGTCCGCATCGCCCGGACGCGCACCGGCTTCAAATTGACGACGCGCGGCGCGAGCCATGTCGCGCGCGTGCTGCCCGCCCATGTCGCGCCCTATGCGCGCCACCTGATCGAGAAAGTGCCGCCCGATCTGTCGCGCTTCCTCCTCTGCCCGATGCCGGGGCTGTTGATGCGGCTCGATGTTGCGGCAGGCGACAAGGTCGAGCTCGGCCAGCCGCTCGCAGTCGTTGAGGCGATGAAGATGGAAAACATCCTGCGCGCCGAAAAATCGGGCGTCGTGAAATCGGTAAGTGCGGCGCCGGGCGACAGCCTAGCGGTGGACGCGGTGATTCTGGAGATCGGGTAGCAGCGATGCTCGCGGCACCGCTGCTACGCTGTTTCGGCGGGACGCCTAGGACTTGGTGGGCGTTGCGTCATCGTCCTTGTCGTTAGACTCCGCTGCGACCATCACCTTCAGCTTCTTTTGCTTGGTCTGGAATTCGGTGATGTCCGACGGCGAAAGATTGGGGCGACCCACGAACATCCCCATTGTGATCTTGCACTTTACGAAATAGGTTTCGCCGGGTTCGATTTCGAGAGCAAGGCGATCGGTGGCCTCGCTCTTTACCCAATATTTGTGGACGCCTGGTTCGGTAATGTGAACGAAATAGCGATTGCCCGTGAGCTTCGACAGGTGCTTTTCATCGGCACCTTCGCCTTCGCGAACCATGCAGCCAACCAGGCCGCCGGCGCCGCCCGGACGATAAAAAATGATCTGGCCCTTATCGGCAGGGGCAGGATCAAACATATCGGCGATCTTGGTCGTTGGCGCTGGTGCCATTGACGGCGTCGATGCCGCTTGCTGACCCACAGCCGGGGTAGCGATCAGCAGGGCCACCGGGAATAGATTAATCAGCCTCATTTGTTGCTCTCCTGTGGTGAAGACTTGGTTGTTGGCGCGGTTTCTGTCTGAGGTTGCGGTGTTGCGCCAGACCGCAAGCTATCCGCCGCAGCTGCTCCTTTGAATTCCGCAAGCTGGGTGTCGACGGCAATCTTGGCGATGCCCGGCATGCCTGGCAGGACGCGTTTCTCGCCTCCAGTGACCACGAAAGCGAGCGGTGCGACTGCGGTACTGAGACCGAGCGCTAGTCCAGTATTGTCGTTGCCCTGGCCGCCGAGCCGAAAACCCCGGAGCGGGACTTGCTTGTCGCCAACCGTCAAGTAGCGGGCGACAAGCAGCAGTTCGCCCGCCTTGCCCATGGCGCGCGCCTTGGCCGCGTGGATGACCTCCCCGACACCCGCGGTGTCCTTCGGGATAACCAGCCGATCGCCGACATAGACCGGCGCGGTCACTCGGATCGGAAACCGATCGCTGATCTTTGTCGTCTTCGAATCGAGCCCGGCCATGATCTCAAGTTGGACGACCGACCCGCCGGCGAGCATGCAGCACATCTCAGTCGGCCCGACAGCGGTCGACGGCAAAGTGGGGGCCGTGACCGTCGCTGTGGCAGCGGTACTTGGTAGAGCCCGCTCCGGTTCGGCTGGCGTTGATTGCTGTGCAACAACCGGTAGGGCAGCGCACAGCGAGAGTGCGCCGCAACAACCCGCCGACAATCGCCGCCAGGTCTGCAACCCGCCCGCCGCAAATCGACAGCGGGGTCTCAACCCTTTAAACATCCTCCCCAAACTCCCCTCGCGATGATTGTATCGAGATTCGATTGGGCAGGCAACCACTGCCCTCGGGTCGGCAGATCGCTGGGCGTTGGCAAACTTTGCGACAATATATCCGTGGACGTTCGGACAACAGCGCGTCAGTAGAGCGTCATGTGCCGACCCCAAGTCATTCTCATCCTTTCGGTCGGGCTCTCGCTCAGCGCCTGCGCGGTCGGGCCCGATTATGCCCCGCCGACGCCCGGCAAGCTGGCGGTGCCCGAGACCTATTCTACACCGGCCCCCCCCGGCGCGGTGGGTGATGGTCAACGCTGGTGGACCAGTTTCAACGATCCGCAGTTGACCGCGATCATCGATCTCGCGCTCAAGCAAAATCTCGACATCGAACAGGCGGTTGCCCGGTTGCGTCAGGCGCGTGAGGCGCTCGTCCAGTCGCGATCGAGCTTGTTCCCGACCGTCAGCGCGTCGGCAGGCTATTCGCGCAACATCAACGTGCGCGGGCGGAGTTTCGGCAACATCACCAATGCCGGTATCGTCAACGAGAATTACGCGATCAGCGCCGATGCGTCCTATCAGGTCGATCTGTTCGGCGGCGTGCGGCGCGGGGTAGAAGCATCACGCGGCTCGCTTGCCGCGACTGCGTTCACCCTCGCCAATGTCCAAAGCGCGATCGCGGCTGAGGTCGCGCGGAATTACATTATCGCGCGGTCAGCGCAGGCAAGTCTGGAGATTGCCCGGGGCAGCCTGACGATCCAGGACGATAATCTGGAAATCGCCGGTTTCCGCGTGCAGGCCGGGCTCGTGTCATCGCTCGATGCCGAGCAATCGCGATCACAGCGTGCGCAGACGGCGGCGCAGGTGCCGTCATTCGAGCAGAATTTTCAGCAGGCCGCCAACCGGCTCGGTGTGCTGACCGGGCAAGCGCCCGGCGCGTTGAAGGCTGATCTGGCGGCGACCAAACCGATTCCCAGCGGGCCAACCGCCGTACCGGTCGGGCTTCCCGCTGACATCATCCGCCTGCGCCCGGATGTCCGCGCAGCAGAGCGCAATCTCGCCGCCGCTACCGCGCAGATCGGCGTTGCCAAAGCCGCGCTGCTTCCGGGGCTCAGCCTGTCGACGAGCCTGAGCACCAATGCCGGGATGGTAAGCTCGCTGACTGATATCATCACCGGCCGGGTGTTCGCCAACCTCGCGCAGACGATTTTCGATGCTGGCCGCAACCGGTCAGTCGTCCGCAGCCGCCGCGCCGCCGCCGAAGAATCGTTCGCGGCGTACAAAAGCACCGTGCTGACCGCGCTCGAGGATGTGGAGAATGCGCTGACGGCGCTTGCGACCGCCGAGGCGCGGCAGCGCGAATTCGCGGTGGCCCTCGATGCGTCGACCAATGCCGCGATCCTCGCTCGCAGCCAGTATCGCTCGGGGCTGACCGACATCACCACGCTCAACAACACCGAAAGCGCGCTGTTATCGGCGCAAAGCGGGCTGGTGACGGCGCGGGCCGATCAGGCCCAGGCATTGGTGCAGCTCTATCTCGCGCTTGGCGGCGGGTGGGACAGCACCAATCCGCCCATCATCCCCCCTCTTTCCGCGCCCGCAAAATAGCCGCAGGAACCCTCATGGCCGACGCAACCACAACTGATCTGAACGATTTTCTCGGCAAGCGTGAGGTGCCGGCCTGGCGGCGCATCGCCAAATGGGTGCTGATCGGCATTGGTGTGGTGCTGCTGATCCTGCTCGCGATGCGATTTTTCGCGCCCGCAGCCAAGCCTACCTATGCGACCGAAGTGGCGGAAAAGGGAGCGCTGGTCGTCTCGGTATCGGCCACCGGCAAGCTTGCGCCGACCAACCAAGTCGATGTTGGCTCCGAAGTATCGGGGCTGGTGTCGAAAGTGCTCGTCGATGTGAACGACCGGGTGAGCAAGGGGCAGCCGATCGCGATCATCGACCCGCAACGCTTTCAGGATTCGGTCAACCAGAGCAGCGCGCAGCTGAGCTCCAGCATCGCCTCGGTGTCGCAGGCGCAGGCAACACTGGCGCAATCGGGGGCGCAGCTGGCGCGGTTGCAGGAAGTCAGCCGCTTGTCGAACGGGCGCGTGCCGTCGAAGACCGAGATGGATCAAGCCGTTGCCGATCGCGCCCGCGCGGTTGCCAGCCTGCGGGTTGCCCAGGCCAATGTCGGCGCAGCGCGCGCGACGCTGTCGTCGAACCAGTATAACCTGGTCCGTGCCGTTATCCGCTCGCCGGTCAACGGCGTCATCCTCGCGCGTCAGGTGGAGCCGGGGCAGACCGTGGCGGCATCGTTCAACACGCCGACCTTGTTCGTGATCGCCGAGGACCTGACCCAGATGAAGCTCGAAGTCGCGATTGATGAGGCCGATGTCGGCGAGGTTCAGGCGGGGCAAAAAGCGGCGTTCACGGTAGATGCCTTTCCCGGCGAAACCTTCCCGGCGACGATCACCCGGGTCGATCTCGGCTCCAACCTGTCGGCGCAATCGGCGACGACGACCACCACCACGACCAACCAGGTCGTCAGCTACAGCGCGACGCTCGCGGTATCGAACCCGCAAATCCGTCTGCGGCCAGGGATGACGGCGACTGCAGACATCACCACGACCGAGAAGAACGGCGTGCTGCTGATCCCCAATGCCGCGCTTCGCTTCAAGCCAACCGATGCAGCGGCCCAGGGCGGCGGTATCGCCAGCGCCTTTGGCCCGCCGCGCTTGCGCCGGGGTGGGGAACGGACGGCGACGATCGGCAAAGGATCGACGCAGACGGTCTCGGTCCTGCAGGCCGATGGCACGCTGAAACCCGTGTCGGTGATTACCGGCGACACCAATGGATCGATGACGGAAATCACTGGCGGCCAGTTGAAGCCAGGCATGAAGGTCGTCACCGGCCAGCTTGCCACAGGTGCGACTGCGACACCCGGTGCGGCGCGCAGCGGTGGTGGTGGTCGCCAGCGCAGCGGGGGCGGCGGTGGCCAGTAACGCGCCTGCCCCGATATCGTCGGCACCCGATCCGAATGTGCTGATTTCGCTGCGCGGCGTCACCAAGGTCTATGGTACCGGTCCAACCGCGTTTCAGGCGCTAAAGGGGGTCGACCTGGACATTGTCGCGGGTGATTTCGTCGCGGTGATGGGGCCGTCGGGTTCGGGCAAATCGACGACGATGAATATTCTGGGCTGCCTCGACGTGCCGAGTGCGGGGACGTTTCTGTTCAAGGGGCACCCTGTTGAAACGCTCGACAGGGATGATCGCGCGCTGCTGCGCCGCAAATATCTCGGCTTCGTGTTTCAGGGCTTCAACCTGCTCGCGCGCACCACTGCGCTCGAAAATGTCGAGCTGCCGCTGCTGTATCGGGGCGATGCCCGAAAGGAACGGCACGATGCGGCGATGGCGGCGCTCGACAAGGTCGGGCTGGCACCCTGGTGGGATCATACCCCGGCGGAGCTGTCGGGTGGCCAGCAGCAACGCGTGGCGATCGCGCGGGCGCTCGTCACCAATCCCGATGTCCTGCTCGCCGACGAGCCGACCGGCAACCTCGATTCGGAACGCTCGCTGGAGATCATGGACCTGCTCACCGATCTCAACCGCAAGACCGGGATTACCGTGTTGATGGTGACGCATGAGGGCGAGATGGCCGCCTATGCCAACACGATCATCCACTTCAAGGACGGGCTGGTCGAGCGGATCGAGACCGGCAAGCGGACCGCGGCGGTGCGTGCCTGATGTTCTTCACCACCATCCTGCTCGCGCTCCGCTCGATCTCGCGGCACAAATTGCGCTCGTTCCTGACGACGCTCGGGATCATCATCGGCGTGGCCGCGGTGGTGACGATGGTCACGCTCGGCAAGGCGACGACCGCGGCGGTGCAGGCGTCGATCGCGTCGCTTGGCACCAATATCCTTCAGGTCCGCCCCGGCCAGGGTTTCGGTCGCGGCGGCGGCGGCCCGCGCCCACCCGATTTCAAGCCCGGCGATGTCATCGCGATCCGCCAGCAGGTTGCGGGCGTAACGGCGGTGGCCGCACAGGCGCAATCAGCGGGCACCGCCATCTATGAAGGAGCAAACTGGTCGACGACGATCAATGGCACCGACAATGAGTATTTCCGCGTTCAGCCCTGGCCTTTGACATCGGGCCGTACCTTTACCCGTCAAGAAGAGCAGGCGGGAAAATCGGTGTGCCTATTGGGCAATACCGTGAAGAAGAACCTGTACCGGGAGGCCGATCCGATCGGCACGCGGATGCGTATCGCCGGGATCAGTTGCGACGTGATCGGCGTGCTGTCGGCGCGCGGGCAGGGCGGCTTCGGGGGCGATCAGGATGATGTGCTGCTGATGCCGCTCAAGACCGTGCAGCGCCGGCTGACGGGCAATCGCGACGTTCGCCTGATGCTGGTCGGCGTCGATCAGGCCTATTCGACCACGCAGGTACAATCGACGCTTACCGATCTGCTCAAGGAGCGCCGCGGCATCGCGCCGGGCAAGGACGATGACTTCTTCGTTTTCGATACCAAACAGATCAACGATACCGTCGCGACGACAACCGGATTGTTGACCGGCATCGTTACTGCGGTCGCCTCGATCAGCCTGATCGTCGGCGGAATCGGAATCATGAACATCATGCTCGTTTCCGTTACCGAGCGGACGCGGGAAATCGGCATCCGGCTCGCGATCGGCGCGGTCGCGCGCGAAGTGCTGATGCAATTCCTGATCGAGGCGATTGCGCTGTCGTGTCTTGGCGGGCTGATCGGGCTGGTCGTCGCGCAAGCGGTGATCGCGCTGCTGGTGCCAGTGCTCAAGGTCGCGTGGCTGTTCGATCTGCAGATCAACATCATCGCTTTTGCGATCTCGGCGCTGATCGGTGTGGTGTTCGGCTTCTTCCCCGCGCGCCGGGCGGCGTCCCTCAACCCGATCGACGCGCTGCGGCACGAATAGCGGAAGTGTTTGAGTCGATCAGTTTTACATGAACCCGTTCGTTTCGAGCGAAATCGAGAAACAGGCCATGGGCGCCACGCAGCGTGTCTCGACTTCGACCAAATCTTCGGGCAGGATATCGGCGATGCGGATGTCGGGCAGCGGCTTGATCGCTTCGTATAATGGCGCGAAATCAGTTTCGACCGTTACGCGCAGCAATTCGTCGAAGCTCGGGATGACGAAGTAATTTTGCTGGAAATCGTCGATCCGGTATTCGGTCCGCATCACGCGCTTGAGATCAAAGCCCAGCCGATTGGGGCTCGGGTCTTCGAGCGCGAAGTGGCTCTCAGCGGCGCTGGAGACGATGCCGGAGCCATAGATCCGCAAATCGCCATCTTCCTGGATCAGCCCGAATTCGACCGTGTACCAGTATAACCGGCTGAGATAATTCAACCCGCCCAGTTCAAGTGCGCGCTTGCCGCCTTCGCCATACGCCACGCAATAATCGGCGAATACCGGATCGGCGAGCATCGGCACATGGCCAAACACGTCGTGGAACACATCGGGTTCCTGCAGATAATCGAGCTGGTCGGCGCGGCGGATGAAGTTTCCGGCCACAAATCGGCGATTCGCCATGTGATCGAAGAACACGTCATCGGGCACCAGCCCGTGCACAGCGACGACTTGCCACCCGGTAAGCTTCATCAGCCGTTCCGAAAGCTCCTCGAAATTGGGAATGCCCGATGTCGAGAGCTGCAGCGCGTCGAGCCCGCGTAGATACGCCTTCGATGCCCGCCCCGGCAGCAGCTTGGCCTGCCGCGCATAGAGTGTATCCCACACGGCATGTTCGGCGGCGGTAAAGCGGCCCCAGTCCTGTGGGATCGTCCAGTCGGCGGCCGCGCCTTCGGGCGGACTATCAAGGACATGGCTGTCATTTGTCATCTCCGCCTCATATCATAATCTGGTAACGACAAGAAATAGAGTGCTGGGTAATGGCTTACGGACCACCTTCCCCCATCGTCATGGCCGCCGAATGGCCGCGCGCTGCCTGGGCGATCGGTACACTGGCGATGGCCGGCGATCGCTTGCGCACCGCCCCGCGTGGCGATGGGCGGCCGGTGCTCGTGCTACCGGGCCTCGTCAACAGCGATCGATCGAATTTTGTCATGCGCCGGTTTCTGACGCGGCTTGGCTACCGCGCTTATCCGTGGGAACTCGGCCGCAATCTGGGTCGTAGGGCGATCGGCACTGATGGGGCAAGGCTAATCGCGAGGATTGAGCGAATTCATGCCGAAAGCGGCGAGAAAGTGACGCTGATCGGGGTCAGCCTGGGCGGGATGATGGCGCGCTTTGCCGCTGGCCAGCGCCCCGATCTTGTCCGTGAAGTCATTACCGTCAGCTCGCCTTTTGCGGGGGAGCCGCGTGATACCAATGTCTGGCGCGCCTTCGAATGGTTCACCGGCGATCGGATCGACAGCGATGCGGTTCGGCAATGGGGTGCCGCCTGCGCTGCGCCGCTCAGCATGCCCTCTACCGCGATTTGGAGCCGGAGCGATGGCCTGGTGAACGGCCTTGCCTGTCGCGCACCTGGCCAGCCGCTCGCCCGCGAAATCGAGGTGCGGAGCAACCATGTCGGCGTCCAGTTGCGACCCGCGGTGTTGTTGGCGATCGCCGCCGTCCTGGCAGGTACGTCGACTGAATGATCAAGAGCTTCGCCTGGACGGCGACGGCGGTGGGCGGCGGCTTTGTGCTCGCCATCTTCGGTTACGGCGCAGCAGGGATGATCGGCGGGGCAATTCCCACGAATGCCGCATGGAGGCCCCCGGCGCAGGGCATCGAGATTTTCGTCGAAACCAACGGCGTCCATACTGGGCTGATCGTGCCGAAAGTCGCCGCCGGAATCGACTGGCGCGGGCTCGCGCGGGCAAGTGACATCGCCGATCCCCGTCTGGCGGCGCGGACGCATCTGGCGATCGGCTGGGGCGAGCGCGCCTTCTATATCGGCACGCCGACCTGGGCAGACATCCGTCTGTCGACCACGCTCCACGCCGCCACCGGCAGCGACGATACGCTGGTTCATGTCGAGCATATTGCCCGTCCCACGCCCAATCCCGATCAGCGCGTGATCATCCTGCGTCCTACCGAATATCGCCGCCTCGCCGCGTTCATCCGTGCGAGCCTGAACGGTGCGCGTCCAGCACATGTCCGTGGCTATGCCCGTCACGATGCGTTCTACACGGGCGCAGGCCGATATGATGCGGTACGAACGTGCAATGCCTGGACAGGATACGCGCTGCGCCACGCCGGCGTGCGGATCGGCTGGTGGACGCCGTTTCCCGTCACCGTCATGGGCTGGTTCTGAGCGTTTACCGCACCACTCTGAAATGAAGATCGCACATCATTCGGTTATAGATTGGACGCATGGGGAAAAGGGCACCGCGCAGACCGGAAATTGTCATTATTGGCGCGGGGTTTGGCGGCCTAGCGGTGGCACGCGGGTTGCGGCACGCCCGGGCCAATGTCACCCTGGTCGATCGGCAGAACCATCACTTGTTCCAGCCATTGCTGTATCAGGTCGCAACGGCAGGGCTGTCTCCGGCGGACATCGCCGCGCCGATCCGGGGGATCGTGCGCAATTACGCCAACACGCGCGTGTTGCTCGACAGCGTCGTCTCGGTTGATACGGCAGCGCACCATGTGCTGCTCGATAGCGGCACGGCGCTACCCTATGACGGGCTGGTCATCGCAACAGGCGCGCGCCACAGCTATTTCGGCCGCGAGGATTGGGCGGTTGATGCACCTGGTATCAAGACGATCGACGATGCCATTCGCGTTCGATCCAAAATCCTCGTCGCGATGGAGCGCGCCGAAACCGAACGCCAGCGCGACCCGGAAGCGCGAACGCAGCACTTGACCTTTATCGTCATCGGGGGCGGGCCAACCGGCGTTGAAATGGCCGGGGCCATTGCCGAACTGACCCGCCACGCCGCCGATCTCGATTTCCAGCTTTTGTCGCCAAGCTGCATTCACGTCATGCTTGTGCAGTCGGCCGATCGATTGCTGGCGGCTTTCCCGGCGTCGCTCGCGGCAAGGGCGAAGAGGTCACTCGAGAAATTGGGGGTCGAAGTGCGGCTGGGTACGCGGGTAACCGATGTAACCGCCGATTCGGTGATGATTGGCGATCAGCGTATTCCTGCCGCGGTGATCGTGTGGGCGGCCGGGGTGAAGGCATCGCCGGCGGCGACCTGGCTGGGGGCCGCGGCAGACCGTGCCGGGCGCGTGATCGTCAGGCCCAATCTGAGCGTGCCCGGCCATCCCGATATCTTCGTGATTGGCGATACCGCTTCGGTTACCGGGGTGGATGGGCGCTCGGTGCCTGGCGTCGCCCCGGCGGCCAAGCAACAGGGCCAGCATGTCGCCCGGATCATTGCCGCAACCGTGCGGCGGCGCAAACCGCCCAGGCGGTTCCGTTACAAGGATTACGGCAATCTGGCGACCATCGGCCGTAAACGCGCCGTGGCCGATTTCGGGTGGGTGCGGCTTGGTGGTTTTAGCGCGTGGCTGGTCTGGTCAACCGCGCACATCTTTTACCTCAGTGATTTTCGCAGCCGGGTGATCGTGGGCACGCAGTGGCTGTGGAGCTACATCACCTTTGATCGCGGCGCGCGGCTGATCACCGGGCTGGGCGACGGCATGATGGCGACGACTTTGGGGATCGATGATGCACCGCACACGGTCGGATGAGGAATTTCGGGGTGGTCGAAAGGCCGTTCGGCTGATCGCTGTCGCGCTTCATTCGTTCCAGAGAAGATAGCCGTCGGCATCGAAACAGTCGTCGCGGTTGCGACGGCATGCTGCCGCAGCCTTTTTGCGCTCCCGGCCGCTGCGCGCATCTTCCTTGCGGGCCTTGCGACCATAGTTGCGGTCAGCCTCGTCCTGGCTCGTGGTGGCCCAATCGGCAGTTTGGCCTGCAATTTTGAAGGGTGCGCTGGCGACGCCGATGGCACTCTTAGCCAGGCAGCCGCCGGTCGCGACGGGGAGTAGCAGGACGGCACACAGAGCGAACTTGCGCATCGAATTCGTCTCCTTGCGGCTATTTCGCCGCCTTGAGGGCGTTTACTCCTTGTAGCGGAAAGTCAGTAAAAAAACCGTCAACCCCGAATTTCACGTAGGCTTGGATTTCGGCCGTAATGTCGCCGTGCGTCGCCGGATCGGTGCCGCTTCGATAGACCGCAGGCAGGAAGGCGTTTTCTGCCCGGAACGTCCAGGGGTGCACCCGCAACCCGGCGGCGTGCGCATTGGCAACCACAGAAGTGGGGTTCAATTTGCCATCCCAGATCACATTCTTGTTGGGGCCGATACCGTACGCATAGGTTGCGATTGCTCTCAGACCCTCGGGCGTTGCCATCGCCGCGTAGCTGGTGGGCGCACTATTCTTGCCGGCATCGGCGGGGCCGCCTGCGGCGTCCATCAGCTGGATCAGCCGCACCTTGGTCATGCCCTTCAGTGCCTTCAGATTATTGACTTCAAACGACTGGATGAAGACGGGCGCATCGGCGCTGTCCCACCCGACCTTTTTCAGTTCGGCGACCAGCTTTGCCTCCATCGGCTTGCCGATCGACTGGAAATAGCTGGGGTGCTTGGTTTCGGGGTAAATGCCGATTGTGCGTCCAGTCAGCCGCGATCCTTCCTTGGCGAGCGCAATCACCTCGGCGAGCGTCGGGATCTCGAACCTGCCATCATATGTTGCGCTCTCGGGGCGAAACTGCGGCAGCCGTTCCTTGGCGCGCAGCGTCTTGATCTCACGCAGCGTGAAATCCTCGGCGAACCAGCCGGTGTGTGACGCGCCGTCGATGGTCTTGGTCGTCTTGCGCCCGGCAAATTCGGGGCGGGTGCTGACATCGGTGGTGCCGGTAATGTCGTTTTCGTGGCGGGCGATGAACACATTGTCCTTCGTCAGCACCAGATCGGGCTCGATGAAATCGGCGCCCTGCTCAATCGCGAGTCGGTAGGCAGCAATGGTGTGTTCCGGACGCAGCCCGCTTGCGCCGCGATGCGCGATCACGATCGGGGGCGAGAGCGGCTTCTCTACGGCGGCGGGCGAGGTCATCGCGCCAGTCTGCCCGGATGCGGGGACGGGCGCCAGCGTGGCCAGTATCAACAAGGGCAATATTCGCAGCATCGAAATCCGCTTGTCTAATCCCGTCCGGTTCAGTTTCATGTGGCAATCCTTTTTCACGAACCCCATGTACCCGCTGCGCGTTACAGCATCTCTTCAGGAGGGGCGATTCCCATGCATTTTTCTATCAACGGTGCAGCTGTCGAGGCGGAACCCGATATTCGTTCCTCGCTGCTCGATCTGCTGCGCGATCATGCCGGGCTGACCGGCACCAAAAAGGGCTGCGATCACGGCCAGTGCGGCGCGTGCACGGTGCTGGTCAACGGGCGGCGCATCAACAGCTGCCTGACCTTGGCAGTGATGCATCAGGATGATGAGATCGTAACGATCGAAGGGCTGGGGACGGCGGAAGCGCTCCACCCGATGCAGGCAGCCTTTATCAAGCATGACGGGTTCCAGTGCGGCTATTGCACGCCCGGCCAGATTTGCTCTGCCGTCGCGATGCTCGATGAAGTGAAGGCGGGTTGGGCGAGCCATGTCAGCACCTCGCTCGATTCTGTAACGCTCGACGAGGCGGAGATATCGGAGCGGATGAGCGGCAATCTGTGCCGCTGTTCGGCTTACCCCAACATCGTTGATGCGATCATGGAAGTGGCCGACGCATGAAACAGTTCGACTATATCAAGGCCGACAGCGCCGAAGCCGCCGTCAATGCAACCGGCGAAGGCGTGCACTTCATCGCGGGCGGCACCAATCTGCTCGATCTGATGAAGCTGCAGATCGAAATGCCCGATACGCTCGTCGATATCAGCCGCCTCGATTTGGGCGGAATCGCCGATACCTCGGCGGGCGGTTTGCTGATCGGCGCGCTCGTCACCAACAGCGATCTCGCGCAGGATTCGCGGGTGCGTGGCCGGTATCCGGTGCTGGCACGGGCGTTGCTCTCGGGCGCGTCACCGCAATTGCGCAACAAAGCGACGACGGGGGGCAATCTGCTCCAGCGGACGCGCTGCTATTATTTTTACGATACCGCACGCGCCTGCAACAAGCGCGATCCCGGCAGCGGCTGCGCCGCGCAGGGCGGTTTCAACCGGATCATGGCCGTACTCGGCACCAGCGAGGAATGCATCGCGACGCACCCGAGCGACATGGCGGTGGCGATGCGCGCATTGGACGCGACGATCATTACCTTGCTGCCCGGTGGCGACCGTCGGCGGATCGCGATCGGCGACCTTTACCGGCTGCCGGGCGCCACGCCGGAGATCGAGAACAGCCTGCAACCCGGCGAGCTGATCACCCATATCGAACTGCCGCCTGCCCCCGCTGGCGAGCAACTCTACCGCAAGGTGCGTGACCGCGCCTCCTATGCCTTTGCGCTGGTATCGGTGGCGGGCATCGTTGCGGTGGAGGATCGCATCATCACCAGCGCTGCGCTTGCGTTTGGCGGGTTGGGGCCGATGCCGTGGCGTGACGCGGCGGTTGAAGCGGTGCTGATCGGGAAGGCACCGTCGATCGCCTTGTTCGAAACGGCGGCGAACGTCTTACTGGCCGACGCGCGCGGTTATGGCAGCAATGATTTTAAGATCCCGCTCGCCCGGCGTACGCTGGTCGCCGCGTTGCGTGACCTGACGACATCGGATCTGGTGGAGGACGCAGCATGAGCGAACACAAGATGGATGCCGATTACGGTCCCTCGGCGCTCGATCGCGGCGTGCAGGGTCTACTCGGCAAGGGGATCGACCGGACCGACGGCGTCGCCAAGGTGACCGGCGCGGCGATCTATGCTGCCGAGCAGAAACCGAAGGGCAAGCTTGCTTATGGTTATGCCGTCACCGCGACAATCGCGGTTGGCACGGTGAAGGCTGTCGACACGACGGCGGCAATCTCCATGCCCGGCGTCATCCAGATCATCACCGATGATCCCCGTCTGCCCAGTGAATCGCCCAATATCGGCGCGGATATGGCCCCGCGGTTCGATGGCGTCGTCGAGAGTTATGGCCAGATCGTCGCGCTGGTGATCGCCGAAAGCTTTGAACAGGCCCGCGCTGCCGCAATGGCCGTCGCGGTCGATTATGTCCCGCAGAAGGGGGCGTTCGATACGATGGCGGGCGCGGCCACCGCCAAGTCCCCGCACGAAGGCGCGATGCTGCCCGATGTTGTCGCGGGTGATGTCGATGCCGCGATGGCAGCGGCCGAATTCACGCATGATGCGACCTATACCACGCCCTATCAGGTGCATGCCGCGATGGAACCACACGCAGCGGTGGCGGAATGGGATGGCGATGATCTGACACTTTATGGCTCGATTCAGATCATGCGCGCGGCGCGGCCATTGCTCGCCAAGTCGCTGGGGATCGAGGTCGATCGCGTGCGGATGCTCTCGCCCTATATCGGCGGCGGGTTTGGCGGAAAGATTGGCGGGCCGGAAATCGTGCTCGCGGCGATCGGCGCGCAGGCGGTGGGTCGCCCGGTGCGGGTGGCACTCACCCGGCAGCAATTGTTTCATTCGATCTTTGGCCGGTCTGACACGCATCAGCGCATCCGGCTGGCCGCCAATGCCGATGGCAAGCTGACCGGAATCGGGCAGGACAGCATCGTCAGCCAGAAGGTCGGCTTGAGCTTTTTCGAGCCCGTCGCGCTTGGGGCGTTGTCGCTTTACGCAGGCGCGGCACGCAGCTTCACCACCAAGATCGTCAAGCTGAACGTCACCCGCGCGGGCGCGGTGCGGGCGCCGGGCGAAGCGGTGGGGATGATGGCGCTCGAAACCGCCATGGACGAGATGGCCGAGAAACTGGGCCTCGATCCGATCGCGTTCCGCAAGCTGAACGAACCCGATGTCGATCCGATGCGCGGCGTGCCATTTTCCACGCGCCGCCTGGTCGATTGCCTCGATGACGGCGCAGCGCGGTTCGGCTGGGACGCGCGGGTCGCGACGCCGGGATCGGTGCGCGAGGGCGACTGGCTGATCGGCATGGGCATGGCGACCGCCGCGCGCGTCAACTTCCTCGCCAACAGCGATGCGCGGGTGCGCTTGACGGCCGACGGCGATGCCGAGGTCGAGACCGACATGACCGATATCGGCACCGGCACCTATACGATCCTGGCGCAGATTGCGGGCGAGATGCTCGGGCTGCCGATCGACCGAGTGAAGGTATTCCTCGGCGATTCGGATCATCCCGACGGCGCTGGCTCGGGTGGATCGTTCGGTGCCGCGTCGAGCGGGTCGGCGGTGCAGCTGGCGTGTGATGATCTGGTGGCGGAACTGGCGCGCCGGATGGATGCCAAGCCCGAGGACATGACCTTGAAGGATGGCCACGCCATTGCGGGCAACAAGCGCGTGCCGCTTGCCGAGCTCGTGGGTGGCAGCCCGATCGAGGCGATGGGCGTGCTCCGCCCCGGCCGGAACAGCCGTACCTATGCGCAGGCAACGCACGGTGCGCAATTCGCCGAGGTCGCAGTGAACGCGGTGACGGGCGAAGTCCGCGTACGACGGATGCTCGGTGTGTTCGATTGCGGGCGCATCCTGAACGCCAAAACAGCGCGCAGCCAGGCGATTGGCGGGATGATCTGGGGGCTCGGCTATGCGCTCCACGAAGCCGCCGTGCTCGATCAGCGCAGCGGCAGTTACGTGAACCGCGATCTGGGCGAATATCACATCCCGGTAAACGCCGATGTGCCGCAGATCGAAGCCTATTTCATCGAAGAGATCGACAATCACGCCAGCCCGGTCGGGGCGAAGGGGATTGGCGAGCTCGGCATTTCGGGTGCGGGCGCGGCGATCACCAACGCGGTCTACAACGCCTGCGGGGTGCGCGTGCGCGATTGGCCAATGACGCTCGATCAGATTTTGCCGAGTTTGCCACCGGTGTGATCGACGTGCTCGCGACAACCCTTGTTTCCCGTCACCCCCGCGAAGGCGGGGGCCCAGCTTCTTCCTGCCGACGTCCAAACAGAAGCTGGATTCCCGCCTTCGCGGGAATGACGGCGCAGTTGGTGAACAGGAACAACCATGGCCGATAACGATTCCGTCCTCACCGCCGCTGCCGCCTGGAAGGGCGCGCCGATGGCGCTTGCCACGGTCGTATCCACCTGGGGATCGGCACCGCGCCCGCGCGGCAGCCATATGCTCGTTCATGCCGATGGCCGGTTTGAGGGATCAGTATCGGGCGGATGCGTCGAAAGTGACATCATGGCGACCGCCGCCGAGGTGATCGCGGGCGCGCCGTTCCAGCTCAAGCGCTATGGCGTTGCCGATGCCGCTGCCTGGGAAGTCGGCCTGCCCTGCGGTGGCGAGATCGAGGTGCTGGTGCAGCCCGTCTCCGCCGAGGGGTTCGATCCCGAACTGTTCGATCGCATCGCCGAGGCGCGGGGTGCCGGGCAGGCACTGACCGTCACCACTGATCTGGCGACGGGCCAGAGCAATTTGCGCCCCGCCGAGGGGGCAGTTTTTGCAAATCGTTACGATCCGCCGCGTCGCCTGCTGATCATCGGTGCGGTGCAGATCGCGCAAGCGCTGGCCGGGCTGGCGCGCGAGCTCGGGATTGCCACGGTGGTGATCGATCCGCGCGCGCGCTTCCTCACTGAGGAGCGCTTTCCCGGCGTCACGCTCGACGATCGCTGGCCTGACGAAGCCGTGGCGGCCTATGCGCCCGGCACATCGACAGCGGTGGTGACGCTGAGCCACGATACAAAGATCGACGATCCCGCGCTGTTCGCCGCGCTGGCAGCACCGACGGGCTATGTGGGCGCGCTCGGCTCGCGCCGCAGCCATGCCGCGCGGCGCGAACGGCTGGCGGCAGCAGGCGTTAGCGAGGCCGATCTGGACCGGATCGATGCCCCTGTCGGGCTCGATATCGGCGCGGTCGGCCCGTCGGAGATCGCGTTGTCGATCGCCGCCGCGATGGTCGCGGCGTTCCACGCGAAGGTGCCGTGATCACGCCTGATCGCACGATGCTCGTGCTGCTTGCGGCAGGGCGATCGCTGCGGTTTGGGGATACGGACAAGCTGGCGGCGGATTTTCTGGGTCAGCCGCTGGCGATGCATGTCGTGACCGCGCTGGAGGACGCGCCGTTTCTTGGCCGAGTGGCGATCACGTCGGGCACCTCGCTCGATTTCGCGGCGCGCGGCTACCGGGTGATAGCCAATCCCACGCCCGAAACCGGGCTGTCGGGATCGGTGCGGCTGGGCGTCGCCGCCGCGCAGGCGGCGGGTGCATCGACAATGCTGGTCGTGCTGGCGGATATGCCACGCGTGACGCTGGCGCATGTGTTGCGGTTGCTCGATGCGTGCAACGGAGATGATGCAGTCGTCGCGAGCAGCGACGGTAGCCGCGCTTGTCCCCCCGCGGTGTTCGCCGCCGGGCGTTTCGCGGCGCTTGCCGAGGCGGCCGGCGACGAGGGTGGCCGCGCGATGATCCGCGCTGGCATTCACATCATCACCAGTCCTGAGGAGCTGATCGACATCGATACGCCGGAGGATCTGGCGCGATTGCGGGGGCTGAGCAATGAGGCAATCACTCCCCGTTCGTGCTGAGCGAAGTCGAAGCACATGACGATGCGCGTGGCCTTCGACTTCGCTCAGGCCGAACGGAAAACAGGTTTTGTGTCGGAAATCTGCTTCGACAGCGGCCCCTCACCAGCTCCCGAAATTAGGAGCTTCGGGCATGGGCGGGGCGAGGCGTGTTACCCGGTCCTGCCCGTAACGCTGGCGTTTACGGAGCTGCAGCGTCGGCCAGTCGCCCATCATAATCCGTCCCATCGGCATCAGGCCTTGCCGCCGATAGGCCGCGATTACCGCCGTTGCCTGATCGCTGAGCAGCCCGGCGAGCACCAGTGTGCCGCCCGGTGCCAGCGCCATTGCGATCTGTGGGGCCAGCGCGATCAGCGGTCCGGCAAGGATATTGGCGACCACCAGGTCATAGGGCGCGCGGGCGATCAGCAATGGGTGCTGCAGGCCAGGCGCGGCGGCGAGTGTGATCTGCCCGCGATTTGCGCCGGTGGGGACGCCATTGATCGCCGCATTCTCCTGCGTCACGTCGATCGATGCGGGGTCGATGTCGGACGCGGTGGCATAGGCGCTTGGCCATAAATGCAGCGCGGCGAACGCCAGCAGCCCGGTGCCGGTACCAATGTCAATCAGGTTGCGCACCGGCACGCCCTGGCGCTTCAGCCGATCGAGCATCATCAGGCAGCCGCTGGTCGTCTGGTGATGGCCCGTGCCGAATGCGCGGCTCGCTTCGATCTGGAACGCGCGCGTGCCCGGCGGAATCATGCCTGCATGGGCGGCGGTGTGGACGAAGAACCGCCCGGCCTGCACTGGCTCCAGCCCCGCCTGGCTCAGCGTCACCCAATCCTGATCGGGTACGCGCTCGGGTTTAGCCTGCACGCGTCGCGCGCTCGGCACCAGCGCGCGGACGGCGTTCAGCGCAGCGGCGCTGGGCTTGCCCTCGAAAAATGCCTCGAGTTGCCAGTCTTCGGGATCGTCGGGCGTCATCTCGCAGGTCATCAGCACCGGCGCGGGCACGATCCCCAGATCATCCGCCGCATCAATCGCCTCCGCCTCCGCCCGCGTGCAGGGCAGGGTGAGCTTCCAGCTAGCGGACATAGCTCGCCCCGTTGATGTCGAGCACCGCGCCGGTCATCGATGGTGGCGCGTCGAGCGCCAGGAAGCGTGCGGCGGTGGCGACTTCGGCGGGGTCGGCGACGCGGCCGAGGGGAATGTCGGCGAGCAGTTTGTCGCCCCCGCGGCTGGCCAGATAATCCTCCGCCATGCCGGTCATCGTGAAGCCGGGGCAGATCGCGAACGCCAGAATGCCGTCACGGGCATAGCCGCGTGCGATCGTCTTGGTCATCGCGACCATCCCGGCTTTTGAGGCGGCATAATGCCAGTGCGCGGGGCTGTCGCCGCGATAGGCGGCGCGGCTGGCGATGTTGACGATCCGCCCGGGCGCCTTGCGTTCCTGCCAGTGCCGCACCGCGAGGCGACACAGCGCGGCGGACGCGGTCAGGTTGATCTGCATCGTCCGGTTCCAGTTGGTGAGCCAGGCATCATCGTCCTGATCGATCGGGTTTTCCTCGAACACCCCGGCATTGTTGATCAGCACGTCGATCTGCCCGCCAAACTGGTCGAGCGCCGCCTGCCACAGCACAGCGGGGGCGGCGGGATCGACGAAATCGGCGGGGATGCCGCTGCTTGTGCCATGCCCGATCAGCATGGTGCCGGGCAGGTCGAGCGCGGTCGCAATCGCGGCACCGATGCCGCGGCTTGAACCGGTGAGGAGAATGTTGGTCATCGCGGCGGATTAGCCGCCTTCCACCCGTTCGTCACCCCGACGGCAAGTACTGGCGCGTTACGCCGCCACGCTTGCGGAGAAAGTGTCGGCCGCGCCCTTCAGCCCACCGAGCCGGTCATCGACTTCTCCGAATGCCCGTTCGAGCGAATCAATGTCGCTGGCGACGGCTTCCGTATCGGTGCGGATCGTGGCGATCGTGCTCGACATCGAATCGGCGGCGAGCGCGGTTTCGTCGACCGATGCGGTGATGGCGATCACCGTCTGTGCCTGGGTTTCCATCGCCCGGCGGATCTTGTCGGCGGATGCCTGAACTTCGGCGACGGTGGAGCGAATCGAGGCGCTGGTATCGACGCTGGAGCGCGTCGCAGATTGGATGGCAGCAATCTTGCCGGCAATATCGTCGGTGGCGCGCGCCGTCTGGTTGGCGAGCGATTTCACTTCCTGCGCCACCACGGCAAAGCCACGCCCGGCATCGCCGGCGCGGGCGGCCTCAATAGTGGCGTTGAGCGCGAGCAAATTGGTTTGCCCGGCGATATCGCGGATCAGCCCAAGGATCGATTCGATCGACTTCGCATGCTCGGACAGTGCTTCGGACATGCCGACTGCAGCCCCGGCTTGCTCGCTTGCGCGCGTGGCAATATCGGCAGCGGCCTCCACTTCACTGCGAACATCGTCGATCGCGTGGATCAGGCCGGCGGCGGTTTGCGCCGCTTCCCGCATGGCAACGGCTGATTCCTCCGCAGCAGCGGCGACTTCGGACGTCTTGCCCAGCATGCCCCGAGTCGAACTCGACGCGGTCTGCGCCTGGATGCGGATGCGGTTGCCAAGCGCGGCTGCCCCTTCGATCGAGGTGGCGATGCTCTCGCTAAACTGCGCAGACCGGCTGCGGCGTTCGTCGCGCGCCACCTGGGCATCGCGCATGCCGAGATGCGTCGTCATCACATCGGCCTCAACCAGCGCAAGGCGCTGCACGATGTCAGCCAGATGCTGCGATCGTTGCGTGTCACCAATCAGTTTCTCGGCGATAATCTTCAAGGTGCGGCTATGCGCAAAGCTGAGCGATGAAAGCAGCGCCGGCAGCGGCACCTTGCTCTCATGCGTTTCGTTGGCGTGATTCAGCGCGGTGAGCATCCATTTGTCGCCAAAAGGATCCGCATATTTCAGGCGCGTGTAGGCCGCACTTTTTTGGATCCGCACGTCAAGGATGTGCTTGGGCAGCATCCGCCGAATATGCTCGGTCACCGGCAGCGACAGATAATGTTCCCAGAATGCACCGGCGATTGCCTCTTCCGATCCGGTGATAAGGCGTCCGATTTCGGCAGCACCAGGGCCGATGGCCTGATCCCAGTCATAATCGCTCACACATTGCGCTGCGGTGCGGGCCGCACCACTCCATCCGCCGAGAGTCGTCTGACGCTTGTCAGCCATCAGGGTAATTCCTCTTCCTTATGCTGCGACTTTCGAAATGAAGTCGCTTGCGGTGGTTTTCAGCGTCCCTAGTCGTGCATCAAAGGCGTCAAAGCCCAGGCCGACACGATCGATATCGCTGGCAACAGTCTCTGTATCTTCGCGGATCGCGGCGATGGTGTTCGACATCGAATCAGCGGCGAGGGCGGTTTCATCGACTGATGCGGTGATGGCAGTGACCGTCTGCGCCTGCATTTCCATCGCGCGGCGAATTTTCTCGGCGGACAGTTGCACCTCGGCGACAGTCGATCGGATCGAGGCATTGGTTTCCACCGTCGAGCGCGTGGCCGACTGGATGGCGGCGATCTTGGCGGCAATATCGTCGGTGGCGCGCGCGGTCTGGTTGGCGAGGCTCTTCACTTCCTGCGCGACCACGGCAAAGCCGCGCCCGGCATCGCCTGCGCGCGCTGCTTCAATCGTTGCATTGAGCGCCAGCAAATTGGTCTGCCCGGCAATGTCGCGGATCAGCCCCAGGATCGATTCGATCGATTTGGCATGTTCGGACAATGTTTCGGACATGCCGACCGCAGCACCTGCCTGGCCGCTGGCGCGGGTCGCGATGTCGGCGGCAGCCTCGACTTCGCTACGGGCATCCTCGATCGCGCGGATCAGCCCGGCGGCGGTTTGTGCGGCTTCGCGCATCGCGACAGCGGATTGTTCTGCAGCGGCGGCGACTTCGGACGTTTTGCCAAGCATACCGCGGGTTGAGCTCGATGTACGACCGGCCTGTGCGCGCAATTGGCTGCCTTCCAGGCTGACGCCCTCAACCATCTTGGCGATGCCATCGCGGAATTCGGTCGCCAGCCGGTCGCGGGCGACACCGGCAGTATGATCGCGATAGGCGTTGTATAAGGCGACGGTGATTTCGCCTTCCAGTGCTGAAAGGCGTAGCAAGGTGTCGATCAGCAGGGGCAGCCTGGGATCGGCACGATCGACCCGGCGCATCATGACATCAAGCGCAGCGCGATCGCTGGCGTTGATCATCGAGAGCAGCGCCATCGGCGAAACACCGCCGACATACGCCGATGCGACCGATCGCTCGATCGATTCGACCCAGTCGCGCCTGCTGGTTTCAAGAAAGCGATTGCGCAGGAACACCACACCCAGATCGATCATCTTGGCGGTTTCATGCGGCGCCCAGTGGCGCTCATCGGCAAAGCAGCGCAGCCATTGTTGCCAGTAAGCTTCTGATACCGATACAATTTCAGGCTCGATCGTTGCCCATACATCGCGGCTGGCACTGGCGAGCGAACCGTCGAAGTCGAAGACGCGCAGGCGCGCCGACAGATCGATGGCGGCCGCAAGGGCACCGGTTACGGGCAAGTCATGGCTAGTCAAAACAGCACCTCCACGCCGACGCCGGATATCGGTCGTCTCACAGACTTCATGGAGTGGCGTATCCCGATTTGGTTAAGGGCTGGTTAGGAAATCCTTGGAGATGGCCGTTTTTCGCGTGATTGACGGCGAAACGGATCGCCTGATTTGCCCTTGGCCCTTGTGCCGGGTTGCATCGCCCCCGCTCGCGGCTAATACGGCGGCACAGCAAGCAAGGATTTCGTCTTGGCAACACAACCATCCGTCGCACGCCCCCGTTCGCCGCATTTGAGCATCTGGAAATGGGGGCCGCACATGCTGGTCTCGATCCTCCACCGCGCAACCGGCGATGGCATGGCCACTGTCGGCACGGTGCTGTTCGTTTGGTGGCTGGCGGCGCTCGCCGGGGGCGAGGCGACCTATGCGCAATTCATGGATGTGTTCACGGTCAAATCAGGCGCGCTGAACCCGATCGGCTATCTGTTCGGCATCGGGCTGACCTTCGCCTTTTTCCAGCACATGGCCAGCGGCATCCGTCACCTGCTGCTCGACACCGGCGCAGGCTATGAACTCAAGACCAACAAGCTGTGGGCGCAATCGACGATCCTGCTCTCGATCGTGCTGACTATCGCCTATTGGGCCTATCTGCTGGCGGGGAAATAATCATGGGTAGCGGAACCGAACTCGGCCGCGTGCGCGGCCTGGGCTCCTCGAATGAGGGCGCGCATCATTGGTGGCATCAACGGCTGACCGCCGGGGGCAATCTGGTGCTGATGCTCTGGCTGTTCGCCTCGCTCGCGCGGCTGCCGCAGCATGATTATGCGACGATGCAATTGTGGCTCAGCAGCCCGCTCGCCGCGATCCCGATGATCCTGCTGGTTGCCAGCACGTTCTACCATTTCCGCATGGGGCTGCAGGTGCTGATCGAGGATTATGCACACGGCGCGATGCGCGCTGCACTGATGGTGCTGCTCACCTTCTTCACATTGGGGGCGGCCACGATCGCCATCTTCTCGATCCTGAAAATCGCCTTTGCTGCCGGAGCACCGATCGCATGACCGCTGCCTATAAGATCATCGATCACACCTATGACGCCGTCGTCGTCGGCGCGGGCGGCTCGGGCCTGCGCGCTGCGATGGGCATTGCCGAGGCAGGGCTGAAGACGGCGTGCATCACCAAGGTGTTCCCGACGCGAAGCCATACCGTGGCCGCACAGGGTGGCATCGCCGCGTCGCTCGGCAATATGGGGCCGGATCACTGGACCTGGCACATGTATGATACGGTCAAGGGCTCCGACTGGCTCGGTGACCAGGACGCGATCGAATATCTCTGCCGCGAAGCCCCCGCTGCCGTTTATGAGCTCGAACATGCCGGCGTGCCGTTCAGCCGCACCGAAGAGGGCAAGATTTATCAGCGCCCGTTCGGCGGCATGATGCAGAATATGGGCGAAGGGCCACCCGCCCAGCGCACCTGTGCCGCCGCCGACCGCACCGGCCACGCGATGCTCCACGCGCTCTACCAACAGAGTCTGAAGTACGACACCGACTTCTTCATCGAATATTTCGCGCTCGACCTGATCATGGAAGACGGCGTGTGCCGGGGCGTGATCGCTTTGTGCATGGATGATGGGTCGATCCACCGCTTCCGCAGCCACCAGACCGTGCTTGCCACCGGTGGCTATGGCCGCTGCTATTTCTCCGCGACTTCGGCGCATACCTGCACCGGCGATGGCGGCGGCATGGTGCTGCGCGCGGGTCTCCCGCTGCAGGACATGGAGTTCGTCCAGTTCCACCCGACCGGCATTTACGGCGCGGGCGTGCTGATCACCGAAGGCGCGCGCGGGGAGGGCGGTTACCTGACCAACTCCGAAGGTGAGCGCTTCATGGAGCGCTATGCCCCATCGGCCAAGGACCTCGCCTCGCGCGATGTCGTCTCGCGCTCGATGGCGATGGAAATCCGCGAAGGTCGCGGCGTCGGCAAGGAAAAGGACCACATCTACCTGCACCTCGATCATATCGATCCCAAGGTGCTGGCAGAGCGGCTGCCCGGCATTACCGAGACGGGCAAGATCTTCGCCGGTGTCGATCTGACGCGCCAGCCGTTGCCGGTCGCGCCGACGGTGCATTACAATATGGGCGGCATCCCGTGTAACTTCCACGGCGAGGTCGTGAACCTGAAGGATGGCAACCCCGACAGCGTCGTCCCCGGCCTGTTCGCGGTGGGCGAAGCGGCGTGCGTTTCGGTGCACGGCGCCAACCGGCTCGGATCGAACTCGCTGATCGATCTGGTGGTGTTCGGCCGCGCGACCGGCCTGCGGATCAAGGATACGCTGAAGCCCAACACGCCGCACAACCCGCTGCCCAAATCGGCAGAGGAACTGGCAATCGGCCGCCTCGATCATTTCCGCCACGCCAAGGGGGCAACGCCCACCGCGCAAATCCGCGGCGCAATGCAGCGCACGATGCAAAAGAACTGCGCCGTGTTCCGCGACAACGCACTGCTCGCCGAAGGAAAGGCCAAGATCGGCGAGATTTACGCGTCGATGGGCGACGTTAGCGTCAATGATCGTTCGCTGATCTGGAATACCGATCTGGTCGAAACGCTCGAACTCGACAACCTGATCGCGCAGGCGGTGGTGACCGTCCACAGCGCCGCTAACCGCCAGGAATCACGCGGCGCGCATGTGAACGAGGATTACCCCGATCGCGACGATGCTGGCTGGATGAAGCACACCATCGCGACGTTCGACGGCTGGGGCGGCAAGGGTGGCGGCGTCGGCATCGATTACCGCCCGGTCCATGATTACACGCTCACCGACGATATCGAGTATATCAAGCCGAAGAAGCGGGTGTATTGAGCGGACGACCTGCCGAAATCGATAATGTCCGGTGTCTAGCGGGATGCGGAGGCGCAATCCCCGTTGACTCCGTCGCCCCCAACCACCGACATGTTGGTTGGCAGTAAGGGGCGCGGTGTGCGGGCAATAGCGGCGGGACGGATCATCATTGCAGCGTTGCTCGCGGGCCTAGCCGGCGCTTCGACCGCGCAGCAATCGTCGCCCTATCGCGCGCCGCAACACACGCGCCCGCCGCCGGTGATCGGTAACGGGACCGATGACCTGATCGCCTACGCCAATGGCGGAATGCAGGTGGAGCGGGACCGGGCGCCAGATGATATGCTCGCCGAGCATCGCCGCATCGCGCGCGCGATCGGAGGGTTGCTGCCGCAGCGCAAAGGGGTGGTCGATGCCTATGTCGTTTCGATCGCGCTCGACAGCGATCCGGTGTTCGGGCGCGAGGCGCGGGAGGCCGCGAAGGTGCTTGCGCGGCGTTATGACGCGGCGGGCCGCACGGTCGTGTTGGCGGGCAGCGATGGCAGCGCGCCGAGCGATCTGCCACGCGGCAGCCCCGATCATTTGAGCATTGCGCTGTCGCGCATCGCCGAGCTGATGGACGCCCGCGAAGACGTGCTGATCCTCTATACCACCAGCCACGGTGCGCCGATCGGCATTGTCTATAACGATGCCGATCAGGGGTTCGGCGCGATCTCCCCCCCGCGGCTTGCGGCAATGCTGGGCGCGCTGGGGATCGAGCGGCGGCTGGTGATCGTCAGCGCCTGTTACTCGGGCATTTTCGTCCCCGCGCTGGCCGGAGCGGAGACGGCGGTGCTCACGGCGTCGTCAGGGGATCGTTCCTCCTTCGGGTGCCAATCGGACAATGACTGGACCTTTTACGGCGACGCGCTGATCAACAACGCGCTGCGCAAGGGGCAGCCACTCGCGGCGGCCAGTGCCGAAGCAACCGCGCTGGTTGCGAAATGGGAAAATGCCGATCGGCTACCCCCCTCGCAGCCGCAGACGTCGATCGGCGCGCGGGCCAGCGAATGGCTTGCCGAACTGGATAAGCGGACGCCCAAGGGCGCGACAACGCCAGTCGGGCGCCCGGCGATCGAGCTGCTGCAGCGGCGGTGATGGCCGTCGCGGCGGAGATATGACAGCCGGTAGGCTCCTCGATCAATAACGAAACTTGTCCCTGCAAGCCTGTTCACACTGCGGAATGAATGCCGATGCCGGGATAGATATCGAGGTCTTCTTTTTGCATTCGGTTGTTACCACGCCGTCAAATTTCGTGTCCGGCTTCATCTCGCTGCAACCTTTGCCAGTCACCGATTCGGCATCGACCAGCTTCGCGCAATCAGCAAGGCAGACATTCAGGCCTTTTTGCAGATCAAGTTTTGAACTGTTGACCGGCAGGCGAGACTGCATTTTTGACATAATGCCTTGAACGACGGCCGGGTTTACGGCGCGATAGCTCTGTCCGTCCGGGCCTGTGGCGGTTGGCAACGCTCGTTGTGCGATGGCGATACCACCAAGCAATGCCGCTGACAGAATGAATGCGGTGTGAAGCTTCCCCATGCCCAATTCCCCCAAAATTTGTCGAAAGATATTGTCTCGGCGTGTGCCTTGCAATTCCGGATTCAATCGTTGTCCTTGGTTACCGCCAGCGCAAATTGCCGCGCCCCAGATCGCTCACCGATTTCGCGCCCATCAGCTTCATGTCGCGGATGATTTCGGCCTGCAGATTGCCCAGCGCGCGTTCCACGCCCGCCTGACCAGCGGCGGCGAGCGCATAGAGATACAGCCGTCCCCCGGAGCACGCCTTTGCCCCGACGCTTAGAGCCTTCAGCACATGCGATCCACGCGTGATGCCGCCGTCGCAGATCACGTCGATCCGGTCGCCGACCGCGTCGACAATCTCCGCCAGCTGATCGAACGGTGCGCGACTTCCATCGAGCTGGCGGCCGCCATGGTTCGATACCATGATCGCCGTCGCGCCGATATCGATCGCGCGGCGAGCATCATCCACTGACATGATCCCCTTCAGGCAGAATTCGCCGCCCCAATCGGCGCGGATCGCCTCGGCGGTTTTCCAGTCCAGCGACTGGTCGAGCATTTTGGTGAAATACTCACCGACCGACATCGATTTGCGCGATCCTTCGTCGAGATAATCCTTCAGGTTCGATAGCTCGAACGGCTCGCGCAGCAAATAGTCGAGCGTCCAGCGCGGATGCATTGCAAAGCTAAGCGCCGAAGAGGGCGTGAGCCGCGGCGGCGAGGTGAAGCCCGTCCGCAGGCACCGCTCGCGATTGCCGCCGACGATGGTGTCGACCGTCAGCGCGATGGCATCGAATTTCGCCGCCTTGCACGCCGAGATCATCGCCGCGTTCAGCCCCTTGTCCTTGTGAACATAGAGTTGGAAAAGCTTGGGAGAGGCGATCGTCCGGCCGATCTCCTCGATGCTGACGGTGGCGAGCGAGGAAATCCCGAACCAGGTGTCGAACTTCTCCGCCGCTGCCGCCACTGCGCGCTCGCCGCGCCAGTGGAACAGCCGCTGCAGCGCGGTGGGGGAAAGGAACAGCGGCATGGCGATGCGCTTGCCCATCACCGTCACGCTGGTGTCGATCTCCTGCACGCCCGCCAGAACGTTAGGCACCAGGTCGCACGTTTCATAAGCGGCAGTATTGCGCCGCCGCGTGACTTCGTCGTCTGCTGCACCGTCGATATAGTGAAATACCGGCCCCGGCAGCCGCGCTTTGGCGAGCCGACGGAAATCATCCACATTATGGCATTGGTCGAGCCGCATCGCGTCGCGCTACCCGGCACTATTGCCGTACGCAAGGCGCGCACAAACATTTGCGGGGCCGCGCCCGGTCATGTATCGACCCTTGTATCGGGGCAGTTTAAGCCCCCGCGCACCTGATAGGACGAGTTGAGCGATGGCCGAATTTTTCCTGCCGAAGAACAGCAAGATCAAGCCCCAGGGCAAGGTGCACAAGGCGCCCAAATCGGCTGACGGCAGCGAGGTGACGCGGATCAAGAAGTTCAAAGTCTATCGTTATGATCCCGATAGCGGCCAGAATCCGCATTTCGATACGTTCGAGATCAATCTCGACGAGTGCGGCCCGATGGTGCTCGATGCGCTGATCAAGATGAAGGCCGAGCAGGATTCGTCGCTCACTTTCCGCCGCTCGTGCCGCGAGGGGATTTGCGGCTCCTGCTCGATGAACATCGACGGCACCAACACGCTCGCCTGCACCAAGGCGATCGAGGATGTGAAGGGCGATGTGCAGATCACGCCGCTGCCCGCGATGAGCGTGATCAAGGATCTCGTCCCCGATTTCACGCATTTCTATGCGCAATATGCCTCGATCAAGCCGTGGCTGCAGACCGTCACGCCGCCGCCCTCGGGCAAGGAGCGCCTCCAGTCGCCGGCGGACCGCGCCAAGCTTGACGGGCTGTACGAATGCATCCTGTGCGCATGCTGCTCGACGAGCTGCCCCAGCTATTGGTGGAATGCCGACAAGTTTCTCGGCCCCGCCATTCTGCTCCAGGCCTATCGCTGGCTGGCCGACAGCCGCGACGAGATGACGGGCGAGCGGCTCGATGAGCTGCAGGATCCGTTCCGGCTCTATCGCTGCCACACGATCATGAACTGCGCGAATGTGTGCCCCAAGGGCCTCAACCCCGCCAAGGCGATCGCAGAGATCAAGAAGATGGAAGTCGAACGGGTGGTTTAACCTCGCACCCAACGAACCGTTTGTCCCGAGCGAAGGCCCTGTCGAGCATGGTCGAGATATCGGGGGGACGTGCCACGGGCGCTGCGCAGGGTGTCTCGACTTCGCTCGACACGAACGGTTTTTTGTTGTGATCAACCAGCCACCCCCCTTCCTCTACACCGAATCGCCCGATCACCCCGGCTGGATGACCTGGGCACTGGCTGATCCCACCCGGTTCAACAGCCTGTTCGGGCCGTTTCTGCTGAAGGTGGAGGGGCAAATCGCCCGCGTGCGGATGACGCCGGGGCACCAGCATTCCAACCTCAGCAATGCGGTGCATGGCGGCGCCTTGCTCGGCTTTGTCGATATGGCGCTGTTCGCGGCATCGCGCGGGTTCGGCCTGATCGAAGCGGGCACCGCGGTGACGCTCGATCTGTCGACTCAGTTTATGGGGCGCGGCGTTGTTGGCCAGCCGATCGAGGCGCAGGTGGAATTGCTGCGCGAAACCGGGCGGTTGCTGTTCCTGCGCGGGCTGGTGGTGCAGGGGGAAGGTGACACAGCGGAAAAGATCCTCGCCTTTTCGGGTACGATCCGCAAACCGACGAAGCGACAAGCCTGACGTCGTTTTCTTCCGGCGCGTTCATGCCTGCCATGATCTCACCCCAAACTTGTTTCAGGGCCAGCTATGCCGCAATGGCGAGCCGTCTTGGCCGTGCTGCGGACGCTGGACCATGTTCAGCATGACAAGGGATGGGGACTGGTGACGTGACCTTCGTGCTCGATCGGTATAACCAGTTGCTCAAGGCGCGGGAGTTGCGACCCGATCGCGAGCAGCAGGCGGCCGTATTGACGCTCGCGGCGCTCGCGACGGATCTGGAGGCGACGCCGAAGCGTGGCTCCGTCTTGTGGCGTGCACTCGGTCGCCCGCCGGAGCCACCGCGCGGGGTGTATTTGTGGGGTGGCGTCGGGCGCGGCAAATCGATGCTGATGGACTTGTTTTACAGCTGCGTCGATGTGCGCCGCAAACGCCGCGTCCATTTCCACGAGTTCATGCTCGAAGTACATCAGCGCATCGCCGAGGAACGAAAGAAGGAGGCGGGTGACCCGATCGTCCCCGTCGCCACCGCGATGGTCGGCGAGGCGCGGCTGATCGCGTTTGACGAGATGGTCGTCAACAACATGGCCGATGCCGCCATCCTCTCTCGTCTGTTCACCGCGATGTGGGCGCGCGGGCTGACGGTGGTCGCGACCAGCAACCGGGCCCCGACCGAACTCTACAAGGACGGGCTGAACCGCGAACTTTTTCTGCCCTTCATCGCGCTGATTCAGGAAAAGACGCAGGTCGTCAGCCTGAATGGCCCGATCGATTACCGCCGCGATCGCCTCGGCCAAATGGACATGTGGCTGGTGCCCAATGGTCCGGCCGCAACCAAGGCGCTGTCATCGGCATTCTTTCGGCTAACCGATTATCCGCCCGAAGACCGCGCACATGTGCCGACCGAGGATATTCCGGTACAAGGCGGCCGCACGTTGCATGTGCCGAAAAGCCTGAAGGGGGTCGCTGTATTCTCGTTCAAGCGGCTGTGCGGCGAGCCGCGTGGGGCGGCCGATTATCTGGCGATCGCGCGGCGTTTCCATACCGTCTTCATCGTCGGTATTCCGCAGCTGGGGCCCGAAAACCGCAACGAGGCCGCGCGCTTCGTGACGCTGATCGACGCGCTGTATGAGAACAGCGTCAAGCTGATCGCGGCGGCAGATGCATCTCCCGGCGCACTCTATGTGACGGGCGATGGCGCGTTCGAATTCGAACGAACGGTGTCGCGCCTGGAAGAAATGCAGTCCGATCTTTACCTTGCGCGGGGGCATGGCGCACATTGACGGGACGATTTCTCGCAATTGAGAAGCGCTATCATTAGGGGTCATATTTAGGGCATTTGCCCGGTTGCAGCGCCCTGCCAAAGCGCCTAAGCCGCGAACGCTTTGCGGGACCTTTCTGCACCCGCCCCGTCGCCGGAGGATGAAGATGGCTCGCAAGAAAATCGCGCTGATCGGTGCTGGTAACATTGGCGGCACGCTCGCCCATCTCGCCGCCTTGAAGGGCCTTGGCGATATCGTGTTGTTCGACGTTGTAGAGGGTGTGCCGCAGGGCAAGGCACTCGATCTGTCGCAGTGCGGCCCCGTAGAGGGTTTCGACGCGACGATCACGGGATCGAACAATTACGCCGATATCGCGGGCGCAGACGTCATCATTGTCACCGCTGGTGTCGCCCGTAAGCCCGGTATGAGCCGCGACGATCTGCTCGGCATCAACCTGAAGGTGATGAAGGCCGTGGGTCAGGGCATTGCCGCCAACGCGCCCGACGCGTTCGTCATCTGCATCACCAACCCACTCGACGCGATGGTTTGGGCGCTGCGCGAATTCTCGGGCCTGCCGCACAACAAGGTCGTCGGCATGGCCGGCGTGCTCGATAGCGCGCGGTTCAGCCATTTCCTGGCGGATGAATTCAAGGTCTCGGTCAAGGACGTCACCAGCTTCGTGCTTGGCGGGCACGGCGACACGATGGTGCCGGTGATCCAGTATTCGACCGTATCGGGCATCCCGGTTCCCGATCTCATCAAGATGGGCAAGTCGACCAAGGAGCGCATCGACGCGATCGTCGCACGCACCCGCAGCGGCGGCGGCGAGATTGTCGCGCTGCTCAAGACCGGCTCGGCTTATTACGCGCCTGCCACCAGCGGCATCGCGATGGCAGAGGCCTATCTCTACGACCAGAAGCGCGTCCTCCCCGCCGCGGCGCATCTGACCGGCCAGTACGGCATCGACAATCTCTATGTCGGCGTGCCCGTGGTGATTGGTGCTGGCGGTGTCGAGCAGATCGTCGAAATCGCGCTGGATGATGAGGCGAAGGCGAATCTGACGGTCTCGGTCGATGCGGTGAAGGAACTGCTGGTGGCGTGCAAGGCGATCGACGGGTCGCTGAACTGACTACGAACGCAGAGCTGATCATGATATTGAGATTGCATGGCTGAACATGATCCACTTTCCTCGGCGCGGCGGAACTACCCGGCGTATGAAGAGGATTTTGCGGCATGGCTCGAAGCGCAGGCAACGTTGCTCCGTGAACATCGGTTTGACGAACTTGACATCGCAAATTTGGTTGATGAGGTCGAAAGCGTGGGCAGAAGCGAATTCCGCGCATTCACCAGCGCCATCGAACTCATCGTCTTTCTCATGCTCAAATGGGATTATCAGCCCGACCTGCGCGGGCAAAGCTGGCGCAAGACAATCCGCAGTAAACGCCGCGCAGTTACCAAGCTGCTGGCCGACAATCCTAGTTTTAAGGCGAGGCGCGACGAAGCTATAGAGTTGGCCTATCTCGGAATGCCTGAGGATGTGGAAGAGGAAACAGGCGTCCCTGCGCACCATTTGCCTGAAACATGCCCATACAGCTGGGACGACATCATGACCCGGCTGCACGACCTCGATCCCGACCGGCCCTGGCCGAATTGACCCTTTCAAAACGGAGCGTATCCGCCCCATGAGCATCCTCGTCGACAAGAACACCAAGGTCATCACGCAAGGAATGACCGGCGAAACCGGCAGTTTCCATACCAAGGCGGCGCTGGAATATGGCACGCAGATGGTTGCCGGCGTTACGCCGGGCAAAGGCGGCACCACGCATCTTGATCTGCCGGTGTATGATACCGTGCATGAGGCGGTCGCGAAGACAGGCGCGACCGCATCGGTCGTTTATGTGCCGCCAGCGTTCGCTGCGGATTCGATCCTTGAGGCGATCGATGCGCAAGTGCCGCTGATTGTCTGCATTACCGAGGGCATTCCGGTGCTCGACATGGTCAAGGTCAAGCGCTCGCTGTCGGGCAGCAAATCACGGCTGATCGGTCCCAATTGCCCCGGTGTGCTCACCCCCGGCGAGTGCAAGATCGGCATCATGCCCGGTAGCATCTTCAAAAAGGGCTCGGTCGGCGTCGTCTCGCGCTCGGGCACGCTGACCTATGAAGCCGTGTTCCAGACCAGCAACGCCGGGCTCGGCCAGTCGACCGCAGTCGGCATCGGCGGCGATCCGGTCAACGGCACCAACTTCATCGACATGCTCGAACTGTTCCTCGCCGATGACGAGACCAAGTCGATCATCATGATTGGCGAAATCGGCGGATCGGCCGAAGAAGAAGCCGCACAATTCCTGATCGACGAAGCCAAGCGCGGCCGGAAAAAGCCGATGACGGGCTTCATCGCGGGGATCACGGCACCGCCGGGTCGGCGCATGGGCCATGCTGGCGCGATCGTTTCGGGCGGCCAGGGCGGCGCCGAAGGCAAGATCGCGATGATGCAATCGGCGGGCATCCGCATGGCGGATTCGCCCAGCGAACTGGGCACAACGTTGCTTGCGGTGCTGAACGGGTAAAGTGATTTGTGCTCGCGCGAAGGCGGGGGCCCAACAAGGACGTTGGCAATGGGCTATGAAGGCCAGGATTTCGAAGCGCTCGCAGGCTCGGTGAGCCCCGCTTTCATCGAAACGCTTTATGCGCGGTACAAAGAATCGCCCGATGATGTCGAACCGGGCTGGCGCGGATTTTTCGAGGGGCTGGAGGGCAGCGAACAGGGCCCGAGCTGGCAGCAGGCGAACTGGCCCGCGACGACGACCGACGATCTGACGGCCGCGCTCGACCCGAGCCAGATGGAGCCTGTAGCGAAGCCAGCCAAGGCTGCCGCGCCCAAGCCCGCAGTCGCCGCCGCGCCGTCGACCGCCGATGTCACCTCCGCCGCTGCTGACTCGATCCGCGCAATGATGCTGATCCGCACCTACCGGGTGCGCGGGCATCTCGCCGCCAAGCTCGATCCGCTGGGCATCGCCAAGCAGGAACTGCCCGCCGATCTGACGCCCGAATATCACGGCTTTTCGGGCGCCGATCTCGACAAGCCGGTCTATCTCGGCGGCGCGCTTGGCATGCAATGGGGCACCGTGCGCGAAATCGTGGCGGTGCTGCAGAAGAATTACTGCGGCCCGGTCGGCCTCGAATATATGCACATCTCGGATGTGGAGGAGCGCCGCTTCCTCCAAGACCGAATGGAGGGCCAGGACAAGGCCATCGAATTCTCGCCGATGGGCAAGAAGGCGATCATGAAAAAAGTGATCGAGGCCGAACAGTGGGAGAAATTCCTCGGCCGCAAATATGTCGGCACCAAGCGGTTCGGGCTCGATGGCGGCGAAAGCATGATCCCCGCGCTTGAAAGCGTGATTAAGTATGGCGGCCAGTTCGGCGTGCGCGAGATTGTGTACGGCATGGCCCATCGCGGCCGGCTGAACGTGCTCGCCAACGTGATGGCCAAGGCTTACCGAGTCATCTTCCACGAATTCGGTGGCGGCTCGGACAATCCCGATGACGTCGCGGGTTCGGGCGATGTGAAATATCACCTCGGCACCAGCACCGATCGCGAGTTTGACGGCATCAACGTCCATATGTCGCTGGTGGCCAATCCCTCGCACCTCGAGGCTGCCGATCCGGTCGTGCTCGGCAAGGTCCGCGCCATTCAGACGATCGCGGGCGATCTGACCGATCATACCGGCTCGCTGCCCGTGCTGATCCACGGCGACGCCGCGTTTGCGGGGCAGGGGATCGTGTGGGAGTGCCTCGGCTTCTCGGGCATCCGGGGCTACAATACCGGCGGTTGCCTGCATTTCGTGATCAACAACCAGATCGGTTTCACCACCAGCCCGCAATATGCGCGTTCATCGCCCTATCCAAGCGATGTCGCCAAGGGCGTCCAGGCGCCGATCTTCCACGTCAATGGCGACGATCCCGAAGCGGTGACCTTCGCCTGCAAGATGGCGATCGAATTCCGCCAGAAGTTCAAGCGCGATATCGTGATCGACATGTGGTGCTATCGCCGCTTCGGCCATAACGAAGGCGACGAGCCGAGCTTCACCCAGCCGCTGATGTATGATCGCATCCGCCAGCACCCGCATGTCAGCGAAGTTTACGGCAAGAAGCTGATGGCTGAAGGCGTGATTGATCAGGCGTGGATCGACGATACCGTCAACCAGTTCGTTGCCTTGCTCGAAAATGAGTTTGAGGCAGGCGCGAATTACAAGCCGAACAAGGCCGACTGGTTCGCGGGCCGCTGGTCCGGCCTGCACGCCCCTGCCGATCCCGAAAGCGCGCGCCGCAACATCGTGACCGGGCTTGAGCCGAAGCTGTTCGACAGCATCGGCCGCACCCTGACGACGGTGCCAGATTCCGTGAAGATCCACAAAACGCTCGCCCGCGTCATCGATGCCAAGCGCGAGATGTTCAAATCGGGTGAGAATTTCGATTGGGCGACAGGCGAGGCGCTCGCCTTCGGCTCGCTGCTTTCGGAAGGGTACGGCGTCCGCCTGTCTGGCCAGGATTCGGGGCGCGGCACCTTCAGCCAGCGCCACGCAGTGTGGGTCGATCAGACCGATGAGCATAAATACGTGCCGCTCTGGACGATCGAGCATGGCAGCTTCGAAGTGCTCGACAGCCCGCTCAGCGAGTATGGCGTGCTCGGTTTCGAATATGGCTACGCACTCGCCGATCCCAAGACACTGGTGATCTGGGAAGCGCAGTTCGGCGATTTCATGAACGGCGCGCAGATCATGATCGATCAGTTCATCGCTGCGGGCGAGGCCAAGTGGCTGCGCGCCAATGGCCTCGTGATGCTGTTGCCGCATGGCTATGAAGGGCAGGGGCCAGAGCACAGCTCGGCGCGGCCCGAGCGCTTCCTGCAGCTGTGCGCGCAGGATAACATGCAGGTGGCGAACTGCACCACGCCCGCCAATTACTTCCACCTGCTGCGGCGGCAGATGCACCGTAACTTCCGTAAACCCCTGGTCGTCTTCACCCCCAAATCGCTGCTGCGGCACAAGCTCGCGGTATCGAAGGCGGCGGATTTCCAGGGCGAGAGCCATTTCATGCGGATCCTGTCCGATCCCTGGGCACCGAAGGACGAAGATGTGAAGCGGCTTGTGCTATGCACCGGCAAGGTCGCCTATGATCTGATGGAGGCACGCAACGCGGCAGGCGATACCAATACGGCGATCGTCCGGCTCGAGCAGCTTTATCCCTTCCCGGGCGAACCGCTGACAATCCGGCTGAAGCGCATGACCAATCTCGAAACCGTGGTCTGGGCGCAGGAAGAGCCGAAGAACAACGGCGCGTGGAGCTTCGTCGAACCGTTTATCGAGGAAAGCCTTGCCAATGCCGGCGGCAAGGTCGCGCGCCCGCGCTATGCCGGGCGCACGGCAGCGGCATCGCCCGCGACTGGCCTGATGAAGCGCCACCAGACCGAACAGGCAGCGCTGATCGCCGATGCGCTGGGCCATAATGTCCGTGGGGAAATAAGGCGCACCCGCAAATCGTGACCAACCCTTGTGTTCCCGCGAAGGCGGGAACCCAGACTGGGCTCCCGCCTTCGCGGAAGCACAATAAGGCAGAAGAAAAAATGGCAACCGAAGTCAAAGTCCCCGTCCTGGGCGAATCGATTACCGAGGCAACGCTCGGCGAATGGCTTAAGCAGCCGGGCGATCCGGTCGCGCTCGATGAGCCGGTCGCGAGTCTGGAGACCGACAAGGTCTCGGTCGAGGTTGGCGCCCCCGCTGCGGGCGTAATGGGCCAGCATGCGGTGAAGGTTGGCGATGTCGTGCTGGTCGGTGCGATGATCGCGACGATCGATGCTGCGGGGGCAACGCCCGCCGCCGCGCCGGCTGCTGCGACGTCGTCAACGCCCGCCCCCGCCCCCGCGCCGGCTGAACCAGCCGCTGCCGCCGCGCTCTCGCCTTCAGTGCGCCGTGCGGTGCTCGAAACCGGGGTCGATCCCGGCACGGTGAGGGGCACCGGCAAGGATGGCCGCCTGACCAAGGACGATGTCCTCGCGGCCGCGAGCGCGCCAGCGCCAGCACCGGCCCCGGCCGCACCGCTGCCCGCACCGCTCCCGAGCGCCGCGACCACCGGCATCCGTAAGGAAGAACGCGTTCGGATGACGCGGCTGCGCCAGACGATCGCCAAGCGGCTGAAAGAAGCCCAGAACAGCGCGGCGATGCTCACCACCTTCAACGACGTCGACATGACGGCGGTGATCGAGGCCCGCAACAAGTACAAGGACCTATTCGAAAAGAAGCACGGCGTCCGGCTCGGTTTCATGGGCTTTTTCGCCAAGGCCGCATGCATGGCGCTGAAGGATGTTCCCAGCGTCAACGCCTCGATCGAGGGCGACGAGATCGTCTATCACGATTATGCCGATATCTCGGTCGCGGTGTCCTCGCCCGGCGGGTTGGTCGTGCCGGTGATCCGCAACGCCGATCAGATGTCGGTCGCGCAGATCGAGCGCACGATCGGCGATTTCGGCAAGCGCGCCAAGGACGGCACCTTGAAGATGGAGGAGATGCAGGGCGGCACCTTCACCATCTCGAACGGCGGCGTGTTCGGCAGCCTGATGTCGACCCCGATCATCAACCCCCCGCAGAGCGCTGTGCTCGGCCTCCACCGCATCGAGGATCGCCCGGTCGTCCGCGACGGGCAGGTGGTGGTGCGCCCGATGATGTATCTGGCGCTCAGCTATGATCACCGCCTGATCGACGGGCGAGAGGCCGTGACGTTCCTCGTGGCGCTGAAAAATGCTATCGAGGACCCGACGCGGATACTGATCGATTTGTAATATAAGTGCTCCTGCGAACGCAGGAGCCGAGGGCTACAAGCGGAGTCCTGCGTAACTCTGGGCTCCTGCGTGCGCAGGAGCACAAGATGGGAGAAGTTATACGAAAGCCGGTTACGTCTACCTGATGGCCAGCAAGCGCAACGGCACCCTCTATCTCGGTGTGACCAGCGACCTACCTGCCCGGGCGTTCCAGCACCGCACCGGGATGATAGATGGTTTTTCGAAGAAATATGGCTGCACGCTTCTTGTTTGGTTTGAAGTGCAAGACGATCTGCAAAACGCGCGCTATCGCGAGCTGCAGATGAAAAAATGGAAGCGAGCGTGGAAGGTCGAACTCATTGAGCGTGACAACCCGCAGTGGAAGGATTTGTACGACACGCTGTTTTGATGATGTCCGTGCTCCTGCGCACGCAGGAGCCTAGGGCCACGAGCGGAGTCCTGTGTAATTCTGGGCTCCGGCGTACGCAGGGGCACTGATTGAGATCAACAAGTGCTCCTGCGCACGCGGGAGCCCAGGGTCATAGGCAGTGCACCCTGTAATTCCGAGCCACTTGCAGTCGCAGGGGCGCAGTGAGGCAGAACAATGGCTGACTATGATTTCGACGTCCTCATCATCTGGCATGATGGCCAAGCTCGGCATCAAGCTCGGTTCGGTCGAGCTCGACATGGACGCGCTCCACGCGCAGCGGAAGGATGCGGTCAAGCAGCTCACCGGGGGCATCGCGTTCCTGTTCAAGAAGAACAAGGTGGAGTGGCTGAAGGGCCATGCCAAATTCACCGGCACCGATACCGTAGAGGTGGCGGGCACCAGCTACCGCGCCAAGAACATCGTCATCGCCACCGGCTCCAGCGTGACGCCGCTGCCCGGCGTCGCGGTCGATAATGACAAGCAGATCATCGTCGATTCCACCGGCGCGCTTGAGCTGGCCAAGGTGCCCGAACACCTCGTCGTCATCGGCGGCGGCGTGATCGGGCTGGAGCTCGGCAGCGTGTGGAAGCGGCTCGTTGCGGTCGATGGGAGCACCGCCACGATCACCGTCGAGCCCGCCGCCGGTGGCGCCGCCGAGACCATCACCGCGGACTGCGTGCTCGTCTCGATCGGCCGCCGCCCCAATACCGATGGGCTGAACCTCGAAGCCGCAGGCATCACCCCCAACAAGCGCGGGCAGATCGAGATCGATCACAGCTTCAAGACGGGGGTTCCCGGCATCTGGGCGATCGGCGATGTCGTCCCCGGCCCAATGCTCGCGCACAAGGCCGAGGATGAAGGGATTGCGGTCGCGGAGAATATCGCGGGTCTCACCGGCATCGTGAACCACGATGTCATCCCGCTGGTCGTCTACACCTGGCCCGAAATCGCTGGCGTCGGCCTCACCGAGGAGCAGGCCAAGGAACGCGGAGAGGTGAAAGTCGGCAAATTTCCGATGCTCGCCAACAGCCGCGCCAAGACCAACCACGAGCCCGACGGCTTTGTGAAGGTCATCGCCGACGCCAAGACCGATCGGGTGCTCGGCGTCTGGATGATCGCGTCAGTCGCCGGCTCGATGATCGCGCAGGCAGCCCAAGCCATGGAGTTCGGCGCGACCAGCGAAGACATCGCCTATACCTGCCACGCCCACCCCACCCACGCTGAAGCGTTCAAGGAAGCGGCGATGGGAGTCACGGGCAAGGCAATTCATATTTGAACTATGTCATAGGATATTTACAAATTTGAACTTGCAAAGATTAGTTCAATTCCTGATGATGGACGCAGAGGCGCAAAGCCCGGTTCATAGTCAGGAGAGCGATGATGGCAGGTCAATTTTCTCGTCGTGAAATCGTGGGTGGCAGTGCGTCGGGTGCGGCGTTACTGGCCAGCGGTGCCCTTCCCCAACAGGTTCTGGCGCAAACGGCGCCTGCGCTGACGGCCGGTGAGTTCACCGCGCTGCGCGCCCGCTACGTTACCATGGTCACCGGGGGAACGAACGGCACCGTCTTGTACGATGACTTCATTGCCGGCATCGCAGCAGAGGCAACGTCGCTCTCCGCCTCGTTCAGCACCGCAAACGCGCGGTTATGGCAAGACCTTGACGCTGAGAGAGATAATGGGTTGTTGCTCATGTCGATTGCGCGCCGGGTACAGGTGTTGGCCCTGGCGTATTTTATGGATCGATCGAGCAAGAAGGGCGATCCAACGATCAAGGCGCAGGTCGATGCAGGGCTGCAACGCATTGCTCAGAATTTCTACAACACGTCGGCTACCCGGTCGACTTATGGCTGGTATTCGCTGGAGATTGGCACCCCGCTTGCCTTGCTCGAAACGATCCTGATGCTTGACGGCCAGCTCAACCAGAGCGTCGTCAACACCTTGCTGGCTGCGGTTCAGCTCTACACATCTGATCCATTGCGCGAGCAGGGACTGTGGCCGTCGAATGACTCCAATCGTGTTTGGAAAGCCTATAACTGCCTTGTTCACGGCCTTTACATCGCCAAAACTGATCTTGTTGCTGGGCGCGAAAAAGTGGCGGCGGCCAAAAATGCACTGGCAACGACATTTGTTTACGCCACCCCCAGCATCGGCGGTGGCGAGGGCTTTTATGCCGATGGTTCGTACATCGGGCATGGCGATTATGCCTATACCGGCGGCTATGGCCTGTCGCAGTTCCAGTTTTCGGCGCAAATCGTCTATTTGCTGTCGGGGTCGTCGGCGCAGTTCACATTGGAAGAATGGACGAATCTGCGCAATTTTGCCTATGCCAGCTTCGAACCGCTGATGTACCGCGGCCATTTGATGGATACAGTGCGCGGGCGGGAGGTCGCGCGCTCGTTCCAGTCGGATCATGCCGCCGGCCATCGCCTTGTCACAGCGCTGGCAGCTTTGGCGCAGGTAGCGTCGGCGACCGATGCGTTCAACTTTCGGTCAATGGTCCGCTATTGGGTGAAGGCCGATAAATCGCGCGACATCTATGCCTATTATTCGGATAATCGGGTGTCGCTGCACTATATCCGACTGGTCAAGGCGATTGAGGATCCGCTGACGGGCGCCGAATGGGGCGATCGATTTGCCCATTATCAATTCCCGGCGATGGGTCGTGCCGTGCACAAACGCACAAATTTCGCGCTCGCGCTCGCCACCTATTCAAACCGGCGCGCCAATTACGAGGCGCTTGGGAACGAGAATCGCAAGGGCTGGTACACCGCCAGCGGCATGGTTTATCTCTACACGCCAACCAATCTGGCCCATTACAAGGATGATTTCTGGCCGACGGTCGATGCCTATCGGCTGCCCGGCACTACCATCGATAAACGCCCTCGCACCCCGAATGAGGGCACCGGGACTCGCGGCCTGCCGATGGTGGGCGGCGCTTATTCCTCGGCAAGCGGTGTCATGTGCATGGATTTCAGCGCCGATGCTGGGCAGTTGGTGGCGAAGAAGGCGTGGTTCATGTTCGGCGACCTGATATTGTGCGCAGGCGCAGGCATCACCGCGACCTCGACCAATCGGGTCGAAACGATTATCGAAAATCGTAATATCGGCGCTGACGGGACCAATCCCGTGTTGGTGAACAACACACCTCGCCTCACGACGCTGGGCGACATGACCAGCCAAAACCCTGAACAGCTTGCCGCCGGCATCACTGCGACCGATAACTGGGTGCATATCGATGGGGTTGGCGGCTATTTTATCCCGCGCGGCAATCCGGCGATCCGCGGCCTTCGGGAAACGCGGCGGGGTACCTGGTATGATATCGCGCTTCTGGGTCGCTCGCCCCTTGATACGCGCACGCGGCGTTATGTAACGCTGTGGCTCGATCACGGGGTAATGCCGACAGGGGCGAACAGCCAATATGCCTATGTCATGCTGCCCGGGGCAACATCGGGTACAACCGAATTTTATGCGGCCAACCCCAATTTTCAGCTCCTCGAAAATTCCACCCAGGCACAATGTGCTGTGCAATTCGGGTCAACGACGGCGCTGTATGCCGCCATCTTCTGGCAGAATGTGTCGAAATCGGTCGACGTCTTTACGTGTAATGCGCAGGCGGCGGTCTTTGTGCGCCGCAACGCGAATGTGATGGAAGTGGCGATATCGGACCCGACCCAGCTCCGGACGACGCCGATTTCCCTGACCCTTCGCCTGACGACCTCGGGCGACCGGATCGATAATGATCCCGCAATCACGGTCGTCTCGCGCTCGGCAGGGTCAGTGACGATCAGCTTCAATCCGACAAACACCAATGGCGAATCGCGGCGGGTGCGTTTCCCCTATTGATGGATATGAGCGCGCCGACGGTGCCGACGGTATCGTTGGCGGCTCACCCCTTTGTCGGTGGCAGCGTGAACGTCCAAAGATAGTCTGACTTGCTATGATCGGGCTTTACGCCTGCGGTCATCACCACGGTACCGTCGCCGACCGCAACGCCATATCCGGTGAAGAGCTGCTGTTCCGGGTCGCTCGGCACCACCTTTTGCGTCTGCGTCCAGGCGCCCTTGATCTGCCGGAAAACATAGGCGGCCCCCACTTGGCGGTTCCCGCCGACAGCGTGGCGAAATGCGCCGGAGACGATCGTGCCCTTGTCGAGTGCGACCCAATGGCCGAACATGTCGCGCTTGCCACCGTCCGATGCCATTAGCCTCACCTCCTGTCGCCACTGGCCGCCGCGCCGACGGTAAACGAAGGCGGCGCCTGCGCCGGGAACCTTGCCCGAAGCGAGAAGTGCGGCGACCACAAGCGTGTCGCCTTCAAGGTCCAGGCTGCGCCCGAAACCCGGACCGTCCTTGTCGTCGTTCGGGTCCCTTGGTGCATCGAGCCGCTGCTGCAACATCCATGTATTACCACGACGTCCATACAGATACACTTGGTCACGTGCCGCCACGGCGACCGTATTGCCATCCACATCAACGTGATTACCAAAGCCGTGCGAGCCGTCGTTGAACGTCATGGCGGCAAGCTCCGCCGGAACGGGGAGCGTCATTTGCAATCCCCATTTGCCGCCGCTTTCCTTGAATACATAAGCGGCCTTGTTCGCTGCCCAGCCACCCGGCGCGGCGTTGCGGGCTTCCCCGGTGACAAGCGTTCCGCGATCAAGCGCGACATTCTGCCCGAAATAGCCATTCGCTACCGGGTCGGGTGAACCGATGGTCGCTGCAAGCGCCCATTGTTTGCCGTTGAACCGGTAAACCAGAACCGCGCCCGATCGGACTCCCGCCAGTTCATAGTCCGGCGCGCCGACGGCCAGCGTCGTTCCGTCGATCGCGGTCGTCCAGCCAAAACCGTCATCGACCGGGCGCGCATCGGGAGACAGCAGGGTCTGGAAATGATCCCAGCCCTTTGCGCTCTTCCGGTAAATGTGCAGCGCGCCGGGGGCGTCCTGAGCCGGCATGGCACTACGCACGGTCAGCCATTCGCCGGATACGCTGGGCTCGCTGAAGGCGCCGATCGCTTCGTCAGCCCGGCGCTTTGGCGGGGTGAGGCGAGTCGCCAGGGCGACCCCTGGTGCAGCAGCAACAACCGGGCTTGTCCCGGACGGCATTTGCGCAATCAAGGACTGTGATGGAACGAGCATGGCTGCCCCTGCCGCAAGCGTGTTTAGGTCAAGGCGCATAGGGCGGTCTCCAACATCGTGTCCGTACAATACCGAATCATGTGAACGGGTTAGGTATTGTGGGCGCTATTCAAATGACCATGGAGATATGTGTCAACATCCGGCGTCGGCGCATGATCGAGACGCGTCAAGCTGCCCTGGCCAATGTCGTGGCGAACAAAGCCGAAGCACCTTGGCGGTCTGTGTCTTGGGTCTGCTGATTGCGTGTTGGACGCCACGATCAACATCGGCAGAGGGAAGAGCCGAACGCGGGATGCTGCCAGATGGGCTGAATCTGAAAGCTCGCGAAGCCGCTCGTGACGTCCGTGTTCCTGATACGACCGGGGAATCTAGCGAGCGATACGGCTAATGGCCCATAGTCGAAAGCCTGCGCTTAAAGCCCCGCCTCTACCGCCACGCGGATCATGTCCGCCGTGGTCGGCGTGCCGAGCCGGTCCATCAGGATCGCCCGGTGCATCTTCACCGTTTTTTCGGACAGGCCCAGCTCGGCCGCGATCTGCTTGTTGAGCAGCCCGTTCGACGCCAGTTTCAGCACCTGCCATTGCCGCTGCGACAACGTCTTCACCAGTTCGGCGGCGCGAATGCGGCGCAGGCTGGTAGGGGCGGGGGCATCATCGTCGATCTCAACCTGCGAGCCGAGGAAATAGACGAGGTCATCGCCCTCGTCATAGATCGGCGCGACCAGCACGGCATTGCGGAACGGCATGCCATCGCGCTTGTAGTTCAGGATTTCGACGAGCACCGGCTTATGCTCGCGCACGCCCTTGCGGATTTGTTCGGACAGCCAGGGTTCGGTGCCAGGCCCGGACAGGAAGCGGCAGTTGCGCCCGATCACTTCCTCGCGCGGATAGCCGGTCAGCGCGCAGAACGCATCGTTGCACGCGACGATCGGGTTATCGGGATGGCGCGGATCGCTGATCACCGACGCGATCGGGCTTTGCTCGATCAAAGCGAGCATTCTGGGTTCGGGCGGATGAACCTCCTGCGTCGTCGTCATGCCTCGTCAACCTGCCGACGGCTGGGCGGATCGCATGATAGCGATTTCCGGCCATGCCGTTCCTATGAACGACATGTAGGCGATTGGGTTGCCAATTGCCACCAGCGCCCGTGCCGAAACAATTTTATACAATACAGAGCGCGCCCGCATCGACGACGCGTTTCGGGATCGTCAGCCCCCGGACGTGCCGCCTTCGGGTGGACGCTTGCTCGCATTGGCAGCAATGCCAATGATGTCGATGATCCGCCGCGCGACTTGGGCGCCCGCGGCTTCGGCATCGAAAGCGGGCTGATTGTTGTCGTTGCTTTCGGGTGCGCGCGGTTGAACTGGCGGGGCGGTGTGCGGCGTGTTGCCCGGCTGATTTGCCGTCCGCATCCGGGCGGCCATCGTCGCCATCACCGCGGTCGCGCCGCTGATCAGCATGCTGCGCCCCGCCGGTGAATTGGCGGTTGCGATCAGTGCCTCGCCGGTTTTGCGCAGTTCCTTGGGGATCTTGATCCCGGCGATCTCCTTGGGCAGCTTGCCCTTTTTCGGTTTCGCCGATTTCGAATCCTTCTTGTCTTTCTTCGCCATGCTGCACTCCATCCGCCATTCCCCGGCTATCCGCGCGCGGGGCCGTAAGGTCTTGGTGTATGAAATAGGTAACACACTGGAATAGTACAAGGGCCAGCTTGTCCTTGGCGACGTCGGCTCCCACTTCTGCAGCTACCGCGCCAATGTTTCGCCAAGATTCGTCATTGCGAGCACAGCGAAGCAATCCAGCGCCCCGTGCGCTGCCCTGGATTGGCTCGCTGCGCTCGCAATGACGGACAAGTTTGGGTTAACCGGGTGCCAGTCCAACCTGCTTGCCCGCACCGAACAAATATGGAACAGATACCTTCATGCTGACTCACATTTCCGTCCGCGGCGCGCGCGAGCATAACCTCAAGAACGTCTCCGTGGATATTCCGCGCGATACGCTCACCGTCATCACCGGCCTGTCGGGATCGGGCAAATCGAGCCTGGCGTTCGACACCATCTATGCCGAGGGGCAGCGGCGCTATGTGGAGTCGCTTTCCGCCTATGCGCGCCAGTTTCTGGAGATGATGCAGAAGCCCGATGTCGATCATATCGAGGGGCTGAGCCCGGCGATCAGCATCGAGCAGAAGACGACGAGCCGCAACCCGCGCTCCACCGTCGCGACGGTGACCGAAATTTACGATTATATGCGGCTGCTCTGGGCCCGCGTCGGCATTCCCTATTCACCCGCCACCGGCCTGCCGATCGCCGCGCAGACGGTGTCGCAAATGGTCGACCGGGTCATGGCGCTGCCCGAGGGGACGCGGCTCTATCTGCTCGCCCCCGTCGTGCGCGGGCGCAAGGGCGAGTATAAGAAGGAACTGCTCGAATGGCAGAAATCAGGCTTCACCCGCGTCCGCATCGACGGCGAAATCTACGAGATCGATGAAGCCCCCGCGATCGACAAGAAATACAAGCACGACATCGAGGTCGTGGTCGACCGGCTGGTGGTCGGGCCGGACCTCGGCACCCGGCTGGCGGACAGTTTCGAAACCGCGTTGAAGCTGGCCGATGGGTTGGCGTTTGTCGATCTGGTGGATGGCACGGTGGCTGAGCTTGGCGCCAAGAGCGTCAGGGAAGCCCGCTCCACGTTTGTCTCGAGCGCAGACGAGGGAGGTGCAACAAGCGCTACTCCCGGCGGCGCGATGAAAGGCACCGGCCTGCCGCCCAACCGCATCGTCTTTAGCGAAAAATTTGCCTGCCCCGTCTCGGGCTTCACCATTGCCGAAATCGAACCCCGGCTCTTCTCCTTCAACGCCCCGCAGGGCGCGTGCCCGGCGTGCGACGGCCTGGGCGAGAAGCTGCTGTTCGACGAGGATCTCGTCGTCCCCAACCACGCGCTCAGCATCAAGAAGGGCGCGGTCGTGCCCTGGGCGAAATCGCAGCCGCCAAGCCCCTATTACATGCAGGTGCTGGGCAGCCTGGCGCGCGAATTCGGCTTCAGCGTCGATACCCCCTGGGGCGAGCTGCCGGGCGAGGTGCGGCTCATCATCCTCCACGGCACCGGCGGCAAGCCCGTCACGCTCACCTTCATCGACGGCAAGAAGAGCTACGACGTCAAGAAACCGTTCGAGGGCGTCATCGGCAATCTCAACCGACGCCTCCTCAGCACCGAAAGCGCGTGGATGCGCGAGGAGCTCGCCAAATACCAAAGCAGCGCCCCGTGCGAGACCTGCGGCGGCGCGCGCCTGAAGCCGGAGGCGCTCGCGGTGAAGATCGGCATGCGCGATATCTCCAGCGTCACCCGCCTCTCGGTGGTCGATGCGCTGGAGTGGTTTGAGGCAATCCCCGCCGAGCTCACCGGCCAGCAAAAGGAAATCGCCGAGCGTATCCTGAAGGAAATCCTCGAACGGCTCGGCTTCCTCAACAATGTCGGCCTCGATTATCTCAACCTCGATCGGACATCGGGGACTCTAAGCGGCGGCGAGAGCCAGCGCATCCGCCTCGCCAGCCAGATCGGCAGCGGCCTCAGCGGCGTGCTCTATGTGCTCGATGAGCCCAGCATCGGCCTCCACCAGCGCGATAACGACATGCTGCTGAAAACGCTGCGCCGCCTGCGCGATCTCGGCAATACCGTGCTCGTGGTGGAGCATGACGAGGATGCGATCCGCACCGCCGATTATGTGATCGATATGGGCCCGGGCGCGGGCGTGCACGGCGGCCAGGTCGTCGCCCAAGGCACCTTCGAGCAGGTGCTGGCGAACACCAACAGCATCACCGCCGATTATCTCTCCGGCCGCCGCGAAGTGCCGGTGCCGGTTACGCGGCGGAAAGGAAATGGCAAGAAGCTCACCGTCCACGGCGCCACCGCGAACAATCTGCGCGGCGTCACCGCCAGCATCCCGCTCGGCACCTTCACCTGCGTGACGGGGGTCGGTCACCGGCCTGCAATATCTCGACAAGGTGATCGACATCGATCAATCGCCGATCGGCCGCACCCCGCGCAGCAACCCCGCCACCTATACCGGCGCGTTCACGCAAATCCGGGACTGGTTCGCGGGCCTCCCCGAAAGCCAGGCGCGCGGCTACAAGCCCGGGCGGTTCAGCTTCAACGTCAAGGGCGGCCGGTGTGAGGCGTGCCAGGGCGACGGGCTGATCAAGATCGAAATGCACTTTCTGCCCGACGTCTATGTGACGTGCGATGTGTGCCACGGCGCGCGCTACAACCGCGAAACGCTCGAGGTGAAGTTCAAGGGCCTGAGCATCGCCGATGTGCTCGACATGACGGTGGAAGACGCGGTCGAATTCTTCAAGGCCGTCCCCCCGATCCGCGACAAGATGGCGATGCTGGCAGAGGTCGGCCTGGGCTATGTCAAGGTCGGCCAGCAGGCGACGACACTCTCTGGCGGCGAAGCGCAACGCGTGAAACTCGCCAAGGAGCTATCCCGCCGCGCCACCGGCCAGACGCTCTACATCCTCGATGAACCCACCACCGGGCTGCACTTCGAAGACGTCCGCAAACTGCTGGAGGTGCTCCACGCGCTGGTCGAACAGGGGAATACCGTGGTGGTGATCGAACATAATCTCGATGTCATCAAGACCGCCGACTGGGTGCTCGATCTGGGGCCAGAGGGCGGCGTGAAGGGTGGGGAGATTGTGGCGGAAGGGACCCCGGAGAAGGTGGCCGGGGTGAAGGGGAGTTTTACGGGGCGGTATTTGGCGCCGTTGTTGGGGAAAACCCCTGCTAAGGCTTCGTCGGCGTCAGCTTGACGCCTGCTGCGATGCTCAGCATGATATGGGGATGAACACGCGGGTGACCATCGATCCGGAAGTCTGCGGCGGTCGACCGATCGTAGCCGGCACACGGATGCGCGTCAGCGATGTGCTCGATGCGCTGGCATCGTCGGTCAGCATCGATGAAGTACTCGCCGACTTCCCCTATCTCACGCGCGAGGACATCATCGCCTGTCTCACTTATCGCGCCCGCGCCGTCGATCATGCGGTGGTCCAGGCTGCTTGACGCGGTTAAGGTTTCGGGAGCGAGTGGTGAATTTGGGGGTTTTTGTAAACCGTCATCGTGTTTCGTTATCATTCGGTCTGTCTTTGTTGATCATTATAATATTCGCAGTGATTATTCAGCCTCGCTATCGGTCGACTGTTGTTGAATTCAACGGACCTCACGGTAGATTCCCGATGACTGTCCTGACATCGGACCGCGAAGCTAGAGCAACGGTTGTTTTTCTGGTCGGGGGCCCAGGTGGAAATGCTACACCGAATTTGGCAGATGAGCCGATATTGAACGGGATTGCCAATGAAAGTAACGGACAAATAAGAATCATCGTGCCTGCCTACCTAGGCACGGATTTCCGTTCGATGTATCCGAAATCTGATTTTCTTGCGGCACGGTCGGAAATTTCTGCTTTAATAGAGAACGAGCAACGTAATGGAACTAAGGTCTGTGTCGTTGGCGCGAGCCTCGGGGGATACTTGGCTGCTTCGTTGGCTAAGAATCATCAGAAGTCAAAATTTCTTCTCATTAATCCGGTCATTTTGAAACCAAGTGAATTCTTATCGAGAATGAGAATGAGGCCGGAAGGTCGTATTATTGGCTTGCGATATTGGCATGTTGAAAATGCTGAGTGGGACGGAAAATCGAGGGGAACCCCAAAGTATATTGCTGATGATGCGTTCTGGATCACGTTTTTCGGAGATTATTTTAATAACGATATAATAGACTTTTTAGATAGCTCATCTACTCGAATAATCTATGCCAGTGGCGACCCACGGATTGGTGTCGATAAGGCCGAAGAGATCCGAAAGCGAAATCCGGACTTTTACATAAAGGCAGTAAATAGTAATGACCATGTGATCGAAAGCACGGTCAAATTCAGACCATTCGTCGAAGAAGTGAATAAATGGGTTGGCGAATGTCTTAAATAATGCGCAATGCCTAGAGTTTTTGCCAGTTTTTGGCATGTACACCAGTATCCCAAAGCCACCGCTTCCGTATCAAAAGCTGGCGTCACATGCCGAATTCATGCAGTCCGCCGCGTGAAATCCAGGGACACTATACCTAATTGCTCGTCACTCACTCCGTCTCGTCACCTTCACCTGCTTCACCGCCGCCCGCTCGACCACTGCCGCCAACACCGTATCGAACAGCGGCTGCGGGATGAACCCATAGAAGGGCGTGCGGTCCTCTCCGCGCTCGATCGGGCGGATGTCCGGCCCCGGCCAGCGGAAGCGGTTGAGTTCGGTCACCATGATCCAGCAGCGTTCAGCATCGAGGCCAAGATGGGCCTTCACCCGCGCCGGAATTTCGAAGGCGTCGTCGGGTCGAGGGGGCGGTTGCGTCGTGACGGGCACGACGAGCAACTCGGTGTTCCCGTCCACCTCTTCGCGCGCGATCACGACGACGACGGGGCGATGCTTGCGGCCATCCTCCTCGCCCCGCGCCGCCTCATGCGCCCACAGGTACGAATAGGACAGGACGTTAGCCGGTTTCGGTATCGTCCATGAGGTAGTTGAGCGCGATGGACTCCGGGGGGGCTTGGACATTCATCAAGGCCTGTAGCGTTTCATCATCCAGGTCCTCCGTCCTGATCACTTGCCGGTCGCGCCGTTTCAGCCGCTCATATTCGTTAAGCGAGATCATCACGATGCGGGTCGTGCCATGCCGCTGGATGCCGACGGGGCGCTGCATCGCTTCATCGGTGTAGAAGCCGAAGCGGTTGGCAACGTCCTTGGCGGAAACTTCTAGGATTGGTTCTGGCATGGCGACTCTCGGTTGTCTAGCTAAAGTGGCTACTTCACGGATTATGAATATAATCGCTGATTTTATAACTGCCAGTTATATTTTTGCCAATTTGGCAATGCGCCGCGGCAAAGCCGCGTCGTCGGTCGTCGCTTTGGCGACGCCGTCCGAGCGCGCTCGGCGCAAGCGCGCCGGGCTGGATTTAGCTACCGCTAAATCTCGCCTTGCGCGCTACAACCCCACCGCCTTCCGCAGCGCTTCGTTCATCCGCGCTTGCCAGCCGGGGCCGCCCTCACGGAATTTGGCGATCACGTCGGGGTCGATGCGCAGCGTCACTTGCTGCTTCGCCACCCCGCGCACTGGCGGGCGGCCGCGGACCATGCCGTTCGGGCCGAGATAGCCCGTCGCCGGGCGCACCACTTTGCCGCCGACGATATAGGCGGCCATGTCGAACATCTCGTCGGTCCATTCGGGCAGATCGGGATCATCCCATTCGGGCGGCAAAACTGGCTCTTTCTCGCTCATTGCACTTCCTCATCGATATCACGCGGATGCCATCCGCCGTCGGCGTCCATGCGGCCATTGCCAGCCTTCCATCGAGCATCCCGAAGGTCAGGAAGCGCGGTTCGGGATAGTCGAACCGGTCATCCGCCACCGTGTAACTCGGGTCTTCAAACAACGCGCCCGCATCGGCAAAGTCGATGCCGCGCTCTGCCAGCGTCACCGCGCGCTTTGCTTCGTCGAAGCTGATCTCCCGTTCAGCCATTATGTAACTCCATAAAGTGGCGCGTCAAGGACTCTTCCCGGTCAGACTGACCTGAACCTTGTTCGTCATTGCGAGCGCAGCGCGGCAATCCGGCGTTTCGCGCGCTGCCCTGGATTGCCGCGCTGCGCTCGCAAAGACGGCGCCTGATGTGACTGGATGTTTATGGGTCGACTCACTGGTATTGTTGGACTTTTCGTGATCATATTCCCTGTTTGTTCTCGTTTGCAACCGCAATGATCGACGAAGGGAACCCCGATGCCCCACCACCGCCACGCCCCGCACCCGTCCCGCTACGCCGCCCCTCAGGCCGCGCCCGGCCTTCGCAGCCGCCCTTGCCTTGGGGGGAAGCACGCATGAGCTATCTCGATCACCCCGCCGCCCCGCGCCCGCGCGCCGAACGTGCCGATGGCTGGACGCCGGATCGTCAGCGCAGTTTCCTCACCGCCGTTGCCGAAGGCCATACGGTGGAGGCGGCGTGTCGGCTGGTGGGGCTGACGCATCAATCGGCCTATGCGTTTCGACGGCGCGCGGCAGGGGCCACCTTTGCGCTCGGTTGGCAGGCCGCGACCTTGCTCGCGCGGGACAAGATTGCCGATGTGCTGCTCGCGCGCGCGCTCGATGGCCAGGTTGAAACGATCACGCGCCCCAATGGCGAAACCATCAGCCGCCACCGCTATGATAATCGCCTGGCCAGCGCGATGCTCGCCCGGCTCGATCGGCTCGCTGATGGCCTCAGCAATGATGGCACGCACCACGCCGCACGACTGGTCGCGCAGGAATTCGATGCGTTTCTCGATCTGGTCGATCGCGATGAGGGGCCGGCGCGCGCCGGACTGTTCCTGGGCTTGCGGGCCGCGGGGGAGGCGAGCGATGCCGATCTTGCCCCCATCATCGCGCTCGCCCGCGCCGATCGCTGGTGCCGCACCGGCACCGCGCTGGCGGAGGAGGTGCCGGTCGCCGATCTTGATCTTGCTGATCGTGCCGGGTGGACGGCCGATCAATGGCAGCGTGCGGAGGCCGCCGGGCTGGTCGCGCTCGCCGCTTCGCCCGATGAGCACGGGCGGGCTGGGATCAGCATGCGTGGAGACCCGCAACTTCCGCAACTTTACGATCTGGAGGACGACGAATTTGAGGCAGATGACGACGATGCGTTCGCTGAGGATCCGGGCTTTTGCGGCTATGAAGTCAGGTGGTGCGAGCACAATGCGCGCTACCGCACCGATTTCCCCCCGCCGCCCGATTTCGACGGGGATGAGGACGGCAGTTTCGGCGACGAAAACTATGAGCGCGACCTCACCGAGGCCGAAATGGCAGCGTATTTGGTGCGCGAAAAGGCCGAGCGCGAAGAGATGATGGCGGAAGGCCGTGCGGCGGCGCAGGCCTATTTCTTTGGTGGGGCGGGAGAGGGGGACGGGGGTGTTGAACTGATCCAATCGGGCCCGGCTTTCTCCTCCCCCATCCGTCACCCCCGCGAAGGCGGGGGTCCAGCTGCCTTGGCGACGGTTGAGCAGGAAGCTGGATTCCCGCCTTCGCGGGAATGACGGTGCGGGGGGGCTGGGGTTGGCAGCGGTCGGGCCTTCGCTCATTCATCCGCGTTACGCCTCTCTGTTTGGTCAGCCCATCTGCCCTGTCACTCTTACGCCCCAATCCTCCCAACCCTCCCAACCATCCCCGTCACCCCCGCGAAGGCGGGGGTCCAGCTGCCTTGGCGACGGTCGAGGAAGAAGCGGGATTCCCGCCTTCGCGGGAATGACGGTGGAGGTAGGGGAATGATGGCGGGGGGAGGGAGCACCGGCGCGGGCAGCACCCCAACCGTTCCGCCCCCGTCCAGACGCCCTGCAAATCGGCCCGGTCGTTTGCGCCTTTCCCGCGACTAAGCCGTTCTAGTCTGGCCATAACATGGAGGCTGACATGAACGACACCAGTTACGACATCCGCACGCTGAACGGCCTGATCGCAACGACGCTCGACAGCGCAGAGGGCTATCGCACCGCGATTGCCGATACCGAAAGCCACCGCTTCGCCGATATCTTCCGCTCACGTGCGGCGGAGCGCGATCAGGTGGTGCAGCAACTGCGCGGCGAGGTTTCGGCGCTCGGCGGCACGCCCGAGGAGAGCGGCACGCTGCTCGCCGGGGCCCACCGCGCCTTCCTCAACTTGAAGGCGGCGATCACCGGCAATGATGATGCCGCGGTCGTCAGCACGGTTGAGGAGGGTGAGGATCACATCAAGGCCAAATATGAGGCCGCGATGGCCGATGACGGTGTTTCGGCACCCGTGCAGGCGGTGATCAGCACGGCGTACCAGTCGGTCCGCGCCGGGCATGATCAGATGCGCGATCTGAAGCATAGCCTGGTCGATTGATCAGAATTTGCCCTGCTAGACGACAGCCGCCCGTCGATGCCCGCCCCGGCATCGGCGGGCGGTGCATTATGGGTAGCATGGTTAACGCAACGAAAGCCGCCCCCAAGCATTCACCCCTTCAGTACCCCTGAGGAGAATGTCCATGCGCGCGATTACACTCGGCCTGTTGGCCGCTTCCACCCTGCTGGCCGGTTGCGAAACCTATGGCAATACCGGCGCCGACCCGCGCTACGCCAGCTATAGCCAGTATGATTATAACAATCCCGATCCGCAGTATGGCGGCTATTATGCCGACAAATATTACCGCGAGGATCGCCGCCGCTATCAGGAGCGCCGTCTGGGTGAGAATGACCGCGTCTATCGTGGCCAGGACGGGCGTTACTATTGCCGCCGTCCCGATGGCACGACCGGGCTGGTGGTCGGCGGGATCGTCGGCGGTGTGCTCGGCAATCTGATCGCCCCGGGTGGCTCGAAGGTGCTCGGCACGCTGCTCGGCGGTGCCGGTGGCGCGATTGCCGGTAATGCGATTGACAAGAACGAACAGCGTAACGACGCGCGCTGCCGCTAAGCGGCGCGAATGCCGTGCGGGCCGGGGATAAGTTGCGACACTTTCCCCGGCCGGCCGACATTCTTCAGCGACACGACAAAGGCATTTTTGTTGTCGACCGTTGTTCAGGTCGCAAACCAAGGAGTGAGTTTGATGCGTAAATTTTCTGTCATTGCCGCCGCGCTGAGCGTTGCGGCCATTGCGCTTCCCGCTGCTGCCACGGCGCAAACGTCGCAGTCGATCAACCAGCGCCAGGCCAATCTGAGCGCGCGGATCGATCAGGGCGTGCGTTCGGGCGCGCTCAACCGCAACGAAGCGTATCGGCTGCGGACCCAGTTCCGCGCCCTTACCCGGCTCGAGGCCAATTACCGTCGCAGCCGTCCGGGCCTGACGCTGGCCGAGCGACGCGATCTCGATCAGCGGTTGGATGTGCTGAGCCGCCGGATCCAGGTCCAGAAGCGTGATCGCCAGTATCGCTAAGGTCGGCGGTAACGGCTCGGTTGGGGGGCTCGCCAGCGATGGCGGGCCCCTTGCGGCTTGTGGGCGGCACGGGCTGTGCTATCCGACGATGAAACAGGGGAGAGAATATCTAGATGCGTAGTTCGATGATCGTCGCCGTCATTCTTGCCACCACCAGCACATCGGCTATCGCCGCGACCCGGCAATATAGCGGGCTGGCGATCAACGCATTGGGCACCCGCATCGCCACGATCGAAACCGGCGATGGCGGCCATCCCAAGATCACACTGCGCGCAACCAAGACGGGCAAGATCGTGACGACCATCGATCCCTGTGCGACGTGCAGCTATTCCGGGCTCACCTTCGCAGCCGATGGCTCCTTGGCGTTCCTCGCTCGGGATGCCCGGGTAGGAAACGTCACCCTGCGCGTGGCAAGCGCCGCAGCGGCTGACGCCGTCACGACAATTGCAACGATCCCCGGCATCGCCCAGACGCCGCGCTTCTCCCCCGATGGCAAGCGCATCGCGCTGCTGGTAACGATCGGCGCGGCGAAGGAGGCGGGGGCAGCCCAGGCCGGCGTCCGGCAGGTGGGCGAGATTGGCGAAAAGAATGACGAGCAACGGCTCGCGGTGTTCAATCTGGTCGGGCAGCCAGCACCGGCGGCGACGATCGAGCCGCTGTCACCCAAGGGCCGCTATATCTACGAATATGACTGGACCCCGGACGGCCTCGGCTTTGTGGTCACCAGCGCGCTCGGCAATGGCGATTCGAACTGGTGGGTTGCGACGCTCGATGCCGTTGACGCGGCCACCGGCGTGGTGCGCCAGATCGCCAAGCCGAGCACCCAGCTCAACCACCCGCGGGTCTCCCCGGACGGCAAGACGGTCGCTTATATCGGCGGCCTGATGAGCGACTTTGGCGCCATCGGTGGCGATGTGTGGACCGTGCCATTCGAGGGCGGCGCGCCAGTGAACATCACCGCGGGAGCAAAGGCAACGGCGACCTCGCTGGACTGGACGAGCGGCGGCCTGCGCGCGACAGTGTTGAAGGGCGATCAGGCACAGATCGTCTCGGTCAGCCCGACGACGGGCTTTTCCGCGCCGCTGTTCAGCCGCCCGGCCAGCTTTGGCGCGGGCGACGGGCGAGCGGTGTTCAGCGCCGATGGCAGGCAGGTCGCAACCGTGGTGCAGGATTACACCACCGCGCCCGCCATCTATGCCGGGACTTTGGGATCACCGCGCAAGATTACGAAGGAGAATGACGGCGCCAAGCCGATCGTTGCCGCGCGGAGCATCAGCTGGAAGAATGACGGCTTCGATGTGCAGGGCTGGCTGCTCGCGCCGCTGAACGCTGATCCCGCGAAAAAGGCGCCGATGATCACCGTGGTCCATGGCGGCCCGGCCTCTGCGAGCACGCCCAACTTCATGGAACGCGGCACGAATGCCGATCTGATCGCGGCGGGCTATTATCTGTTCTACCCCAATCCGCGCGGCAGCTATGGCCAGGGCGAGGCGTTCGTTCAGGCGAACCGCCGCGATTTCGGCGGCGGCGATCTGCGCGATATCCTGACCGGCATCGATGCAGTGGAGAAGGTCGCACCAGTCGATGACAACCGGCTGGGCATGATGGGCGGCAGCTATGGCGGCTTCATGTCAATGTGGACGAACACCCAGACCAACCGATTCAAGGCGATTGTCGCGGGCGCGGGCCTGTCAAACTGGATCAGCTATTACGGCACCAACGGCATCGATCAGTGGATGCTGCCGTTCTTCGGCAAGACGCTGTACGAGGATTACGACGCGTACAAGGCACCCTCGGCCATCTATTTCATGAAGACCGCCAAGACGCCGACCTTCATCTATGTCGGCGAGCGTGACATCGAAGTGCCGCCCACCCAGTCGATCGAATACTGGCACGCGCTGAAGGATTTGGGCGTACCGACCAGCCTGGTGATCTATGCCGAGGAAGGACACGGCATCCGCAGCCCCGCCAATGCCGCCGATCTGCGCAAGCGGACGATTGCGTGGTTCGACAAATATCTGGGCGGGAAGTAAGCGGCGCGGATCAGCGGATCGGTTTGCCGCTGTCCTTCCATTTATCGAGGATGGTCGATTCCGGCAGCGTTGCGGTGGGCGTGTAGCCCGGTTGGGGCAGGCCACTTTGGGCATAGGCAGGCTGGATCAACGCTGCTGATGTACGGGGCTTTGGTGGCGGTGCTGGGCTGGCTGCGACGATCACCGGTGCGGCGGTTGGCTGGGCAGGGCGAGCATGCGGACCGGGGAAGGGCTCACCACCCTGATAGCTTTGGCGAAATGCACCGGGCGTGCCCCAATAGCCCTGCCAACGGTGGAAGAAATGCGCACCGATCGATGCCGTCATCACCAGCTGCCGGTTCCAGGACGGGGTGACGGCATAGGTATGGTAATGCGTCGCGGTGCCCACTCGCGCCTCGACGCTACCGGCCAGCATTTCGCCCGCCACCCGCATCGCCCGCAGCCAGCTCGCCCGCGCCGGGATGCGCGCCATCGATCCGTCGCACGCATAGCTGAATTGGCAGCCGGTGGCGCGTTCCGATCCCTGATAGATCACGCCGCAGACGGTGGCAGGGAAGGCGGGGTGGCGCACCCGGTTCAGGATGACCTGTGCGACCGCCCGCTGCCCGGCATCGGGTTCATTCGCGGCTTCGTAATAGATCGCCGCCGTCAGGCATTGCAGCGCACGAGCACGATCAGTGGCGCTGGCGCGCTGCATCGAAAAGGGCGCAGCGGGGTGGATCGAGCCATCGGCTGCGCTTGCCAGCGCATCGGCAGGAATCGGTGTGTCCGGAAGTTTGGCGGTGCCGGTTACCCCGGCGGCGGGCGCAGCTTCGTCATCGGCGACATAATAGAGCGCGGCACCCGGAAAATGATCCGTCGCTTCATACCCCGTGGGCTTGGCGACGGTGCGCGAATGGAGCTGCTGGCTGGCGATGATCGCGCGGATGGCGGCCTGCGCCGAAAAGCCAAGACACACGGCGACGATGACGGCAATTGCCGTCGCCATCCGCATCTGTCGTCCTGCCCATCGCCGCCAGAACACGCCTGAATACCTTTTGCACCGCCACCGTGCAGCATCGCTACGGCGCCAAGCGCCATAGCCGGTTTCAGAACGCTTCGCGCGGGCAGATTTCGGCCTGTCCCACCGCGAAACGATTGATGGTTAATGTAATTTTCTGCCTATTTGAGCGTCGGCGAGTCCAGCTTGAGCGCCGAGGCCGGGATGAGTTCGAGGCCAGGATAAGCCTTGCGCAGATCATCGATGAACGCCTTGGACTCCCCGACCACGACGATGCTGGCGGTGGTGGGATCAAGCAGCTTGGCAGCTGCTGCCTGCACCGCTGCCGGATCGACGCCCTGGATCCGCGCGGCATAGGTCTGCAGCTCGCTTAGGGGCACATCGTCGATGACATAGCCACCGATCAAATTGGCGATTCCACCAGTCGTCTCGGCGGATCGGCCAAAGCCGCCGATCAACACGGCCTTTCGCGTATCCAGTTCAGCCGCAGGCGCCTTTTCACTGCCCAAGCGCTTCATTTCGGCGACGATTAGCGACACGACTTCGGCGGCGGACGGGTTCTTGGTCTGGGTGCTCGCGCTGATCGGGCCGGGCTGCCGCCGTGCCGCAACCGAGCTGCCGGCCCCATAAGCAAGCCCGCGCTTGATGCGGATTTCCTGGTTGAGCCGCGACGAGAAGCCGACCCCCAGCGTCGCATTGGCGACGGCCGCAGGGTAATAATCGGCATTTTTGCGGGCGATGCCGACGCGCGAGATGACCACGCCTGCCTGACCAGCACCTGGGAAATCGACAACGATCACGCGGGGGGCGGGGTAGGTTTGTTGCGCCACAGCTGGCGCTGCGGCCGCACCGGCTGGTGATTTCCATGCAGCGAAGTTCTTCGCTGCCAGCGCGCGGGCCTGCGCGAGCGTGATATCACCGACCAGCACCAGCGCCGCCCGATCCGGTCGCCAGCTGGCCGCATAGCTGTTGGTCACGTCGACGCGGGTGACAGCTTTTAGGGATTCTGGTGTGCCCGACAGCAAATGGCCATAGGGCGATCCACCGAATACGGCGCGGGCCGCAACGAACCCGGCGAGGCGGGCTGGGTCCTTCAACTCCACGCCGATCCCGTCGATTGCCTGGGTGCGGGCGCGATCGATTTCGTCCTGCGCAAAGGCAGGGTTCATCGCGACATCGGCAAGGATCGCCAAAGCGGGCACCGCCTGATCGGATTTTACTGCGACGCTGACCGATGCGCCGTCCCAATCGGCATCGCTGCTGATCGATCCGCCGAGGGATTCGATCTGGCGGGCGATGTCGGTTGCCGAGCGCGTCGTCGTGCCCTTGGTGAGCAACGCGGCGGCGAGATTGTTCAACCCGGCGCGGTCCGCCGGATCGGCGGCGCCACCGCCGGGTGTCACGACCACGGTGGCGGAAATCAGCGGCAGATCATGCTTTTCGACCACGATGACGCGCAGTCCATTGGCGAGCCGCGTCTCGACGGGGGTCGGGATGGCAGCGGCGATGGGGGCGCCGGGTGCGGGCGGCAAGATGCGCTCAGCGGCTGGGGCGGGCGTGAAGACCTGAATATCGGCGGGTGCAGCGAGCGCGGCAACTTGCACCGTCGGTGCCACGTCAATCGCATCGCCCTTTGGCCCGCCGGGCGTGGCGGGGAGATAGCGCACCGTCGCCGATCGATTCTCAGCCAGGTATCGGCGTGCGACGCGCTGGACATCGGCGGCGGTTACCGCGGCAAGCGCCGTGAGCTGGCGATCAGCAGCGCGGGGATCGCCATCAATGATCACAGCGCTGGCGATGGCCGATGCCTTGCCGTCTGCGGTCTCGCGCTGGCTAATCGCGCCGGTGAGCAGCTGGTTTTTCGCTTCGTTCAGCTCGGCGGCAGAAACCGGCTTGTCGCGAATGCGGGCGATCTCCGCCTTCAGCCCAGCCTCGCCCGCTTCGACCGTCTTGCCGCCCGCCAGGATCGCATAGACGGCAAACGCACCGGTCGACTGTTTGGAATCGAGGAAGGTACCTGCTGCCTGCGCGGTCTGATCGCGGTAGACCAGCGATTCATAGAGGCGTGAGCTTTCCCCGGCGGACAGGATCGCGTTCAGCACCGCCAATGGCGCGGAATCGGGGTGGCGGTCGGCGGGAATTGGATAGCTCATGATGATCGCCGGCAGCGGGGTGTTATCTTCATACACCGTCCGCGTGATCGCAGCGGTCCGCTCGGGCTCAGTCACGGTAACGCGCGGGATCGGGCGATCAGGCTTTTTGATGCCTGCGAAATACTGATCGATCCAGGCATCGAGCTGCTTAGGATCGAAATTGCCCGCCACCACCAGCACGGCATTGTCGGGCCGGTAATAGGTCGCGTGGAACGCGCGGACATCGTCGATCGATGCGGCTTCCAGATCGGCGATGCTGCCAATGCCGGGACGGGCATAAGGATGCGTGGTGTACGAAATTTCGGGGAAGTAGAGCGAGAACAGCTTGCCGTAAGGCTGAGCGAGCACGCGCAGCCGCAATTCTTCTTTCACGACATCGCGTTCGGACGCAAAGGTCGTCGGCTCGACCACTAGCGTCGCCATGCGGTCGGCTTCTGCGAACAACAGTCGTTGAAGGTGGTTGGCGGGTACCGTCTGGTAGTAATTGGTGTAATCGTCATTGGTCGATGCGTTGTTGAAGCCGCCGACATCCTCGGTCAGGCGATCGAATTGTTCGGGAACCAGATTGCGCGTCGCCTTGAACATCAAATGTTCAAACATATGGGCAAAGCCCGATTTGCCCTTGGGATCGTCCTTCGATCCAACATCATACCAGACCTGCACGGATACGGTCGCTGTACCGGTATCGCGGATCGCATAGACGCGCAGGCCATTGGCAAGCGTGCGTTCGGTATAGGCGATCGGCTTTACGGCCGTGGTTGCCGCCCTAGGCAGCCGGGTGGTCTTTGCCTGCGCGGTGAACGGCAGAGCGGCAACGCTGAGGAAAAGGGCGGCACGTGCGATATGCATGCGATTACTCCGGCAGGAAGAAGGGCAGGTCAGGCAGACGGCAATCGGTCAGTCGCGATCCTTGCGACCGCTGCGCGCATAGAGCAGCGCCGCCGCCAGCGCGGCCGAACCGATGCCGATGCCGATGCCGATCGGCACGAGCGGCCATTTGCCTTCCTTGGCCTTGGCCTGTTTCTCCTGATCCGTAACCTCGGCGGCTTCGCGCACGCGCTTGGCGGCATGGGCTGCCGCTTCGATTTCGTTCATCTCGGCCATGTTACTCTCCTCACCGCCGTTACGCTCGGGCTATTCAAGCGCCAGCATAGTCCGTTCTGAAGCGTTGTGCGAAGCTTGTCAGCCTTTGTTCTGCAATCGCGCGACGCAAATCATCCATCAACGTCTCATAAAACCACAGATTATGCTCGGTCATTAGCATCGCGCCGAGAATTTCGGCAGATCGCACCAGATGATGGAGATAGGCACGGCTCCACCCCTTGCACACCGGGCACGCGCAGCTGGGGTCTAACGGGCCCAAATCCTCTGCGAATTTTGCGTTGCGGATGTTAATGGCGCCGTGCCGGGTAAAGGCCTGGCCAGTGCGGCCCGACCGGGTCGGCAGTACACAATCGAACATGTCGATACCGCGCTCTACCGCGCCGACGATGTCATCGGGCTTGCCAACCCCCATCAGATAGCGCGGCTTATCTTCAGGCAGCTGGCCCGGCGCGAAATCGAGGCACGCGAACATGGCCGGCTGGCCTTCGCCCACCGCCAGGCCCCCAACGGCATACCCATCAAAGCCGATCTCGATCAGCGCATCGGCACTTGCCTTGCGTAACCGTTCATCAAGCGCACCCTGCTGGATGCCGAAAATTGCTGCGCGTTCGGCATGTGCACCGCCGCCGTCGAACGCGGCGCGGGATCGCTTTGCCCAGCGCATCGACCTTGCCATCGCCGCCTGCTGCACCTCGGGCGTAGATGTCGTTGGCACCAGTTCGTCGAACGCCATCACAATGTCCGATCCGAGCAATCGCTGAATTTCGATCGATCGTTCGGGGGAGAGCGTATGGCGGCTGCCGTCAAGGTGCGACTTGAACGTCACCCCATCCTCGCTGCGGGTAGTGAGATCGGACAGGCTCATCACCTGATAGCCGCCACTGTCGGTCAGGATCGGGCGGTCCCAACCCATGAAACCGTGCAGACCGCCCAGTTTGGCCACGCGCTCGGCACCGGGGCGCAGCATCAGGTGATAGGTGTTGCCCAAAATAATGTCCGCCCCGCTGGCGCGGACATCGGCGGGCTTCATCGCCTTCACGGTTGCGGCAGTGCCCACCGGCATGAAAGCAGGCGTGCGGATGATGCCGCGCTGCATCGCGATCTGCCCGGTCCGGGCGCGCCCGTCGGTGGCAGCAATCGTAAACGCAAACCGCTCGCTCAAGCCACTGCCTCGCGTGGCTGCCTGAGCAGGAAATCGGTTACTTCACCCGGCGAATCAAACACCATATCGGGCTTTAACGCGGTCAGGATCGCGCGATTGGCATAGCCCCACATCACAGCAGCTTTATCGACGCCGACCTTGTTCGCCGCCACGATGTCCCGCGTTTCATCGCCGATCGCGATGACATGTTCCTTGTCGACGTTGAGCTTGCGCAGCACGCGCCGGAACCGGCGGGCCTTGCCAAACAGCGATGCGCCGCATTCGAACATCTCGATCTTCGCGACGATTTCCGGCCCCAGGATTGCGCGGACATTGCCCTCGGCATTGGAGGTGACAATCGCGATGCGCACCCCACTCGCCACCAGTTCCGCGATCATTGCCTCGACGCCGTCAAACAGCACGATCCGATCAGTCTCGCTGGCGAGCCGTTTGTGAATATGGCGCGCAATAGCCGGGATTTTCCAGCGTGGGATGCCGAGATATCGGACAACTTCACGACTCGTCCGGCCGCGTAGCCCCTCGATCTCGGCCGGATCGACCTTGCGAAATCGAAACCGCTCGGCAAGATCGTCGGCAATCGACAGGAACCAATCGCCGCTATCGGCCAGCGTGCCATCGAAATCGAAAATCGCGAGCTGATAGCGCGGGTCATGGCCTGCACCAGCGGTGGCAGGCGCGGTCATGGCACGGGTCGCCCGCGCCGCTCGCGCCCATTCAGCCCGCGCCCGAATTGCCCACGCGCGCTGTCCAGCGTCAGCAGTTCGCTGCGGACGAGCACCCCGTCCTTGTTGCGATCGAGTCGAGTGAAAGTCCGGTCGATCTGCGCGGAAAGTTCGGCCAGGGTGATGCGGTTGTCCGCATCGGTGTCGGTTTCATAGGCGCTGGGCAGCGCATTGCGATCGCCCAGCCAGCGTTCGGCCCATTCGGACAGGCCGATATAGCCAATCGATCCTGGCGTGGTCGTTTCGACCGTTGCAAAGCTGCGGGCGACGCCTGCCTGGGCTTCGGCCCGCGTAACGCGCGCGTCGCCATCGGCATCGGTCGCACCGAGGAACAGCGCAACCGGCTCGGCCATGATCGTCGCACTGGGCGGCTGGGTGATCGGTGGCACCCGCGGTTGCACAGCGGCATCCGGTGCGCGTTGGGCTGCAACGGGTGTGAGCGGCATCATCGCGACGATACAGATCGTTGCAGCAACAAGCCGCATGCCAGGCCTTTCGGGGGAGGATCGTCGGGGCAGAGCCATTACGGATGAGCGATAGCCGCCTTTGGGGGCGTTGGCATAGCCTGCTTGGCGCGATCGGCGGCTTCGGGCGCAATTTTTCGCCGGGATTGGTCTCGATCAGCGCGATTCAAGTGCTGCTTGCTGATCGGGGCGGCAGCAACAGGCTCGCATCACCATAGGAATAGAACCGGTAGCCGCTGGCGATGGCATGCGCATAGGCCGCCTGCATCACCTCCAGCCCCATCAGCGCGCTGACCAGCATGAACAGCGTCGACCGCGGCAGGTGAAAATTGGTGATCAGCCCGTCGATGCCTAGAAACTGGTAGCCAGGGGTGATGAAGATCGACGTATCGCCCTCGAACGGTTCCACCATGCCGTCTGCACTCGCTGCGCTTTCGATCAGGCGCAGGCTGGTGGTGCCGACCGCGATGACCCGTCCACCGGCAGCCCGCACGGCATTCAGGCGCGCGGCGGTGTCAGCATCGATCCGACCCCATTCGGCGTGCATCGCGTGATCAGCGGTATCATCGGCCTTGACCGGCAGGAACGTGCCCGCTCCGACATGCAGGGTCAGCGTCGTATGGCCAATACCCGCGCTGCCTAGCGCCGCCATCAGGTCGGGCGTGAAATGCAGTGCAGCGGTGGGGGCGGCAACGGCGCCTTTTTCCCGCGCGAACATCGTCTGGTAATCATCGGCATCGCGCGCATCGGTGGGGCGCTTGGCGGCGATATAAGGGGGCAGGGGCATCCGGCCGACCCGGTCGAGCAGCAACTCGACGGGCTCTTCCCCCAGAAAATCGAGCGCGAAGCTGCCATCCGCACCGCGGTCGCTGGCGATGGCTACTGCATCGTCACCGAATTCAATGACATCGCCATCGTGGAGCCGTCTGGCATTACGGATGAAGGCACGCCACCGCCGTGGCCCTTCGCGCTTATGGAGCGTCGCGCCGATGCGGGAATCGCCGCGCCGCCCTTCGAGTTGGGCGGGGATCACCCGGGTATCGTTGAACACCAGCAGGTCGCCGGGGTTCAGCAGTCGCGGGAGTTCATTGACGATGCGATCGTCAAGGCCAGCAGGCGAAACCGACAGCAGCCGAGCCGAGTCGCGCGGCGCGGCAGGCCGAAGCGCGATGCGGTCGGTGGGCAGGTCGAAATCAAACAGATCCACTTTCACGGCGAACAACTTTCAGCCATGACGAAAAATGTCGCCTGCGATCAGCGCGGGGTCTTTTTCGCAGCAGTCTTGGCTTTGGCCGGCGCGGGCGCGGGGGATGGCGCCTTCATCGGCAAGGTGACCGGTGCGCCGAGATCGGCTGCGGGGGTTACTGGCGTCGGATTGAAGGGCGGTGGCCCGTCTGCTGCGATATAGGCGTGGACGATCCGCGAGGGATTGGCCGGCGGTTCGCCGCGCTCGATGGCATCGACATAGGCCATGCCCTCGAGCACACGGCCAAACACCGTATATTTCCGGTCGAGCTTCAGCGTTGGCTGGAAAACGATGAAGAACTGGCTGTTTGCACTGTCTTCACTGGATGCACGAGCGGCTGATACGGCGCCCCGAACATGCGGCAGATAGTTAAACTCGGCTTTCAGGTCAGGCAGGTCGGACCCGCCCGTGCCATCGCCCTTGGGGTCACCCGTCTGCGCCATGAAGCCGTCGATCACGCGGTGGAACAACAGGCCGTCATAAAAGCCCTTGCGGGTTAGCGTCTTGATTCGTTCGACCATCAGTGGTGCCACGTCAGGCCGGAGCCAGATGACAACACGGCCGCCGGTCGACAGATCGAGATACAGCAGGTTCTGCTTGTCGTTGAAATCGGACACCGGCGCTCGCCCGGCCACTTCGGCCTTGATGAGCTGCGCGCTCGCGGGAAAAATCATCAGGCACCCAATCAGGATACCCAGGGCGGCAGTCATCAGGCTGGCAATAAAACGCATCACATCCCCGCACAAAAGCGATTTGAACGGCGCTTAGAACAAATCCGGCATTGCGCCAATCTGAACATCGCAGCCAGATCGAAACAGCGGCCGCACGGTGGGCGCGTCAGCTGCCCTTGCGGCCGATCCGATTCACGCGCGCCACCACCTCGTCATTGACGGCGGGGGGCACGAATTTATGGATATCGCCACCGAACATCGCGATTTCCTTCACCAATCGTGACGCGATCGGCTGCAGTGCAACGTCTGCCATCAGGAACACGGTTTCGATCCGGTTGTTCAGCTGCTGGTTCATCCCAGCCATTTGATACTCATATTCGAAATCGGCTACCGCACGCAGGCCGCGCACGATAACGCCGGCACCTTCCCGCTCGGCAAAGTCCATCAGCAGCGAATCGAAGCTGACGACGTGAATCTCGCCACCGACATCGGCCACTTCGCGCTTCACCATCGCCATGCGTTCGTCGATCGTGAACATCGGTGATTTGCTGGGGTTCGTGGTCACGCCGATCACGAGCCGGTCGACCAGTTTCGCGCCGCGCCGAATGATGTCCATATGGCCCAGCGTCACGGGATCAAAGGTGCCGGGGTATACCCCGGTGCGGACGCTCACCGATCACGCTCGAGCGTGTAACGGGCAATGTCACGCAGCAGATCAGCCTCGGGACCATAGAACTGGAGATGGGCGACGGCCTGTTCAACCAGCAACCTGGCCTGTTCGCGCGCACGATCGACACCGAGCAGCGACAGGAACGTTTCCTTGCCGGCGGTCTGATCCTTGCCGACGCGCTTGCCCATCTTTTCCTCTTCACCCTCATAATCGAGCAGATCATCGGCAATCTGGAACGCCAGGCCGACATCGCGGGCATAGCCGCGAAGACTGGTGCGGGCTTCGGCGGGTGCCTTGCCCAGGATGGCCCCGGCCTCAACCGAACTTGCGATCAGTGCGCCGGTTTTCATGGCCTGCAGCCGCGTGATCGTCGGCAGGTCGAAGCTGGCCTTTTCGGCTTCGATGTCCATCATCTGGCCGCCCGCCATGCCAGTGGGACCAGCAGCTCGGGCAAGATCAAGGACGAGCTCGGCGCGGACAAACGGATCGGCATGCGTTTCCACATCGGCGAGCACCTCGAACGCCAGCGCGTGCAGGCAATCGCCTGCCAGGATCGCTGTGGCCTCGCCGTAGACCTTGTGGACGGTGGGCTTGCCGCGGCGCAGATCGTCATCATCCATTGCTGGCAGATCATCATGGATCAGCGAATAGACATGGATGCATTCGATCGCGATCGCCGCGCGACCGGCACATTCGCGGTCAACGCCGAACAACTGTGCCGTGGCATAGACCAACAGTGGCCGCAGCCGCTTGCCGCCGCCGATCGCGGCATGCCGCATCGCTCTATACAGATCGGCCCGGGGATCGTCGGGGATTGCCAGCAACTGATCGAACCGGCGATCAATTTCTGTCGAAACTTCGGAAAGTGCCGCCTTCAGCGACAACGAGGCTTGCGCCATGATAATATCAGCCCGCCGCAAAGGGAGTGGTGCCGACCGGTCGCCCGTCGCTATCGAGCCGAATGGCTTCGATCCGGGCCTGCGCTGCATCCAGCCGGTCGGCACAACGCTGGCGGAGCTGGCTGCCGCGCTCGTATAGAGTGATTGAACTGTCGAGCTGTTCGTCCCCGCTCTCAAGCCGGGCGACGATGCGCTCCAGCTCTTTCAGGGCGTCTTCAAACGACAAATCATCAATGGCAACGGCGGCATCCATGGTGCCGCTATGGGGCAGGGGGGCAACGAGGGTCAAGAAGCAGAGCGGGCGGAAATGCATTGGTGCGGCCGTTGACCGTGCTGTCGCAACGAAATCGATCGTCGACGGGCAATCACTCGCTCCCTTTTTGGAAGATCGGACGTTGTAAGGGCGGGACAGGGGCGACAGTAGACGGCGTTGCGGTTCATGCGGTCGAAAAACTTGCATGAAACCCTGATAAATTGACTTGATAGGGCAAAATCGTCGCGATGGGCTTGGCGCGCTTTATGGCAACGGGTTAGGCTCACATGAGTTCATTCAAGGGAGCAAACAGCATGCGAATCGCAATCATGGCAGGCGCGGCATTGGCAGTGATCGGCATGGGCGGCTGTGCCTCTGGAGCCAATGATATGGGGGCGCAGCTTCCGGCGGGCAGGATCGCAGTGGCATCGTTGCTGACCGCCGCTGGAACCCCCGTCGGCAGGTCGACGGCGCGCGAAGTAACCGGGGGCCTTCGGGTTACGATCGATGCGACCGGGCTGCCGGAAGGCACCCACGGCGCCCATATCCATACCACCGGACGCTGCGACGGTCCGGATTTCATGACGGCGGGTGGTCACTGGAACCCGGCGGGCACCCAGCACGGATCGCTTAACCCGGCTGGCCCCCATGAAGGCGATCTGCCGAACATCATCATCGGTACCGATGGGCGCGGCACGCTGGGCGTGCTGGTCCCCGGCGGCACGCTTGACGGGTTGCTCGATGCCGATGGCGGCGCGATGGTGATCCATGCCGCCGCCGATGACATGATGACCGATCCATCGGGCAAGAGCGGCGCGCGGATTGCGTGCGGGGTGTTCTCAGTCAACTAGGGCGTTGATCTCTCCTTCCAGTCAGGCGACCATAATCATATGTTCGACTGGGCGTTCGGGTTCGACCTTGAACCCGAACCGTCCGACCAGCCCTACAACGGCGTTTTCCGATAGCGGTTGATAGAATTGGCAGGCGGCACTGAAATCGTCCGACCAAATGACTTCGGCTTTACGGGCGGGCTGATCGGGCAATTGTAACCATAGCACCGTGCCGCGAGGCAATGCAGTAAAGGTTGCTAGTCGGGCACCGTGGCACGACAGGTCGGCGATCCGACAGATTGATCGCCAATTACTGTTCCCCGTCATCGTCGCGGGAATGTCGACATCAATTCTTGGGCTGCGGCGATTTTCGTTGGGCTTGATCAAGATTTCGACAGAAAACATAAGTAACGGGCTCCCAGCAACTTGCTGCCCGATTGTCATCCGCGAAGCGTTAAGACACAGTTGACCATCGCATTAAATTGGTTCTCCCGCGTCCCGTGCACGTGCTTTTCGGTTTGCTTCTGCTTTGGGAACAAGGCGATAAGCGAAAATTGCTGCCGTTACCGTGATCGGCACAGTACATAATAGTGTAATTACGCCGATCGACAGGCTTCCAGACAGCGTCGAAATTCGACCCGCAAGATAGGGCCCCATCGCCAGCCCCATCAGCGTGGTGCCGATCAGGAAGGTGCCCGTTGCCGTCCCGCGCATCCGGGGCAGCACCAGATCTTGCGTCGTCGCTGCAGCCGCGCCAAGCGCGCAGCTTGCCAGTGCCTGAGCAGGGAAAAGCATGATGTAGAAAAGCGTAATGTCAGTGGTGGTGAACGCCGTCAGGATCGCGATCCACGGCACGCCGGCGCCGAAGATCACCACGAGCAGCCGACCAGCCGGGTTATTGCGGCGAAGGCGATCAGCGATGATGCCGCCCACAGTGACGCCCAAAAAGCCGGACATCGCACCCATGCCGCCGATGATGAACCCGGCCGTACCTGGTGCTGCACCCAGAACGCGGATCGCATAGGGTGCTGCCCAGAAGGTGACTGAGTAGCTGAGAAAGGCGTTCAGCCCGTAAGCAACGACCACGCACAAAAAAGCCGGGTTGCCGATGATGAGTGCAAAGGTGGGCGGATCGCGGCGTCGCAGCGCGCTGGCCCAGGAAAAAACGGCATACACGCCGATGCCAACCGCGAGCCACTGCGGCGCTGGCTCGCCCAACGCGATCAACCCCGCGACAATACCGGAGACGATCGCCAGGCCGATTACATTAGTGATGAACGACCGGAGCCCGCCTTGCGCAGCGCCGATGAGGGTCAACGGGGGTACGATCGTCAAGAGATCGGCGAAAAAGGCACGGAAGGGGGCAGGATGCGGTACGGGTGGTGGAAGCCCCTCCGATTGGCCACGGATGGGTTCGCGCAACGTCGCGATCACCAGCGCGAGCAGCAATCCGGGTAGGCCGACGATCATGAACGCCGCCTGCCAGCCGACCAACCCCAGCGGACCGCCGCCGGGATAGGCATTATTCCAGCTCGACACGATCAGCCCGCCAATGCCCAGCGAAATGCCGCCGCCGACGTACAGCCCTGCTGAATAGATCGCGAGCGCGGTGGCCCGCAGCCGCCGGGGGAACCAGTCCGAGATCAGCGAATAGGCCGATGGCGCCGCGGTTGCCTCGCCAATACCAACGCCGACGCGCGCGCCAGCCAGCATCGCCCCGCTTTTGGAAAAGCCCGACACGACTGTCATCGCCGACCACAATGTCAGCCCAAAGGTCAGCAGGCGCACCCGATGCCAGTTGTCCGCCAGCCGCCCGAGCGGAATGCCGAACAGCGCATAAAAGACGCCGAACGCGGTGCCGTACAGGAATCCCAGATCCTCATCGCGCAAGCCAAGGTCGCGCTTGATGTCTTCCGCCAGGATCGAGATGATCTGCCGATCGACGAAATTCAGCACATAGACGATGAACAGGATGGCGAGGACATACCAAGCGTAGCGCGGTGCCTGGGGCTCAGTGCCCGGTTGGGCGTCAGCCATGTTCGTCCCCTAATCACTAAACACTGTTTCCACCGCGCTAGCAGAGCGATGCGCCGATGCGGAAGCGATATTGTTCGGTCAAGGAGCGCGATGGCGGTTCAGCCGTGCATGGGCCAGCGATCGACCGGCTCGTACCGCGCGCCGTCCCGCGTTAAATGGCTTTCGAACAGGGTGACGTGCGTGAAAGGGAAGGGCGCACTGGCAAGCCCCGCCTGGGCAGCGATGAACGCATCAATCTCGCCTTCGACCGCCAGGCCGCGCGCCAGCCTCGCCAGCGTGATATGCGGCAGATAGGCGCGCCCCTCAGCGGGCAGCCCAAGGGCGATCAGGGCATGATCGACCTTCTTGTGCAGCCGGGCCAGCGCCTCGCCCGGTGACACACCGGCCCAGATCGCATCGGTGCGTCCCTGCTTTTCGAACCGGCCAACGCCTTGCAGCGCGACGGAAATAGCTGGAGCGTGGAGGCGTGCCATCGCTAGCGCGACATCTTCGGCGGTGCGGTGATCGACTTCGCCGATATAGCGTATCGTCAGGTGGAGCTGATCGTCCGTCTGCCAGCGGGCGCCGGCGATGCCCCCCATGATGGCGATCAGCGCGGCGCGGATCTCGCGCGGTGGGCGCAGGCCAACGAACAGGCGGTGCATCATGGGGCCGCCATGCCGCCCAGCAACAATCCAGACAACCGGTTTCGCTTGAAAATGAACCGGGGAGCGCCGATATTCTCGCTATCCGGTTTTTTGCCGGGAAAAGGAGTTTATTCGAAATGGCTAACTGGTCTGATCCCCGGCCGAACGCTGCGGCTTTCGCAAGCGGCGCTGGCGTCCGCGGCGCTGCGTATGACGCTGGGCTGCGGTCCTATATGCTGTCGGTCTATAATTACATGACGTCGGGCATTCTGCTGACCGGCATCGTCGCGCTCGGCTTCGCCGCCAGCGGCATGGCGGCGCAGGTATTTGGCGGCCCCGGCCTGCTGAAATATGTCTTCATGCTCGCCCCGCTCGGCTTCGTCTTCGCGATGAGCTTCGGCCAGGGCCGGATGTCGACAGGCACGCTGCAGGCAATGTTCTGGGGCTTTGCCGTCGCGATGGGCCTGTCGCTCTCGACGATCTTCCTCCAGTACACCGGTACCTCGATTGCGGGTGCGTTCTTCGCGACCGCCGCCGGTTTCGCAGGCCTCAGCCTGTGGGGCTACACGACGAAGAAGGATCTGTCGGCATTCGGCACCTTCCTGATCATGGGTCTGGTCGGCCTGATCGTCGCCAGCCTCGTCAACCTGTTCCTCCAGTCGGGCCCGCTCTCGCTGGTGATCAGCATGGTTGGCGTGCTGCTGTTCGCAGGCCTCACGGCTTACGATACGCAGAAGGTGAAGAGCATGTATGCCGCCGTTGCCGGCACCGAGTATGAAGGCCGCACGGTCATCATGTCGGCGCTGACGCTGTACCTCGACTTCATCAACATGTTCCTGTTTATCCTGCGTCTGTTCGGCAGCAGCCGCGACTAGGCACCAGGACAACCCCTGAACATCGGCCCGGCGGGGAAACTCGCCGGGCCTTTTGTTTGTTCTCACGATCTCTCCAGCCTCCAGCTTCCCGGGAAATTGAATGCGCCTCGCGATAGACGTTATGCTGGATTACTGGATTGAGGACGCAGCGGATGTATTGCTGCAGATCGAAGTCGCAGCGTTGCCGGATCAGAAGCTCGAGCTGCAGGACCTCAAGGTCTGGACCGATACGCCGCTCGTCGCGGTGATCGGCGAAGACGGGATCGGCCAGCGCTGTCTGGCGCGGGGCACCGGCAGTTTCCGCGCGGAATATCATGCCGTGGTATCGATCGACCGGCCGACGGTGGACATCTCGGCGCTCGCCGCTGCGCCGCCGCGTGCGTTGCCCGGGGAAATCATTTCGTACCTGCTCCCCAGCCGTTACTGCGAGTCGGACCGGTTCGAAGGCTTTGTCCATGCCGAATTCCGCGGGCTTGAAGGTGGCGCGATGGCGGTCGCGATACGCGATTGGGTGCACCACAATCTGCGCTACGAAGGCGGCACGAGCAGCGGCGTGACGACGGCGATGATGACGTTTGCCGACCGCCGCGGCGTTTGTCGGGATTATGCCCATCTGATGTGCGCGCTGGCGCGGGCAGGGGGCATTCCGGCGCGCTGTGTTTCTGCCTATGCCCCCAATGTCGAGCCGCAGGATTTTCATGCGGTATGCGAAGTCTGGCTGGCCGATGGCTGGCACCTGGCGGGCTGCGATGATCTTGCCCGTGTGGCCGTCGGCCGCGATGCCACTGATATCGCCTTCATGACGGTTTTTGGGCGCACAGTGATGAACGATCAGCAGGTGCAGGTGCGCCTGATTTAGGAACAGTGCCGCTTCCGGTTCGTTGATGGATTATAACGAATTGGGAGCGCGATTGTGACCGACACGCCAGAACATGCCAAAATTAAACCCGAAAGCGACGCCGACCGGGCCGTTGCGACCGATCCGCGCCAGCAGGCTGGCCAGGACGAATCGATTGTCGAGCGGCTTGCTCGTGATCCGGCATCGCCCCAGGCCAAGCTTGATCGAGCGCTCGACGAATCGATGGATGCCTCCGATCCGCCGTCGCACACGCCACCCGGCAGCAACACCCAGCCCGCGCCGTCATCGGGCTTTGATGAGAATGTAGAGGCGGCGCTTCGTTGTAAATGACGGCGGCGCTCCTGCCATTTGCGTCGGTGCGATACTGCGTTGCAAAATGATCTTGCCGAAAATCATGTCAAATATCATTCTGCGGCATTGTTAAGGATGCTGTTAACCATGTTGGCGCATGTTTCGAATCGATCGAGGCAAGCGAGGTCAGGATGAGGCGATGAGTGCAAGGATGAAGCCAGCCGCCGGTGCCATGGCATTGGCCGAAATGAAGGAGTTCGCCGGGTTCAGCGCGGCGACCCAGCGCTACATCCGGCGTTCGCTCGACATTGGCCTTGATCGCGAAGATGCGATGGAGCGCTGGTCGCGCGACGTGGTGGAGGCCGCCAGCATCCGTGCGCAATCCCGCCTTTATGATCGCCTGCCTGATATCCGCGCGATGATCCCCGATGATAGCGGTCTCGAATCGGTCGAACAGTTTCTGGGACCACTCGTCACCGTCAGCGCGTTTGATCTGGGGCAGGGTCGGCTGACGACCTTTGCCTGCTATCGGTTCCTGTACGAACGGTTGATCGGGGCGCAGATCAGGCCTTGGTTGCCGGGAGCGTTTTGTGCGGCCGCCGCGCTGCCGAACCTCCACCCCGAGATGCGCCGACAGTTGCTGCAGTCGATCAGCGAGGCCGCCGCCACCGCATCGGGCTGGTCGAATCGCCAGCCGTCGTTCTTCCCGCATTGGGTCGAAAAAGTGGATAGCACCGCGCTGCCGAGCTGATCTGGTCGAAACGGTTGCTCACCCTCGCATCGCGGCATCCATCGCTTCGGTGGTGACCGGGTAACCAAGCCCCTCGGGAATACACAGCAGCGTTTCGCCGTCGCGTGTTTCAACCCAGGGCGTCACCACTGTCACCGGATGGTCGCGGGCATGGGCCACGGCTTCGGTAAAGCTGTCAAACTGCGCCAGCCGCTCGAGATTGCGCCGGGTGGGAAAGATGATCGCCGCGCGTCCGGCATCGGCCTCGTCAATCACTCCTTGCGCACTCATCCAGAAAACGCGGCTATTCTCCGTCGCATCGACAATCGGATCGGGTGCGTCGTCGGGCAGGGCTGCCAGAAAAAACAGCGTGTCGAAAATCCGCATATGCGCGTGGGCGGGGCGCCAGCGGGCAAAGGCGATCAGCGCGGACAGATCGAGCATCAATCCATGGTCGGCCAGCAAGGCGCCAAAGGGTTCACCCGCGTGCAGGCCGCGCCGCAGATCGGCCAGCTGGGTGGCATTGGGGATAGGTGACAGGCCAACCGCGATCCCGGCCTCCTCAATTGTTTCGCGAATGGCCGCGATCCGTGCCGCGCCATAGTCGTCATCGGGGGCGTGCACGCTGGCGAGCGCATAATCTTCGGGGTCGATCCGCCCGCCAGGAAATACCAGGGCGCCACCGGCAAACACCATGGCGCGGGCACGTTCGACGATCAGCAAATCAGGCGGGCCTGCCGCCGTTTCGCGGAACAAGACGAGCGTTGCCGCCGGGATTGCCTCGGCGATCTGCGCCTCATCGACGGGTGTAAAGGGAACGGGATCATGGGCCATGACGCAACCGTAGATCAGAACCCCGCGCTATCCTACCGCCTTGGCATCAGACGTCCGCCATCAGGCGGCGATGGCCAGCTGGTCGCGGCCACCTGCTTTTGCCCGGTACAGCGCATCATCGGCCTGGCGCATAATCTGCAGCCGCGTCTTCGATCCGTCGATCAGCGCGAGCCCCGCGCTGACGGTAATCGATACAGCGATGCCGCCGGGCGCGCGGGTAATGTCTTGCGCCACGGCGATTCGGAGGCGGTTACAGATGTGCGACGCCTGGACCACATCGACGCCGTTCAGGATCAGTCCGAACTCTTCGCCGCCCAGCCGCGCCACATGGTCACCCGCGCGCAGCGTGCGCAGGGCTGCGGCGGCAAAGGTTTCGAGCACCATATCGCCCACGGCATGGCCATGCGCATCATTCACGCGCTTGAAGAAATCGATGTCGAAGATGGCGACGCAGCTCGGCGCCGCACCACCGCGTCGATCATCGATCCGGCGATCGAGCAGACCGTCAAACGCGCGGCGGTTGCCAAGACCGGTAAGGGAATCGGTGGTGGCAGCGTGCGCAAGCCTGAACTCCAGCGATTTCCTTTGCGAGATGTCACGGATCGCGCTGACCCAGCCGGTCGGCACGCCATCGACGAAGACGCCGCGGATGTTCGCTTCGAACCAGCGCATTTCGCCATTGGCGACTGACGCGCGATACTCGGCCGACGATGGCAGATCGGGTTGCTGGATCGCCTGTCGATAGGCAGCAACGACCGCGGCTTCGTCCTCCGCCCCCATCAGGTCGTGCGGGCGACGGCCGATCAGTTCAGCGGCTTCAAAGCCAGTAATCTCGCGAACCGACGGTGATGCATAGCTGATCACGCCGTTCATATCGAGCCGCAGGATGATGTCCGTCGCCGCTTCTGTAATTAGCTTGTAGGCCGATTCGCTGTCCGCCAATTGCCGAAAGATCACCTTGCGCTGCTTCAGCACGGCAGACACCGGCAGCACCGTCATCACCGTGACGGCCAAATAGACTTGGAACAACTGCGCCTGCCGCGTCAGCGTTTCTCCGGCCAGGCTCATCGGCCCGTTGCCGAGCAGCGTTTCGGTACCGCCGATGATCGTCAAGATAACAATCGCCGTCGCCACCCCGGTGCGATCGAGCACGAAGGCGATGATGATCAGCGGCAGGGTTAGCGTGAACAAGAGCGGCATGTGATTGACGGTGAATACCGCGAGCGTCGCCACCACCATGATGGCGAGCAGAACGATCGCTTCGATGATCTGGCGTCGATTGGCGGCCTTGATCGCGCGTGAAAACTCGCCGCTCAACAGCAGTGTGAAGATCGGCGCGAACGCCAGCGTGCCCAACCCGTGTCCGGCAAACCAGGCTAGCCCCTCTTTCGTCGCCGACATGCCCGTCAGCCCAGCGACGACCAGCCCGGCCGGTACCGACGATATCGCCGTGGCCAGACAGCAACCAACCAGCGCAAAGATGCTGACGCCGCTAAGTGAATCGAGATAGGTGTTGCGGTAGCCCAACCGGCTGATCAGCGCGGCACCAATCACCGCCTCGCCAATATTCACAATCACCAAAGGCGCTGCTGCCACCCAGCCAAAACCGAAAAAGCCGGTCGCCATAAAGCTGGCAATGCCGCAGGCGAGCAGCGTCGGGATCCAGCGATCGCGTGAAAGCGTCATCAATTCGGCCACCAGCAGTGCGGTCGCCAGCCACAGCACCGCTACGCCACCTTCGAACCGCGTCAGGACGATCATCGATGTGGCGGCAACGAAGTAGCCGATGCCGACTAAGCAGGCGCGCTGGTAAGGATGACCGGAAACTATCGCGCGCACTCCAACCGCAGGATCGACGCGCGTATCCTAGGATGCTTTGGTTAAGCGATCGTATCGAGGGAACGAAAGGTTGCTGTTATGGTGGGAAATTCCCCGCCTCGAAATGCGATGGCGGGGGCCTTCGGTCACCGTCCTAATGAGAATTCAAGCGCGTTTTGCTTCGTAGATCGTTGCTGCCAAGTGATCGTGACAGCCGTCGCCTTATGGTCGATCGTTACGGCGCAGGCGGCACCGGGAGCATCGCCGGCGGGTCCCCCAGGCCGCCGGCTTCGACGGGCGCCTTGGCGAAAATTTCCCACACGGCCATGAACAGCGCCGCTATCACCGGCCCAAGCACGAAGCCATTGAAGCCCATCAGCTCAAAACCGCCAAGCGTAGAGATCAACACCAGATAATCAGGCATCCGCGCTTCGCGCCCTACCAGTATCGGACGCACGACATTGTCGACGCTGCTGATGATGAAGAAACCGCACACGAACAGCACGCCGCCCTGCCACGTGTCGCCCGTCGCGATCAGATAGAGCGATGCGGGCACCCAAATCAGCGCAGTGCCGATGGCGGGGAACAGCGAGAAAATGCCCATTGCCACGCCCCACAGCAGTGCACCACTGATCCCCAATATCCAAAAGATCAGCCCGCCGATCAGCCCCTGCAATATGGCGACAATCACGCTGCCTTTGATCGTGGCGCGCACGACCGCAACGAAACGCGTCACCAGCAAACTGCGCTGCTCTGGCGCGAGCGGCAGGCACCGTTCGATCTTGGCGATCAGGACATCGCCGTCACGCAGCAGAAAAAAAGTGAGGTACAGCATCACGCCCAGGGATAAGAAGAAACCCAGCGCGCTTTGCCCGACATTGAGCGCCTGGCTCGCGAGTGTCTGGAAACTGCTGGCGATCCCCTGGCCGATCCGGGCCTGCACCGCGCCGAAGTCCGTCAGCCCACGAACCGACAGCCAGTCACGCGCCACTTGTGGCAGGTTGTGTTCGGCCTCGGTAAAGATCCGGCTAAGGTCGATCTCACCGCGCTGGAACTTCTCGTAGACGGTCGATGCCTCGCTGATCAGCGCGGTGCTGAGCAACATGGCGGGAATGATCACGACGGCAACGATCACGAGCAGGGTTACCGTGGCGGTCAGGTTCGGACGCTTTGGTATGCCCTTGAGCAGCCATTTGTTCAGGGGCGCGAACAAAATGGTTGCGATCACGCCCCACAGAATCGCGCCAATAAACGGTCCAACGAGCCATGCAAAAGCCACCGAGGCAATGATGACGATGAGCAGCAGAAAGCCCTGCTCCAACGGCGATCGCGTGTGCACAGTCATGCCGCCAACCCGTCGGTAGCGGCGGGGCGATGGCTTGGCCTGATGGGTGGATCACAGATCATTCGTTAGCAATACGATGAGGCTGACCCTGGACGCAACTCCGCCTCGCGTGACTGATCCTGCTTTCACGTTGGTGCTGGAGATGGCAGGCGACCAATCTGGCTCGGTTGCTTTTGAGCGCATGGCTGATCACGTGGCGGACCACCTGTTCGTGCGAGCCAAAGACCGTAATCGCCCGGCTGCTCGGCATCCCTTTGTAAGGTCCTAGACCTAAAAAGTCGCTATTCCGCTTTGGCCCAATTGCGGACGTTAGGTGCATGGCGTAGCTCTCTCACATGAGCGACGAACAGTTACCTCAAGATCGACCTACGCCAATCAATGTTATTGTCGGGGCGAGCATAATTGGCGCTTCGATAGCGGCGGCGTTTTGGTGGGGGGTTCATTTTCGAGTATTTGGAAGCAAGATCGAGTGGGTTAATCACCCCGAGCAAATCGGCTTTGTCGGATGGATTTTAGCCGGAGCCTTCGGGGCCGGATTCATGCTGGGCGGAGCACGGACCGGCATAAAGGCTTTGATCTCGTTGGCAGTTTTGGTCGTTGCGGCAGCGGTGATCGGAGCAATCCGAGCAGCGCTTTCGTGAGAATAAACGTCCGCTTCCCACCAATCTTTGCCGTTCACTTCATGCGTAGGTAACGACGCATTTTGCGGGTTCATGGCCTAGTCTAGCGCCACTGTTGCAACCTTATCGGCATAGTCCTGCTTGGGATCGACGCCGAGCATCATCTTGATGCCGGCGATCAAGCTCGACCCGTCGAGCCAGATTTCCGCTTCCTCCGCATCGAACCGGAGCAGCGCGAGCTTGGGATCGTCCTTGCCATCATACCAGGCAGCAACAAACGGGTTCCAGAGGCGGTCGATGACCATCCGGTCGTTGTCCTGCGACAACGCGCCATGAACGGTGGCGAAAAGGTCATGGCCTTTCGAGGTGAACGTCGCGATCGCCCGTTCGCCCTGGCCCAGTTGTTTTACAATCCCATTATCGATTGAGGTGAAGAACCAGATCGGGCTGCGGTCGTCCTCAAATTGTCCAGTCATTGGGCGTGCGTGGCCATCCTCCAAACCATCCAGCCCCAGCATCATCGTCCGATCCGATTTCAGCGCGTTCCAGAATTTGCGTTCGAGCTCTTGCGGGCTGGGCATAGTGCATCTCTCCAAGGAAAATCAGCTGCTTAAACTGGCGAAGGAGACGCGGGTTCCCTTGGCGATTGCTCTGATGACAATAGCGATCGCGGAGGCAGCTTCACCGCAACCGCTGTCGAACCGCCGCAAGATCGTCGACGAACCGGCGAAACTCCTCAGCCGCTTGCGCCTTATCGACGATGCGAAGCAAATAGCTGGGGTGGACGGTGATCCAGCCTTCTTTGCTCTCGGGAAGATCGATCGGCGTGCCGCGCGATGCGCCGATGGGCGTCGTTACGCCAAATACGCTACGCGCAGCCGTCGCTCCCAGCGCGACGATCAGCTTTGGTGCGATGATCGCCCGCTCCTGATCGATCCACCACCGGCATGCTTGAACTTCACCGACGCTGGGCTTGGCGTGAATACGCCGTTTGCCGCGCTGTTCGAATTTGAAATGTTTGACGGCATTGGTGACATAAGCGCGCGATCGATCGATCCCGGCCTGTGCCAATGCACGATCGAGCACCTGCCCGGCAGGGCCGACAAAGGGCCGACCCGCCAGATCTTCCTGATCGCCAGGTTGTTCGCCGACGATCATGATCTGCGCTTCCACCGGGCCTTCGCCGAAGACGGTTTGGGTGGCGCATTGGTGAAGCGTGCAGCGGGTGCAGCTTGCCGCTTCGTCCCGCAGTGCACGCCACGCAGCATCGGCATTTCCCCCGATCGCAGCATGATGCTGGGCGGTGGCGATCATGCCTGATTCACGTGCCTGCGCCGCCGCAACAAGGCCGGGTATCAGTGCGGTTTCGGGCATGTTCTTCCAGTATTTCTTGGGCATTTCCTTCGTCATTGCGCCAACTTTGACACGCGCCGGATTGAAGATGGCGGCGTAATAGGCCTTCCAAACATCTTCGACCGGGTCGCCTGCCGGCGCGTCTGTTTTGCGCGCGCCGGGCCCTTCCGTCACGGCTTTGCCATCCCAATGGATCGACAGTTCCGGGGTCAGGATTGACCAGGCCATGTTGGCGAAACGACGCATGAAGAACCCGGCATTGAGCCGAACGATGTGATGATCGGGTTCGAACCACGCCACATAGCGCCCGTCGATCTCGCGGAAGCGCACAAAGGCGCGCATCTTGTGAACATCGCGGCGCACCGCCTTTGCCATTTCATCAAGGCGGCGAACCAGCGGATCAGCGCGATCCTCGATCAAATGGCGGTTCGCCTGAAGCCGGAAAAGCAGCGTGTAAAGCAGCGCGAACCGCTCGTGATCGACGTGGCAGATCACCGACCGGGCAAGGTCTATGAAAGCGCGCGGGACGTTCAGCGCGCCATCTGGCGGCAATGATTGTTCGCTGCCGAACAGGTCAGTCTCACCGCCGACCTGCCAGATAATCGCGTCTGGCTTCACCCCGGCGAGGACCAGCGCCCGCGCGGCACGGCGCCACGCGTCGAAATCGTCAGGCTCGGTCAGGGTAACGCTGGGCATGGCGCGTCAAGCAGCGAACAACTCCAACTGTTCCGCCTTTGGTGCTACCAAAGGGCGAAGATCGGCCTTGTCTGAAAGCGACACCGGCCGCCAATCCTCTGCCACGATGAACGGGCGCAGCTTGGCGACCGAAACGGTCAGCTTGCCGATATCGGCAAGCCTGAGTCGACGATGTTTGCGGCTCGTCAATATCGCCCCAACCGCCCGGGTGCCGAGCCCAGGCACGCGCAGCAGCATTGCCCTGGGCGCTCGATTGACGTCGACCGGAAATGATCCGCGAAACTTCAGTGCCCAGGCCAGTTTGGGATCGATGTCCAGCGGCAACATGCCGTCATTGGTCGCATCAATCACCTCGGCAGGTGCAAATCCGTAAAAGCGCAACAGCCAGTCTGCCTGGTAGAGCCGGTGCTCGCGCATCAGCGGCGGTCGCTTCAACGGCAGAATCGCCGATGCATCGGGGATTGGGCTGAACGCCGAATAATAGACGCGGCGCATTCTGAACCGGTCGTACAGTCCGCTTGATCGCAGCACGATATCGCCGTCAGTGGCCGCGTCCGCGCCCACGATCATCTGGGTCGATTGGCCCGCCGGGGCATAGCGCGGTGCGTGCCTGTACCGCCGCGTGGCATCGCGGGCATCGTCGATCGACTGCCGCATGTCGCCCATCGCGCCTTCGATCCGGATGGCGGATTTTTCGGGTGCCAGCCGCTTCAGGCCCGGCGCCGTCGGCAGCTCGACGTTGATCGATACGCGATCAGCGTGCAGCCCGGCCTGTGCGACCAAAGCCGGATCGGCATCGGGAATGGTCTTCAGGTGAATATAGCCTCGGAAATCATGATCCTCGCGCAGCGCCCGCGCCACTTCGACGAGCTGTTCCATGGTGTAATTGGCGCTGCCGATAATGCCCGACGATAAAAACAGTCCCTCGATATAATTGCGCCGATAAAAGGACAGCGTCAGATCGACGACCTCTTTGGTTGTAAAGCGCGCGCGGCGAACGTTCGAGCTCTTGCGGTTGATGCAATAATGGCAGTCAAAAATGCAGCTGTTGGTCAGCAATATCTTGAGCAGTGAAATGCAGCGGCCATCAGGCGCATAGGCGTGGCAAATGCCCGTGCCCTCGGTCGATCCGATGCCCTTGGCCGAACCCGTCGACGAACGTTTCGTGGTGCCCGATGACGAGCAGGAAGCATCATATTTTGCTGCGTCCGCAAGGATTTCGAGTTTTTGCCGGGTGTCGAGTTGTGCCATTTGTTCATTGTATGTTCTTGCCCGCATATGGTCCAGCGCTTTTGGGACACGGCAGGCAAAGGCCCGACAACCTGATTGATCGAACATGAAAAAGGGCTGGTGGAGCCGAGGGGAATCGAACCCCTGACCTCTGCAGTGCGATTGCAGCATTCCCTCAAGAAATGGCGCAAATGCGTGGGTTTCAGATAGGCGAAACTGCTGATTTGGAGCAATTTGCGTTATCAGTGCGATACAAGATGGGCGGGCAGCGCCTTTCATCAGGCTCACGCTCCCGGTGCCGACCGACCGCCTTTGCGGCCATCAACCGAAGCACGGTTTCGCGGCGAGCTGGTCGCTTTCGCCGCCGCGAGCAGCAAGGGATAGCGGAAACTGCCTCGATCGGCCGGCCTAACAGACGGTTCGAAGCAGCCCGCTAAACTGGGCTGTTCGGGCCGTTTGACGATCATCGAACGGTGAAACTGACCTTTCCGGTTGCCCGGTGTCCGTCGGCGCCCGCTGCCTGCCATTTCACGTCATAGGAACCCAGGGGTAGAGCATCGCGCAAGTTGAGTGTCAGGACGCGCTTGTCGCTTGACCAGCTGGATTTGAAGTTGCGGATCGTCATCGGCGGGTGATCGGTCATGCCCGGCATTGCCGTCATGACGATGCTGGCCGCGACGGTTGCCGGCGGCAGGGGTTCGCTGAAGGTGAGCGAGACCACGCGCGACGGCTTGATTGTCGCACCTTCGGCGGGGGTGGAGGCAACGACCTTGGTATGGGCCAACGCCGTACCGGGGATCAGCGAACCGCAAATCGCTGCTGCCGCAACCATGAAAACTGAAAAAGCTCGCATCACATACTCCCTTCAACGTTTCAGAAATCAGAACCAGAGCCGAACACCAAGGACAAGGCTGGTAGCGCGGGGGGCATCGCCAGCCGCACGGGCAAAATCAACGCCGCGTCCGACCCGCCAGCTTTGCTCGACACCGATATAGGGCGCGAATTCCCGGACGATCTCGTAACGCAGACGTACGCCGATCTCGATGCTGTCGAGCCCCGCACCAATGCCCAACTGGGGCACGTCTTGAGCCGCCAGGTTGAGCTCGGCGCGCGGCTGCACGATCAGCCGCTGGGTGATCCGCTGGTCGAGTTCTGCCTCAATGCGCGCGGTCAGGTCGCCGCGATGCGACAGGAATAACGCTGCATCCAGCTCGAACATATAAGGTGCGAGGCCCTGGATCCCGAGCACGGCATAAGTCGTGTCCGGCCCGGCGACGTCCTGGCGGACGCCTGCCTGCACATCGAAAAACGCGGCGATCGCGCGCGAATACAGGGCCTGAAACTCGGCATTGGCCACGCGCTGGCCGAACTGCCCTTCGCCTTCGCTCTTATACCAGAATCGGCTGGTGGGGCCGCCATAATAGCCTTGCAGGTCCCAGAGATAGGCATCCGCGCCGTCCCGTATTTGGACTTCGGCGCGATCGGCCTGAAACCAGGATAAAGGGTAATCGCCGTGCATCTGTTGAAGCTCACGACGGGAACCGCGCATGGCATTGGCGCCCCAGATCGCGTCGGCCGCCCGAGGCGGACCGCTCCCCGCTTCGGGGGGCGCCGGCGTCTCCAGCTCGGGCCCTGGCGAAGGCAGGTTAGGGGCGCCGGGGGCCGTCTCACTCTGGTCGATGCGCTCTGTTGGTTCGGCACTGGGCATCGCGTGTCCGGCGTGGGGGTCGGGCGCGGGCCTGGAAGTCGAAGGGGGCTTGGTGGGGGAAACAGGGGAGACTTGAGCAGGGCCCTGATGGGCACTGTGGTCCTGTGCCATCACGGGCGTCGCCACTAACGCTGCCGCCAGCACAGCAATCGCGACGCGCGTCAAGTCGCCGCTCCGGGACCCATGACAGTCACGGTCTGCATCATGCCGCCATGCATGTGATACAGCAGGTGGCAGTGAAACGCCCAGTCGCCGGGCTCATTCGCGGTCAGATCGAACTGCGCGCTGGCGCCTGGTTGAACGATCATCGTGTTCTTGCGCGGTTGCAGCGCAGCTGGCTGGCCGTTGACCATCTCAAAATACATGCCGTGCAAGTGAATCGGGTGCGCCATCATGGTGTTGTTGATCAGCTTGACGCGGACCCGTTCGTTCCAGGCAAAGCGGATCGGCACATCACTGATCGCCGAATACATCCGCCCATCGAACGACCACATATAGCGTTCCATGTTGCCGGTCAGGTGCAGTTCGAGCAGTCGCGTCGGCTCCTTGGCCTCGGCATGCGCCTCACGGGCCACCAGCATGCGATAATTCAGCACACGGTGCGGTACGTCACGCAAACCAAGGCCGGGATCGCCCATTTTGTCGACCGGCGCCATCGACACCATGTCGATGCCAGGGCCGATCGCCACATCGGGCGGCAACAGCGATGTGTCACGCATCTTCATACCGTCCATGCTCATGGAGACATCCGGCTTGGGCTTTGGCGCAGCGCCATCACCCGTCGCTTCATGGCCCATCGCAGCATGATCCATGCCGCCATGGTCCATCCCGCCGCTGCCATGGTTCATCCCCATGTCACCCATCGTGAGAACAGGCGCCGCTCGCAGTGGCGGCACGGCGGCACGCGCGCCCGGCGCGCTCGCGAGCGTCGCCAGCGCCATGCCCGACCGCTCCATTGATTCCGCAACGATACTGTACGCTGCCGCCGCGCCAGGCTCGATGATGACATCATAGGTTTCGGCGGTGCCAATCTGCAATTCATCGACCTCCACCGGCCGCACCGGCTGGCCATCGGTTGCCACCACGTTCATGGGCAGGCCCGGAATTCGGACGTTGAAGAAGGTCTGCGCCGATCCGTTGATGATCCGAAGCCGAACCCGTTCACCGGGTCGAAACAGATATTCCATGCCCTCGGTCGGCCCGCGCCCATTGGCAAGGAACGTAAAGGTCGGCGCACCGATATCGGCGATGTCGGTCGGCATCATCCGCATCTTGCCCCACATCCGCCGTTCCTCGGCTGACATCGGATAGTCGTCGGTAAGCGTGTTCTGGCGGTAGTTGAAATAGCCGCCGCCGGTGCGGAGCCGGTTCATGATGAAATGCGGATCGAGGGTGGTGAATTCGCTGAGCAGCAGGATGTAATCGCGGTCGACCTTGATCGGATCGCCGCCGCGCGGCTCGATAATCATCGGCCCGTAATGCCCGGATTGCTCCTGAAGGCCCGAATGGCTGTGATACCAATAGGTGCCCGATTGCCGGATCGGGAAGTCGTAGACGAAGGTCTCGCCTGGGCGAATGCCGGGAAAGCTGATCCCCGGTACGCCGTCATACTGGAAAGGCAACAGCAGCCCGTGCCAGTGAACCGAACTGTCCACACTCAGGCCATTGGTGACGTTGAGGCGGACATGCTGACCCTCAGTCAGCCGGATCAACGGCCCCGGCACGCTGCCGTTCACCGCGACACCGGGCCCACGTCGTCCCTCGACGATGCGGTGCCCGTTGCCGATGGTGAGATTGATGACCTCACCCGATACCTCATCGAAGCCCGCGGGGATCAGCGTCTTGCCGCCGCCATGGCCGCCCGAATGCCCAGCATGAACGCTCTGGCCCCGCGCCCAGGCAGGTGCCGCGAGCATCGATGCGCCGAGCCCGAGGCCGCTGAGAATTGATCGCCGGGAAAGGTCGTTGGTCATGGCATTGCGGATCCTTCCCGATGCCGATACTATACCCCCCATGGGTATTCAAGGGAGGATTGCGGGGCATGGGCAAACACAAGACTGATACCCTTAACCGGCTGAAGCGGATCGAGGGGCAGGTTCGCGGCATTGCGCAGATGGTCACCGATGAGCGCTACTGCATCGAGATTCTGCATCAGGTGCAAGCCGTGCGGGCGGCGTTAGCGAAGGCCGAAAGCGAAATCCTGAAAGATCATGCCGCATGCTGCGTGGCAGAGGCGATTGCGTCAGGCGATGTCACCGAACAACGCCAGAAATTCAGCGAACTGATAGATTTATTCGAAAAAACAAAGCGATAGCGCCTTTGCTTGCGAAGGGTGCTCACCAAAAAGCAGACTATGTCTCTGATTATCAAGAAAAAGGGGCTGGTGGAGCCGAGGGGAATCGAACCCCTGACCTCTGCAGTGCGATTGCAGCGCTCTCCCATCTGAGCTACGGCCCCGCCCGTTTCCGCTGGGTGGCCAGCGGGCGCTCTGAATACCGACAGCACTGACGCGATGCAACATCGTGCGCGCGAGCGGGCTGCGCTCACATCCTGTCTACCGCTGCCGGTTGCATTTTCTCCGGCTTTGCGCATACCGAAGTTTCGAAAACCAAAACGCAGGAGAGCAAGATGGCCCATGCATGGACGCTGAAATCACGCCCAAGTGGCACCCCGACGCACGATAACTTCGCGCTGGTCGACATCGCCACGCCGCCGGTCGAGGCCGGAATGGTGCGGATCGCCAATCGCTGGCTCTCGGTTGATCCCTATATGCGCGGTCGGATGAACGATGTGAAAAGCTATACCCCGCCATTTGCGCTGGGCGAGGCAATGCAGGGCGGCGCGGTCGGCGAGATCGTCGAAAGTGCTGCCGATGGCTTTGCGGTTGGCGATATGGTGCTCCACATGGCCGGATGGCGTGACGAGGCCGTGCTGCCCGCATCGCAGGTGCAAAAGCTCCCCCCGCTCGGCGTTGATCCTCAGGCGTTTCTGGGCCAGCTCGGCATGCCCGGGATGACCGCGTATTTCGGGCTGCTCGAAGTGGCGAGCGCGAAGGCCGGTGATGTCGTATTCGTGTCGGCAGCCGCGGGCGCGGTCGGGTCGACATTGGTGCAGATCGCCAAGGCCAAGGGCATGACGGTCATCGCTTCGGCCGGGGGCGCTGACAAATGCGCCTGGGTCGCGTCACTCGGGGCAGACCATGTCATCGATTACAAGGAAGATGGTAGCCTGGTGAAAAAGCTGATGGCGGCGGCTCCCAACGGCATCGATGTGTACTTCGACAATGTCGGCGGCGATCATCTCGATGCGGCGCTGGCCGTCGCGAACGAACGCGCGCGGTTTGCGATTTGCGGGATGATCGATGTGTATAACAGCGGGGCCGCCACCCAGCTCCGCTATGCCGCGCGCATCATCGGTGCGCGCATCCGCATCCAGGGCTTCATCGTCAGCGATTATATGGCGCGCGCGGCTGAGTTCTATGCCGATATGGGCGGCATGTTGGCCGCGGGCCAGTTGACGCGCGAAGAAACGATCCATGACGGGTTGGCGAGCATGCCCGATGCGTTTCTCGGCCTGTTTTCAGGCGGCAACAAGGGCAAGATGCTGGTTCGGGTCTGATCGGGCGGGCAGGCGATGGCGGCAATCTAAGCCATCGTCACACAAACATACCGTTCGTGCTGAGCGAAGTCGAAGCACCCTGCGCAGGCCTTCGACTTCGCTCAGGCCGAACGGTCGGAGCAACTGTCTATCGGAACGGCTTCAGTTGACCCCGCTGAACGTATCGCACTGCGCCGGATCGCCGGTATCGAGCCCGCGCTTCAGCCACCGCATCCGATCGGCAGAGCTGCCATGGGTAAAGCTGTCAGGCACCACCTGGCCCTGCGCTTGACGTTGCAATGTATCGTCGCCGATCGCCTGAGCCGCCGTTAGCCCCTCTTCGATGTCGCCGGGTTCCAGCCGATTGCGATTGGCCGCCCCCCAAACGCCTGCAAAGCAATCCGCCTGCAGTTCCAGCCGAACCGACAATGCGTTGCCTTCGGTCCGGCTCGCGCGGGCCTGGGCGCGGCGAACCTGATCGGACGTGCCGAGCAACGTCTGGATATGATGGCCGAATTCATGCGCCATCACGTAATTGGCGGCAAAATCACCCTTTGCACCAAGCTTGGTCTCCAACTCCTGAAAGAAGCTGGTGTCGAGGTAGATGCCATTGTCGCTGGGGCAGTAAAATGGCCCCATCGCTGATTGCGCCGCGCCGCACCCGGATTGCCCCTGGCCGCCATAAAATTGAAGCGACGGTGCTTTGTAGGGCTGGCCGGCCTGCGCGAACAGCGCCTTCCAGCTGTTATTGGCCGAGGTGAAGGCGTCGCATGCTGCCTTGCTGGCTGCGTCGACGGAACAGGCCTGCTGGGCACTCGTGCCGCCGCCAGCGCCGGTGCTGGCGGGCGTTTGCCCCACCTGTGCGGTCGGGACCAATCCGACACCGGTAAGCGACGGCAAGCCGCCGATGAAGAAAAGCACAGCGAGCAAAACGGCGACACCACCGCAGCCGAACCGGCTGAACACCAGCGGCAACAGGCCGAGCAACAATCCGCCGCCGCCACCGCCAAACCCCATACCACCGCCCTGTCCGCGTTGGTCGCCAACGTCAATATTGGGATCGAAATCGTCGAGACGCATCGGTGGAGCCCTTGCTGAGGATCGCTGTCCCCTGAATGCGTAATGCGGGCACTGGTTGCAAGCCGCATGCGTCGCATGCTTCGTTCATTGGGGCGTTGTTCGCCGCGTCATGGACGATTTGTCTGGTGGGTGAGGGGGCAGATTTTCGTAGCCCGTAAGGTCCGCTGTTGGGTGGTGAGCCGAAGTGCCGCTTGTGATTGTTTCCGCCGCGAAAGCAGCCTTCAAATTCCAATGGCGGTGCGCCCTTTTCTTTGCGGGCGATAAAATGACCCAGCTTTCCCAAAAAGGTGCAATATTCTCCGAAAAGGGGAAAATATCGAAGTTGGCGGACGGCCTTGGATGGTTAAATCTCAACCATCTTTGTGGAGACCGATGTGACGCTAACTTTGCGCCTGATGATGTTGGCGACCACAACTTGTTTGATTGCGGCTCCAGCACGCGCTGAGCAACTGGAACTCGCTACGGTACCCCGAATCGAGGTCGACACTGCGACTCTGAACCGCGATACGATTACCTTTAGCGGCGGCGTAGGCTATCTCCCCAGCTACGAAGGGTCGAACAATTATATCGCCGTCCCCGTTGCAGTGGTGCGCGGCAGGGTAATGGGCTTCAACTTCTCAACGAACGGCTTGCAGTTGTCGGTTGACGGTGTCCGGAATCGCAAGGGTTCCAGACTGGACGTGATGTTTGGGCCAATCATTGGCCTGAACGTCAATCGCAACGCCCGCATCGTCGATCCGCAGGTTCGGGCTTTGGGCAAGCTCAACTCCGCTCTTCAGTTTGGCGGCTTTGTAGGAATTGGCAAAACAGGTGTGTTGACCAGCGCGTATGATAAAATCGCGCTGCGTGTCAGCTACCTCCGTGACATTTCCGGAGTGCATAACAGCTACATAATTTCGCCGTCTATCGAATATGGCATGCCCATCAGCCGCCGAGCCTATCTCGGTATGTCGGCATCGGCGTCATTCGCCGGAGATGGTTATGCGGAAACCTATTTCGCTGTTGATGCCGCAGGATCACTGGCGAGCGGGCTGCCGGTGTTTGCCAGACCGCGTGGTGGCGTGAAAAGTTATACTGGCTCCGTGGTCGGCAATTATGCGCTGACAGGCGACCTGCTGCGTGGTTTGCAGCTTTTTACGGTGATCTCCTACAGCCAGTTGCAGGGCGATTTCGCACTCTCCCCCATCACCAGCATCGCGGGCGGCGCGGACCAGTTTTATGGGGTGCTCGGCATCGGTTATACCTTCTGATTACCGGGTAGCATGGCATTGCAGCGGGTTACGTGGGGAGTGCGTCAGTTTTGCCCGCGTCTTCAACCTTAACCGATATGCCCAACTGTTGCAGCTAGCACCTCCGAAAAAGTGTGGCTGCTTCCAGGCAGCTGCGATTTGGCCCGGAATGGCGACAACTGGGGCGAAAACTGCCAATCCCTCCACGTCACCCCGGACTTGATCCGGGGTCCCGCTTCTCGTTGGCGGGGAAAGGCAGCGGGACCCCGGGTCGAGCCCGGGGTGACGGTTGGGCGAGGGGCAATCGATTGCGCCTGTGCTAAATTCAGCCGAAATTTTCCTACATCGCCGCCATATGGTAAAGTGACCACTGCTCTTTGAAATCGTCGATCATCAGCGACGTTGCATGCCGCCGACCACACCCGCAACAAAGTGCGCCAGACCCGCAACTTCCGCAACTTCCGCAACTTCACATCTGAATGTGCCCTGTCGTTAAGCTCCCGGCGCCCGGTGCCGGTGGGCGCTCCTCCCTCCGTAATTGCCGCGTTTTCATCAAACTGTCGTTGATCGAACAGGCAAGGCAGGCCATTCATTCAGGCCATGGCAGATCAACAATCCGATACAATCAATCAGATGCGGCACGCCGGGAATATGCCGTTGCCCGAAACCGTGGCGCTGGTGCTGCAGGGCGGCGGGGCGTTGGGGAGCTATCAGGCAGGGGTGATCGAAGGTCTGCAGGGCTCAGGTATCGGGATTGACTGGGTGGCAGGCATTTCGATCGGCGCCATCAACGCCGCGATCGTCGCGGGCAATCCGCCGGAACAGCGGGTCGAAAAGCTGAAGGCCTTTTGGGACAGGATGACGAGCAGCCTGCCGAGCTTTCCGATTTTTCCCAATGATATGGTCCGCGAATTCGTTCATGAATGGTCGGCGGGGATGGTGCTGGCGACGGGCGTTCCGGGATTTTTCACGCCGCGCTTGTTGCCGCCCAATTTCGCCGCGCCGGGCAGTGCGGGAGCGCTCAGCTATTATGACAGCGCGCCGCTGAAGGAGACGCTCGATTCGCTGATCGACTGGGATCTGGTGAATGACGGGCCGGTGCGGCTGTCCGTCGGCGCGGTGGATGTGATCAGTGGCAATTTCCGGTATTTCGACAGTGCGATCGAACGGCTGGATGCGCGCCACATCATGGCTTCGGGGGCATTGCCGCCAGGGCTGCCGCCGATCGAGATTGATGGCAGCCTGTGGTGGGATGGCGGGCTGGTATCCAACACCCCGCTCAGCCATGTGCTCGATCATCAGGAACATGGGATGTTGGTGTTCCAGGTCGATCTGTTCTCAGCCGCTACGGAGGCACCGCGCACCATTATGGACGTGATGGCGCGCGAAAAGGAAATCCGGTTTTCCAGCCGCACCCGCCAGGTGTCCGATCAGGTGATGAAGCTTCGCCAGGAACGCGAGAAGATCCGCCGTTTGCTGGCCAAATTGCCTGCCGCGATGAACGAGGATGCCGATGTGCAGGCACTCGTGGCGCTGTCAGCCGAACAGCCCGTCAATCTGGTTCAGCTGATCTACAAGGCCAATGCCTGGGAAGGCGGATCGCGCGATTTCGAATTTTCGGCGCGCACCATGCGCGAACATTGGGAGGCTGGTCTGGCCTCGATCGATCTGGCGATGAGCAATGCGCAGCTGGTGACCGAAAATATCCTGACCGGCAAAAGTGCTGCATTCGATTTGTGCCCGAAACAAGGGCTGAAGCGTTCTGGGCCTGAGCTCGACTGATAAGCGGAGACGAATCGATGTTCCTGAAGGGCAAAAGCGCGATTGTGACGGGTTCCACCTCTGGCATCGGGCTGGCCTATGCCAAGGCTTTTGCCGCCGAGGGCGCCAGCGTGATGATCAACGGCTTTGGCGACGCGGGAGAGATTGAAAAGGAACGCGCAGCGCTGGCTGCAACCAGTGGTGCGACCGCGCTGTATGACGACGCGGACATGACTGATCCCGATGCGATTGCCGAAATGGTCGCGCGGTGCCACGCCGAGCTCGGCGGGCCGGATATCATCGTCAACAATGCCGGCATCCAGCATGTCAGCCCGATTGAGGATTTTCCGGCCGACAAGTTCGAAGCCATCATCAAGATCAATTTGACTTCGGCCTGGTATCTGATCCGCGCGGCCGTGCCGCACATGAAGGCGGCTGGCTGGGGCCGGATCATCTCAACTGCATCAGCGCATTCGCTCGTCGCGAGCCCGAACAAATCGGCCTATGTGATGGCCAAGCACGGCATTGCAGGGCTGACCAAGACGATCGCGCTGGAAGTTGCGACGCATGGTATTACCGTCAACGCGATCAGCCCCGGCTATGTCTGGACGCCGATGGTCGAAAAACAGATACCCGACACGATGGCGACGCGCGGGCTGACCCGCGAACAGGTGATCAACGATGTGCTGCTCAATGCGCAGCCCACCAAGGAATTCGTCACATCCGAGCAGGTCGCGGCTTTGGCGCTGTATCTGTGCCGTGACGAGGCCAAGGGGATTACCGGGGCCAATCTGTCAATTGATGGCGGCTGGACCGCGGCATGAGCCATGCCGCAGCAACGCCAGGCAGGCACAAGGCTTTGCGCAGGGCAGCGCTGATCATTGGCCTCGCTTTACCGCTGGCGGGATGCGGTGGGCGCGATGCTGTGACGGCGCCAAACACGCCATCAGCTGTATCAGAGGTGCTGAACTGGCGGATGGTGGCAACCAAGGTCGATCGCGAACGGCTGCGCAACTGGCGCGACGCGTGGACGACGGGCGTCGATCGGGCACGACGCCAGAACGCGGCGCAATTGGCAGCGCAAGGTGCTTTGTTTGACGCTGATCGCGCCTTACCCGGCGCCCTCCCGCCGCCGGGTACATACCGATGCCGGGTGTTCAAGCTGGGCGCGAAAGGCGTGGCGATGGCGGATTTCACGCGTTATGGCGATTTCGATTGCCAGGTCGATCGCCAAGCCGGCGTGTCGCGTTTTTACAAGAATAGCGGCGCGCAGCGGGCGATGGGCACGATCTACGACGACTCAACGAGCCGCGGCATTTTTCTGGGCACGTTGCAGCTTGGTGATGAATCGCGACCGATGGAGTATGGGCGCGATGGTGGCCGCGATCTTGCCGGTTTTGTTGACCGTGTTGGAGACAAGCGCTGGCGGATCGTGCTGCCTTATCCCCAATTTGAATCGATTATCGATGTGATCGAGCTGGTTCCTGCCGGGTAAGCCGCAGGGTTGCGACCGGCACGCTGTCGTTGTAAATCCTTGACACGCTGACTTCTCATTTTGGCAGCGTTTATGGGGGACAGCTGGCATGGCCGAGCGCAAGATTTTCGCCGGCCATGCTGTCCGCCGCCTCCGGCGACAGGCCGCACTGACCCAATCGGCAATGGCGCAGGATCTTGCCATTTCGCCAAGCTATCTGAACCTGGTCGAGCGCAACCAGCGACCCTTGTCAGCGGCACTCCTCGTCAAGCTGCTCGACCGGTTCGATTTTGATCCGCGCACGCTTGCCGCTGCCGAACCCGGCGGCGGCGAAGCGGCGATGCGGCGGCGGCTGGCCGACCCGATGTTCGCTGACCTCGATATCGACCGCAGTGAGCTGGAGGAATGGCTGGCAGGTGCGCCAGGCGGTGCCGAAGCCTTTGCCCGCGCCTTCGATCGGCTCGGTTCGGGCGGAGAAGTTTCTGCCGATGGTGGTGATCCGGTTGCGCAGGTGCGTCGTGAGATCGAGCGCTGGCGCAACCATTTTCCCGATCTCGATGCCGCGGCCGAGCAATTGGCGGATGAGATGCGGCTGGGGGCAGGGGATCTTTACGGGGCCGTGGCGGATCGGCTCCGGGTAAAGCATCAGCTTTCCATTCGCGTCCTGCCGGTTGAGGTGATGCCGGACATGCTGCGGCGGCTCGATCTCCACGCGCGGCAGCTTCAGCTGTCCGAATTGCTCGATCCGGCATCGCGCGCTTTTGCGGCAACGTTTCAGCTGGCGCAGATCGAAGCGCGCGCGGAAATCGACGCGCTTGTGGCAGGGGCTGGGTTTACCGATCGCGCGGCCGAACGGCTCCATCGCCGCCACCTTGCCAGCTATTTCGCGGCCGCGGTGATGATGCCCTATGCCCGCTTTCTGCGTGCGTGTGAGGCTACGGGCTATGATATCGAACTGTTGCAACGCCGGTTCGGCGCGGGCTTTGAGCAAGTCGCGCACCGGCTGACGACATTGCAGCGCGTAGGCGCGCGGGGGCTGCCGTTCTTCATGGTACGGATCGACCGGGCGGGACAAGCATCGAAGCGGTTTTCGGGGGCGAGCAATGCAGCGCTTGCTGAGGCCGAGGGGCGCTGCCCGCTTTGGCGGTTGCACCATGCCTTTGAACGTCCGGGTTCGCTGACGGTGCAATTGGTCGAGCTGCAAAGCGGTGACCGCTGGCTGACAATGGCGCGCACGGTTACGCCGCAGGGGCATCGCTATGGCACGATCGGCGCTGAATTCGCGGTCGGATTGGGCGTGGAAGCGGCGCTGGCAGGCTCGCTGGCCATTGCACGCGGCGTCGATCTGGCAGGCGACGCAACACCGATCGGTTTGGGTTGCCGCGCCTGTTTCCGGCCCGATTGCCCGCAACGATCATCGCCGCCTGCGGGGCGGACCTTGATCGTCAACGAGAATGAGCGTCGCCTGTCGCCGATCAGCTTTGCAGGCGATTGACCGTCGCCAGCGATGGCGGAGCTTTTGCGCCGCATAGTAACAAATGCTGGACTTTGCCTTCCCGGATAGCTGTAAGGCCCGCCAACCTAAGCTCCGGACTGAGGACGGCATGAATCATAGCGTGGAAAAGGTTTTGTGGGTGCGGCAGTGGAATGAGAGCCTGTTCTCGTTCGCTATCACGCGACCCGCCAGTTTTCGGTTTCTGAGTGGTCAGTTCGTGATGCTCGGCCTGATGGTCGATGGTAAGCCGCTGTTGCGCGCATACTCGATGGCATCGCCTTATTATGCCGAAGAGCTCGAGTTTCTGAGCATTATCGTGCAGGATGGTCCGCTGACATCGCGGTTGCAGCACATCAAGGAAGGTGACGAGATCGTGCTGGCGGCGAAGTCCGTCGGCAGCTTGGTGCTCGATGCGCTCCTGCCGGGCAAGAATCTTCATATGATTGGCACCGGTACGGGGCTTGCCCCATGGCTGGCGCTCGCGCGTGACCCTGATGTGTATGATCGGTTTGATCGCGTCACCGTGCAGCACACCGTGCGCAACAAGAACGATCTGGCCTATTTCGAAATGCTGTCGAGCAAGCTGGCCGATGATCCGCTGGTGGCCGAAGAAGCGGCCACCAAGTTCCATTACGATTGGGCGGCAACGCGCGAACCCGCAGGGCCGGATCACGATAGCCGCCGGATCACCGATCGCATCCGCGACGGCAGCTACAAGCTCGATCCGGAAACCGATCGGGTGATGCTGTGCGGATCGATGGCGATGATCAAGGAAACGGCGTCGATCCTCGAAGGCCTTGGCTTTACCGAGGGGGCGATGTCAGGCCCCGGCACTTTCGTGCTCGAACGCGCCTTTGTCGGCTAAATCGATTGACTGGCGGGTTGCCGTTCAGGCGCCCGCCAGGGTCAGCCGATCAAGCTGATCAGGCGTTAGCGATAGGGTCATCGCGCCCGTCAATTCTTCCATCTGCGCGACGCTGGTCGCACTGGCGATCGGCGCGGTGATGCCGGGCTGCGCAGCAAGCCATGCCAGCGCGATCTGCGCCAGCGTGGCCCCGGTTTCCGCGGCGATGGCATCCATCGCCGCGAGCACGCCCATCTTGGTATCGATCAGTGGTTGCATCCGACCACCACGAACGCTTTTGCCCAGATCATCTGCGCTGCGGTATTTGCCGGTCAGGAAACCCGATGCCAGACCATAGTAAGGCACCACGCCGATATTGTGGGTGACGCACAAATCCTGGAGTTCGCCCTCGAATTTGTGGCGGCTGACCAGGTTATATTCGGGCTGGAGCGCGTGATAATGTGGGAGGTGGTGGGCCTTCGCCAAATCAAGCGCCGATTTCAACCGCGCGGCTGAAAAGTTAGAAGCACCCACCACGCGGACCTTGCCGGCATCGACAAGTTTACCGAACGCTTCAAGCGCCGCTTCTTGCGGCACATCTTCATCGTCCTGATGTGCGAAATAGAGATCGATCGTATCCACGCCGAGCCGCTGGAGCGAAGCATCACAGGCAGCCGCGATACGGGCAGGGGCCAGTTTCGCGCCGCCGTCACCGGGCAGCATGCCCACCTTGGTGGCGATCTGCAACGCTCCGCCTTTACCGCTGACCTTCAGCCATTCGCCGATCACGGTTTCGGACTCACCGCCTTTGTGCCCCGGTGCCCAGGCCGAATAGACATCGGCGGTGTCGATCATCGTGCCGCCACCAGCTACGAATGCGTCGAGGACGGCAAAGCTGGTCGCCTTGTCTGCTGTCCAGCCGAACACATTGCCGCCCAGTACCAGCGGCGCGATGGAAAGATCGGTGGCGCCAAGGCGGCGATGGTTGGTCATTCGGCTTCCTGATCGCTGATGTTATCGACCAGTGCATTGGCCGAGACACTATCATTGTCGAGCATTGCCGCGGTCTCGTTTAACGCCTGCGCTTCACTGGGTGAAGCACCGCTGGCATCAGTAGCGGGGGTGCCGCACGCGGCAAGCATCAATGCAAGCAGCAGCACCGCGTGCTTCATCGGACTATTCCTCGATCTCGTTGCCGGCCGCGTCGGCCACATTGCCGATTTTCTGTCCGGCCCGATCAATCGCGTTTTCGGCAGCGCCAAAAACCTGATCAGCAGCGGCTTCCGTATCGTTGATCGCTTCGCCCATTGTGGCGTTTGCATCGGCGGTGATCGCCTCGGCAGCCTCGGCGGTTTCATTCTGCGCAGTGGGAGAGCAAGCGGCTAGGCCGATTGTTGCGGCGGCCATCAGGGCGATCGTGGTCAGGGTTTTCATGTCCGGTCCTTCTCAGATTTTGGGGATGGGATGCGCCAATGCACAAACGCTAAACGAGGGTCCGTGGCGGTGCAATGATCGCGCTAACAGTAACAGTATCATTGACGACATATAAAGATATCTTTATATGATTATCGCAATGACACTTGCCCTCGATATCTTTCGTGCCCTTGCTGATGCCAGCCGGCTACGCATCATGGCGCTGCTGCAGTCGATGGAATTGTCGGTTGGTGAACTGGCGCAGGTGCTCGGGCAAAGCCAGCCGCGCGTATCGCGCCATGTGAAGATCCTGTGTGATGCCGGGCTGGCCGAGCGACGCAAGGAAGGAAGCTGGGTGTTTCTGGCATTGGGCGATGCCGCGCTGGTAAAGCCGGTATTGGCCGCGCTGAATGCCTGGGGCGCGCGCGAATCTGATCATTGGGCGGTAGCCGATGCTGCACGGCTCGCCGCGGTTCGGGCAGACCGGGCTGCCGCTGCCAATGCCTGGTTTGAGGCCAATGCCGGGCAGTGGGATGCAATTCGATCGCTCCATATCGCCGAAAGCGATGTCGAAGCAGCGATGAAGCATGTGCTTGGCGATGCGCGGATCGGCCAGTTGATCGATATCGGCACCGGCACAGGGCGAATGCTTGAGCTGTTTGGCCCGCAAGCCGATCACGCCCTCGGTATCGATCGCAGCTCGGAAATGTTGCGGCTGGCACGCGCCAAGCTTGCCGAGCGCGGGCTGGACCGGGCGGAACTGCGCCAGGCCGATCTTTATGCGCTGCCAATGGGCGATGGCCAGGCCGATGCGGCGATCCTGCACCATGTGCTGCACTTCGCCCAACAGCCGGGGGCAGCGATTGCCGAGGCTGCACGCGTGCTGAAAGGCGGCGGCCGCTTGCTGATCGCCGATTTCGCGCCGCACGACCGCGAGGAATTGCGCGCCCGCGATGCCCATACGCGCCTAGGCTTTTCGGACGATCAAGTGACCGGCTGGCTGGAGGCAGCCGGGTTGGCACCCGCGCGGATCGAGACGCTGGAGGGCGGCGAACTGACGGTGAAACTATGGCTTGCCCGCAAAACGGGTGATGCGATCAGGCAGGTGAAGGCAGCATGACGATCACGATCAATCAACTCGAAGAGGCGCGGCGCGCGCTCGATGCGCCATTGTTCGCCGACTTGGCTGGCGATGCGAATGTGTCGTTCGAATTCTTCCCGCCCAAGACGGAGAAGATGGAAGAGGCGCTGTGGGAAACAGTGAAGACGCTCGCGCCGTTCGGCCCGCGTTTCGTATCGGTCACTTACGGCGCGGGAGGCACGACACGCGAGCGCACGCACGCTACCGTCGCGCGTATCCAGCGCGAAACGCCGATGCCTGCCGCCGCGCATCTGACTTGTGTCGAGGCAAGCCGTGACGAGATCGACGCAATAGCCGATGCCTATTGGCAGGCCGGCGTGCGGCATATCGTGGCGCTGCGCGGCGATGCGCCGGGGTCCAGCGGCTTTGTGCCCCATCCGGAAGGGTATACCAATGCGGCCGATCTGGTGGCGGGGTTGAAACGGCTGCACCCGTTCGAAATTTCGGTGGCGGCGTACCCCGAATGCCATCCCGATTCGCGCGACGAGGCCGACGACCTCGACAATTTGAAGCGCAAACTCGATGCGGGCGCGACGCGCGGGATCACCCAGTTCTTCTTCGAACCCGAGACGTTTTTCCGCTTTCGCGACCGCGTTTCAGTGGCAGGGATCGATGCCGAAATGGTGCCTGGCATCATGCCCGTCACCAATTTCGCCAGCATCCTGAAAATGTCGGCGATGTGCGGCACGGCGGTGCCTCCGTGGCTGGGGCGCCTGTTCGAGGGGCTCGACGATCACCCTACCAGCCGCCAGCTGATCGCCGCGACGCTCGCGGCGGAGCTTTGCCGCAAGCTCTATGCGGGCGGGGTGCGTGATCTGCATTTTTACACACTCAATCGGGCCGAACTAAGCTTTGCGATCTGCCACTTGCTTGGGTTGCGGGCGAAAGCAGCGCCGCTGGTGGCAGTTAACGCCGCGGCATAACATCCCGTCACCCCGGACTTGTTCCGGGGTCCACCGGGCGACAAGAGCCGCGCCCGGTGGCTTCAAAGGCTCGTTGGCCCCCGGAACAAGTCCGGGGTGACGAAGGAAGATGATGATGACGCCACGTGAATCACTCCTGTCCCAGGCCGCGCAGCGCATCCTGCTGACTGATGGCGCGTTCGGCACCGAAATCCAGAATTGGAAGCTCGTCGAGGCCGATTATGCGGGCGACCTGAAGCTGACCAAGGACCAGAAGGGCAATAACGACATCCTCGCGCTCACCAAGCCCGAGGTGCCGGAGACGATCACGCGCGAATATCTGGAGGCCGGATCCGATATCGTTTCCACCAACACCTTCAGCGCGAACCTGATCAGCCAGGCCGATTATGCGGCGGAACATCTGGTGCGTGACATCAACGTCGCTTCGGCCCAGATCGCCCGGCGCTGTGCGGACGAATATGCCGCGAAGGATGGCCGCCCGCGGTTCGTGGCAGGCGCGATCGGGCCGACCAACAAGACGCTGTCGCTCAGTCCCGACGTCAACGACCCTGGATTTCGGGAGATCGACTTCGATTATCTGAAGGACGTCTATCTTGAACAGGTGCTCGCGCTGGTAGAAGGCGGCGTGGACTTCATCCTGATCGAAACGGTCTTCGATACGCTGAACGCCAAGGCCGGGATCATGGCGGTGATCGAAGCGGGCGAGGTGCTTGGCCGCGACATCCCAATCATGCTGTCGATGACGCTCACTGACCTTTCGGGGCGCAACCTTTCCGGTCACACCGTCGAGGCGTTCTGGCACGCGGTACGGCATGCAAAGCCGTTGACGATCGGGCTGAACTGTTCGTTCGGCGCGCAACAGCTTCGTCCGCATGTGAAGACGCTGAGCGGCATCGCCGATACGCTGATCATGATCTATCCCAATGCCGGGCTGCCCAATGAACTGGGCGAATATGACGAACTGCCCGAGGAAACCGCCGCGCTGGTGAAGGAATGGGCAGAGGCCGGGCAGGTCAACATCCTGGGCGGCTGCTGCGGATCGACACCTGCCCATATCGCGGCAATGGCGAAGGCCGTGGCGGGCCTGCCAGCCCGCGCCGTGCCGGTGCCGCCGGTGGTGACCCGGCTCGCCGGGCTGGAGCCGATGACGATGGCGGCTTGAATTAATCCTCCCCGACACGGGGAGGTGGCGCGCGAAGCGCGACGGAGGGGGCGGGCCGGCAACACAGCGGTTGCGTTACTGGCGAGCCCCCTCCACCCCTCGGCTAAAGAAGCCGAGCGGTCCCCCTCCCCGTGCCGGGGAGGATCTTAGGAAAGCTAATATGACCACTCCCGCCTCCACCAATTTCGTCAATATCGGCGAACGCACCAACGTCACCGGATCAGCGGCGTTCAAGAAGCTGATCATGGCGGGCGATTACCCGGCCGCGGTCGAGGTCGCGCGCCAGCAGGTGGAAAACGGTGCGCAGGTGCTCGACGTCAACATGGACGAGGGGCTGCTCGACGCCCACCATGCGATGACGACGTTCCTGAAGCTGATCGCCGCCGAGCCCGATATCGCGCGCATTCCCTTCATGATCGATTCGTCGAAATGGTCGGTGATCGAGGCGGGGCTGAAATGTGTTTCCGGCAAGCCGATCGTCAATTCGATCAGTATGAAGGAAGGCGAGGCCCAGTTCCTGGAGCAGGCGCGCAAGGTAATGGCCTATGGCGCTGCCGTCGTCGTCATGGCGTTCGACGAGGTCGGGCAGGCCGACACGAAGGAACGCAAGGTCGAGATTTGTGAGCGTGCCTATAAGCTGCTGACCGGCATCGGCTTCCCGCCCGAGGACATCATCTTCGATCCCAATATCTTCGCGGTCGCCACCGGCATCGACGAACATCGCCGCTATGCGATCGACTTCATTGAGGCCTGCCGCGAGATCAAGGCGCGTTGCCCGCACGTCCATATCTCGGGCGGGCTGTCGAACCTGTCGTTCAGCTTCCGGGGCAATGAGCCGGTCCGCCGGGCGATGCACTCGGTGTTCCTTTACCACGCCATCCCCGCCGGGCTCGACATGGCGATCGTCAATGCCGGCCAGCTCGATATCTATGACGACATCAACCCTGCACTGCGTGAAGCATGCGAGGATGTGATCTGGGATCGGCGGGATGACGCGACCGACAACCTCATCACGCTCGCCGAAAGCTTTCGCGGCACCGATGCGGTGGCCGAAAAGGCGGCCGAGGAATGGCGCGGTTGGCCGGTCAACAAGCGGCTGGAGCATGCCTTGGTCAAGGGCATCGATCTCTATGTCGTCGAGGATACCGAGGAAGCGCGGCAGGGGTTCGCCCGCCCGATCGAAGTGATCGAGGGGCCGTTGATGGACGGGATGAACGTCGTCGGCGACCTGTTCGGCTCGGGCAAGATGTTCCTGCCGCAGGTGGTGAAGAGCGCCCGCGTGATGAAAAAGGCCGTCGCGCATCTGCTGCCCTTCATCGAGGCGGCGAAGGAGCCCGGCGCGCGCGGCAAAGGCAAGATCATCATGGCGACCGTGAAGGGCGACGTGCATGATATCGGCAAGAATATCGTCGGCGTCGTGCTTCAGTGCAATGGCTTCGACGTGGTCGACATGGGCGTGATGGTGCCCTGGTCCGATATCCTGAAAGCGGCGAACGAGAACGACGCCGACATGATCGGCCTGTCGGGGCTGATCACCCCGTCGCTCGACGAAATGGTGACGGTCGCCGAGGAGATGAAGCGGGCGGGCATGACGATGCCGCTGCTGATCGGTGGCGCGACCACCTCAAAGGTTCACACTGCGCTTCGCATCGCGCCCGCCTATGACGGGCCGGTCATCCATGTGCTCGATGCCAGCCGTGCGGTGGGCGTTGCGTCGACGCTCGTCAGCGACACGATCCGCGACGAGTTCGTCGAAAAGACCGCAGCCGAGTACGAAGCCGTCCGCTTCGCCCGCGCCAACAAGGGGCAAAGCGAGCTCGTGTCGCTGCAGACCGCGCGCGACAATGCGTTCGAAGCAGACATGGCGCTGAAACCACCGCACCCCAAAAAGCCCGGCGTGCATGTATTCCGCGACTGGGATCTGGCGCAGCTCCGCGACCTGATCGACTGGACGCCCTTTTTCCGGGCCTGGGAACTCGCCGGCAACTACCCGGCGATCCTGACCGATGAGGTCGTCGGCGAAAGCGCGACCAGTCTGTTCGCCGATGCCAATGCGATGCTCGACAAGATCATTGCCGAGAAGTGGCTGGTCGCGCGCGGTGTCGCCGGGCTGTGGCCGTGCCGCCGCGAGGGCGACGATGTGATCTTGCACCTCGATAATGAGGATCACGTCCGGCTGCCGTTTCTGCGCCAGCAAATCTCCAAGCGGGAGGGGCGCGCGAACATGTGCCTCGCCGATTTCGTCAGCCATGATGGTGACTGGATCGGCGGCTTTGCGGTCAGCATTCACGGCATCGAGCCGCACCTGGCGCGCTTCAAGGCAGCGATCGATGACTATTCGGACATCCTGCTAAAGGCATTGGCCGATCGGTTGGCAGAGGCCTTTGCGGAAGCGTTGCACCAGCATGTCCGGATGAACCTTTGGGGCTATGCGCCCGACGAACAGCTGACCAACGAAGCGCTGATCCGCGAGCAATATCGCGGGATTCGCCCTGCGCCCGGCTATCCGGCCTGTCCGGATCACAGCCTGAAACCGACCCTGTTCAAGCTGCTCGACGCGCATCACGCGACTGGCGTGTCGCTGACCGAAAGCTTCGCGATGCTGCCGACGGCGGCGGTCAGCGGCTTCTATTTCGGGCACCCGCAGGCGGAGTATTTCGGTGTCGCCCGGGTGGGTCGCGATCAGCTGGAGGATTACGCGGCGCGGCGGGGGGTGGAGTTGGCAATAGCGGAGCGGTGGCTGCGGCCGAACCTCGATTGATCGGTTAACCCTCAATTACCCTTCACGGCAGCGACGAAGAGCGGCATTCCTATCGCCTGTCGTGGAGTGTCGCCAATGCGTTTTGCCCTGCCGTTAATCGCTTTGGCGCTGGCCGCGCCAGCCGCCGCGCAGCAATCCAGCACACCGTTTGTGGTGCAGGAGACGGGGCAGGGGTTCGCACAGCTTGACGATGCGTTGATGTCGATTCGTGGGCAGGATGCGACGATCCTGATCGCGCCGGGCACCTATCGCCAATGTGCGATTCAGCAGGCGGGGCGGATCACCTTCAAGGCGGTGCAGCCGGGCAGCGTGATTTTCGATGGCGTCGCGTGCGAGGGCAAGGCGGTATTGGTGCTCCGCGGTGAAGGGTCGGTGGTCGACGGCATCGTGTTTCGCAACATCCGCGTACCCGATGGCAATGGCGCTGGCATCCGTATCGAACTGGGTGACCTGACGGTGCGCAATTCGATGTTCCTCGACAGCCAGGAAGGCATCCTTGGTGGCCAGGAGGCACCGCGAGCGATCGGCATCGACCGATCGACCTTTGCGGGGCTTGGCCAGTGCGACGAGACGCCCGATTGTGCGCACAGCATCTATCTGGCGACAACGGGCGTGGTGACGATCACCCGGTCACGGTTCGAGCGCGGGCGGGGCGGGCATTACGTCAAGCTACGCGTACCGCGCGTGTCGATTACCGATAACAGCTTCGACGATAGCCGGGGTACCAAGACCAATTACATGATCGAACTGCCGGAAGGTGGCACTGGGCTGATCGCGGGCAATACCTTTGTCCAAGGGCCGCAAAAGGAGAACTGGACCGGCTTCATCGTTATCGCGGCCGAGGCACGGAAGTATCGCTCCGCCGGGCTACGCGTGGAAGGCAACACTGCGAGCCTCGCCCCAGGACAAACCAAGAGCCCCGCGTTCGTTGCCGATATCAGCCATGAGCAGCTTGCCCTGGGCGCGAATACGCTGGGAGCAGGCGTGCGGGCTTTCGAGCGGCGTTGATGCCTTTGACGGGATTACTCTTTGTTCATTGAGCCTCACCCCCGTTCGGGCTGAGCGAAGTCCAAGCCCAAGCGCTGCGCTTGCCCCCTTCGACTGCCTGCCAAGGCAGGCGCTCAGGACAGGCTTTGACTTCGCTCAGGGCGACCGGAGTAAGGATTGGCCTAAGTTGATGTTATCCCGCTCTACCGGCAGCTATCCCCAACACCCGCATCCAAATCGAGGCAGCGGCCGTCCACCTCCGGAGTGCCGAGTTTCAGCCCGATCGTCGTCGCCAGCGTCGGCGCGATATCGACCGTTTCCACCGCCAGTGGCTGCTCGAAGCTGGTCATGCCCTTGCGCCAGAACAGGATGGGCACCCGGCGGTCATAATCCCAGAACGAGCCGTGCGTAGCGACATAGCCGCCGAGCGGGTTCGCGATCGGGGTGATCCGGGGTTTGAGCGCAACGACGATGTCGCCTGACCGTGCCGGGTGGAAGCTCGCCTTGGCGCGCTGCACCAGTGACCATGTCTCCGCGGGGCCGGTGGCGGTGGCAGCGGTGATGATCTCTGCCCGGCTGAACGCGGCGGCAACCTGTGGGTGGGCGCGGTACAGCTTCAGGGCTTCGGCCTGCACGGCATCGAATGCAGCCTTGGGCAGCTTGGGATCGATCCAGACATCGCCGACTGGGTCGCCATAGAGCAGCTGGCCGGTCAGCCCGAGCTTTGCTGCGACAGCATCGCCGATCGCCTTGGGGTTTAGCGCCGGGTCGATACGGGCAGCGCCGGGCGCGGCGTTTTCGGCATTGCGCTCGGGCAGGTCATGCCCGCCGTGATCCGCGGTCAGCACGACCTCATAATCGATCGCCATCGAATCGAGCACCGCGAAAAACGTGCCCATCGTCTCGTCGAGTTTGGTGAGTTGCAGGCACATCTCGCTGCCTTCGGTGCCATAGCTGTGGCCGACATAATCGGTGGCCGACGCGCCGATCGCAATCAGGTCGGTGGCGGCACCTCTGCCCAACTTCATATCGCGGATCAGCCCCGCGGCCATGGCGAACAGGGCTTCATCCGATTCGGGCGAGGCGCGGAAGGCACGAGTGTCGCCTGCTTTGCGATCGAACCGGCCAGTGCCCACGCTCTTGCCGCCACCGATGCCGACGGCGCGATTGCGCGTTTCGCAGAAGGGCGAAAGATCGAGCGGCGGTTGCGCCTCAGCGATCCTTGCATTGATCGCATCGTTGGTCTGCTGGACGACCGCAGGGGTGGGGCGATTGGCATAGCTGGCGAATTTCTTGCCGTCCCACCACCAGAGTTCATCGACCTGGTGCCCGCCCATCATCACGGCCGCGCGATCCTTGCCCGCGACTGACACCACCCGCGTCGCGGGGTTCGCTGCCTTCATCCGCTCGCCCAGTGTCGGTACCAGCAAATGCTTGTCGGACACGGTATAGGCGGCAGAGGTGCTGCCGGGCACGCTTTCATCCTCGGCGCAGTACACGCTCTTGTCGGCGCGCCCGGTCTTCAGATCGACCCAGTTATTGGCGATGATGCCCGCGCGGCCGGCGCGCACGCCGGTCAGGATCGTGGCGTGGCCAGGGCAGGTTTCCGTGGCGGCATGGCTTTGATAGCCCGACGGAAACACCGCGCCTTTCAGCAGGCGCTTGAACCCGCCGGTGAAGTGGTTGCGATATTCCGCGAACAGATCGGCCGAGAACTGATCGACCGCGATCGCGATGATCAGCTTGGGTGGTGTCTTTGGGGCAGGCAGCGTTGCCGGTGCGGTGGGTGCGCTGGTGGGTGCCGTGCTGTCCTGCGCTGCGGCATTGGCTGTAACCAAAGCGAGCGCGCCAGCGAATACAGTGGCAACTCTTTTCATCACGTCTCTCCCCGATCGGGTGCATTGCATCCGGCTTTTCGATGGCGCAAGCACCCGACCCCTATTCGAAGGGCCCGCACCTCGCGACGCGCCTGATCGCTGAAAGCACGAACCCCTCGGCGGGCAGCACCGTTACGCTGGCGGTGGATGTCACGCCGCAGCCCGGCTGGCACGGCTATTGGCAGAACCCTGGCGATGCGGGCTTTCCGGCCAAGTTCGACTGGACGTTGCCCGCTGGCGTCCGCGCGGGAACGCCGCTGTATCCGGTGCCGACGACGCTGATCATCGCCGGGCTGATGAACTATGTGTTCGAGCAGCACTACACATTGCTCGTGACGCTGCAGATTCCTGCGGGGCTCGCCCCCGGAACGGCCCTGCCGATCAGGGTGCGCAGCAATTACCTGGTCTGCACCGAAGAGATTTGCGTGCCCGAAGCAGCTGATCTGGCAGTCGATCTGGTGGTCGGCGACGGCACGATCACCCCAGCGGCGCGCGCGCAGTTTGACGAATTCCGCAAGGCGATCCCGAAATCGATCGGGATGGATGCGCAGTATCAGATCGTCGGCAAGACGGTGCGGATCGGCGTGCCCTATCCAGCCGATGGGCCACTCGACAGAGCCTATTTCTTCCCGGTGACGGCGGGCGTGATCGATTATGCAGCGCCGCAAAAGGTGATGCGCGACGGTGATCGGCTGGTGATCGAAACCGCCAATACCAAGCCCGGCAGCGAGCCGATCAACGGTGTGTTGCGGATCGGCGAAGCGCGCGGGCTGCTGGTCAGCGCGACGGCGGGGACGGTCGCGGCGGCGGCTGGCGGCGCGACGACGGTCGATCCCGCATCGTCGGGCGTGCTGGTGGCGACTCTGATCGCGCTTGGCGGCGCGATGCTCGGTGGGCTGATCCTCAACATCATGCCCTGCGTCTTTCCGATCCTTAGCTTGAAGGCGCTCAGCCTGGCCAAGGGTTCGGTCGATGAGGGCGCTGCCCGGCGTGAGGCGCTGGCCTATACCGCTGGCGTACTCGCCGTGATCATGGGGCTAGGCGCGACGATCCTGGCGTTGCGTGCGGGCGGCGCGGCGGTCGGCTGGGCATTCCAGCTGCAGAACCCGGCGACGATCGTCGTGTTGCTGTTGCTCGTCGTCGCGCTGACGCTGAACCTCGCCGGGCTGTTCGAAATCCCGACGCCGAGCTTCGTTAATTCCTCCAGCGGTGCGGGCGGCGCATTCGCCACTGGCGCGCTCGCCGCGATCATCGCGACGCCGTGCACCGGCCCGTTCATGGGTGCAGCATTGGGGGCGGCGCTGGTCCTGCCTGCGCCTGCGGCGATGGCGGTGTTTGCCGGACTGGGGATTGGTCTGGCGCTGCCGTTCCTGGCGATTGGGTTTATTCCGGCCTTACGCAGGGCATTGCCGCGTCCCGGTGCTTGGATGGAATCGTTCCGTCAGGTGCTCGCCGTCCCAATGGGGCTGACGGCAATCTGGCTCGCCTGGGTGCTGGGCGGCGAAGCGGGTAATGACGGGATCGCGCTCGGATTGATGGGGGCGCTTGGCGTGGCGATCGTGCTGTTCGTGGTCGGCAAGCGCCAGCATGCGGGGCTGTCAGCGCATTGGCTGAGCGCCGTGCTGCTGATCGGTGTAACCGCGGGAACTGCCTATGCCGTCCGCGCCGTGCCCAAGGGCGCGGCTGCCGAAGCAGCGCTGGTTGCCGATAACAAGTTGACCTTCTCCGAAGAGAAACTGGCTGAAGCGCGCGCCAAGGGGCAGCCGGTGTTCGCCTATTTCACTGCCGATTGGTGCCTGACGTGTAAGGTGAATGAACGTCTCGCGATCGACACCGATCAGGTAAAGGCCGCGTTTGCGAAGCATGACGTGGCGGTGATGGTGGGCGACTGGACCGATGGCGACGCAAAGCTTGGTCGCTTCATCGAACAGCATAACCGCGCGGGCGTGCCGCTGTACCTTTACTACAAGCCCGGCGCGAGCGAGCCCGAAATCCTGCCGCAGGTGCTCACCCCTAGTATGCTGAGCGCGTTGGCCGAAGGGTGAAGATATTTTTCGATGGCGGGTGTCGGCCCAATCCGGGCGCGATGGAAATCGCGGTGGTGGCGCAGGGGCGGGCCTATGTCCGGCAGGATTTGGGCCAGGGCAGCAGCTTCGATGCCGAATGGCTGGCGCTGGTCTATGCGGTGGAGGTGGCCGCGTCGCTGGGCCAGACGGACGTTGCGTTGCTCGGCGATTCCGCAACGGTGATCGGGCAGGCGTGCGGTCGGGTGAAGTGCCGGGGCGATGCGATTGCCCATCACGCGCGTTTCATAGCGACCATTCCGGCCGGAACGTCAGTCCGAGTCCGATTGATCAAGCGTACGCAGAACCTTGCGGGGATCGCGCTGGCCCGGTTGCATGATCGGTGAGTGCGCTGCCCGTCCTCTACAGTTTTCGGCGCTGTCCCTATGCAATGCGCGCGCGGATGGCCTTGCTGGTGAGCGGCGTAGCGGTCGAGCTGCGCGAGGTGGCACTGGGCAGCAAGCCCGCCGAGATGATCGCCGCATCGCCCAAGGCGACCGTGCCGGTGCTGGTCCTGCCGACAGGTGGGGTGATCGACGAAAGCATCGACATTATGCGGTGGGCACTGGCGCAGAACGATCCGGAGGATTGGCTGACGGGGGATGACGCCGCGTTGATTGCGGCTAATGACGGCGCGTTCAAGCATCACCTCGATCGCTACAAATATCCCGATCGCCACGGCGCCGCTCCGATCGCGCATCGTGATGCCGGGCTTGCGATGCTGCATGATCTGGAGGCGCGATTGGCAACCCACACGAATCTGTGCGGCGATGCACGGACCCTCACCGATATCGCGATCATCCCCTTCGTGCGCCAGTTCGCGGCGGTGGACCCGGCTTGGTTTGCGGCGCAACCTTTGCCGCGCCTGCAGACGTGGCTCACCAGCCACACAATATCGGCGTTGTTCGATCAGGCGATGCTGCGCACAAAGCCTTGGGTGCCGGGCAATCCGCCGGTCATCCTGCGTGCCCGAGACTGATCGCCACTGCCTCCGCCACCTTGATGCCGTCGACTGCCGCCGACAGGATGCCGCCCGCATAGCCAGCGCCTTCACCCGCCGGGAACAGGCCCCTGGTGTTGAGGCTCTGGAAATCATCGCCCCGGGTAAATCGCACTGGGGATGACGTCCGCGTCTCGACTCCCGTCAGCACGACATCGGGGTGATCGTAACCGGGGATTTGCCGCCCAAACACGGGGATCGCCTCGCGCATCGCGGTGATGGCGAAATCGGGTAAGCATTCGGCCAGATCGGTCATGTGTACGCCGGGGCGGTAGGAAGGGGTTACCGAGGCGAGTTTCTCGGATGGCTTGCCCGCCAGGAAATCGCCGAGCAACTGCGCGGGCGCCTTGTAGCTTGATCCGCCAGCAACATAGGCGCGCGATTCCCAGTGGCGCTGGAAATCGAGGCCCGCGAGCGGATCGCCGGGGTAATCGCGTTCAGGGTCGATCGCGACGACAAAGCCTGAATTGGCGTTGCGTTCGTTGCGCGAATATTGGCTCATCCCGTTGGTCGCGACGCGGCCTTCTTCGGACGTCGCGGCGACCACCGTGCCGCCGGGGCACATGCAGAAGCTGTAGACTGTCCGCCCGTTCGAGCAGTGATGCGAGATATGATATTCCGCAGCGCCGAGCACCGGATGCCCCGCGTGGATGCCGAAACGCGACTTGTCGATCCAGCTTTGCGGGTGCTCGATCCGTACCCCGATCGAAAAGGGTTTTGCCTCCACGAACACGCCCGCCGCATGCAGCATCGCGAAGGTATCCCGCGCGCTGTGCCCGATCGCGAGCACCACGCGCTCGGCGGCCAGATAGCTGCCGTCTTGCAGGTGCAGCCCGCGCACATGACGCTCCCCGGTCGAATCGATGGCGATGTCGATGCCGTCGACCCGCGTGCCGAAGCGATATTCGCCGCCCAGTCCCTCGATCGTCTCGCGGATGCTCTCGACCATCGTCACCAGCCGGAAGGTGCCGATATGCGGGTGGGCTTCGGTCAGGATTTCAGCGGGCGCGCCTGCCTTCACGAACTCGGTCAGCACCTTGCGGTCGAGGTGGCGGGTGTCCTTGATCCGGCTATAGAGCTTGCCGTCGGAAAACGTCCCCGCGCCGCCTTCGCCGAACTGCGCATTCGATTCTGGGTTCAGCACGCCACGCCGCCACAGCCCCCAGGTATCCTTGGTGCGTTCACGCACCACCTTGCCGCGATCGAGGATGATCGGGCGATACCCCATCTGCGCCAGGATCAGCGCCGCAAACAACCCGCACGGCCCAGTGCCAATCACCACCGGACGGGGGGCGCCAGCGGGGGCGGTCGCGACCATATGGTAGCGCGTATCGGGGGTCCGCTGGACGCGCTTGTCCTTGCGGCAGCGGGCGAGCACGGTATCCTCGCCCTTCACATTCACATCGATCGAATAGACCAACTGGATATCGGTCTTGTTCCGCGCATCATGCGCTCGGCGGGCGATAACGTATTTGATCAGCTCGCGTGGGGTGATCCGGAGCCGCTTGCAGATTGCCGCAGGAATGGCTTCGTCGGGATGGTGGAGCGGTAGGGAAACTTCGGTCAGGCGGAGCATGGCCCCGCCTGTACCGGTTCATGTGTCTCGACGCTATCGATTGAACGTCGTGCTAGTTTCAGGCCGTCGCCGCTTGCTCCAGCGCCGCAGCCCGTCGCCCGACTACCGCCTCGAAGCGCTCATGATATTTCGGGTTCTCGGTGCCCATCACTCGGTCCCAGAAGGTGAAGTACAGTCCGAAATTATAGCGACCCTCAGTATGGTGTAGATCGTGATGTGTCGTCGTGGTGAGCCAGCCGGTCCAGGGCGACCGGGTGAACCCGCTCCAAGCGAGCTCATAGCCCGAATGGCCGATCACGTTGCGCGCGATCTGGTGGCCCAGAAAGATGAAGATCGCCCAGGGCTGCATCGGCACGATATTGGCGACGATGAGAAACATGATCGGCACATAGATGCTTTCGAACACCGCCTCGATCGGCGCGAAGCTATAGGCTGCCCAGCTGGTCGGCGTGCGGCTGACATGGTGGGTGGCATGCGCGCGGCGGAACAGTGCCTTCAGGTGCAGCGCGCGATGCATCCAATAGAACCAGGCATCGTGCATGATCACCATGACGATCACCTGGACGATCATGATGCTCAGCACTGGCGTGCCTCTCGCGACCGGCAGCCAGCCGGCATGAAACATCGCAAAGGACAGCAGGTTGACAAGGGAGAAGACGAGAATCGTTTCGAAAGACCGGCGAAACTCACGCCAGCGATCGGCGAGCGTGGCCCTGTTGCGCTGGATGCGGCGGTGCTCGATCCATCGGCTCAACAAGGCATAGACGATTGTCGCCCCGGCCGCCGCGATCAGATAACGGGTAAACTCGATCTGCACGGCCCAGCGAATGTCATTGACGATGACTAGCAGAAACTCGGTCGACAGGAACTGATCCACGGGTGTCTCCTCGGATAACGATCGGTTCGCTATGGTGCGCAGCCGTGTCGTTGGTCGCTGCGAACTCGAAAATCTGCAATCGATTTCGGAATCGATCAGCTTTTTTCAGTAAACATCGTTCGTCGGAAATCGCTGGGCGGTTGCCCCTCTGCGTCCCGGAACGCCCGGTTGAACGGGGCAAGGCTGCCATAACCAAGGTCCATCGCGATCGTCAGGATGGGCAGATCGACGCGTGCCGGATCAGCGAGCACGCGCTTTGCCTCGGCAATCCGATGGTGGTTGAGGAAGGCCGAGAAGTTGCGATAGCCGAGTCGCTGGTTGATCAACGCGCGCAGCCGGTGTTCGGGCGTGCCGAGCCGATCGGCAAGCACCCCAATGCTCATGCCCGATTCGCGGTAGATCCCCTGCACCATTGCCGCGTCGAGCTTTCGCTTCAGTACGCTTTCCGACGGTGTCAGTGCAGGGGCGGGCGGATGATCGTCCGCAGTCTGGGGTTCGAACAAGATATCGGCATCGCTTTGCAACAGCGCTGCGCCCATCGCCGTCGTTGCAACCAGAATGGCGAAAGCCTGAGGCAGGGTAACGATAACGCCGGTATGCCGGAACCCGAAGATCATCTCGATCACCAGCACCATCAGGGCAAGCGTGCCTACCACGATGACAAAGCCGACGCGCAAACGCCGCCGCTTCTCGATCAGGTCATCACCGCGCTCGCTGACCGCGATCACAATCGCATGTGCCGCCATTGCCAGTGATGTGCCGCGCTGCACGATGCCAAGCCCCAGGCCAAGCGTATTGTCCACCGGACCGGCAATGCCGAAACCGATCCAGCAGCCGATCAGCGTGACCAGACCCGCGATCACCGCCAGCCGGTTGAGCGGGCGTTCGAAAAGCAGATGTGCAAACACCCACAGCATCATCGGCGTTGCCTGCGCCGCGAGCTGGATCAGCGCCCATACCGGCCCCCGCTCCGGAAGCCGTACCGGTGTCGCGAGGATCAGATAGGCGCAGATGCACGCTAGCAGTGCGACAGTCGCGGCCCGGATCGGGCGAGGCGCATGGCCGCGGCCAATGACGACGGCAATCAGCAACAGCTGCCCGATCGTCAGCAGGCGCATCGCGCTGTCGAGGAGGAGCAGGCGGGTCATGATCGGGCTTATGCAATCCGATCCGCCCAGCGTCCATCGCCGCTTTGGCACTAGCTTGGCACCCGGATCACGTGGCCGTGCGTTGAAGCACTGATGGAAGCCGCCTGCGCGTTGCGGGCTGGCGATGTGGAGTACCGAAATGGATCGTTCGTTGTTGGTGGTTATCGGTTTGGGCGTGATGCTGGGCGGGTGTGGCGACCAGAAGCCCGATTTCGATCCGAACAGCGTGCAGCTGGCGCCCAATGGCAAATCGGTACCGCCAAGCAAGGCAACCCCGGCGCCGAGCGCCGCGGCGATGGCTTTGCTCCCCTTCGAAGGAAGCTGGGGGCGCACCCCTGCCGATTGCGACCTGAGCAATGATGACCGGCGCGGCACGCTGAAGATCGAAAAGGGGCGGGTCGATTACTATGCCGCCGGTGGGCCGATCGAACGGATCGTCGCGAAAACGCCGACCAGCATCACGCTTGATCTGCGGTTGACGGGTTTCGGGCAGGCATCGCTGGTGCGCACGACCTACACGCTGGAAGTCGCGGGCACCCGTTTGCTGCGCACCGACCTGTCGCCACCGGCTCGCGTCCAGTATACGCGCTGCTGACGCTGCATTTACCGAAACGGCGGCTTCAAAGCGTGTACGAATTCGCCTAAGGGCGTCGCATGACCCAACTCGACCTTGCCCCCCAATTCGACCTTACCGACGATCAGCGCGAGATTCAGGATCTGGCGCGCAAGTTCACCGCCGATCGGATCACGCCCTTTGCCGGCGAATGGGACGAAAAACATATCTTTCCGCGCGACACGATCAAGGAAGCGGCCGAGCTCGGCTTTGCGGCGATCTATGTCAGCGAGGAATCGGGTGGGATCAATCTGGGCCGGCTGGAAGCGGCGCTGATTATGGAGGCGATGGCCTATGGTTGCCCATCGACCAGCGCCTTTATCAGCATCCACAATATGGCGGCCTGGATGATCGACCGGTTCGGGTCGGCCGAGGTCAAGGCCAAGTATCTGCCCGATCTGGTGTCGATGGAAACGATCGCCAGCTATTGCCTGACCGAGCCCGGCAGCGGCTCCGACGCAGCCGCGCTGAAGACCCGCGCGGTGCGGGATGGTGATCATTATGTCGTCACCGGCACAAAGCAGTTCATCTCGGGCGCTGGCGAGAACGACGTCTACGTCACGATGGTCCGCACCGGCGAGGACGGGCCGAAGGGCATTTCCTGCCTTGTCATCGAAAAGGACATGCCCGGCGTGTCGTTCGGCGCGAATGAGCGCAAGCTCGGCTGGCATTCGCAGCCGACGCGGCAAGTGATCCTGGAGGAAGTCCGCGTGCCCTTCGCCAACCGCGTGGGCGGTGAAGGGGAGGGGTTCCGCATCGCGATGATGGGGCTCGACGGCGGGCGGCTGAACATCGGTGCCTGCTCGCTCGGCGGGGCGCAGCGCTGCCTTGACGAGGCGATTGGCTATACCCGCGATCGCAAGCAGTTCGGCACCGCGATCAGCGATTTTCAGAACACCCAGTTCATGCTCGCCGACATGGCGACCGATCTGGAGGCGGCACGTGCGCTGCTCTACATGGCCGCCGCGAAGGTAACGGCGAATGCCCCCGACAAGACCAAGTTCGCGGCGATGGCGAAGCGGCTCGCGACCGATACGGGCTCAGCAGTGGTCGATCGCGCGTTGCAGCTGCATGGCGGCTATGGCTATCTGATGGACTATCCGATCGAACGCTTCTGGCGCGATTTGCGCGTGCATTCGATCCTGGAGGGCACCAATCAGGTGATGCGGATGATTGTGGGGCGGGAACTGACCCGGCAATAGGCAATTTGGGCTCCCGCGAAGGCGGGAGCCCGGTCTGGACCCCCACCTTCGCGGGGGTACAAGGAGGCACATGAGCACTGACGTCCTCACCCAGCGCGAAAGCAACATCGCCCGCATCCGCTTGAACCGGCCCGGCGCGATCCATGCGCTTAACACCGCGATGTGTGCGGCGATGCTGGAAGCGTTGGAAGCCTGGCGCGTCGATATCGGGATCGAGGCCGTCCTGATCGACCACGCCGAAGGTCGCGGCTTCTGCGCCGGTGGTGACATCCGCATGCTCGCGATGAGCGGTGCGAAGGACGGGGTGGAGGCGCGGGCCTTCTTCCACACCGAGTACCGCATGAACCACAAACTGTTCACCTATGTGAAGCCGGTCGTGGCGTTCATGGACGGGATCACGATGGGCGGCGGCGTGGGCATATCGCTGCCCTGCCGCTACCGCATCGCCACCGAGAATACCCGGCTGGCGATGCCCGAGACCGGCATCGGGCTGTTTCCCGATGTTGGCGGTGGCTGGTATCTCTCACGGCTGCCGGGGCGGATGGGGCAGTTTCTGGCGCTCACCGGGCACCGGCTCGACGGGGCGGAGTGTTTCGCGCTTGGATTGGCAACACATTATTTGCCGAGCGCGTCGCTCGACGAGGCGAAGGCGCGGATTATTGCCGATCCCCGATCGATCGATGCTATTCTCGGGGATCTCGCTGTGACCCCGCCCGACGCAAAGATCATCGCGCATCAGGGGGAGATCGATCGCCTGTTCGCGTCGGATGTTCTCGAAGACGTGTTCGCGGCGCTTGAAGCCGATCGGGGCGATTGGGCGCAAGCGCAGTTGAAGCTGCTGCGCACCAAATCCCCGCAGACGATGAAGGTCTCGCTCCGCCTGCTCCACGAAGGCGCGCTGATGCATGATTTCGCCGATGAAATGCGGCAGGAATATGCGGTCGGCTGCCGTGTGGTGCAGCGCCATGATTTTCTCGAAGGCGTGCGTGCGGTGATCATCGACAAGGATAATGCGCCGCGCTGGAATCCCGATACGCCGGAAGGGGTGACCGACCACGTTATCGACCAGATTTTTGCGCCGCTGCCTGAAGATGAGGCGTGGATGCCCCACTAACCAACATCCCGCGTCACCCCGGCCCTGAGCCGGGGTCCCGCTGCCTTGGGCGGCAGGAAGAAGCGGGACCCCGGGTCAAGCCCGGGGTGACGAAAGAGAGAAAGACATGACCACCTACGAAACACTCCTTGTCGAACAGCGTGGCGCCGTCACGCTCATCACGCTCAATCGCCCGCAGGCGCTGAACGCGCTCAACAGCCAGGTGTTGGCCGAGCTGATCGCCGCGCTGGAGGCGTTCGATGTCGATCCGTCGCAGGGGTGCGCGGTCCTGACTGGATCCGAAAAAGCCTTTGCTGCGGGTGCGGACATCAAGGAAATGCAGGCAATGGGGTTTGCCGAGATGTTCGGCACCAATCATTTCGCTGGCTATGACCGCGTCACCGCCACGCGCAAGCCGATCATCGCTGCCGTTGCGGGCTATGCGCTCGGCGGCGGGTGCGAGGTCGCGATGATGTGCGACTTCATCCTGGCCGCCGATACCGCCAAGTTCGGCCAGCCGGAGATCAAGCTAGCCGTCTCTCCGGGCATGGGCGGTTCGCAGCGGCTTGCCCGCGCGGTCGGCAAGGCCAAGGCGATGGAGATGTGCCTGACTGGCCGGATGATGGATGCCGCAGAGGCCGAGCGCGCCGGGCTGGTGAGCCGGGTCGTCCCTGCTGCCGAGCTGATCGACGAGGCTATGAAAACCGCCACGACGATTGCGGCAATGGCCCCGCTTGCCGTCAAGGCGAACAAGGAAATGGTCAACACTGCGTTCGAGACCGGGCTGACGCAGGGCATCCTTTTCGAACGCCGGCTGTTTCATGGACTGTTCGGGACGGAAGACCAAAAGGAAGGCATGGCAGCCTTTGTTGAAAAGCGCGCCGGTGTCTGGACGGGGAAGTAGCATGACGAGCATTGCATTTATCGGCCTGGGCAATATGGGCGGCGGCATGGCCGCGAACCTGGCGAAGGCCGGCCATGATGTTCGCGCGTTCGATCTGTCACCCGATGCGCTTGATCGCGCCAAGGCGGCGGGTTGCCTGCCCGTGGCAAGCGCTGCCGCAGCCGTCGATGGCGCCGAAGTGGTCGTGACGATGCTGCCCGCTGGCAGTCATGTCGAAATGGTCTGCACTGATGAGGTGTTTCCGGCCGCCGCGCCCAACACGCTGTTGATCGATTGTTCGACGATCGATGTCGCGACCGCCAAACGCGTAGCAGAGGCTGCGCATGCCAAGGGTCTGGTCGCGGTCGATGCGCCGGTTTCGGGCGGGATCGCGGCGGCCAATGCAGGCAGTCTGACCTTCATGGTCGGCGGCAGCGAGATCGGGTTCGAACGCGCTGAAGTGATCCTGTCAGCCATGGGCAAGGCGGTGATCCATGCAGGTGGCAACGGCGCGGGGCAGGCCGCCAAGATCTGCAACAACATGCTGCTCGGCGCATCGATGATTGCCACATGCGAGGCATTTCTGCTGGCCGAAAAACTGGGACTGAGCGCCCAGAAATTCTTCGATATTTCCAGCGTGTCATCGGGCCAGAACTGGTCGATGACGAGCTATTGCCCGGTACCGGGTGTCGGCCCGCAAACCCCGGCCGATCATGACTATCAAGGCGGCTTTGCCGTCGCGCTGATGCTGAAGGACCTGAAACTGGCACGTCAGGCAGCGCAGGGCGCGGACGCGTCAACCCCGATGGGCGAACGCGCTGCTGAACTTTATCAGCGCTTTGCCGATCAGGGCTATGGCGGCCTGGATTTTTCCGGCATCATCCGGATGCTGGCGGCGCCCATGATGCCGATATCTTCGGCCTTAGGCACGCTTTCGGTCAGGATCATGCAAGGATCGCGAAAACGTGATCTCGCGCAGATTTCCCATTTATCGCCTTCGTGAATCCCGATGCTGCCGATATTCCACTGCAACGATACAATCGGCGTTTCCTGATTGATGGCATAGCTCTGACCATCATAGTCGACGAGCTTGTAAAAAACTATTTCACCTTTCAACACGCCGGATTTTTTGACTTTTTCCGCCGATTCAGCCGTTGCGGTAAACGAGAACGCGGCCATGCTGGCGATGGCTGCCAATTTCCTTATCAGAACCCCCATTTTGCCCCCCATTTGGTATATTACCAATTGATGATGCTATGTCCGAAGCGGGGGGCGTGCAAGATATCAAGTTTGGCATTACGAACGCAGCAAAATGCGCAGTAGCGCTTCGATTTTAGGGGGAAGCACGGTATGGCGACGATTGGAGCGACACAGGCCGAGACGGGAGCAGAAGCACCCGCGCCGAGCCGCAAGGACATCCAGCTCGTCATCACCGCATCGTCGCTCGGTACGATCTTCGAATGGTATGATTTCTTCATCTACGGCACGCTCGCCGCCAGCGGCATCATTGGCCGCACCTTCTTTCCCGCAGGCAACGAAACCGTCCAGACGCTGCTGGCCTGGGCTGGCTTCGCGGTCGGGTTCGGTTTTCGCCCGCTTGGTGCGGTGCTGTTCGGCTTTTTGGGGGATCGGCTGGGGCGGAAATATACCTTCCTGGTGACCATCACGCTGATGGGGGTCGCAACTGCCGGGGTCGGGCTGGTGCCGTCGACCGAGGCGATCGGGCTGGCAGCGCCCGCGATCATCATCTTCCTGCGGATTCTGCAGGGACTGGCACTCGGCGGCGAATATGGCGGTGCGGCGATCTATGTTGCGGAACACGCCCCGGCTGGCCGCAGCGGCTATTATACCAGCTTCATTCAGGCCAGCGTCGCGGGTGGATTCATTCTGTCGATCGCCGTGGTGCTTGCCGCCAAGGCAGCGGTGACGGCCGAAGCCTGGGAGGCCTGGGCCTGGCGGTTGCCATTCCTGTTTTCGCTGTTGCTGCTCGCGGTGTCGCTGTGGATGCGCCTGAAACTCTCCGAAAGCCCGGTCTTCAAGCAGATGAAAGCCGCGGGCGAGACCGCAGCCAATCCATTTATTGAAAGCTTCACCTATCCCGGCAATCTGCGTCGGCTGTTCGTCGCGTTGTTCGGCATCGCAGCCGGCCTGACGGTCATCTGGTACACGGCGATGTTTACCGTATTATCGTTTCTGCAGACGACGATGCGCGTGGAGGAAACAACTGCGCAGCTTATTGTTGGGGCAGGGGCGGCCGCCGGGCTGTTCTGGTTCATCCTGTTCGGCTGGCTGTCTGATCGGATCGGGCGGAAGTTGCCGATCGTGATTGGTTATGCGCTGACGTTGGTGATGCTGTTCCCGATCTTCTGGGTGATGGGCAGTGCCGCCAACCCCGGTCTTGCCGAAGCGGCGCGCCGTGCGCCGGTTGTCGTGTCAGGTCCGCAGTGCCGGTACAGCCCATTCGATAAGGAACAGGCCGATGAATGCGCTCGTGTGCTCGATCATCTGTCAAAAAAGGGCGTCGAATATACCACGGTCGTCGCGCCGGTAACGGTGGTGACGGTGGGCGGCGTCACGGTCGCCAATGATCGTCCTGAAACGATCGATGCAGCGCTGATCGCCAACGGGTATAATCTGGGCAAGGTGGTTCCCACACCGGGTAATATCGCGATCATTCTCGCCGCGATCATCCTGCTGAGTGCGCTATCGGGCGTTACCTACGGCCCGGTAGCGGCGCTGCTGGCGGAAATGTTTCCGCCGCGGATCCGGTACAGTTCCATGTCGATCCCCTATCATATCGGCACGGGCTATTTTGGCGGATTTTTACCGTTTATCAGCCAGTATATCGTTGCGCGATCGGGCAATCCCTATGGTGGCTTGTGGTACACCTTGGCGGTGGTTGCGATGGCGCTGGTCGTAACGCTGGTCTGGTTGCGGGATGAGAAGGTCGATCTCGCCAAATCGACGGCCAGCTGACCTGATCAACAGGGCTGGCACTGGAGCCCCGCCACTAGTAACGCCGCATGGCATGACTGTAGCCCCGCTCCGTTTGCGCCTTGATGGCACTGCCCTGACCGATAACTGGCGGATGCTTGCTGCGATGAGCGGCCGTGCCGCGTGCGGCGCGGCGGTGAAGGCCGATGGCTATGGGCTGGGCGCAGGGGCCGTGGCCAGCAGGCTTGCTGCCGCGGGGTGCCGTGATTTCTTTGTTGCAACCTGGGCAGAGGCAGAGGCGCTGGCCCCGCTCGGTCTGCCCGTGTCGGTGCTCCACGGATTGCGTGCCGAGGATATGGCCGTGGCGCGGGCGGGGATCGGTCGACCAGTCCTCAACACGCTGGCGCAGGTTGGGCGCTGGCGGGCAATGGGCGGCGGGCAATGTGACGTGATGATCGACACCGGGATGAACCGGCTTGGCCTATCGGTGGAAGAGGCGCTGTCGGACGCGCTTGACGGGATCGAGATCGACACGGTGATGAGCCATTTGGCCTGCGCCGATGAGGATGTGCCGATGAATGCGGCACAGCTCGAGGCTTTTGGAGTGTTGACGGGGCGAGTTGCTGCGCGTCGTTTCAGCCTCGCAAACTCGGCGGGCATTGCGTTGGGTGCCGATTATGCGTTCGATCTCACGCGACCTGGTCTGGCGCTGTACGGCGGCGTGCCGCGTCCCGAACTGGCTGATTTGCGTCAGGTCGTGACGCCCGAAGCGCAGGTGTTGCAGCGCCGTCGCGTGCGCACGGGGGCGACGATTGGGTATAACGCTACATACACGGCACAGGTGGATACCGAGGTAGCGATCATCAATATTGGCTATGCCGATGGCTATTTTCGGGGTTTTTCGGGCGTGGGGTGTGCGCGGTTCGACAAGGTCGCGCTACCCGTACTCGGCCGTGTCTCGATGGATCTTGTGGCGATTGCCGTAAATGATGCGCCGTTTCTGGCGGAAGGGGACTGGGTCTCACTCGATTATGCACTGCCGATCGCAGCAACGCATTCGGGAATGTCGCAATATGAGCTGCTGACCGGGCTTGGTGCTCGGCTTGATCGATTGTGGTCACCGAACGCCGGATAGACGCAGCACGGGCCAACAATGATTGGCCCGTATTCCCAGTTTCATAGTGAACCTGTTGTTGCAGCACTCCTGCGGCATCGTAAGTCTTACGCTTCTTTGCGGGGCAGCGCTGCGGTCCGACCCGCCGATCGCTGTCGGCTGAGAGCTACCGATCAGGCACAAAAAAAGGGCCGCTCCCGAAGGAGCGGCCCCAATTTTACGGTAGCTACCGGATCACAGCGTGACGCGGAAACCAGCATAGAGGAAGCGACCAGCGTTCGGGAAGATCGCGTCGCCTGCACCGTTGCCGAGCAGACCGAACGGCGGAAGCTTGCCGAACAAGTTGTCTACGCCGAGGTACAGTTCGAACTTTGTATCAACCTTCTGCGACAAGCGAATGTTGTGATACGTGACTTCTGAGAAGTTCTTGTTCGCGTCCGGGAAAATGTCAGCATTTGTTGGGTTCCGGCCCTGGAAGCTATTCTGTGCTTCAAACGCCGCGTTCGACTGCTGCCCGATATACTGCAGCTGATAACGCAACCCAAACCCACCGGCTGACTCATAGTTTGCGGTGAAGCGGCCTTCGATCTTGGGATCACCAAGATTGTTCAATTGCTGCGTTGCAAACGTGGGGTCCGAGGGGTTGACGAAGTTCTGACGCTTGAAAAGATACGTCATCAGCGTGCCGAATTGGAGCGAAGATCCATTGCTGAACTTTTTCCGGTAGCGGAGTTCGACGTCAAGACCGCTGGTTTCCTGCGCCGCGAAGTTCACACCACCCGAAATACCAACATTCCCGTCCGGGAAGAAGGAGGTGGCCGGATCGCGCGGGCTGAGCGAGTTACAGAACGGATTGCCCGGAGCTTGGTCGAAGCACTGAGTCAAAATTGCCTGGAGACCAAGCGTTGCAATCAAGTTACGAACTTTGATGTCGTAGTAATCGATTGTCAGGGCAAGACCACGAATGGCAGCTGGTTCAACGACGAACCCAACCGTGTAGCTTTCCGAGTTTTCAGCGACGAGAGCCGGGTTGCCACCCGCGAAGAAGCCCTGCGACTGCTGACGAAACGGAATGTTCGCAAAACCGGCGGGAACACCAGCCGCCTGGCAGTTCGGAATGCGGTTTGGCGTACCGTTGTTGATGTTCAGAACATCGCAAGGATCCGCCACGAACGCGAAGTTCTGCGATGCTGGTGAGAACAGATCGCTCTGCGTTGGTGCGCGAACCGAAACAGCGTAGCTGCCGCGAATGCGGAGACCGTTGATCGGCGAGTACACAGCACCAGCGTTATAGGAATACACGCCACCGGTACGAGTGTTGTAGCTCGAATAACGGCCTGCACCGGTAAGCGTCAGCTCTTCAGCGAAGGGAACGTCCTTCAACAGCGGAATCTCAACTTCGCCGTAACCTTCCGTCACCGTCAGTGCCGGCGGGTTGAATGGTTGAATGGCGTTGAGGAAGGTACCGCCCGACGCTGTCAATGCGTCAAAAGCCGACGATGCTGTTTCGCGGCGATATTCAGCACCGATGTTAAACTTCACTGGCCCACCAGGCAGCGTGAACAGCTGGCCAAGGTCACCGGTCAAGTTGAACGTCACGTCGAACTCTGCCGCTCGCTCGTTGCGAGTCGCCGTAGTGTTCACGAAGTTCAATGCCGCCTGCGACGGCGCACCCGAACCGAACAGGTTGATCGGCACGCAGTCTGGACGCACGTTGTTAACCACGTTCACGGCGCAGATGACGCGGTTGCCCGTTGGCCCCAATGCAAAATTGGTGCCCGTAAAGGTGGCAGGAGCATTCACGGCGTTGACGGCGAGAAGGTACCCGTCGTCGTTACCGTTCTGGTCAGCGAGAACCAGATTATTTAGCGACCGTAGGTTCGCGCTGTAGCGGCCATAGTTGAACGCCAGTTCATACTTCCAGTTATTCTCGAATGTGCCCTGGAAGCCACCGACGAAGCGATAGAGTTCGCGCGTCTGCAATTCGCCACGACCGCCGAAATCGATGTTGAAGCGGTTAATGCCAAAGGTCGCAGCTGGCGTTGCGCAGTGGCCGATAGCTTGGAGCTGTGCAAGCGTGTCAGGACGCAGGAAGCCGTTGCTACAGCTCAGGTTCTGCCCCGCACCACCGACGCCAAGCGAGAAGCTCGGCTGGCCCTCTTGGTTCACGTTATAACGAACATACTTGCCTTCGAAAAACACCGATACCAGATCGGAGAAATCGTAGTGCGCAATGACGTTACCCGAATAACGTTCGTTAAGTGGGTTAAGCTGGCCAGTTTGCCGCAGCGTCGAGCCGAGGCCCCCAACGGTGTTTGGGCTTGCACCACCAGTAATATCGCGAAAGTCGATCGAGGGGTTGCTGAGAACTAGCTGACCCGCCGAGTTGAAAGCGTAACGCTGTCCACGCGAAACCGTAAAGCGCTGAGATGGTGTGGCACTGCTTGCCCCCGCTCCGCTCTGACGACAGCGAAGGGCGTTAGCAATATCTGCGTCGCCGCAGACCGCGTTTAGCCCACCACCGTCGAAGATATTACCGTTGCGAACGTTGGTGAAAAACTGGTTGTCAGGAATGCCGTCACCAGCCGCAGGCTCGCCGACCGTATTCTGGGCCAGATTGAACTGCGAACGACCACTGAACGCACCTGTCTGGGGATCGCGTTCAGTGAAAAACAGCGGATTTAAGCGCGAATATTCGCCCGACACAGCAATGTTGCCGCGGCCACCAGCGAAGTTCTTACCATAGGTAACGGCACCAAAATACGAACCGCGATCTCCATATTCCGTCGCGCCGGCCTGGCCGGAAACACGGAATCCTTCGAAGTTCTTCTTCAGCACGAAGTTCACAACGCCGGCAACGGCGTCCGAACCGTAAACGGCCGAGTTACCGCCGGTCACGATATCGACGCGCTCGAGCAGTTCGGGCGGGATCGTGTTGGTGTCGACCAGGTAATCACCCGGCGACGACGTGACGTGACGGCGACCGTTGACCAGCACCAGGGTGCGCGCCGTGCCTAGACCACGAAGATCGAGGACGCTGAGGCCCGACGTACCGATAAACCGGGTCGAGTTCGCCTGGCTGAAGGTCGAACGCAGCTGCGGCAGTTCGTTCAGCGCATCGCCGACGTTCAGGATGCCGTTGCTGAGCAGATCGGCCGACGTGATCGACGTGATCGGCGAAGGCGAATCAAGCGCTTCGCGTGCAATGCGCGAGCCAGTGACGACAATCGCGTCCTTAGGATCGGCAGGTGCCGCTTCCTCCTGTGGCGCGGCTGGTGCCGGCGCAGTCTGCGCCGCGGCGACGGCCGGGAAACCGGCGAGAATGCCAACGAGCGCGGTTGCGCCCAAAAGCTGCTTCATCTTCATGGATGTGCCCCATTTTGTCTTGAGCGGTAGTGCCCTGAGATTCAGCATAGAACCGGCTAGGCCCTGCGGATGCAAGGCGAATATGAACATTTGCTGACATTTACGTTAAGTTTCCAAACCGCATGTTGCAAGATTGCCACGCATTGTGCGGATGAAACACGTCGGTCGCGCCCGACCAACCAATCTGGCATCCGGTCTGACCAGTGCGTAATAAAATTACGTCAGCGGGAAATGTTCAATGGATCACCGTTCGACGCACAGCGCAATTCCCATGCCGCCGCCGATACATAGGGTCGCCAGTCCTTTGCGCGCATCGCGGCGACCCATCTCGTACAACAGCGTCGTCAAAACGCGCGCGCCGGACGCCCCGATCGGGTGGCCAATCGCGATGGCGCCGCCGTTGACGTTGATCCGCGCGGGGTCCCAACCCAGTTCCTTGTTCACGGAAAGCGACTGGGCGGCAAAGGCTTCGTTGGATTCGATCAGGTCGAGATCGGCGATCGTCCAGCCTGCCTTTTCGAGCGCGCGGCGCGATGCGGGCACGGGGCCGATGCCCATCACGGCGGGGTCGACGCCAGCAGATGCCCAGCTGGCAATCCGGGCGAGGATTGGCGATCCGCGGCGCTCGGCCTCGTCCCGGCTCATGACCACCAGGGCGGCAGCGCCATCGTTCAGGCCACTGGCATTAGCGGCGGTAACAGTGCCGTCTTTCTTGAAGGCCGGCTTCACGCCCGACACGCTATCGATCGTCACGCCGCTGCGAATATATTCGTCGTCAGCGACGATCGTGTCGCCCTTGCGGCCCTTTATGGTGACGGCAGCAATCTCGTCCTTGAACCGACCGGCGGCACGTGCCGCCTCGGCCTTGTTCTGCGAAGCGACCGAAAAGGCGTCCTGCTCTTCGCGGGTGATCTGATAGCGTTCCGCCAGATTCTCGGCGGTAATGCCCATGTGGTAGCCGTTGAACACATCGATCAATCCGTCCTTGATCATCGTGTCGATCAGCTGGAGATCACCCATTTTCTGCCCGCCGCGCAGAAATTGTGCATGCGGGGCAAGCGACATCGATTCCTGCCCGCCTGCGACGACGATGGTTGCATCGCCCGCCGCAATCGCCTGTGCCGCCAGCGCTACGGCGCGCAAACCCGATCCGCAGACCTGGTTAACGCTCCAGGCGGGCACTTCCTTGGGAATGCCCGCCGCCATCGAAGCCTGGCGAGCGGGATTCTGGCCCTGTGCCGCTGTAAGCACCTGGCCCAGGATCACCTCAGAAACGTCGGCGCCAGTGATGCCTGCCTGTGCCAGCGCCGCTTCGATCGCGACGCGGCCGAGCTCGTGCGCCGGGGTCGAACCGAATGCGCCCATGAAGCTGCCTACTGGCGTGCGCTTGGCGGCGGTGATGACGATGTCGGTCATGGCGGGCTCCTGCAGAACGATGAGGGGGCATTAGAAATGGTGGCGGTTATCTAGCCTTCAGCGTCTGGCTTATCCAGTGGTCGAGCGGTTCCCAGAGCTGCGTTCGCGCGCCGCGACCGACAATCATGCCGACATGCCCCGCAGCAAGCTCGCGTCGATCGGCAAACCCCGCGGCGCTGGCGGCAGGTACGATTCGATCGTGCAATGATACGAAATCAACGGTGGGGCAGGTAAGCTCATCAAGGTCGATCGGACGGCCGGTAATCGTCCAGCGGTTTGTGCCGGTAACGTCATCTGCAAACATCCCCTCGAAAATCTGCGCACCGGCAGCATAGGTCAGCGGCGCACCCGCATTGGCCCAATCCTCCAGCGCCACAAAGCTGCGCGCTTCCGGACTGCCTGGCTCCATTGTCGCAAAGGCTTCATACTTGGCGATCGTGCGCATCGGATCGAGCTGCCAGAAACCGGCTTGCAGCACCTCCATGGGCACCAGCCCCATTGCCGCGCAGGCGGGCTGTGCTGTTTTCCAAAGATCGGCGATACGGGCGCGGGCCGCCACATCAAAGCCGCTAAAGCACCATGGTGCGGCGATCATCGCGAGCCCGGCCGCCGGAGTCAGGCAAGCAGCAGCCGCCGCCATCGTCCCCCCCAGGCAATAACCTATCAGCAGCGGCGGTTCGGGAAGTCGGGCAATCAGGGGCAGGAGCAAGCGCGATACGTGATCACCGACGTCCATGTCCCGCACGTTTGCATCCGGCGTTCCCCAGTCGACCAGGAAGACGCGGTGGCCCAGCGCAGCGAGCCAGCGCAGCATGGATTGTTGTCGCGCAAGATCAAGGATGAACGGCGGGTTGATCAGCGATGGCACCACCATGACCGGCGTGCCGCTGCCGCCATAGGCGCGTAGCCGCACCCGACCGCGCCGGTGTTTTACGCCACCCAACCTGCGACGCGGCCCGCGATCGGCGGCCTGATAGGCGGCGAGCCCGGCCAGCGCGGCGCGGCGCCGATCCGGTGATTGTGCAGTTTGTGTGCGCAGCATTTCCAGGAACAACGGCAGCGGCCTAGGCCCGTGTTGCGGCGCGGTATGAAACGGTGTTACAGCACTGTCATGCACCCTCGGGGGATCTCCCATGAAAAAGACCGTTTCGGATGACGGCGTCGTCATCATCAAGAAATATGCCAACCGGCGCCTCTATAACACCGAGACATCGTCCTACATCACGCTCGAGCATCTTGCTGCGATGACGCGCGAGGGTCGCGACTTCAAGGTCGTCGACGCCAAGACTGATGAAGATATCACCCATAACGTCCTCACCCAAATCATCATGGAAGAGGAATCGCGCGGACAGACAATGCTGCCGGTCAACTTCCTGCGCCAGCTGATTTCGATGTACGGGGATTCGATGCAGGCGATGGTGCCTGGATATCTGGAAGCATCCATGGAAGGCTTTCGTCGCAATCAGGCGCAGTTCAAATCGGCAGTCGAAGGTGCCTTCGCCCATTCGCCCTTTGCCGAGATCGCCAAGCGCAATATCCAGATGTTCGAAGCGGCCACCGCTGCGTTCAAGCCCGGCGGCGCGCCCGATGTCGCAGCGCGGAAAGATGACGAGATCGCCGCGCTGAAATCGCAGCTTGCAGAACTGCAGGCCAAGGTGGAAAAACTCGGCTAATCTGCCGGATGCCCCGGCGGCCTTGGTCCGGGGACGTCAACTAATGAAGCGCATCATCGCCACGCTGATCGCCACCACGATGCTTGGGACGGCAGCTCCTGGTGCAGCGCAAACCGCCGACACTGCCGGCAGTGCGACGATTTATGTCCATGCGGGGCATGTGCTCGACCAGCCCGGCAAACCGATGCGCGGACCCAGCACAATCGTGCTGCGCGGCGGCAAAGTGGTGGCGGTGATGGATGGGCTTGCGGCGGTGCCCGCAGGCGCGACCCTGATCGACCTGAAGGACCGTTACGTCCTGCCCGGGCTTGTCGATTCGCACGTTCATCTCAGTTCGGATCGCGCGGGGCAGGAGGGTCTGCTCGCCGGGTTTACCGAGAACCGCCAGCTTGCGGCCTACGAAACCTATTGGAATGCGCAAAAGACGCTGCAGGCCGGGTTCACCACTGTCCGCAACCTGGGCGATGAGGGCGCGACGCTTGCGCTCCGCGAGGCCATCGCGCGCGGCTGGGTGAGCGGGCCCCGCATCATCGATGCAGGGCGGCCGATCTCGACAACGTCGGGGCATATGGACGCTCGTCTGGGGGTTGGTGACGACTTTATCGACGCGATCCCGCACGACAATCTGTGTGACGGTCCCGATGAATGCCGCAAGGCAGTGCGGCTTCAGATCGGGCGCGGAGCGGACGTGATCAAGATTGCCACGACGGGCGGCGTCAACAGCCGGATTGGGGCCGGACTTGGCAAGCAGATGTTCGATGACGAAGCCCGTGCGATCGTGGAAACCGCGCATCTCTATGGCAAGAAGGTTGCGGTGCATGCGCATGGTGCCGATGGCATCGCCGTCGCGCTGCGTGCAGGCGCGGATTCGATCGAGCACGGCACGCTGATGGACGAAGAAGCGATCGCGCTTTTCAAGAAAACCGGGGCCTACTACGTCTCAACCCTGTCGACGGTGAACGGCTATCTCGAACGCATTGCCGCCAACCCCAACGCTTATTCGCCGGAGGTGCGCGCCAAAATCGATTGGCGGATCAGCATCACCGGCAAGGCCCTCGAAAAAGCGGTCCCGGCAGGCGTGAAGATCGCGTTCGGCACCGATGCGGGTGTGTCGAAACATGGGCGAAACGCCGATGAATTCGAGCTGATGGTCAAGCACGGGATGACGCCGTCACAGGCGATCATGGCGGCGACCACCAACGCCGCCGATCTGCTGGGCGTGGCGGGTGATGTGGGCAGCATCGAACCCGGCAAAAGTGCTGATCTGATCGCGGTGGCTGGCGATCCGCTGGCCGATGTGCGGGTTTTGAAGCAGGTCAGCTTCGTGATGCGGGCAGGGATCGTCCACAAACGGTAACATCGGTGCAAATCGTTTCAAACCCCCACCCTTTCGCCCTGAGCGAAGTCGAAGGGCAAGCCCAGCGCCTGGGCTTCGACTTCGCTCAGCCTGAACGGATGGGGGAGAATTGTTCAATCTGGTCCAGACCCGCCGTTACTTCTTCGGCTTGATGAACTTCAACGTCATGCGGTCGCTTTCGCCGATGGCCGTGTATCGTGCGCGATCGACGTCTTTTTCGGCGAAGTTGGGCGGCAGCGTCCACACGCCCTTGGGGTAATCATGCGTGTCCTTGGGGTTGGCGTTGATGTCGCTTTCGCCAGCCAGTTTGAACCCCGCCTTGGTGGCAAAGGCAATCACCGACGAGCGCTTCATGTATCCGCTCTTCGCCTCTGTGATGCCCTTGGCATCTTCGGGCAGGCGGTGCTCGACGACGCCGAGCGTGCCGCCGGGTTTCAGCATCGCGAACATCTGGTCAAACGCGGCCTGGGTCTGATCGGTCGCGCCGAAGCTCCAGTTATGGACGTTGCGGAACGTCAGCACGACATCGGCGGTGCCGGCAGGCACGGCGGCGGCTGCATCGGTTGTCGGGAAGGCGGCAAACTTGATCTTGCCATATACTTCGGGTTTCGCCGCCTGCAGGTTCATCACGCCCTTGCGTGCGCCCGTCGACGGCGTCGCCGCATAAAGCGTACCCTTCGTGACGTATGGAGCGAGAATTTCAGTGTACCAGCCACCGCCTGGCCAGATTTCCACCACCGTCTGATTCGGCTTCACACCAAAGAAAGCCAACGTCTCGGCCGGGTGGCGATACGGATCACGTGCCAGATTGGCTGGCGTGCGGCTCGGGGCCTTAACGGCAGCGATGATCGCGGGGCTCGGCGCGACGGCCGCAGCAATTGCACCACCGGCAAAGGCAAGGCTGGCGACGGCAAGAGTGGGGATCAGAAAGGGGTGGCGCATGACGACTCCTCGGGTAACAGTGGCGAGTAAACGGGTAAAGACGCTGCGCTTTTTGGCTCGCAAAGGGGAATGATGCAAGCAGGGCTTTGGGCGGGCGCGGGTATCGCGGTGGCGATTGCCTTGTTCAGCGGTTGGCGTGATTGGCGCCGCGCGCGCCGCGCTGATCCCGATGCCGTCAGCATGATCGATTGGCCGACTGTGCAGATTCTCGCACTAATCGCCGCCGTCGTGATGGCAGGACTGGCGCTGAAGGGTTGAGCCAGCGCGCCGATCAGTAAAAGCGGTTGAGCTTCAACGCCCGGGTTGCGCCATCGCAAGTGCCGAGCGCGACGATACGACCGGGTTTGCCTACAGACCAAGTGCTGATCGGGCTCGCATTGTAATCGGCTGGGATTGGCACGCCGTCGATCCTGCAGATCATGTCGCCCGCACGCCAGCTGCCAGCTTCGGCAGGGCTGCCGCGCATCACGTGCAGCACCCGCAGACGGCCCTTTTCCGCTGTCATCAGGATGCCGCTGGTGGAGCGCAGCGGCGGCGTGCCAGTGCGCACCGTAGCGGCGAAGACGATATGGCCGGCGGCGGGATCCATTAGCACCCGATAATGTTGCAAAAAGCCCGATCCGATCCGCCCCGCAGCGCCAATAGACTGGGAGAAACCGCCGCGACGCTCAACCCGGAGCTCGACATCACTGGCGGCGAGTTTGCCGACCGACAGGCTCGGGAGGATGGCGAGATCGCTTATCATCGGGCCTGCCAGCCCATAGGCAATTGTCGTTGTGGTCTGCACACCCGTAAGCCCCGCAGCCCGATACGCTTCCTGTGACAAGGTGATCGACGATCCGTCGCCGGTATCGACAACCATCGGTGCCAATCGTCGCCCCCCCAGGTTGATTTCTGTGACATAGACATTTTGGTCAGGGGCGATCCGCAACGGTGCGCTGACGCCACGAAACGGCAAACGGCCCGATTTCAGCAAGCGAAACCGCATCGCATCGTAATCAATCTCGATCGCATACGCGTCGATGAGATCATGGCCGACCAGCACGTCCACGGGTTGTACGCCACCGGTCGCTGCGGCAGGTAATGTGGTGACGCCAATGCCGCCCCCGCGCCGCGTCATCCCGCCCAGCATGATGTTCTGTACCGGCGTCCAGCCGATCGTCACTGCGCCGCCAATCGCTCGGGCCAGACCGCGCGGCTGCACCTTCATCCGGGCTGCCGTCGCAAAACTGCGTGAGATTACTGAGGCGCTGACGCCGGTGTCGAGCACGGCAGCCGCGGGCCGATCATTGATCATCATCGTGAAGCGGATCTGGTTGCCGGGGGTCAGATCGAACGGCACCCAATGCGCCTCGCTATCGCTGGCCAGTGTCGATACCGCCGTGCTCGGTGGCGGCGCGGCGCCGATCAGCGCGATCGCCACCAGGATCGGCAGGGGCTTCATCGCCACCTGTCCTAGCCAAGGCCGGGCTTCGGGCAAACCGCTTATAACGTTGCTTCCAGATACGCCTGATCGAAGCCGTATTGCCGGGCTTTTTCAAGTGTATAGGGACGCAGCCCCATCGATCGATATTCGCCGATGATCTTGCCGTCGGCGCTCTCGTCGAGATATTCGAACTTGAACAGCTCCTGCGTCACGATCACGGGGCCTTCCATGCCGATCACTTCGGTGATGTTGGTGACGCGGCGGCTGCCGTCGCGCAGACGCTTCACCTGAACGATCAGGTCGACTGAATCGGCGATCTGGCGGCTGATCGCTTCCTTGGGCATCTTGATGTCGCCCATCATCACCATGTTTTCCATACGCCCCAGGCATTCGCGCGGTGAGTTGGCGTGGAGCGTACACATGGAGCCGTCATGGCCGGTGTTCATCGCCGCGAGCAGATCGAAACACTCGCTCCCGCGAATTTCGCCCAGGATGATCCGGTCCGGCCGCATACGCAGCGCGTTCTTCACGAGATCGCGGATCGAGATTTCGCCTTGGCCTTCAAGATTGGGCGGTCGCGTTTCGAGCGGGAGCCAGTGCGGCTGCTGCAGCCGCAGTTCGGCCGCGTCCTCGATCGTCAGCACGCGTTCGCCGGGGTCGATCATCTTTGACAGTGCGTTGAGCATCGTCGTCTTGCCCGAACCTGTACCGCCCGAAATGACAACGTTGAAGCGGCACGCGCCGGCAATCTTCAGCGCCGTCGCCATCTTCGGGCTCATCGAACCGAACCCGGCCATCATGTCGAGCGTGATCGGCTTGGCGGAGAATTTACGAATCGATATCGCGGTGCCGCGCAAAGACAGCGGCGGCACGATCACGTTAACGCGGCTGCCGTCCTTCAGGCGGGCGTCGGCGAGCGGGGTGGTCTGGTCGACGCGGCGGCCAACCGAGTTGCAGATGCGCTGCGCGATCTGGAAAAGATGCTCTTCATCGCGAAACTGGATATTCGCGAGCTCAAGCTTGCCCTTGCGCTCGATATACGTCTGCTCGGGGCCATTGACCATGATGTCCGAGATGTTCGGATCGTTGAGCAACTCCTCGAGCGGCCCGAGCCCCAACAATTCGTCGATCAACACCTTTTCGAGCGCAAACTGCTCGCGGCGATTGAGCGTCAGTTTCAGTTCTGCAAGCACTTCGCCGATGATCGGGCGGAATTCTTCGGCCAGTTCATCCTTATTGAGCGTGGCGGCCGCTTCGGGATCGACGCGTTCGAGCAAGCGCGGCAGCACCTGTTCCTTGATCTTGTGGATCGAGGTTTCGAAGCCTTCCATCCGCGACTGGCCAGCTTCGCCTGACGAAGACTGGCGTTCCTGCAGGCGCTGCATCGCGTCCATCGCCGTGCCGGGCATCGTGCCGGACATCCCGTCGCTGGCCGAATCCAATGGGGGCAGGGGGGCAAGATCAATCGGTGGGAATTGTTCGCTGCCCTGCAGGTCTGCGGGGCGCGCAGGTCCGCCGCCTTGCATCGGGCGGGCAACGCCGAACGCAGGCCGCGCTGGCGGGGTGCCGTTTCCGGCGCCGCTGCGTCGTCCGAATGCGCTCATGATAGGCGAATCTTGCTAGTCACGCACCCTGCCTAACCGGCAAGGTTTGACGTTTCCTTAACCGTGCAAGTTAGGAAATGCGCCAGCGAAAAATTTCTCGTATCGCAATAAGCGGCTGATCAACCTGCCTGTTCGGCCAGCACGGTCAGCCCGCGCTCGGTAACCTCGGCAAAGCCGCCTTTGATCGGCAGCTTCTCGGGTTCGCCCTTTTCGGTGCGGTAGATGTGGAGCGCCCCATCGCGGATTGTCGACATTAGCGGCGAATGGCCGGCCAGCACGCCGAAATCACCCTCTGAACCGGGGACGACAACCATGTACACGTCCTCGCTGCGGACGAGCTTTTCAGGGGTGACGAGTTCGAAGTGGAGCATTGTTCAGTCTCACTCCCCTCCCGCATGCGGGAGGGGCTGGGGGTGGGCCTTGTTTCGGGAGGCAGGCGCTGATCCAAATGGATGCGCTCACCCCCGACCCCTCCCGCAGGCGGGAGGGGAGCAGGAGTTTACGCCTCCTGCGCCATCTTTTCTGCCTTGGCGATCGCTTCGTCGATGCCGCCGACCATGTAGAAGGCGCTTTCGGGCAGGTGATCATATTCGCCGTCGACGACTGCCTTGAACGACTTCACCGTGTCTTCGAGCTGCACGAACTTGCCCGAAATGCCGGTGAAGACTTCGGCGACGTGGAAGGGCTGCGACAGGAACTTCTGGATTTTCCGCGCGCGGCTGACGGTGAGCTTATCTTCTTCCGACAGCTCGTCCATGCCCAGAATTGCGATGATGTCCTGCAGTGACTTGTACTTTTGCAGCACCGACTGGACCGCACGTGCGGTGTCATAATGCTCCTGGCCGACGACGCGGGGTTCGAGCACGCGCGATGTCGAGTCGAGCGGATCGACCGCCGGGTAGATGCCCAGCTCCGAGATCGCGCGGTTGAGAACGGTCGTTGCGTCCAAATGGGCAAACGACGTTGCAGGGGCCGGATCGGTCAAATCGTCGGCAGGCACGTAGATCGCCTGCACCGAGGTGATCGAGCCCTTGTTGGTCGAGGTGATGCGCTCCTGCAGCGCGCCCATGTCGGTCGACAGCGTCGGCTGATAGCCCACCGCCGACGGAATACGGCCCAGCAGCGCCGACACTTCCGAACCCGCCTGGGTGAAGCGGAAGATGTTGTCGACGAAGAACAGCACGTCCTGGCCTTCGACATCGCGGAAATATTCGGCGATCGTCAGACCCGACAGCGCAACGCGGGCACGCGCGCCGGGGGGCTCGTTCATCTGGCCATAGACCAGCGCGACCTTCGAGCCTTCGCTGACCGCATTGCCATCGGCGTCCTTGGCGATAACGCCGGCATCGAGGAATTCGTGATAGAGATCGTTGCCCTCACGGGTACGCTCGCCGACGCCCGCGAACACCGATGTGCCGCCATGGCCCTTGGCGATGTTGTTGATCAGTTCCTGAATCAGCACGGTTTTGCCCACTCCGGCGCCGCCGAACAGGCCGATCTTGCCGCCCTTTGCGTAAGGCGCGAGCAGATCGATCACCTTGATGCCGGTGACGAGAATGGCGCTTTCGGTCGACTGGTCGACGAACAGCGGGGCAGGAGCATGGATCGGGGCGGTGTCGACATTGCCGACCGGACCGCGCTCGTCGATCGGCTCGCCGATGACGTTCAGGATGCGGCCAAGCGTCTTGGGGCCGACGGGCACGCGGATCTGCGAGCCGGTGTCGGTGACGGTCTGACCGCGCGTGAGGCCTTCGGTCGCATCCATCGCGATCGTGCGGACGGTGTTCTCGCCCAGATGCTGCGCGACTTCGAGCACCAGCCGGTTGCCATTGTTGAACGTCTCAAGCGCGTTCAGAATCGCTGGCAGCTGGTCTTCGAAAGTCACGTCGACGACCGCGCCGATGACCTGGCTGATCCGGCCTACGTTATTGGTGGTCGCGATGGGCGCGAGAGTGTCGGGGGCGGTTGCCATTATCCGTTCCTTGGGGCTGAAGTCGCGGGGGTGGAACCCGCAGGCGTGAAAGTGAGCGTAATGCGGCGGTGGTTCTTGCCGCCGGGAATAAGGTCACGAGTCAGCGCATAATTTGCGCCGTCGGTGGTGCCGGTGGTGGGCCGTTCGGACATGATGTTCTGCGTCAGCTTGTCTGCACCCGCGACGCCAAGTTGCGCGAAACGCTGTTTAATCTGTTTGACGAACTGCTTCTTCGCAAAGCCGTCATCGCTCAGATCGGTCAGATCGAGCGTGAAGCGCACCGCGGTTAGCGTGTCAGCCGTGCCGGTCAGTTCGACATTGGTAACATTAGGCTTGCGCACATCTGACCGGGACAGCATTGCCGGAATGCCAACCGCCTCGTGGCCGCCCTCGGCAGGCGCATAAGGGCCGATGCGGAAACCAAGCCGATTCATCACGTCAATCGTTTCTGCAGGGTTCGCAAAAATCTGCGTCCAGCCTGCAGGCGCGAGTGGCGTGGGCGCGTAGGTTTCCTTCTTGGGCGCTTCCGGCCCGCACGCGGCGAGTGCCCCCGCCAGCCCCAGCAGGGCAGCAAAGACAACACGACGCATCAGAGAGCCTCAGCGCCCGAGATGATTTCGACCAGTTCGGTCGTAATCGCGGCTTGGCGGGTGCGGTTATACTGGATCGTCAGGCGCTGGATCATGTCGCCCGCATTGCGCGTGGCATTGTCCATCGCGGTCATGCGGCTGCCCTGCTCGGACGCGGCATTTTCCAGCAGCGCGCGGAACAGCTGAATAGCAACGTTGCGCGGCAGCAACTCGGCGAGAATCGATTCCTCATCAGGCTCGTAATCGACTGCGGCAAGGCTGGTCGATTTGGCACGGCTGGTGTCGATCGCGACCGGGATGATCTGGCGGCCGACAGGTTCCTGCACCAGTGCCGATTGGAAGCGCGCGTAAAACAAATGCGCGATGTCGAATTCGCCCGCTTCGTAGCGTGCGATGATATCGTCGGCGACGGCGCGGGCATCGGCGAACTTCACCGCCTTGATATGGCCCATCTCGAAATCATGGACGATCTGGCTGGGGTAGAAGCGGCGCAGCACGCGGCCCTTTTTGCCCATGATATAAAAATTGACGGTCTTGCCTTCGGCGGTCAGCTCCTCGGCCTTGCGGCGCGCGGCGCGGACGATGTTCGAGTTGAACGCACCCGCCAGGCCACGCTCGGACGTCGCAACGATGATCAGGTGAACCTGATCCTTCCCGGTACCTGCGAGCAACTTAGGCGACGACGCGCTGACCGTCACTTTGGCGGCCAAGCTCGCCATCACGGCTTCGAGCCGCTCGGCATAAGGACGCCCGGCAACCGCCGCTTCCTGCGCACGGCGCAGTTTTGCAGCAGCGACCATCTTCATCGCCTTGGTGATCTTCTGCGTCGACTTCACCGAGCCGATGCGGATCTTGAGGGCCTTCAGGCTCGCCATTGTCTTCCTTCTTGTGCTCCCGCGAAGGCGAGAGCCCAGTCTGGGTCCCCGCCTTCGCGGGGACACACATTAATTAAGCAAACGTCTTCGCGAAATTTCCGAGTGCCGACTTCAGCGCCTCGGTCGTTTCCTTCGACAGGTCGCGCTTGTCGCGGATGTCGGTGAGGAGATCGGCGTGGTTGGCGCGCATATCGGCGAGCATCGCCTGCTCGTAGCGCGTCACCGCGTTCACCGGCACGGCATCAATGAAGCCATTGGTGCCAGCGAAGATCGACACGGTCTGCTCTTCGAAGGGCATCGGGCTGAACTGCGCCTGCTTGAGCAATTCGGTCAGACGCGCGCCACGGTTGAGCAGCTTCTGCGTCGACGCATCAAGGTCCGAACCGAACTGCGCGAACGCCGCCATTTCGCGGTACTGCGCCAGCTCGAGCTTGATGCTGCCCGACACCTTCTTCATCGCCTTGGTCTGCGCGGCGGAACCGACGCGGCTCACCGACAGGCCGACGTTAATCGCGGGGCGGATGCCGGCGAAGAACAGATCGGTTTCGAGGAAGATCTGACCGTCGGTGATCGAAATCACATTGGTCGGGATATAGGCCGACACGTCGCCTGCCTGCGTCTCGATGATCGGCAGCGCGGTCAGCGAGCCCGAGCCATTGTCGCTGTTCATCTTCGCGGCGCGCTCGAGCAGGCGGCTGTGGAGATAGAACACGTCGCCGGGATAGGCTTCGCGGCCTGGCGGGCGGCGCAGCAGCAGTGACATCTGGCGATAGGCAACGGCCTGCTTCGACAGATCGTCATAGACGATCAGCGCGTGCATGCCGTTGTCGCGGAAATATTCGCCCATCGCGCAGCCGGTATAGGGTGCCAGGAACTGCAGTGGCGCAGGCTCCGATGCGGTTGCGGCGACGACGATGGTGTATTCCATCGCGCCCGATTCTTCGAGCTGACGGACGATCTGCGCCACGGTCGAGCGTTTCTGGCCGATCGCGACATAGATGCAGTAGAGTTTCTTGCTCTCGTCATCGCCCGCGTTGGCGTTCTTCTGGTTGATGAAGGTGTCGATCGCGACGGCAGTCTTGCCGGTCTGGCGATCGCCGATGATCAGTTCGCGCTGGCCACGGCCGACGGGGACGAGCGCGTCGATCGCCTTCAGGCCGGTCTGGACGGGCTCATGCACCGAGGTGCGAGGGATGATGCCCGGCGCCTTGACTTCAACGCGGCTGCGCTGGTCGCTGACGATCGGGCCCTTGCCGTCGATCGGATTGCCGAGGCCATCGACGACGCGGCCGAGCAGTCCCTTGCCGATCGGCACGTCGACGATCGTGCCAGTGCGCTTGACGACATCGCCTTCCTTGATCTGGCTGTCCGACCCAAAGATCACGACACCGACATTGTCGGCTTCCAGGTTGAGCGCCATGCCCTGCACGCCGTTCGAGAATTCGACCATCTCACCGGCCTGAACATTGTCCAGGCCGTGGATGCGGGCGATGCCGTCACCGACCGACAGCACTTGTCCGGTTTCCGAGACCTGGGCTTCGGTGCCGAAGCTGGCGATCTGGTCCTTGATGACCTTCGAGATTTCAGCGGCGCGGATATCCATGGGGTGAACCTTTTAGCCTTTCATCGCGAGCGCGAGAGTATGGAGACGGGTCTTGATCGAGCTATCGATCATCTGGCTGCCGATGCGGACGACGAGCCCGCCCAGCAGTGACGAATCGACCGACAGGTCGACCGAAACGTCACGGCCGATCCGCTGGCGAAGCGATTGCTTCAGCGCGGCGACCTGATCGTTGGAAAGCGCATGTGCCGAGATAACCTCAGCCGTCGTTTCGCCGCGAAAGCTGGCGGCAAGCTGACGGAACGCACGGATGATCGCAGGCAATTGTGCCAGACGGCGATTATCGGCGAGAACGCCCAAAAACTTGGTGGTGGTGGCATCGAGCTTCAGCATCTTCGCAACGGCGGCAACAGCCTTGGTTGCGGCACCGCGCGCGATGAGCGGGCTGGTGGTCAACGTCTTGAAATCGGCTGATTGATCCAGCGCCGCGCGCAGCGTTGTAAGGCTCGCTTCAACCTTATCAATCGCCTTGGCATCGCGCGCCAGCTCGAACAACGCCGTTGCGTAACGCCCCGGTAAGCTCGCTTGAATACCGCCGGAATTCTCCACGCGATCGACATCCTCTTCGGGAACAGAAAAACTGGCCCCATGCGCGAACAGGCCTCTAAGGGCCCCTGTTCACGCACCGGGCCATGGGTTGCGCGGCTGCTAGCATCGGTATGCAGGCGATGCAAGCCGGGTGGTCAATCGACGTGTCGGCGTTTCGAACAGCGCAGAAAACGATCCGATTTTCCGTTTTTTCATCAAAGCGTCACAAGTGGTTAACCCGCTGTTTGCTGTTTGGCCGCCATAATGTTGGCACCAGGCAACCGCCGGACGATTCTGGATATCGCTTTCTATGCGCCTAACGCTCCCCTCGCTCAGCGAATGGTTTAACGGCCAAACCAACAGTATTGGCGTGGCGTTACGCCGTGTTTTGATTGCGCTGCTGGCGATTCAGGCGGTGCTTGCGCTCACCTTGATCATCGGCTCGATTACAACCAGCAACGGCATGCGCGTGCTCGTGCGCGAGAAAATTTATCCGATCGCTGAGCTGCAGGCGGTGACCGACAACTATGCCAAGGCACTGGCCACCGCGCACAAAGTGGTCAGCGGCAATCTTTCGATTGCGGGGGCGGTCGATGCGATTGAAGATTCCCGGCAGACGATCAAACGAAACTGGACGTTGTTTCGCGACCATCAACTCGATGAACGCCATAGTTTGATGATCGCAAGGGTAGACGCGGCGCGGCGTGACGCCGATCTCGCGATTGCCGGGCTGGATCGGATGCTGCGGGCAAAACAGACTGACAGGCTCGATTTCTTTGTCAGTGGTCCGCTGAATGCCGCCATTGATCCGCTGACTGGGGCGAGTGATTCGCTGATTGCGGCGCTGCGTGCTGACGCCGGGGTCGAACAACGCGTGATGCAGGACCGGTTCTGGCGTGCCTATGTCGTTGTCACGCTGGTCACGCTGATGGCGGTTCTAGTCGGCTGGTGGGGGATGCTTATCGTCGCGCGGCGGATAACCCAGCCGCTCGCAGAGATTGCCGTCGCGACGCACCACATCACCGATGACAAACATGATGCTGTGATCCCCGGTCTTGATCGCACGGATGAGATTGGCGCGATTGCCCGCGCGCTTGCCTTTGCCCGCCAGCGGTCGATCGACGCGCGCCGCCTGAGCGAGGAATCGCGCCGGACGGAGGATGCATTGCATCGCCGTGAGGTGAAGGATCATGCCGCCAACGCCAAGCGCGCGGCCGATCTTGACGCCCTGTTTGCCGTGTTCGAGCGCCAGGCTGGCGATGTTGTCGCTGGGCTGAAATCAGCCGGACCCCGCCTGCGCGAAACCGCAGCGACAATGTCGGGCGAGGCTGCCGAGGCGGAACATCACGCGCTGGCAACCGCCTCGCTGGCTGAGCAAAGCGCGGCCAGTGCGCGCACCATTGCTCAATCGAGCAGCGCGCTGGCGACGGCGATTGACCATATCAGCCGCGCCGCCAATGATTCGCGCGCTGGCGTCGGCACGGTGCGCGCGCGGACGATCGCCGGGCGTGATCATGCCGAATCCCTGGGCGATCTGGTGAGCGAAATTGCTTCGGTGCTTGATTTCATCGCCATTATCGCAGGGCAAACCAATCTGCTCGCGCTAAACGCCACGATTGAGGCGGCGCGTGCCGGGCCTGCAGGACGTGGCTTTGCCGTGGTGGCCGAAGAGGTAAAGGGGCTCGCCCGTCAAACACAGGCGGCAGCAGGCAAGATCGAATCCCGGCTGTCGGCCGTGCGCGATGCCAGTGCTACGGTGCTCTCGACCATCGAATCGATCGACACGTTGGTCGCCGGGCTTGATCAGTCCGCCACCAATGTCGCTGACGCGGTCGAGCAGCAGCGTGACATGACCAGGCGGATCGCCCGCGCCATCGCCGAAGTCGAGGGTGGTACCGCCCATGCCGCTGCCAATATGCAACTTCTCCATGGTCGCGCTGAGCGCACGCGCGGCACGGCAATTGATCTTGCCAGCACCGCCGATGATGTTGCCGGCAATGTCGATCGACTGCGCGGCCAGATCAATCAGCTGATCGCAGACGTTCGCGCAGCCTGATCGGGGTTTAGCCTTCCACTCGCTATCGCCGCCGCTAAAAGAGGGGCCAAAGCGAAGTGGGAGAGTATGATGGCCGAAGGCACGACGATCCGGATGACGATGGCCGATGGCGCTGAAGTCGCTGTCTATCATGTCGAGCCGACGGGTACGCGGCGCGGCGGGCTGGTGCTGGTGCAGGAAATCTTCGGCGTTACCGATCACATTCGCGATCTGTGCGACGAGTATGCGCAGGACGGGTATGAAGTGCTGGCGCCTGCGCTGTTCGATCGCGAGCATCCTGGCTTCGAAGCTGATTATTCTGGCGAAGGCTTAGCGCGCGCGGTGGAACTTGCGCGCGAGCTGCACCCTTTCGATCAGAGCCTCAGCGACGTGCAGACCTGCATCGATGCGCTGGTGAGCAAGGGGGCGGTGTTCGTCGTCGGCTATTGCTATGGCGGCTCGATCGCATGGTTCGCCTCGACCCGGCTCAATGGCGTTACGGCAGCGTCGGGCTATTATGGCAGCCTGATCCCGGGCGCGGTCGACGAAGAACCCAGGGTGCCGGTTATCCTGCATTTCGGGCGCCATGACACCGGCATCCCGATGGAGGGCGTTGAAAAGGTGATTGCGAAGGATTGGCCCAACGCAACCGTCCATGTTTACGAAGCTGGCCACGGCTTCAATTCCGATCGCCGCAAGGATTACCACGAACCCAGCGCCGATCTGGCGCGCGAACGCACGCTTGAGCTGTTTGAGGCAAATGGCGGGTGAGCCTAACCTT
>NCEE01000024.1:0-32366 GCA_002280555.1 Sphingomonas sp. 32-62-10
GCACCGTCACGTCACCGGAACGAGTTGGATACTTCTTTGTCAAATTTCGGACCGTAATCATTCGGGCACCACGATGCGGCTGATCTTACGTACCTCAGACAGGGCAAACAGAGTTAGGATAAGATTGAAGATAATAAGATAGTTAAGGTCATAATGTCCGATATAGTGAGATCCGAAAAATCCCTCGCGAAGGAATTCGGTTGCGTTGACCATGGGTACCCATGAAAGAAAATTCTGCGCATCTTTTGGCAGAGAATCAACGACGAAAGCTGCTCCGGACAAAGGAAATGACAGATAGGCCAATGGGTGCCAAATCTTCTCAACCATTTCATATTGTTCCGACAAGGCGCCGATATACATGGCAAGTGCCATGCCGAACCATGCCAATAAGAACCATCCGAACAGAACCGAGAGGATATCCTCAGGAGGGGCCATCCAGCCGATCAGAAAAAATATCACGCTTAGCAATAGGAAAGATGTGCTTGCCCCCGCTCCCTCGAGCATCAATCGGGACAGGTAGATATCGATTACCTTGACCTGCCGATGGTATAATAGCGACAGATTTGGCTCTATGGCCATAACACAACGCGACGGCATATTGCGCCACAAGAGCACAGTCGAATAGCCCGTGACCGCAAAGGCTGTGATCGGCAAACTCGAGCCGTGGTAAGATTGGGTTACGTTCCACAAGGCGGTAACACCTAGGGTGAACATCATCGGTTCGACGAATATCCACAAAAAGCCAATATTGTGGCGTCCGTAGCGGGTGAGAACCTCGCGCATCAGAAGCGCGCCTAATACCCGGCGCTGAACTGCCCAAGCTGACGCAAGCGATGGCGGGGAATGTGTCGTCGACATCTCTTTGGTCCCCTAGTCTTGGTGTTCGCGCACGCCCGCCAGAAGGAGGCGCAACACAAGCCAGACTACAACGCTCAGCGCAAACACAGAAAGAATTCCCCAAAAGCGCTTGGGTCTGGATGGGTAATCTGGCAAGTTAGGTTCGACGATCCGTTCGACATAGGCCTGCTTACGGCGCGTCTCGTTATTGGCTTCGGCTTGAGAGGCCATTGCTGCTGCGAGCTGCTTTTCCGCGATTCCGGAGTCGAGTAATAGCCGCTGATATTGGGCAGTGCTGCCGGCAAGCGAACTCTGCCCGCCCGTGAGACGGTTCGTAGCTCCGGCAATTTCCTGTTCAAGCCCCTTCACCCGAACTCGGGTAGATTCGATTTGCGGGTTTTGGGGAGTTAAGGCCTCCAACTGGCGGAGTTGGTTACGGGTGGCCACAAGGTCGTCTTGAAGTTTTCCAATCATCTGCAGTTGGACGCCTGCCTGCTTTTCTGGATCCACCACGCGAGCGCGGTTGCGATAGGCCGCCAGTCGGTTGCCGGCCGATATTGCCCTGGCACGTGCCTCATCGACCTCCTCCAGCGAAAACTTAACCAAATCCGTTCGCCCTCGGTAGTTCAATCGATTGACAAGCGCTTCGCTTAAATTCAGCAATCGTTGATTCATTCTGGTCGCATCATTCGGGTCGAAAGTCGCCACAGTTAGCCGAAGGATCGACGAGGTTGAGTCATACTCGATTGAAACTTGTTGCTGGTAAAAGCGGTAAAGCGTCTCTTGGTTATTCCAGAGGCCGAATGGCGCATATCTCTCGAAGATACTGGCGCCAGGTGCGGTAAATGCTCGCACTGCTAGCCCGTCGCTATTAACCTGGGTCAGTGCGTCGCGCGAACCAACAAAGTCTCGAACCGCGAATATCTCATCGCCGGCGTTGGAGAAACCGGCACCCTTCAGCAAGGAACCTAAAGGTGTCTGTGCAGGTTTGTCTGGGGCCCGCACAACAAACCGCGACTCAGAAACATAAATATCACTCGCGACTAACAAGTAGTATACAGTGGCTAATAAGGTCGGAACCAATACCACTGCTGTGAACATACGATCAATGTTCTTAACGCGGGTTGCAACGGTCCCCCAAAAATTCACTTTATCATCCCTTCACGAATCTCGCAGGAGCCCCTGCGGCATGGCCTAATTTTCAAGCTGGGTACATACCTAGCTGATCGCTGGCCGTCGCGGGCGGGCCGCCTCGACTATTGTCTGAACTAACTCCGCTGTGGAAGGTGCATTGGGCATTGCACACGCCAACGTCGCGCCAGCTGGTGTTCAACCCGCGATACATTATCTGCTCTCCGCCAGCGCCTCTGAGGTTAGCATCACTGCCGCTCAATCGAGGCTTGGCTGTCGCGAGCAACGACAACATATTTGCCATCCCATTTCCTCAGCAAATGGCATCTGCCTTATGGGATCACCGCACGTACAGTGGCGAACGGCAAAATGGCTCCCGAGATTGCGGTAACGAATTTTTGAAATTCAGCAATCGGGGCATTTGACACATAGAGCACGTCCCTGTCGCGAACCGGGAATGACTGGGCAACAAAGAATGTCTCAGGGTTCTTCATGTCGATGCGGTAGATCACTGGGACCTTGCCCTCGGCTGTCAACTGGACAGGCGTGTCGGGCGTTAAGCCAAGCGCGGCCGGATTCTCCAGTCTGAAGATGAAGACGCCACGGGTATCAGCGCGCATATCGTCCAGTCCCCCCACACGGCCAAGCGCTTGTGCCAAGGTGAGGCCTGTAGCTTCAAATGGGATTTCCTCGTTCTTTTTTGTCGCGCCTAGTACAGTGAAGCTGAACGGCTGGAAAAGCGCAGTAACCACATCCCCGGGTTGCAACCGAATATTTTCACGTGGATCGCGAATGATTTGTGAAAGCGATTCAACCGCGATCCGATCGCCGCGCGCAACCTGGATCGTCATCTTGCCTACCGGTTGACGAACTCCGCCAGCGGCCGCGAGAGCGTCAAGCAAGCGCTCGCCCTTAGCGGTAAGAGGCACGCTGCCGCTGTTTACCACATCGCCGACGACCGTCGCATTGGAACTGGCATTGCGCACCACCCGGACCAGAACCTGCGGCTGGTTCGCCTTGCCCGCGAGGCGGCCTTTAATATCCGCAGCGACCTGCGTTGCCGTCTTGCCCGCAACCAATAACGATCCTGCAAACGGCACATTAATGCGACCCTCTTGGTCGACCATCATTTCCGGCAACACCGCAGGACGAGCCGTCGTTATCGGAGGCGTTGACGAGGTCAGCCTAGCTTCTGATGTCGACGTGCCAAATAGCGCGGCCGGCGGCGCTTCCCAGATCGACACATCAAGCACGTCGCCGCGACCGACAACTGATGTGGTGTATATTGGATCACCGAAATAAGCGGCCAATGATTGCGGCGGTTCGACTCGTGCAAGCCTGGTCGCTGCCATCTGATCGACATCGACGATGCGGATGCTGGAATCCAGCCCCTCTTTCGTTCTGCTCATATGGCGCACGCCGCCAGCAGAGGGGCCCGAGCCAGGCAACGTGGCGCAGCCCCCAACCATCATACTAGCGACAACCGTCGCCAAGAGCGCGGCACTGCTCCCATCGGCCCAAGCCCTATGCATCGTGGGGAAAAACTTTCATTGTCAAAACAGGATTTTTGCGCAAATTCTCATAAACCAACTCGGCAACCTAGTACCTTGCTGGTCGATAGGTGGCAATGCTTGTGTGCATCGTGCGCGACAGTTCGCCAACCGTTGCTAGGCCCCCCGTCCGGGCTCGCTCCGTTTACCTGGTTCGCCAGTGATATCAGTGGCTTAAATCCGATCGCGCCAAATCGCTGAACATCTTGTTCTGATTGAGCTGCACCCGGTTTTGCGGACACCAAGTTAGGCTACATTAGCCTTCTTCTCGAAGTCCATGGGGCTGAGATAGCCCAAGGTCGAGTGCCTGCGTGTCGGGTTGTAGAAGCGCTCGATGTAATCGAACACGTGGGCCCGTGCCTGATTGCGGGTTCGATATGCTTTACGCGCGATCCGATCGGTCTTTAGCGAAGAGAAGAAGCTCTCCATCGCGGCATCGTCCCAGACGTTACCCGACCGGCTCATCAAGCAAGTGACGCCGTTGTCGATCATCAGGCGCTGGAACTGCTCGCTGGTGTACTGGCTGCCCTGGTCCGAGTGATGCAGGAGGGCATCGGGCTTGCCGCGTCGCCAGATTGCCATCACCAGCGCGTGGATGACGAACTGCGCTGTCATCGTGTCGCTCATCGACCAGCCAACGACGCGGCGTTAGAACAGGTCGATGACGGCTGCAACGTAGAGCCAGCCTTCGGCGGTCCAGATATTAGGTGAAGTCCGCTACCCACTTCTGGTTCGGCGCAGCAGCGGTAAACTGACGATCGAGCACGTTGCCGGCAATCACCGATCGCTGGCCCTCGTCCTTGGGCAGCCCGCGACGCCTGGGGCGAGCCTTGAGACCCTGCGTCCGCATTAGCCGTTCGACGCGGTGCAGGCCGCATGACAGGCCTCCGACCAGAAGATCGTGCCAGACACGGCGCGCGCCATAAGTGCGATAGCTGGAGATGAAGATTCCACGCACCTTGGCGCCGAACTTCTCGTCGCCGCGAGAGCGCACGCTAGGTGCACGCACCAGCCAGGCGTGGAAGCCACTGCGCGAGACCCCGAGCTCCTCACATATCCACGATACCGGCCAGATACCCCGGTGCTTCGCGATGAAGGCGAACCTCATACCGAGTCCTTGGCGAAGTAGGCCGCCGCTTTTTTAGGATGTCTCGCTCCGCCTTCATCCGGGCTAGCTCGCGGCGCAGCCGCTCAATCGCCTGCTGTTCAGGCCGCAGGTCGCCGTGGCCGGGAAAGGCCGATCCCGGATCGCCTTCCGCTTCGCGGATCCACTTGCGCAGCACGTTGGCATACACGTCGAGATCGCGAGCCGCTTGCGCCGCTGAAACGCCCCGCTCCAATACTAGCTTCACCGCCTTGGGCTTGAACTCCCGGCTGAACTTCCGTCGTTGCATCATTACCCTCCGGTACCAAAAACACCTTATCTTGGTGTCCACGAAACCGGGTGCAGCTCGAGGCGCCCATCCTCGTCACCAATTGCTCAAAGAGTTATGGTCCCGATCAATTCCCCGAAACGCTCATCTTGCTCATCATCATCCGCGCGCTCGCGGGCCAGCCGCTGCCGGTTTATGGCGACGGATCGAATGTGCGCGATTGGCTGCATGTCGAGGATTATGCCCTCGCGCTACTCCGCCTAATCGCCGCCGGCACCCCCGGCGAGACCTACAACATGGGCGGCAATGCCGAGCAGCGAAACATCGATGTCGTGCGAAGCATTTTCACGGTGCTCGATCGGCTCCAGCCGCGCAGCGATGGCCGGGCCTATCCCGAGCAGATCACTGTCGCCACCGATCGCTTTGGGGATGTTCAGCGTTATGCGATCGACGCGTCCAAGGTACAGCGTGATCTTGGCTGGCAGCCCCGGCATGATTTCGCGAGCGGTATCGAATCGACGGTGCGCTGCTATCTCGACTATCGCGATTGGTGGCAGGCAATCCTTGATGGGCGCGATGCAACGCAGCGGATCGGGACAGCCATCCCTGCCGATACGGTACAGCCAGCGGGGAACACGCAATGAAGGGCATTATCCCGGCCGGCGCACCGGTACGCGGCTCGACCGCATGGCGCAGGTCGTGTTTAAGCAGTTGATGCCGATCTACGGCAAACAGATGATCTATTGTCCGCTGTCGACGCTAATGCTTGCGGGATTCTGCTGATCTCCACCGAAGCCGATCTACCGCGTTTCCAGGCGCTGCTGGGGGACGGGGCCACTTGGGGCATCTCGATCAGCTATGCGGTTCAGCCCTCGCCCGATGGCTTAGCGCAGGCCTATATCATCGGAGAGGATTTCATCGCGGAGCAACCGTCAGCACTGATCCTTGGCGACAATGTGTTTTACGGTGACAGGCTGGCGCGGTTTTTTGCAGACGCGATCGAAGAGATGCGCGGCGGCACGGTGTTCGCTTACCGGGTCGATGATCCGCAACGCTATGGTGTCATCGAGTTCGACGCTACGAAACGGGCAATCAGCGTTGAGGAAAAGCCGCTCAATCCGCGATCAAACTGGGCCGTGACCGGGCTCTGTTTCTTCGATGGCCAGGCCCCGACGATTGCGCGCGGCCTGAGGCCATCGGCGCGGGGCGAACTGGAGATTACAGACGTCATCCGCCACTATCTGGATACCAACACGCTGTCGGTCGAAACCCTGGGACGCGGTGTTGCGTGGCTCGACACGGGCACACCGGAAAGCCTGCTTGAAGCGGCTGAATTTGTTCGGATTCTCGAAAAGCGCCAAGGATTCAAGATCGCTTATCCCGAAGAAATTGCCTTTCGGCAGGGGTTTATCGATCGAACCGCTCTTGAAGCACTGGCAGGAGCCTATGGCCGCAACGACTATGGCACGTACCTTCGCAGGATTGCGTCTGGCGCCATTTGAATGGGATGCGCTGGCCGGTTCAGGCAATCCCGCTGCTTTTCACCAGGTCATCAATCGCCAGCAATCGCTCCAGCAGCGCCTCAGCCTGATCGAGCGGGATCGCATTGGGGCCATCGGACTTGGCGTTGTCCGGATCGGGGTGCATTTCCATGAACAGCCCGGAGATGCCAACGGCAACCGCAGCGCGGGCCAGCGGTGCCACGAATTCGCGCTGCCCGCCGCTGGTCGCGCCCATGCCGCCGGGCAGCTGCACCGAATGGGTCGCATCGAACACGACCGGGCAACCCGTTTCGCGCATGATCACCAGCCCGCGCATGTCGGACACTAGATTATTATAGCCGAAAGTGGCGCCGCGATCGGTGACGAGCATCGGTGCGGCGGTGCCGGCTTCGCTGGCGGCGTTGCGTGCCTTGGCGGCGACATGGATCATGTCGTGCGGCGCCATGAACTGGCCCTTTTTGATGTTGGCTGCCTTACCGCATGTGGCCACTGCCTCGATCAGGTCGGTCTGGCGGGCAAGAAAGGCGGGGGTCTGTAATACGTCAACAACGCTGGCTACAGCGGCGACCTGGGCGGTTTCGTGCACGTCGGTCAGCACCGGCATCCCGGTTTCGCGTCGGACCTTTTCCAAAATGCGCAAACCCTCATCAAGGCCCGGGCCCCGGAACGAGCTGCCAGATGTGCGGTTCGCTTTGTCGAACGAACTTTTGTAGATCAGCAAAATCCCCAGCCGCTCGCCAATTCCCTTTAGCGTTTCGGCAGTGGAGAGCGCCATCGCCTCGCTCTCGATGACGCAAGGTCCTGCGATAACGAACAATCGCTGATCAATGCCGACGGCGCGGCCGCACAACATGGTGGTTACATCATTCATCGTCATCACTTGCCACGTTGTGCCAGGATAGCCTCGATAAACGGGATATCCTCGGGATTGTTGAGCTCCCAAAGGTCATGGCCCGGATCGCGCACGTCGACAATCCGTACCGGCTTGCCAGCCTCCAGAAAACGAAGTTGTTCGAGCCCTTCGAGCAGTTCCAATGTGCCCACCGGCAGATCGGCATAAGCGCGCAACGCCGGCACGCGGTAGGCATAGACGCCGATATGGAAGAATAGCGGCAGTGCAGGGTCGCCGATCCGGGCGGGCGGCAGATGCGGGATGACCGATTTCGAGAAGTACAGCGCATCGCGGCGATGGCCGAACGTCACCGTAGTACCGCCAACGCGGCCGGCGCGCTGATCATCGATCAGGCGGTGCTGCACGGCGGGGGAGGCGCGGATGATGGGCGTCGCGACGTCGATACTCGGGTCCGCTTCCATCGCGGCGATCAGCGATTCGATGACGAACGGCGGTGTCAGCAGCGCATCGCCTTGAAAGTTGACGACGATATCGGGGATGTCGGTGAGCACATCGAGTGCGGCGGCGCAGCGTTCGGTGCCGTTGGCGCAGGATTCGGGGGTCATCAGCACCGATGCACCCGCTGCCTCTGCTGCCGCAGCAATCGCCGAATGATCGGTGGCGACATACACGTTTGCCCCGCCGGGCACGGCGCGGGCGGCATCAATTGTCCATTCGATCAGTGGTTTCGACACGCCATCCGGGCCGTGGAGCAACGCAAGCGGCTTGGCGGGGTACCGCGTTGATGCGTACCGCGACGGAATGATGATGGCGACGCGCTGTGGGCCGCCTGAACCCTGATCAATCATCTAAAATCAGAGTCTTGAGGCGCGCAAAATGTCGTGCACATGGATAAGGCCGACGGGCAGCCTGGGGTTGAGCGCGTGCGTGACGAACAGCGACGTGATCTTGCCAGCTTCCATCAAACTCAGCGCGTCTTCGGCGAAGGCTGATGCCTCGGTGGTCGCGGGATCGCGCGTCATCACGGCGGCAGCGGTCGATTCGAGCAGTTGATCGGCGTGGCGGCGCAAATCGCCATCGGTGATCACACCGACCAGCAGGCCATCCTGATCGATCACCCCGGCAATACCGAAGCTGTGCGCCGTCATCTTCAGGATCACGTCGCGCATCGCCGTTTCCTGTGTCACCAGCGGCAGTTCGTCCTGCGCATGCATCAGCGCGGAAACGCGCGTCAGCCGGTGGCCAATACTGCCGCCCGGATGCAGCGTATTCAACTTCGTGCGCGATACCCCGCGCAGCTTCATCATCGTGATGGCCAGGGCATCCCCCATCGCCAGCATCATAATTGCTGATGTGGTGGGGGAGATATTCTCAGGGCAGGCTTCGCGTACCGAGGGCAGTACAAGCCGAACAGTGGCCAGCCGCATAATTGTCGACCCCGGCTTGGAGCCAATGCCCACCACTGAGATGCCGTTTTCGGCCGCATAACCGATCAGGTGTTTCAACTCACGCGTTTCGCCTGAAAGCGATAGCAGTAACAACGTGTCGCCCCGCATCACCATGCCGAGATCGCCGTGCCCGGCCTCTGCTGCATGGACAAAGAATGCCGGCGTGCCGGTTGATGCAAAGCTGGCGGCAATCTTGCGGCCGACATGGCCCGACTTGCCGATACCTGAAACGACAATGCGGCCACGAGTGGACATCAGCGCATCGACGGCAGCCACAAAACTATCGTCAAGCGTATGGCTCAGCGACTCAAGCGCCTCGGCCTCTTCGTTAACGACGCCGCGTCCAAAGGCAATGATGTCCTCGCGCCTTTCCGCAATAGCGTTGCTGGCCCCTTGGGGCCTTTCCATCGCTAACATCAACCTGTCCCCCGATCATCGTGACGTCTGCTTTTTCCGATTTGCTGGTCGCCCAATGCATCAAGCGATGCAAGCCGGATTCCCGCAATCAGTGTTTCCTTGCGCGGGACGCACATTTTTTTGCGTTGAATTGAGCATCGTGTTGCGCCGCAATCACGGCATCAATGCGGCGAATGCGTTTCTGCATGATGCCCTCAGCCCGATCATCGCGCCCACTGACCCGACTGCTGTCAGAGTCGGATGCGGTCAACGCTTGTGCGCTAAATGCCCAATCGCCTCAATCGTTCCCACCGATCAGGTCGCCCAGTCCGCCGAGAACCGATCCTTCGCCGCGATTGCTGCCGCGTCCGCCCGCTGCCGCGAGCATCCGGCCAGCGAGCCGCGAGAAGGGCAGCGATTGGATCCACACCTTGCCCGGCCCGGTCAGCCGCGCAAAGAACAACCCTTCACCGCCAAACAACACGCTGCGCACGCCGCCCGCCGTCACCAGATCGAAATCGACGCTTGGGGTATAGGCGGCCAGGCACCCGGTATCGACATGGAGCTGCTCGCCGGGCTGCAGGATGCGCTCGACCACGGTACCGCCCATCTGGACGAACACCCAGCCATCGCCGTCCAGCTTTTGCATGATGAAGCCTTCGCCGCCGAACAGGCCGGTCATCACCTTGCGCTGAAACGCGATGCCGATCGACACCCCCTTGGCAGCGGCCAGGAACGCATCCTTCTGGCAGATCAGTGTGCCGCCCAGATCGGAGAGCTTGATCGGCAGGATTGCGCCTGGCGTGGGGGCAGCAAAGGCGACTCGTGCCTTGCCGGTACCGTTATGCGTGAAGACGGTGGTGAACAGGCTTTCTCCCGTCACCAGCCGCTTACCAGCACCGAGTAGCTTGCCCATGAAGCCGCCACCCGAATCGCCGCTGCCGTCGCCGAACACCGTCGTCATGCCGATCGACGCGTCCTTCCACACAAACGCCCCGGCTTCAGCGACCGCGCTTTCGCCCGGATCGAGCTCGATCTCGACGAATTGAAGCTCCTGGCCCTTGATCTCGAAATCGATATCGTCGGCCACGCCTGCGGATCGGCTGTGCTGCCAGGGGCTCTGTGTCATCAGGATAACTCCATTGTGAACTGGCGAGATTATAGACGGAAGGCGGAGATTCGCCACTAGGACAAATCGGTAAAGTGGTTGGATGATGTCATGATTGCGGTCGCACGCTGTTGACGGCTTTCAGCCATGCTCGGTCGATTTGGGCTCCATCCCCGGTGCCCAATGCCGGATGATGCCGGACCGTCTTTTTTCGGACAGTCTGCGTGAGGAGTGAGCGTCGTAGCTTCAACCGTTGACTATATTATCTCGCCTATATAGCCGACCCCATCGGCCAAAGCCGTTAGGGGATAGTATGAAACGGCTTGTCGCGTTCGACATGGATGGCACACTGGCGCTGTCGAAGCAGCGGCTCGACGCTGACATGGCCGGTCGCCTCGCCAAGTTGTTGACGGTCGCTAAGGTGGCGGTAATCTCGGGAGGCGACTGGCCGCAGTTCGAAAAGCAGGTCGTGTCTCAATTGCCGGTCGAGGCGCAGGTCGACCGGCTGTTCATTATGCCAACCACTGGCACCAAGATGTATCGCCATGATGGCTCCGGCTGGCAGGCGGTTTACGCTGACCTGTTCGCTGACGAGGAAAAGGCGCGTATCATTGCGGCGTTTCACCTGTCGTTAGAGGCTACAGGATTCAAACCAGAACAGACATGGGGCGAGTTGATTGAGGATCGTGGCAGCCAGATCACCTTCTCCGCGCTCGGTCAGCAGGCGCCGCTCGATGCCAAGGAGCATTGGGACCCTGAATTCGCGAAGCGGAAGGTGATTCAGGCTGATCTCAAGCAGCGTTTAGCGGGGTTCGCTATCAACCTCGGCGGCGCGACGTCGGTCGACATCACGCGCGAAGGCGTTAACAAGGCGACCGGCCTGCAAAAGCTCGCCGATCATAGCGGGATCGCAACCGCCGAGATGATCTTTATCGGCGACGCGATCTTCCCAGGCGGGAACGACTATCCACCGTTTGAGGCGGGGATTGATTGCGTGAAGGTGAGGACGATCGATGATACGCGCATCGCTATCGACGCAATCGTGGCCTGTCTCGGCAGTTGATCGTCTCGCGACAATTGCGCCATCTCGTACCAAAATCCTGATCGGGATGGCAGCCGTCGTACACCTGGATAACAAAGCTGGGTGCGACCGCTAACCCGTGCCAATGGCCATCTGGCGTTCCCCCGACAAACACACGATTCCCCTAAAACAGCCCCTCGATCCGGCCCTGATCATCGAACCCGATCGCCTCAGCGGCCGGCACGCGCGGCAGGCCCGGCATTGTCATGATCTCCCCGCACACCGCCACCACAAAGCCCGCCCCTGCAGACAGCCGCACTTCGCGGATGTGGACGGTGTGGCCGGTCGGCGCGCCGAGCGCGGTTGGATCGGTGGAGAAGCTGTACTGGGTTTTGGCGATGCAGACCGGCAAATGGCCGAATCCCGCCGCCTCGAACCGGGCCAGCTGCGCGACGATTGCCGGTTCGGCATCGACGTTCCCGGCGCGGTAGAGCCGGGTGGCAACCGTCTTGATCTTGTCGAGCAATGGTAGGCCATCGTCATAAAGCGGCGCGAACTGCGCCGATCCGCTTTCCGAGAGTGCGGCGACCGCATCGGCAAGCTGGGTTGCGCCCGCGCCGCCTTCGGCCCAGTGGCGGCACAGGATCGCCTGTACGCCGTGCGCGGCGGCAATATCGCGCAGCGCCTGGATTTCGGCGTCGCTGTCCGTGCCGAAATGGTTGATCGCCACCACAGCGGGCACGCCGAACTGACGGACATTTTCGATATGGCGCACCAGATTGGCCGCCCCGCGAGAGACCGCGTCGACGTCCTCATGGGCAAGATCGGTCTTCGCCACCCCGCCATTCATCTTCAGCGCACGCACCGTCGCCACAATCACGACGGCGGCAGGCGCCAGCCCGGCCTGGCGGCATTTGATGTCGAAAAATTTCTCCGCGCCCAAATCGGCTCCGAACCCCGCTTCGGTGACGACATAATCCGCCAGCCCCAGCGCGGCGCGGGTGGCGATCACCGAATTGCAGCCATGCGCGATATTGGCGAAGGGCCCGCCATGAATGAACGCGGGATTGCCGCCGAGTGTCTGCACCAGATTGGGCTTGATCGCCTCGGCCAGCAGCACCGCCATCGCGCCGTCTGCCTTCAGGTCGCGCGCGGTCACGGGGGTCCGGTCGCGGGTATAGCCCACCACGATCCGCGCGAGCCGATTACGCAGATCGGCGGGGTCGTGGGCCAGGCACAGGATCGCCATCACTTCGGAGGCGACGGTGATATCGAAACCCGATTCGCGGGGGTAGCCATTGCCGGTACCGCCCAGCGACTGGACGATTTGGCGCAACGCACGATCGTTCATGTCGATCACCCGTCGCCAGACGACCCGGCGGACGTCGATGTTGAGCGCATTGCCCCAGTAAATATGGTTGTCGAGGAGCGCAGCTAGCAGGTTATGTGCGGCGGTGACCGCATGGAAATCGCCCGTGAAGTGGAGGTTGATGTCCTCCATCGGCACCACTTGCGCATGGCCGCCGCCGGTCGCGCCGCCCTTTTGCCCGAAGCACGGCCCAAGCGATGGCTCGCGCAGGCACAGCATCGTCTTGCGCCCGGTCAGGTTGAGCGCGTCTGCCAGACCCACCGACGTGGTCGTCTTGCCCTCGCCCGCCGGCGTGGGGCTGATCGCGGTGACGAGAATGAGGTGGCCGGTCTTGCCCCCGGCTGGCAGCGGCAGCGCGGCGGGATCGATCTTCGCCTTATGGCGGCCATAGGGCTCGACTGCGCTTTCGGGGATACCGGCCTTGACGGCGATATCGGCGATTGGGTGGAGCGGATAGCCACGGGCGATTTCAATGTCGGTCTGCATGGATGCTTTCTTAGATCATTTCTGAGCAACAAATCATCCCTTCCCGTTCGTGTCGAGCGAAGTCGAGACACCTTGCGCAGCGCGTGGGGCACGTCCCTCGACTTCGCTCGGGACCAACGGGGAAAATGGGCAAACCAGATGCGTTGCCAGCTACCGCCGCACGCCGCTATGCCCCCACTCATGAGCCAGCCCGACACCATCGTTCCCGACAGCGAATTGCGCGGCCTGCTCGGTTGGTTGCCAGCAGCGGCGCGGCCCTTCGCGTCGCTCGCGCGATTCGATCGGCCGATCGGCTGGTGGCTGTTGTTCTGGCCTGGCGCCTGGGGTGTTGCGCTGGCGGGCGGGGCGATCGAGCGCTGGGATTTGCTTCTTTGGCTGCTGCTCGGCGCGATTGCGATGCGCGGCGCGGGCTGCGTGTACAATGACATTGTCGACCGCGATCTCGACGCGAAGGTCGAACGCACCCGCCACCGCCCGCTCGCCAGCGGCGCGGTATCGCTGCGCGCGGCGTGGATTTGGCTGGTGATGCTGTGCCTGATCGGGCTGGTGGTCCTGCTGCAACTCACACCATGGGCAGCGTTGGTCGCCGTCCTCAGCCTCGCCCTGGTCGCCGCTTACCCGTTCATGAAGCGGATCACCTGGTGGCCACAAGCTTGGCTCGGGATGGTGTTTTCCTGGGCCGCTTTGGTCGGCTGGGTCGATGTCGCGGGCGCACTGACGATGCCGGGAGTACTGCTCTATCTCGGCTCGATCGCCTGGGTGGTCGGCTATGACACCATCTACGCGCTGCAGGACCGCGACGACGATGCGATGATCGGGGTGCGCTCCTCGGCGCGGGCAATGGGCAGCAAAGTCCGCCCCGGCGTGGCGATCTTCTACGCGCTTGCGATCGCGCTTTGGGCAGCGGCGATCTGGCTCGTGCGGCCAGACTGGTTGGCGGTCGCGGCGTTGTTGCCGGTTGCCTGCCATCTCGGCTGGCAAGTGCTAACGCTCCAGCCCGATGACGGCGACAATGCACTCGCGCGCTTCCGATCGAACCGGGGGGCAGGGCTGTTGATGGCCGCTGCATGCCTCGTTGTTGGTACATCAACCGCTTTATAATCGGCTGGTGGTTCTCATTTCGGTGGATGCTGCCTAAATCAGGGGCATGCACACACCTGACCATGCCTGTGACCGGGCGCATGACATTGTTGCCCGCGCGATTGCTGCCGGGGCCGACGCCGCCGATGCCGTTTTTGCCGCAGATACCGCGCTTGACGTGTCGGTTCGCCTTGGGGCGCTGGAGGATGTCGGGCGTTCGGAAGGGGCAGAGCTTGGGCTGCGGGTGTTTGTCGGTCGCCGCAACGCGAGCGTCTCGACATCCGATCTTTCCATCGAAGCACTTGATACGCTGGTCGAACGCGCGATCGCGATGGCGCGGGAGGCACCCGAGGATGACTGGGCGGGCCTTGCCCCCGCCGACCGGCTGTTGCACGGTAAACCACCGCATCTTAATCTCGACGACGGCGTCGAAGTATCGCCCGAAGCTTTGAAGGCGCGCGCGCTGGCCGCAGAGGATGCCGCCCGCGCGGTGCCCGGTGTCTCGAACAGCGAAGGCGGCAGCGCCAGCGCCGCGCGATCGGTGATGGGGCTCGCGACGAGTCACGGCTTTGCCCATGGCTATGCGGTGTCGAGCCACGGCGTGTCGGCCAGCGTGCTGGCGGGTAGCGGCGGCGATATGCAGCGCGATTACGCCTATCATTCGGCGCGTCATCTCGATCGGCTGGAGGATGCCGCGATGGTCGGCACCAAGGCCGGCGAGCGCGCGGTACGGCGGATGAATCCCGGGCGGCTGGAGAGCGGGCCGATGCCGGTGGTGTTCGATCCGCGCGTCGGCAACAGCCTGCTCGGCCATCTGATCGGCGCGATTGCCGGATCGTCGATCACCCGCAAGACGAGCTTCCTGCTCGATGCGCTGGGCACCGCTGTGTTTGCCAGCGGGGTTACCGTGCGTGACGATCCGCACCGCCCGCATGGCATGCGATCGCGCCCGTTCGACGGTGAAGGGCTGGCGGTGTCGCCATGCTGCCTGATTGAGGGCGGCGTGCTCGAAACCTGGCTGCTCGACAGCGCATCGGCGCGGCAATTGGGGCTGGAGCCGACCGGCCATGCCTCGCGCGGTGTCGGCGGTGGGCCGGGCGTTTCGTCGAGCAACCTGCACATGGAACCCGGCCATGTGCCGCCCGCGACGCTGATCGGCGATATCAAGCGCGGTGTGTACATCACCGAACTGATCGGCATGGGTGTGAACGGCGTGACCGGCGATTACAGCCGGGGCGCGTCGGGTTTCCTCATCGAGGATGGCGTGGTGACAACGCCGGTTGCCGAATTCACCATTGCCGGTAACCTGCGTGATATGTTCTTGGCGCTAACCCCGGCCAATGATTTGGAATTCCGATACGGCATCAACGTGCCGACCCTATTGATTGACGGGATGACGGTGGCCAGTGGCTAAAGCGTCGGCTGAAACGCTGGCCGATGCGGTCGCCGCGATCGCGGGTGAAGCGGGCCGGCTGGCCATGGCGCGCTGGAGCGATGATTTCAGCCGCTGGGAAAAATCCCCCGGCAATCCGGTGAGCGATATCGATCTTGAGGTGGACGAGCTGCTCCGCCGACGCCTGTCAGCGCTCGATCCGGCGGCGGGCTGGCTGTCAGAGGAGACCGCCGACAATGCCGACCGGCTGGCGTGTGAACGGCTATGGGTGGTCGATCCGATCGACGGCACGCGTGATTATCTGCGCGGACGGCCCGGCTGGGCGGTGTCCGTGGCGCTGGTCGACAAGGGGCTGCCCGTGATCGGCGTGCTCGACGCCCCGGCGCGCGGTGAGGTATGGCGGGCGACGTCAGGCGGCGGCGCGACCCGCAATGGCGTGCCGGTGCGGGCCGGGGGCGGCGCGATTTTTGCAGGGGCACGCGTGCCAAGCGATACGCTGCCCAGCGCCGACAGCGATCTGGTGCTGGTGCCCAAACCCAATTCGATTGCGCTGCGCATCGCGATGGTCGCCGCTGACGAAGCCGATCTGGTCGCGACGCTGCGTTGGGGCTTCGAATGGGACATCGCCGCCGCGGCACTGATCGCGATGGAGGCAGGCGCGACCGTCACCGATGCCTTCGGTGCGCCGCTCGCCTTCAACACGCCAAGCGCGCAGGCGTTCGGGCTGCTGGCGACGGCACCGGGAATCCATGTTGATGCGGTGGCGCGGCTGGCCGACCGGGCCAAGGCGATGGTCGGCACCCGTGCTTGAAGGTCGGGTAAAGGGAAGAACGTGATGACTGAACCCGTCGTGACTTGGGACGATATTCTCGAAGTCGGCCAGGGCGGTCCGGGCTGCGGCCTGCTCCATATCGACGGCAAGCAACCGCGCGGCAATTACCGCTATCTGCCGCCCGCGCTGGTGCATGACGGCAAGGTTTATGCCTCCACCTTCGTGTCTGGCGGGTTCATCATTTGCGTCGTCGACCCGGTCACATTGGTGCGGCAGGAACTGTCAAAGCGCATCACCTATGCGCGGCTGAAATCAGTCGAGGATGGCCGGATCACCTATTTCGATCACCACACGGGCGATAGCGAAAGCGTGCTGGAGATCGTGCCGAAACAGGGCCTGCTCGCCCGCCTTTCGGCGCGGCGGGCGAAGGGGTGAGAGTGCGGATGTCTGCTAATGGTGGATAGTTCTCGGGCAGCCTTTGGTTCGCAAACCTCGCATAGCTGCCGTTCGATCGCGCCGCACTGTTCCAGCGGCTATTGCGCCAGTTCAAGCCGTTCTGCTGTGGGAGCGCGAAGGTCTGATCCGGACGGGAGCCGCCGCTCGCTTTCCATCGATCAGTCAGGCGGCTGAGCGCCCCATCGCGGCGATGCCGATACACTAAGTCGAATCCTGGAGCCCATTGGTCGGGTTTTCAAACTAGCGCAGCCGGTCGCCGACGATGTCGACGTTCATCTCCATTGTGCCGTCGGCCTGCCGCTGCAAGATTGCCACCCACTTGCCAGCCATCTCGATTAGGTTGTGCGACTCGATTAAACCTCGCGAGCATAGATCATCAGCGGTGCACTCGACCCATTTACGAAATGGATTCCGCCTGTCCATCCATGCACTTGAAGTCAGTTCATTGACTCGATGGCACATTCCTGTTGCCCTCATCTTTCTTGTACCGCGTAAAACATAAAAATATCAGGAGCAGGAATCATGAAAGCTATATTCTACTTTGTAGCCTCTGTCGGGGTGATTGCTTGTTGTGGCACGGCTAGTGCGCAATCTTTTACATATACTTCAACGGCTTCCGCGCCCAGCACGTCAGTCGGCGGCGTGAGAGATGATGGAACCGCGTACGGCGCACAGGTCTCGGCCAGCACCGCTGAGGCAATGATGGACGGGAAAATGATGAAGTCCACCTCAAAGTGCATCACGATGACCCAACCGGCAAGGTCCTCGATTTATGACTCTCACATGATGTGTAATACAGAGGATGCAACCGGAACTTGGACATCGGCGTGGGGATGCTCCAATGTCGGCACGACCGTCATTTCCTGCGTCGGCGGTATGCGGGGACTGACAGGGGCTTATGCCAAGCGCCGTGGCAATATCACCGCCCAGATCAAAGGAAACATGGCAACCGGTGCGGGCGAATGGTTCAAATGAGTTTGAGCTGATTTCACGGGGTCGGTCGAGCATGGCTGACCCCGTACTTCACACCGTCCGTCTGAGCCATCTGGGCCCCTCACATCGCAATCGCGTCTGCTTTCCCCGATGCCAATCAAGCCATGAGGACAGTGCGCGTCAAGTGCCGCGCATCGGCTCGGGCAGGGTCCGCGGCCGGCACGCATGAATGGCTGGTTATAGGGATTCAGATCGACGCACCGAGCGACCGACTTTGGGGCAAAAGCCGAATGGCAGCTATATGCGCGAATGCCGCTGCCCATTAAACTGCCCTGCAGCCAACCCGACCCCCGCTACCCCTCCGCCGCGATACTCCGCAGCGCGCGTTCGAATGTCTCAGCGGGTTGGCCGCCAATGATGACGTATTTGTCGTTGATCACGATCGCCGGGACCGAGCTGATGCCCGCGCTTTGCCAATGGCGTTCTTCGGCGCGTACCTCTTCGGCATACCGACCGCCCGCCAGGATCGCGCGGGCCTCCTCGGCATCCAGCCCGACATCGGCCGCAGCGGCGACCAGCGCATCGGGATCGGAAGGATTGCCGCCCTCCGTAAAATACAGCGCGAACAACCGGTTCTTGAGTGCCGCCTGCTTCCCCTCGATCTGCGCCCAGTGGAGCAGCCGGTGCGCGTCGAACGTGTTATAGATGCGGCTGTCGGCGGTGCCGTTCATCGCAAAGCCAAGCTCGGCGGCGCGGGTGCGGATGCCGGCACGGTTGCTGGCCGATTGTTCGGGCGTCGCACCGTATTTCTCGGCGACATGCTGGACGATGTTCTGCCCCTCGGGTGGCATCGCAGGATTCAGTTCGAACGGGTGAAAGGTGATCGTCGGCGCCACGACATCGCTTACTGCCACAATCGCCTGCTCCAGCGCGCGCAGCCCGATGATGCACCACGGGCATACAATGTCCGACACGAAGTCGATTTTCATCGGCCGGGCGGTTCCTTGGGCGGTCATCTTCCCAGGGATCACGTTTGTCATCCTTGCGTCTCGTCACCGCGATATTTGATTTCCAGAAACCGCCCCCGTGTCGCCAACTGGTCCAGATCGCCTTCTGCCAGCTGCGTCGTCATTTCGCCGATCTGGCTTTCGATCAGCCGCAGCCCGTCGAGCAATTGCGCATCGGGGGTCGATCCATTGCGTTCGGTGCGGCGCAGCTCGGGCGGCACGCGAGTATAGCCCTTGATAAATTCGGGTAGTTGCTCGCCAACCAGCTTGCGGACCTCAGTCGCGGCAAGTTCATTCTCGTCGAGAGTCGCGAGCTGCGGGCTCAACGTTTCGAGCCGAACGATGATCTGGTCGATCAGGGTGATGGCGGGCGCGGGCAGTGCGGCGCGCTGGGTGCTGAGCCAGCGCTCGGTTTGCGCCGGCAGCGCCTTTAGCGGCACTTCGCGGAGCTTTTCGGGGGTAGGGGCGGGAGCGCCCGGCAAGACCGCGAGCGCAATCGTCGTCGCGATCATCAGCGCCATCACGCCCACCGCGCCCAGCAACCCGAGCGGCCCGATGACGATCGCGAAGATGATCGCGGCCAGCAGGATCGCGCCGTCGGCAATTGCGATCCGCGTGATCCGCTGGCCAATGCCATCTGCACGCTGCTTGCGGACCATGCCCGCGCGGTGGCGCTCATTCGTCCGCTCCAGCAATTCGGCAGAACGCGCGATCTGGCGATCGACGTCGGTCATCTTACACCGCCTCTAGCTTGAACGGATCGCTGTTCGGCCCGGTCAGCGCACCCTGGGCCTGGCCCTCGGCCCGCGCGATATAGCCCTTGGATTTCTCCACCTCGACACCGAGCGAATTGACCGTCGTCTTCATGCTGTCGAGTGCCTTCAGCTTGAAGGCATCGATCGCATCCATCGTGTCATAGATGTTCTGGAAGGCACGCTGGAGCGTCTCCAACGGGATCGTGGAGGCCGCCGCCTGTTCATGGATCGTCGCGGTCTGGCTTTTCAGCAGCTTGCCGGTCGAATCGATGATATTCGCGGTGGTCGTGTTGAGCGACGTGATTTGTTCGAGCACGAGCCGCTGGTTGGTCAGCGCCTGCGCCACCGTCACCGCCGTACGCAAAGCGGCGACCGTGGTGGTGCTGGCGCGGTCGACGCCCTTCACCAGCTCGACATTGTTCTTCTTGACCAGATCGAGCGCGAGATAACCCTGCACCGTCACCGCCATTTGCGTCAGCAGATCCTGGGTGCGCTGGCGGACATAGAACAACGCAGTCTCGCGGATCGCCTTGGCTTTAGCGGGATCGGTGTGGTCGAGCTCGTTGGCGGTTTCCTCGAGCTTCGTATCCATAGTCTGTGCCAGCACGATCATCTGCTCGAGCCGACCCATCGAGGTCCACAGATTGGCGCGCTCGACGTCGATCGCGGCGTTATCCATCAACAGCTCGTCCTTGCCCGAGCCGAGCGACTTCAAAATCGACGAGATATGCCCCTGCGACGATTTATAGCCGTCGAAATAATCGCGCATCCTGTTGCCGAACGGGATGATCCCGAAAATCTTCTTGGGCGCGAGCAGGCTGCCCTTCTTGCCGGGATCGAGATCCTCGATCGTGCGGCGCAGTTCGGCCAGATCAGCACCGACGCCCGATTCCTGGTCCATCGCGCGGACGGGCCGATCGAGGAAGCGGTTCGATTGCCCGGCGGCGTCGCGGATTTCCTTTTGCCCCATCGCGCTGATCGCATCGACGCGCTTGCCGAATTCGGGCGAGTTCACATCCTGCGCCACCAGATCATCGACAAAGCTGTCGACCTTGAGCTGCAACTGCGTGCGCGTGCCATCGTCCACCGGCACCAGCCCCACGGCCTTTTCAGGCGCGACAACGGGCACGGGATCGGGCGGGGTCAGTACCAGGCCAGTCGTTGCGGTGTCGGTCGCGGTCGCCATTATCTTCTCCAGCGAAAAGCCCTGTTCGTCGTCCCAGTTCGTCGTCAATGCAGCGGATCGGCCCGCCGCACAACTGTGCCATATAACTAATACGCCTTGCCGTGATGTTCAATCCATTGCCGCGCAACCTGTGGTCTCAGGCCATATTTACCATAACGGCTGCGTTATGATATCATTGGAGAATCAAGTTGTTGAGGAGAAAGTCGATGCAAGGCTTGGCAAAGGTTTCGCGCTCACCATTGTTCCGAACGGGCGTGTTTGCGTCCGCACTAATCGCCACGGCGGCGATGCTCGGGGCCGCATCGGGCGGTGGTGGCGGTGGAAGTGTGGGCATGGACGCGCCTTCATCGACAACGCCAGTATACGATCCTGTGATTGAGTACCAAAAGGGCAGGGCCGCCCTCGATCAAAAGAATTTCAAGGATGCCAGCAAGCATTTCGGCCATGTTCTCTCTGTTGATCCGCGCAACGCCAACAGCCATTATCTGCAGGGCATGGCGCTGGTTGGTCTGGGCAACGCAAAGAAGGCAGCAGGGGCGTTTGAAAAAGCGACCAAATATGACGCGCGGTTAACCCCGGCGTTCCAGCAGCTTGGCGTCGCGCGCGCGCGGCTGGGCGAGATGGACAAGGCAAAGGTCGCGCGTGATGCGCTGGCCCAAAAGCTCGCCGAATGTGGCGAGACGTGCAGCACCGCCGGTGAACTCAAAGCCGCAATCGCTGCCATCGACGAAGCGATTGCCGCTGGCCCCCAGGCGCGGATCGACACGCGTCTGCCTGCCGCTTTTGCCCATCCGGCGGATGGTGATCGCTCCTATTTGGCAGCGGCCCGCCTGATCAACCAGCGGCGCTTTGGTGCAGCAATCGATTCGCTAGACGATGCGCTCAAAAGCAGCGGCCCGCACCCCGATGTGCTGACCTATCTGGGCTTTGCGAACCGCAAGCTCGGCAATCATGCAACCGCCGAACGCTATTACCAGGCAGCGCTTGCCATCGCGCCCGCCCACCGTGGCGCATTGGAATATTACGGCGAGCTAAAGGTTGAGCGCGGTGATCTGGCCGGGGCACGCCGCCATCTGGCGCTGCTCGATCAGGCATGCAGCTTTGGATGCCACCAGGCCGAGGAACTGCGCCGATGGATTCGCGCTGGTCGCGCCCCCGAAAGCTGATCGGCCGGGTCTTCGGCTCGATCGGCGCCGTTGCGCTGATCGCGGCGGCGGCACCGCTTTCAAAAGCCCAGCCCAGTTTGCGGGCGGCACAGTGGCTGGCACCCGCTGATCGCGTTTCGGCGCTGGGCAGTCGGCCGCGCGAATGCCTTGCCCCGTCGGCGTTGGTTGACGACGCCGATGCCGTGGCGATTGGTCGCGTGGCATTTCGCACCCCGGTCCTGCTCGGCGGGCAGGCAGCACGGGGCGGGATCAGCTGTGCGAGCTGTCATAGCAATGGCCGGCGCAACGCTGCCTTTTTCCTCGCCGGGCTTTCGGGGGCGCCCGGGACGGCCGATGTGACGTCGGCCTTGATGAGCACGCGGCGCGACAATGGCGTGTTCGATCCACTGCCGATTCCCGATCTCGCCGCACCGGGGCGTATTTCGCGCGCGCCCGGCGATGGGGCGCTCGAGGCGTTTGTGCGGAGCGTGATCATTGACGAATTCGATGGTAGCCCACCCACCAGCGCCACCATGGCGGGCTTGGTCGCTTATTTGCGCCATTTGCGGCCCTGTGCGCCTGAGGAGCGCGAGGCGATTACGCTCGCGACAGCGACCGCCGATATCGAGTCGGCGATCGGGGCGGCGCGGGCGGCGCTCCGCCGTGATGATCAGGAGACGGCACGATTGATGCTGGCGGGCGCGCGCTGGACGCTGGGCGAGATGGATGAGCGCTATCCGGGGGAGGAATTGGCGCGCCACCGTGCCGCGATCCGCATGGCGGATCGGTCGTTGGCGGCCCTTCAGCAGCAGCTGGACCGCGATCCTGCTGCAGCAGCACGCGCGTTGGGCGCATGGCGACTCAAACCAGCGATCCTGGCAGCGCTGCGCCGTGCAGAACCGGACTCGCTTTATGCGCCTGGGGTGATGGCGGCGGCGTTTGGCGCAGCGGCGGTTCGCCCGTGAACGGTGGCATTTAGTGCTCTGACGGCGGCTCGTCCGCCATCCCGGGCGCGATCCACGCCGATAGCATCAGCTGCAATTGGTGATAGATCAGCAACGGTAGAATAACTGCACCGGCAATCGCAGGCGGAAACAGAATGCGCGCCATTGGCGCACCGGTCGCCAGGCTCTTTTGCGCGCCGGAGAAGAGCAAGGTCACCCGGTCTTCGCGGTTCAGCCCAAGCGCTGCGCCAAGGCCCCAGGCGGCCGCAAAGGTGATCAGCAGTAAAGCGAATACCAGCGCCATCAAGGCGCCCAGTTCGCCTGCCCCGATCCGCTGCCACAGCCCTTGTGCCGCTGCCTCGGCAAAAGCGGTGTAAACCGCAAGCACGATCGTCAGCTTGTCCATCATGCCCGCGATCTTCGCGTGCCGTTGAATACTGGGCAGCACGAGGCGGCGTAAAATCTGCCCCAGCGCGAACGGCAGCAACAGCAGCATCGCCACCCGCCCGATGCTCGACAGCGAAAATTCGCCGAACGCGGTGCTTGCCAGTACCGCCAGCAGCAGGGGCGCGAGTACAACGCCAAGCACATTCGATACCGCCGATGCGATCACTGACGCGGCGATATTCCCGCGCGCCATCGATGCATAGGCGATCGAAGACTGCACCGTGGTCGGCAACACGCCCAGGAAGATCAGCCCAAGCAGCAACCCCGGCGTAAACTGGCCATGCAATGCGTGGCTAACCCCCAGCATCATCGCAGGCATGGCGACATAGCCAAAGCCCAGGATCGCCGCGTGCAGCCGCCAGCGCTTTGCTCCGTCGAGCACCGCCTGCGGGCTCAGCCGCGCGCCGTGGAGGAAAAACAAAAGGAAAATCGCCGCGTTCGATGTCCAGCCAATCGCCACCAGCACCTGCCCGCGCGCTGGAAACAGCGTGGCGGCAACCAGCGTCGCCATCAACAACAGAATGAACCGATCGGGCAGCAGGCGGCGGAGCAGGGTCATACCATCGCCCTAGTCGATATAAGGGTGACCGGCAAAACCCTGTAACCGTGCCATCTTTACCCAAAATGGGGCGCGCGTGACCGGTGGTGGGGCATTGTTTACGCCACTTTCATCATTGTCCTGCCATGCCGTCCAAGGGTGGCGGAGGCGACAATGAAGGGCGTAATTTTCAATCTTCTCGAAGAAGCCGTCGTCGATCAGTTCGGCGATGCCACCTGGGATGATCTGCTTGATGCCGCCGAGCTCGAAGGGGCCTATACATCGCTGGGCAGCTACCCTGACAGCGAGATCATGGCGCTGGTGGCTGCTGCTTCAGAGAAGCTGTCGCTGTCACCCGCAGCAATCCTGCGCTGGTTCGGGAAAAGCGCCATTCCGTCGCTGGCCGTCCATTATCCTGACTTTTTTACATCACCGGGCAATGTCCGTAATTTCTTGCTGAGCGTGAACACAATCATCCACCCCGAAGTCCGCAAGCTCTATTCGGGGGCCGGGTGCCCGCATTTCCAGTTTCAGGAACTGGGCACGGGCGAATTGATCATTGGCTATTCCTCACCGCGCAAGATGTGCGCCTTGGCGGAAGGTTTTATCGATGGCGCCGCTGATCATTTCGGCGAGAAGGTGACGGTTGCCCATCGTGGTTGCATGCATGATGGCAGCCCCGAATGTTCCCTGGTGGTCGAATGGGTGTCCTGAACCCCAGCGACTTCGTCAATTCAACAGATGTCGACGAAGAAATCGTTCGGCTCCGCCGCCGCCTTGCCCGTGAACGTACCGCTCGGACAACCGCTGAGGGGATTGCCGAACGCGGGCTGCGCGCGCTCTATCTCTCGCAACAGCGCATCGAGCTGCTCCACCGCATCGCCGCCAAAGCCAATGCGGCTGCCGATACGCGCGAAGCCTTGTCCTACGCGATTGCAGAGATTTGCACGCATACCGGCTGGGCGTTCGGCCATGTCTATCTCGCCGATGAAACCAATCGCGACCTGCTCGTGGCGCCGCAGATCTGGTTTTCGGCAAATCCCGAACCCCTGATGCCGTTCATCACCGAATCGCTCGAACTGCAATTCGCCCGCGGGGTCGGGCTGCCGGGGCGGGTGCTCGACACGCTGATGCCGATCTGGCTGGTCGATCTCGGCAATGCCGATAACTTTCTTCGCCGTGATGTCGCACGGCAATGCGGTTTGCATTCCGCCTTTGCCTTCCCGGTCTGTGTGCAGGACGAAGTCGTCGCGGTCATGGAATTTTTCGCGCGCGAGAATCTGGCCGAGGATGCACAATTTCTGGAGCTGATGGCGCAGATCGGCGTCCAGCTGGGCCGCGTGATCGAACGGGAACGTTTTACCGCGAAACTCTATTTCGATGCGCTGCACGATTCCCTGACGGGCCTTCCCAATCGCGCGCTGTTTGCCGAGCGCGTCGCGATTGCGCTTGAGCGCCGCGAACGGCGCCCCGAATATGGCGTCGCTGTGCTGTTTCTCGATCTCGACGGATTCAAGTTCATCAACGACAGCCTTGGCCATCAGGTCGGCGATGATGTGCTGGTGGCCACCGGGCGGCGGCTCGCCGATGTGCTGGCGACACAAGCGGCGGCACAGGCTGCAGCGGGGGCGGATTGGCCAATGATAACGCTCGCGCGGCTTGGTGGGGATGAATTCACGGTCGTGATCGAGGATTTCGACGATGAAGCCGCCGTGCATGCCGTCGCCAATGCGATGCTGGGCGCGTTGGCCGAACCGCATCTTGTGGACGGCAATGAAATCCATAGTGGTGGCAGCATCGGCCTGGCCTTTGCGCATAAGCCCGGCGCAACCGTGCAGGGTCTGCTTCGAAAGGCCGATACCGCGATGTACGAGGCCAAGGCGCGCGGGCGCGGCCAGGTCGCGGTGTTCGACAAGGTGTTGCAGCAGCGCGCTTCGACCCGGCTTCAAACCGAGAATGATCTGCGCGGTGCGCTCCGGCGGGAAGAATTTCAGCTATACTATCAGCCCATCGTCGAACTGAAGACGGGGACGATTTCTGGGTTCGAGGCGCTGCTGCGCTGGCAGCGCCGTCCTGATGAGCTGGTCGCACCCGGCCATTTCATCGACATTGCCGAGGAAACCGGGCTGATCGTCACCATTGGCAGTTGGGTGCTCCGCGAAGCCTGTGAGGCGACCGCGCGCTGGCACCGCCGGTTTGCACACCGCAAGCCGGTGACCATGAGCATCAACGTGTCACCGCGCCAGTTCCTCCAGCCTGGTTTTGTCGAATTTGTCGAGACGACCATTCGGGAGACAGGAATCGATCCTGCCACGATTTCGCTCGAGATTACCGAGGGGATTGCCATCGCCAACCCGGACCGTGCCGTCCACATCATGACGGAGTTGCGTGCGTTGGGCGTAAAGATGAGCCTCGACGATTTCGGCACGGGGTATTCATCGCTTGGCCATCTTCATCGCTATCCGTTCAACACCTTGAAGCTGGACCGTAGTTTCGTCTTGGGGCTGGGTGAGGGCAGCGATCGCATCGGTACCGGGATCGTGCAGGCGGTGCTTGATCTGGCATCGACGATGAACCTGTCGGTGATCGCCGAAGGGCTGGAGACCAACCGTCAGCGCCGCCATTTGCGTGGCATGGGGTGCGAATTCGGCCAGGGCTATTTCTATTCAAAGCCGGTCAGTGCAGAGTCCGCCGAGCTGCTGCTCGTAAACGCGCGATAGCCGTTCCGCCCCCGGCCTTTGCGCAGCGCAACATTTTGCGCTATGCGGCGACGCGAACACCCCCGCTTTAGCATCAGGACACTTTATGAGCCTCCGCAACGTGGCGATCATCGCCCACGTCGATCACGGCAAGACAACGCTGGTCGATCAACTGTTCCGCCAGTCGGGCACCTTCCGTGACAACCAGCGCATCGAAGAGCGCGCGATGGACTCGAACGATCTCGAAAAAGAACGCGGGATCACGATTCTCGCCAAGCCCACGTCGGTCGACTGGACGCCCCCAGGCGCCAGCGAGAGCATTCGCATCAACATCGTCGACACCCCCGGTCACGCTGATTTCGGCGGTGAGGTCGAGCGTATCCTGTCGATGGTCGATGGCGTGGTGCTGCTGGTCGATTCGTCGGAAGGCGCGATGCCGCAGACCAAGTTCGTCACCGGCAAGGCGCTGGCGCTCGGGCTGAAGCCGATCGTCGTGGTCAACAAGGTCGATCGCAACGACGCGCGCATCCAGGAAGTGCTCGACGAGGTGTTCGACCTGTTCGTGTCGCTCGACGCGAATGACGAGCAGCTCGATTTCCCCGTGCTCTATGCCTCAGGCCGCAACGGCTATGCCTCGACCGACATGAACGCGCGCGAGGGCACGCTGATCCCGATGTTCGAGACGATCGTCAGCCACGTCCCGCCGCCAGCCGTGGAAGTCGCGGGCGTGCCGTTCACTTTCCTCGTGACCTTGCTCGATCGTGATCCGTTTCTCGGCCGTATCCTTACCGGCCGCGTTAATTCGGGCGTGGTCAAGGTCAACCAGCCGATCCACGCGCTCAACAATGACGGCAAGATCGTCGAGACCGGCCGCGCGTCGAAGATCATGTCGTTCCGCGGGCTAGACCGGGTGCCGGTCGACGAAGCCAAGGCAGGCGACATCATCAGCCTTGCCGGCCTGTCGACCGCGACCGTCGCCGATACGATTGCCGACACCAGCGTGAGCGAGCCGCTCCACGCCCAGCCGATCGATCCGCCGACGCTGTCGATGCGCTTTGCGGTCAACGATTCGCCGATGGCGGGCCGCGAGGGCACCAAGGTGACGAGCCGCATGATCCGCGAACGCCTGTTCCGCGAAGCCGAGAGCAACGTTGCTGTGAAGGTGACCGAGGCGGCCGACAAGGACAGCTTCGAAGTGGCCGGTCGCGGCGAGCTTCAGCTCGGCGTGCTGATCGAGACGATGCGCCGCGAGGGCTTCGAACTCGGCATCAGCCGCCCGCGCGTGCTGTTTGGCGAAGACGAGCACGGCAACAAGACCGAGCCGTACGAGACCGTCATCATCGACGTCGATGACGAATATTCGGGCACCGTCGTCGAAAAGATGAACATCCGAAAGGCCGAGATGACCGACATGCGGCCATCGGTCGGCGGCAAGACGCGCATCACCTTCTCGGCACCGTCGCGCGGCATGATCGGCTATCACGGCGAGTTCCTGTCGGACACGCGCGGCACCGGCATCATGAACCGGCTGTTCGAACGCTACGGCCCGTTCAAGGGCAAGATCGAGGGCCGCAAAAATGGCGTCCTGATCTCGAATGGGACGGGCGAAGCCAATAACTATGCGCTCGGCCCGCTCGAAGAGCGCGGCATCCTGTTCATCGGCCACGGCGAGGCCCTGTATGAGGGTATGATCATCGGTGAGAATGCCAAGCCGGACGATCTCGAAGTCAACCCGATGAAGACCAAGGCGCTGACCAACTTCCGCGCGAGCGGCGGCAAGGACGATCAGGTCCGCCTCTCGCCCCCAAAGCGCGCGACGCTCGAACAGGCGATCGCCTATATCGACGATGACGAGATGGTCGAAGTGACGCCGAAGTCGATCCGGCTTCGCAAGCGCTATCTCGACCCGAACGAGCGCAAGCGCGCGAGCCGGGCGAAGGTGGCGGCTTAATCGACCTGCGCTAGGCAAAGTCTTGGCAATAGTCCCGAAATGTCATTGCCTCCCAGTGATGATATTTCACGGGGAGGCAACGCTGTTACACGATGGATCAGCCCGCCGCGCACCGACTTCGGAAATCACGACCTTGCTGTCTGGCAAAATCGGTCCCGCGGTATTGCAATCTTGAAGGGAAGATGGTTTCTGCGGATTAACTGGCGGATTAACTTAGTTTTTATTGGTGATTCGGGCAGCTTTTGGGGAGCACTTTATGCGACTAATCCCGATGCTCGTCTTGTTTTCGCTGTTGGCTTCCCCCCAGATCGCCCGATCTGCTGAACCGACCCCGATGCCACTCGCTAAGGTCGGGCCGTGGGAAATGAATTATGATACCGATTCCTGCCATTTGTTGGCGGCGTTTGGGACGGGTGATCAGGCGGTATCGATGAGGATTACTCGGCTGGCACCAGGCAGTAGCTTTGATCTCACGCTGTATGGCAACCGAGTCGGGACAAGCGATCTCAGGGTCGATGCCAGCATAGGCTTTGGAGATCGCCCAGCTGAGATTAAACGTACAGCCCTTTCGGGAACCATCGGCAGTGAACGCAAGCTACCAATGTTGATCATCACGTCGTTGCGCATTGATGGCAACATCGGCTTTACGAAGGGGTCGTCGCCCATTCCTGAAGTCACGCCGGCAGAAGAAGCTGCAACAACATCGATCACGGTGAAACTCCCATCGCGTAAGCAATTTCGCTTCGAAACTGGATCTCTTGCCGTTCCCTTCAAGGCCCTGCGCAATTGCACGGCCGATTTGGTAAAGTCGTGGGGTTTTGATCCGGAAGTTGAAGCACGATTGATCAAGCGGCCAGAGACGACCGGCAGACCGGAAAATTGGCTGACCTCGAATGACTTTCCCCGCGGTCCAAACCAACGTGGTCAAAGCGGCGCGTTAACCTTTCGCCTTGATGTCCAAGAGACGGGCAGGGTGAGCGGATGTCGGGTCCTTTTCAGGACAGATCCTGATGATTTCGCTGATCTGACCTGCAAGCTGTTGATGAAGAGGGCAGCAATGTCACCAGCACTTGATGAACACGGCAAGCCGGTCAAATCATTCTATATTCGAAAAGTTCAGTGGTTGGCCGCGCCTTAAGGTGATCTCGCCATTATGCCCGGCACCTAAGGTGTTTAGGGCCAGCGGCAATCAACCTTTGCTATCGCAGTGATCAAGTTGGTCATTCTCCCATCGTCATCACCACCGCCCACTCCTGGGCGGTCACCGCGCAAACCGACAGCCGCGATTGCCGGAGTAGCGCCATGCCAGCCAGCTTGGCTTCGGCCTTGATCGAGGCAAGCGTTACCGGGCGGGCGAGCGCGCGGACGGGTTCGACTTCGACCGAGGCCCATTTGCCGTCCTCGCCGTCGGGTTGCCACGCACGCGTTACCCGAACGATGCCGACAACCGCCTTTTCGCTGACGCTGTGATAGAAAAACGCTTCATCCCCTACGGCCATCCCGCGCAGGTTGATAGCGGCGCTGTGGTTGCGCACGCCGGTCCATTCGGTGTGGCCGTCGGCCACCAGATGCGCCCAGCCATAGCTTTCGGGCTCCGATTTGATCAGCCAGTTCGCCATTTGTCGTTCCTTTCGTGCCGCCTGCCGGCGTCTCGCCGAGCTAAACGCGCGATGAACATCCCATTCTGGTACAGTTCAGCGCGACTCACCTACCCAATGCAACAGGCTCTCCATGCAGCGCGTTGGTGCCGGGTGTCGGGCTGGTTGAGAAGAGGAGATGGGACATGAATTCGATGATGAAGAAAGCCGGCCTGGGCGTTGCCCTTGCCGTCACCGCGCTCGCCACCGCTGCCCCGGCAGAGGCACAGCGTTATTATGGCCGCAACCGCGGTAACAATGGCGGCGCTGCCGTCGTCGCCGGGATTGCTGGTCTGGCGATTGGTGCCGCGATCGCGTCGAACCGCAATGATCGGTTTCGTGATGATTTTTATTATAATCGCGGCTTTCCGCGCGGTTATGACGATATCTATTTCCGCGATCACGGCTTTTATCCGAACGACGGCTACTACGCTTATAATTATCGGCCACGGTTCAACCGCTGCCGCGTCGTGCGCCAGTGGGACCCCTATTGGCAGCAGCCTGTGCGCATCCGCATTTGCCGCTAACGGTTGACGGCGGGGGATTTCCGGGGCGGTGCGCATGGTCGCGCCGCCTCGGTTGCATCCGGGCATTGCGTTCCCGCTGGCATTTTGCGTGGCGCTGCGCCAAAGCCCGTCGCCATGAGCGATACACCCCCCGATCGACTATCGTCGAACCCGCGCAGCCCGTTTTTCGAGCAAAGTCTGCTCGAACGCGGCATCGGCATCCGCTTCAAGGGCCTGCAGCGCCACGATGTTGAGGAATATTGCCTGTCCGAAGGCTGGATCCGCGTTGCGCTCGGCAAGAAGGTCGATCGCCACGGCAATCCGCTGACACTGAAGCTCTCGGGTGAAGTTGAGGCGTGGTTCGAACGCCCAGCCGACGGGACCGAAGATTCGGGTGAGGGGTCTGCGGACTAAGCGCTAGTCGTTCTGGATTAACCGCAGCAACGTCCCGTCGGGATCGATGAGCGCGCCGATCCGGCCGCCCCAATCCTCAACCTTTGGCGGGTGAATCCGGGGATGGCCACATGTCGTTTCGGGTAGTCCGGCCGCGACACAGGCCGCATAAAGGCCGTCGAGATCATCGACCCGCAGGCAACAGCTGAACGAACTCGTCCAGGGATTGAGATCGGGATAGGGGAAGAATTCGAGCGTCAGCTCGCCCCGCTCCATGATCATCCAGCCATCGTCGCGCCAGCCCTCCTCAAAACCCAGCTTCGCGTAGAATTGCGACGTGGCCTCGAAATCGCGTGAGGGCAGGTTGGGGGTGGCGTGGTCGGCCATCGCGCCTTGCCGCTTAGTGCACGAACCGCGCCACCACGTCGCGGTAGCTGCGGCTTACCTTCACCTGCGCGCCTGACCCCAACACCAGAAAACATTCGCCATTGGTGTGCGGCTTCACCTCTTTGACGAGGTCGAGGTTGACGATCGTCGAGCGGTGGACGCGCTGGAACCGCCGGGGATCGAGCCGCTTTTCCAAATCCTTCATCGTCTCCCGCAAGATCAGCGTGTTGTCGCTGGTCTTGATACACATATAATCGCCTGCCGCCTCGACGCTTTCGATCGTATCGACATCGACCCGGAAAATCTGGCCGCGATCCTTGATGTTGATCAGCTTTTCGAAGCGGTTCGCCGATAGCTGGTCGCCGCCGTCCTGCATATCGGCCGCGGCATCAGGCGCCACTTCGGCGAGCACTTCCTTCAACCGGTCGACTTCCTCCGCGCCGCGCTTCTCGGCGAGCCGCTGGCGCACCCGGTCGAGCGTATCGGCGAGCCGTGCTTCTTCCACCGGCTTCATCAGATAATCCATCGCCTGCGCCTCAAACGCGCGGATCGCGTGATCGGAATAGGCGGTGACGAACACGAACAGCGGCGGCTCGACCTCCATGAGGCCCTGCACCACTGAAAAACCGTCGAAGCCGGGCATCTGGATATCGAGAAAGACCAGGTCGGGCTTGTGCGTTTTGATACTGCGGATCGCCTCGCGGCCATTCACGCAGGTGTCGATGATCTCGACATCGTCATGCGCCTGCAGTCGCAATTGCATGCCTTGGATGGCAAGCGGTTCATCGTCCACCAGGATTGTTCGGATCGTCATGCGGCCTCTTTCGTCGGTTCCTCGAGCTGGAACGGAATATCGATCTCTACCCCAAAGCCGCCCCCCGGGTTTGATCGCGTCTCGAATCGGTGGTCGGGCCCGTAAGCCTGCGCCAGCCTGTCCCTGATATTGGCAAGCCCGACCCCGGTTGAAAGGCTTGGCCGCGATTTAGTTTCAATCAAGCCGGGGCCACTGTCAGATACGGTGATCTGCACCCGCTCGCCGTTCAACCGAGCGACGACGTTGATT
>NCEE01000024.1:32417-37541 GCA_002280555.1 Sphingomonas sp. 32-62-10
TTCAGCGTCTCGACCTCCTGCGCGATGGTGACATTGGCAGTCGGTTCATTGGCGAGTGTATAGCGAAGGAACGACGACAGCCGACTGAGCATTGCATTGGCGCGGTCGGTTTGCTTCAGCAGCACCAGGGTGGAGATGGAATTGAGCGTGTTGAACAGGAAATGGGGGTTGAGCTGATAGCGCAGCATCGCCAGCTGCGCGGTCGACGCCTGATTGCCGAGCTTTTCGAGCTGGTCGATCTGTTCTTCGACGATCAGGTAGAAATTGATCCCGAAATAGAGTGCTGACCAGCCCGCCAGCACGGTGAAATTGAGAAACAGAGTCGCCAGCACCAGCGACAGGTTGATGCCGGGATTGTCGAGTTTGATGAACGAAAATGAAAATGCATCGAGCACCGCGTACAGGATCGTTGCGGCGACCAGGGTGAAGATTGTCAGCAGCACCAGGCTGATCCGCGGCAGCGTGCGGTAATAGCCATAGAGGGTAGAGAGCAGCAGCGTGATGCAATAGCCAATGATCGATTCGATCACGACCGCGACCAGCACGGTAAACGACAGGCCGTTGGAGATGCTCGAAACGCTGCGCAGCACCAAATAGCCCGACCAGCCCGCGGCTTGCAGCATCCAGAAGGCGCGGTTCTTTTCTTCGAAAAAGGGTCGAGCAAAAATGCCGGGCTTGGGGCCGGTAATTGGCTCGGCCAGCGCGCCGGTTTGGGCAAGATCGCTCATCGATTGGTCTGGCGCGGCATCGGCATGGTCATCCCCGCCTTATAGCTGCTGACAAACAACCGGGAAGGGGCCTATGTTGCGCCAACGATAGGAGAGAGAGTCGATGGCCGACGGAAACGATTTGCCCGCTACTCATCAGGGGGACCGAGCGCAGTTCACCGCGATGACAGAGGGAACGCAGGCAGACTGGCTGACGATCGCGACCCATTTTCGCGAGTTTTCGCACGGCCTGCCAGCGCGCGTGCTCACCCACCTGAAGCTGCTCGACGGCGATTATGGTGGTTTCCCGGTCGATCGGCTGGAGCATTCGCTGCAGACGGCGACGCGGGCGTATCGCGATGGCCGTGACGAGCCCTATGTCGTCACCGCGTTGCTTCACGACATTGGCGATACGCTGGGCAGCTTCAACCATCCGGAAATTGCCGCCGCCATGCTGCGGCCGTTCGTGTCGGAGGAACTCCACTGGATCGCCAATAATCACGGCGTGTTCCAGGGTTACTATTATTTCCACTATGTCGGCATGGACCGTGACCTGCGCGAGAATTTCCGCGGGCATCCGCATTTCGAGGCCTGCGCCGAATTTTGCGAGAAATATGATCAGTCGGCGTTTGACCCGAATTACGACAGCGCACCGCTGGAGTTCTTCGAACCGATGGTCGCGCGGGTGATGGCCCGGCCGATCAACAGCATGTACGCGAAGGTCGCTGAACCAGCCTGAACCGGGACACACATTCGCCGAACAAAAAAGGGCCTCGCCGATCGGATCGGCGAGGCCCTTTTGAGTCGAGGATCACCCCAAAAGCAAACCGCCGCCCCCTTTCCGGGGACGGCGGCCTGTTAGTCTCGAGAGCGCTTACAGCGTGAAGCGCGCGCCGATACGGATGAAGTAGGTCGACGCGTTGAAGTTCGGCGCCAGATTTGTGTTCGGATCGCGGAATGAATTGTAGCGATACTGTGCACAAGTCTGCGACGAGTTGGTGTTTACCACACCGGCTCCAGGAGCCGTTCCCGTTGGTGTCGCTGTGGACAGGCACTGCACTGTTACCACGGCCGCCGACCCGATCTGGCGGAGGCCACCCCAGTTGCTGTTGAGCAAGTTCGGGAGGTTATTGATGTCGGCAAACACCGAAACCCGTGAACGCCCGACGAACAACGGAATTTCCTGCTCAAGATGCAGGTCGAGGCGCGTGACCGCCCGGTTCCGAGCGATATTCTTCGGTGCAATCTGGCCTCGGAAATTGGCCAAGCCGGTTCTGCTGATCAGCGCGTCAAGCGAGTTTTGCGTAGCCACGCTGTCATAGCTTACGATCGGATCGGCTGTGCCGGTCGGGACGTATAGCAGGTTGGCAGGTGCATTGCCGGTCAGCACGGTCCCGAACACGGGCGAACGGGTTGCCACGTTGTCAAGCGCGAGGAAGCTGTAGGGATTGCCCGCACGTGTTTCGCCGAACAGCTGGATCTTCGTATGATAATCACCGAAGAACGCGTGATCATAGCCAATGCTGTACTTGAACTGCCAGCTTGTCTGGTTGTCCGACGTCCCGAGGACCGGCATGTTTGGATCGGCGAAGATCTGGAAGCGATAGTTCGAGTTCGGCGTTGATGCGCTGGCGTTGCCAACGTCACGAACGTCCTGAAGAATGTAAGCACCCGACAGCGAGAGACCGAAATCGAACTCCTTGTCGAAGCGCACAACACCAATATGGCTGCGGCCACCCTTGGCATTAATGCCCAGAACGTCCCAGTTGTTGTCGGTGAAGGCGATACGACCGGTGTAGCGCGGGCGACCATCTGGCAATATGCCGATCTGGATCGAACGAGCGTCGGTAAACGTGATGTCGTTACGGGTCTTCGAGAACAGATAGTCTGCGCCGAAGTTCACACCGAAGAAGTTCCATTCGGCCGAGAGTGTCGCTTTAAGCGAGGTCGGGAGAACGAAATCGGGTGAAAGTGCAGCGGTATTGGTGGCCGCTGCGGCAGTGCCGCCCTGTGCAAAGCTGACCAGCGCCGGATTCACATTGGCGCCAACATTGTTGAGCGCGGCCGCGCAAACCGCCGCCGTCAAACCAGACGGTCCGGAGCAACCGGGCCCGCCGGCTGCGCGCGTAATCGTCAGCGAGTTGGTGGTGACGGTGTTCGAAAAGCTGTTCGACAGATAGATGTCGGGGTTACCACCAGCAAGGATGCCCACGCCGCCGTGCAGACGCAGGTTCGAGGTTACCTTCCAGTCGGCGCTCAAGCGTGGCTCGAAGGTTTCCTGGCCCTTATAGGTCTTGGTGTTCGCAAAACCGTTGCGCGTTGCGAAGGCCTGGTTGAACACAGGCGCCTGATCCATGGCGTACACATTCCACCGGAAGCCGTACGTCACCGTCAGGCCGGGCGCTGGGCGCCAATCATCCTGAATACCGAACGACAGCTGATCATAGCGGAAGTTCGCCGCTGCTCCATTGGCGCCACCAACAATAACGGCAGCGTATTGGACCTGGTTCGCATTACCTGCCTGGAAATCGGCAAGCGAGTCGAAATAATAACTGCCCAGGCTGTTCGGCACGAAGTTGTTGAACGTCCGGTTACGGGTCATTTCGGCCAGCAGCTTCAGTTCATGGTTGCCCATCGTCAGGCGACCGAGGAACGAACCGTTATAGGTATCGGTGAACAGCTGGTTGGTTTGACGGAAGTTGTCGGGGCCGAAGAAGATGCGCGGAACACCAATGCTGCAGCCCGTTGCGCTGCCGACTGAGGCAGCGTCCTGACAAATCTGGAACTGGGAGTTGCCACGACCGCCCAGCGGCTCCTGGCCGCGGACATAGCTCTTGTAGCTAAAGCGCACTTCAGTCGACAGCGTGCTCGACCAGGTCGAGTTGAACTGTGCGATACCAGCGCGAAGCAACTCGCTGAGCGTGTAAGCGTTAGAGCTCAACCCATAAGCGGGCGTTGTGCCCGAGGTCGAGGTGTTGTTCGGGCTAATTTGCGCGTTGTACGCGTTGATATAGGAGATCGACAGGCGTTGGCCATCCGCGACGTTCCAGTCGACCCGTGTCGAAAACTTTTCGTCCAGCCGTGGATTGATTCGCAGGAGATCGCCAAAGGCATCACCGGTGATGCCATAGCGTGGTGCGCTTGCAAGCGTTCCCAGCGCGGTCACCTGCGCGGGGGTCAAGCCAGGAATGCTCTCTGGCTGGGTGCCGAATGCACGCGGATCGACGTTCTTTTCGTATGAGAACATCAGGAACAGGCGATCCTTCAGGATCGGGCCGGCGATCGTCGCACCATAGGTTTCGGACTTGAACGGCGGCAACACAACGCGCGTCGATCCAATGGTGTCGCCCGACAGGCCATCTGTATTCTGCGAATAGAAACCCGTCAGATAAAGCTTGTTCGAGCCCGAGCGGAGCACGGCGTCAATCACGCCGCCCTGATAGTTGGTCTGGCGGATGTCGAAGTTTGCTGCCGACGTCGAGACCTGGTCAAGCGCGTCGAATGGCACCGGGCCACGGATCGTCGGGCTGGCGTCCTGGTTGAGACCGAAGGTATCGCCCACGGTGACGCCGTTGATGGTGAAGCGGTTGAAGCGCGGATTGACGCCAGCAAATCGAATGGCACCGCCGCGATCGGTCGAGTTACCGAGGTCGAAGGTTGCGAAGGGATCGCGACGCTGGATGTCGCGAATGTCGCGGTTGACCGAAGCGACCTTGCTGATGTCGGCGGCCGTCAGCGTCGTCTGAACACCCTTTGACTGGTTACCTGCACCGCGGATCGAAGAAGCGGTCACGACGATGTCGGCACCCGACGCCTGCGCCAGTTCGATCGGGAGATCGAAGGTCTGCTGCACCACAGTGAAGATGTCGCTGACCGAAGAGTTACCCTGATCGCTCTGGACGTCGACCGTGTAAGGGCCGCCCGGACGAAGACCGGCGAACGAAAAGCCGCCTTCGGTATTGGTGGTGGTCTGCAAGCGCGTGCCCGACGCCACATCGGTGGCAACAACAGTCGCCCCAGCTACGCCCACACCATTGCTCGTCACGGTGCCGCGAATCTGCGCCGTCGTTTCCTGCGCGCCTGCGGCAGCAGGAATAATGAGCGCGGCTGCTGCCGCACCAAGAAGTAGTTGGTAACGCATGATTTTCCCCTTGAGGCGTTTGTTACGTGGCGATTTGGACGCTTTTTGAGTCGGTAACGATGGTGTTTTCACCACTCTTTTCCGCCCATGCATGGAAATTATTTCGCTTCCATGACAGACCAAGCGCTCCCGCCAAGACTCCCAATTTGTGGCATATTTGTTTGATAGTGCGTTGCAAAAAGGCACCACCATGCACGATGCTTAAATACCGTCGACAATCGCCTTCCACGCGGCTTCGTCGATCACTGGGATGCCTAGGTCACTGGCCTTTTTCAG
>NCEE01000040.1 GCA_002280555.1 Sphingomonas sp. 32-62-10
GCCGCAGACCCCCTTCATGGTGGGCATCGTGACCTTTAACGATGAGGATGGGAAAACGCGCTATCCCGGCATCGCCCGTCATTGGGACGAAGCATCGATGCACGAACATGCCGCCATGGGGTTTGGAGACGGATGGGCTATCGTCGCGGCACAGCTTGATGCCGTCGCGAGAGAGAAGCGCTGACGTCACTTTTTTCATCAACGCGGGAAGGATGCTATGTTGTTCTAAACTAACAATTCTCGTGCGCGTGCTGTTGGTGTTCAACAGGTTTGTAGTCAGGTTGCTCGCTGGATCGATCATTTAATCTTTGATAAGGGCTGCTTTCGTGAGAAAGTGACGTCATGCCGCCAAATAGGCGAATCGGAGAATGTCATGATCAGAAGACTGATTCTCCTGATTGTGCTGACCGGGTTGTTGGTCGGCCTTGGCTCCTGTGATTGGGGGAGCAACCGATCTCCCTATCAGCGTCGCGAAACGCAGGCCGAATATGACCGCCGCGTTTATAATGAACGCCGTGCTTATGAAGAGCGGCTCGCACGCGAGGAAGATCGCCGTGCTCGAAAGGCCGCTATCTCGCGCGATCGACGCGACAATGGCGACATTTACGACATGTACGATACACCAGCAACGTGGTTGTCGCTCGATTATGCCTGTTCGGGAGAGTTACGTCGCGCACAATGGCTGGTGTGCGACAATGATCAGCTCGGTCTGCTTCACCGCCGATTGGCATTGCAATGGGAAGCGGCGCGGCGCACGGCGTCGCCTGAACGGGTCAACGTGTTGATCGCGCAGCAGCATGCATTTATTGGCGAGCGCAATGCGTGTGAAGATGTTGGCTGTGTGGCGAATGCCTATTACCGCTATCTCGACGGCAGTTCGTTCCCGGCCAAGCCGTGGATCAAGCCTCACCCCCGCCCGTACGCGCCCAAGCATGCCGTCAAATGGGTCCAAAAGCGCGGACATGGCCATCATGGCCAACGGATCGGCAAAGATTATGGGCAGCATCATGACGGGCATCCCCGCCCAAGCCATGAGGCGCGCAGTTGTGTAAGTGAGATCGGTTTTGCCGCGGCCAGCCAGCTTGCCGGTCGCTGCGATCAGGTGACGCCGGGCCTAAGCTCGCAATGCAGCGTGCATAACAGCTGCGGCGGCATTCGCGCACAGACCGATCGCGGTTGCGGGATGCGCAGCAACAAGCCGAGATTCTGTCGCAATTACTGAGGGTCGGGGTCGGCTAGGCGTTGCGTCACCTTAGGCAAAGGCGGCAGCGCCCTTCAGTTGCTGATACGCGGCAATCACATCCTGCAACTGTCGTTCAAAGCTGCGATCGCCGCCGTTTCGATCAGGATGATAGCGCCGCACGAGTTCGGCATAGCGTTCGCGCAGCGCCCGCCGATCGATATCGGTAGCTAGCCCCAGCACCTTGAGCGCGCGCCGGTCCCCCTCCGACAAGGGCCGACCATCCTTGCGTTCAGTTGCCGCCCGTGCGCGGAACCGTGCGCCAATCGCATCGAGCGGATCGGCAAAATCGGCCCAGGGCGGCGGTCGATCTGCGCCGCCGGTGGCAAAGGCCCGCGTCTCGCGCTCCCAGCCCGCATAAGGGCGCTGGGCCGCATTGATCTCGTCGACACTCATTCCGGCAAAGAAATTGTAGCGCGCGTTGAAGGCACGGACATGCTCGAGGCAGAACCAGCGATAGGGTGCGGGCTGATCGCGGAACGAGGCCCCTTCGGCTGGGGGTGCACGGAATTCACCGGCAGCCTCACAGCCCGGTTCCATGCAAGGCACGCCGCTGCCCTCGACCCGCCCGTGAAAGCGCGGTTGTGGGCGACCTTTGCGGTCCCCGCCATTGTTTTCACCGTCGTGCGACACGTGGCTCCCCGAAACCCGAAAACCGCTTATATAGGACGCATGAACCAGACTGCTACCGGCCCTGTTGCCAGCGAAATCGCCCGCCGCCTTGCCATCGCGCTCGAGCCCACATTGCTCGAAGTGATCAACGATAGCGCCCAACATTCAGGGCATATGGGCGATGATGGATCGGGCGAATCGCATTTCACCGTCGTCATCGAAAGCGCCGCCTTCATCGGCCAGTCGCGCGTTGGGCGGCAGCGGCTCGTCAACCAGGCGCTCGGCGATCTGATGGACGGCACCGTCCATGCGCTCGCGATCAAGGCCCGGGCACCAGAAGGCGCGTGACGACGCGCCTGCCCCGCCCGGCGGCGCGGTTGTTGCTGCTCGATCCGCAGGATCGGCTGCTGATGTTCCGTTTCGCCGCCGATGATCGCCCGCCCTTTTGGGCTACCGCGGGCGGTGGCTGCGATCCCGGCGAAAGCTATGAGGCAGCGGCACGGCGCGAGCTGATCGAGGAAACCGGCTTCGATCTTGACCCCGGCCCGCAGGTCGCGCGGCGGCAAGTGCAATTCATTACGCTGGAGGGCGACCCGGTCGACGCCGATGAACGCTATTTCCTGATCCGCACCGCCACGACCGAGATCGCCACCCACGGCCATACCGAACTTGAACGGCGCGTGATGGCAGGCTGGCGCTGGTTCACCCGCGCCGAGCTGTCTGACTGGCCCGAAAAGATTTTTCCTGAGGATATCGTCGACTTGCTCGCAGCCCTGCTGGAGCGCGCGCGATGACCGATGAGCTGATTCTCCAGACCATCCTACCGGTCAGCCATGATCTGGGGGGCTTCAAGGTCCACCGCACGCTGCCGTCGCGACCGCGAACAATGGTGGGGCCGTTCATCTTCTTCGACCAGATGGGACCAGCGCATCTCGATATCGGCACCGGCATTAATGTGCGCCCGCACCCGCATATCAACCTGGCGACCGTCACCTATCTGTTCGCCGGGGCAATCGACCACCGCGATTCAATCGGCAGCGTGCCCATTCCGAACGCTCCCCCGCCAGTGAGCGCGCCGCTGGCCCCGAACTGTCGGGCATCCAGACTTGGCTCGCGCTGCCCGAAGCCGATGAAGAACGCGATCCGGCGTTCGAACATGTCGCCAAAGCCGCGCTGCCGGTGATCGAAACACCCGGTGCCCGCGCCCGGATTATCATGGGCAGTTTGTGGGGCCAGACCGCGCCGACCACGACCTATGCCGAGACCATCTATGCCGATATCGTGCTTGATGCCGGCGGAGGCGTACCGATCGACGCCAGTGCCGACGAGCGCGCACTGTATGTGGCGATCGGTGACGCGACGCTCGACGGGATGCCCCTCGAGCCGATGACGCTCTATGTGCTGCGCCCCGGCGTCACCGCCACATTGCGATCGGCAAGCGGCGGGCGGGTGATGCTCTGCGGTGGCGAAGCGTTCACCACCCCGCGCCATGTCTGGTGGAACTTCGTCAGCTCGAGCAGAGACCGGATCAACCAGGCCAAGGCCGACTGGACCGCGGGCAATTTCCCCAAAGTGCCGGGCGATGATGTGGAGTTCATCCCCATCCCGGCAGTGCCCAAGACGGTGAGTTATCCATGATCCCGCCCTTCTCCCTCCAGCGTATTGCTCTGCCCACCGGCGTCGAGCTCGACGTCGCGGTCGCAGGCGATCCAGCCAATCCGCCGATCATTCTGCTACACGGCTGGCCCGAATCGCATCGCACTTGGCGCCATCAGATCCCGGAGCTCGCCAAGACCCATTTCGTGATAGCGCCCGACCAGCGCGGCTTTGCGCGGTCGTCCAAGCCGCCCGAGGTAAGCGACTATACGCCCGCCAAGCTGCTCGGTGACCTTATCGCGCTGGCGGATCTTTACGGCGTGGATCGCTTTACGCTGGTCGGCCACGATTGGGGCGGGGCGGTGGCGTGGATGGCCGCGCTGAACCGGCCCGAACGGGTCGAACGGCTGATCATCATCAACGCGCCGCACCCGCTGATCTTCCAACGCACGATGTTCGACGATCCCGATCAGCGCGCCGCCAGCCAGTATATCCGCGCCTTTCGCAACCCCGCGCTCGAAGCGCATATCGCCGAAATCGGCGTCGAGGCCTATTTCGCCAAGACCTTTGTCGGCCAAGCCGATCAGGAAAAGCTCGCCGCAGAACGACCCTTTTACCTCGATCAATGGTCGCAACCCGGCGCGCTGACCGCGATGTACAATTGGTACCGCGCCAGCCCGATCATCGTGCCCGAGATGGACGAGGAACCGCCACGCCCCGCCTTCCTCGACAAGCCCTTCCCACCGCTCGCCATGCCAGTGCTGGTGATCTGGGGCATCGCCGATACCGCGTTGAAGCCGAGTCAGCTGATCGGGCTGAGCGACCTGGTGCCGCAAATGACGCTGGTGAAGGTGGACGCCGGGCATTTCGTGCCGTGGGAAGCGCCCGAAGCCGTCAACGCGGCGATGCGCGCCTGGCTGTAACGCCACGTATAAATGGTGCCCGGGGACGGGATCGAACCGCCGACACTGCGATTTTCAGTCGCATGCTCTACCAACTGAGCTACCCGGGCAACCGGCCCGATCAACACCGGGAAGGCGGCCTCTTAGTCATCGTTATCCGCCCTGTCCAGTCCAGTTCCCAGCCCGGCGGCATCGTCCTTCGATGCCTCCTCGTCGGTGGCGGGACCGGCGGGCAGGCGGTAACCCTCCCCCAGCCATTGCAGTAGATCGCGGTCGACGCAGCCGCGGCTGCAAAAGGGCTTGTGCGCGGTGACGGTTGGCTTGCCGCAGATCGGGCAGGTGCCGGATGTGGCCATCGGTCAGTCCTCCAGAACGATTGCGCCGCCAGTGCGGCGGGAGAGCTCGGCGAGCCAGTCGGGCCGCGCCTCGATCCGCGCCTTGACGGCGGCGGGCAGCGTATGACGGCGCGAGGCGCCGGGCGGGCTGCGTTCGATCTGGCGGAGCGCAGCGCGGGCGGCGGTCCCGACCGGATCGGCGCGGAGCAGTTCGGGGAGCGAGGCGCGGGGGCGGGGGCGCACGATCTGCAGGAAGCCGAAACCGTTGAGCGCGGTGCGTTCGAAGGGCGGTTCGAGCGCCGCATCAATTGCCGCCGCCACCGCCTGGCGCGGCCCCTTGCCCTGGACGCTGGGAAAATCGACGCCGATCGACCCGCCAATGCCGTGCCGAATAATCGCCTGACCCACTGCGGTTGCCGCTGCGACGGCCAGCGCGTCCAGCGGCCCGGAGCCATCGACATCGAACAACGTCATTGCGGGCGTCGGGCTCATCCGCAGCACGCCGGCGGCAAAGGCGATCTCCCCCGTCACCGCCTCGTCAAGCACTTCGGACCAGCCCGCCGCTTCCAGCATATCCGCTTCATGGGCGCGGCATTCGCGGATCGGGAGCCCGGTTTCGCGGAGCCGTTCGAGCAGATCGGGGCCGCACGCTGGCCCTGCCCCTTCCGCCGCGACCACCGCCTTGGCGAGCTTGGCGCGGCCCGGTTCGGGGATCGCCTCCCGAACAATCGTCACCAGCAGCGTCCGGCCGACGCTCAATCCCCGGGGCACCGCCGCCAGCAACGCATCACCGCTGCCGTCGAGCAAGGTCACCCGGCCCTGCCCGCCACCCAGTGCCTCCACCAGACGCGCTTCGGCCACGGTGCCGACCGACAGCGTGCCCTCCAGCGCGATCCGCGCCTTCAGGATCGTGCCGCCATCCACCAGCGCCGCCCGCGCCTCACCGATGCCGGCTTCGTAGAGCCACTCAGCCAATGGGCACCCCGGCACCTTCCAGCAGCGCGCGGGTTTCGAACAATGGCAGACCGACAACGCCCGAATAGCTGCCCGACAGGAACCGCACGAACCCTTCGGCGCGGCCCTGGATCGCATAGCCGCCGGCTTTGCCCATCCCCTCGCCGCTGGCGACATAGGCGTCGACCTCCGCCGCGCTCAGCCGTTTGAAGGTGACGATCGTGTCGCTGATCCGGGTGCGGGGCCGGGCATCGTCGCCGATCACGCAGATGGCGGAGAAGCAATGGTGCCGCCGCCCGGAGAGCAGCCCGAGCATCCGCCGCAAATCGGCCTCATCGGCGGGCTTGGCGAGGATCCGGCGGCCGACCGCGACGGTGGTATCGCCCGCCAGGACGACCTCGCCCGGGGCACGCGGCACTGCCAGCGCCTTTTCGGTGGCGATGCGCAGCACATAATCGCGGGGCAACTCGCCAGCGCGGGCATCCTCGTCGATATCGGGCGCGGCGATACGGGCGGGCACGACACCGATCTGTGCGAGCAACGAGAGGCGGCGCGGCGAGCTGGACGCGAGGACGAGGGAGGGGACGGATGAAGGGGTCAACGGTATCTCAGCGTTTCTCGACTGCGCTCGAAACGAACGGATGGGAGAATATCAAACCTCACCGACCCCGTTTGCTTCGAGCAAAGTCGAGAAGCCGGTCTCAGCAGAACGACCCGCAACACCGCTTTACTTGAAGCGGTACGTGATCCGCCCCTTGGTGAGATCATAGGGGGTCATCTCAACCAGCACCTCATCCCCCACCAGCACGCGGATGCGGTTCTTGCGCATCTTGCCGGCGGTGTGGCCGAGGACTTCGTGATCATTTTCAAGCTTCACGCGGAACATGGCGTTGGGGAGAAGCTCCACAACCTGGCCGCGCATTTCGAGCAGTTCTTCTTTTGCCAAACAAACCTCTGGGAACGGATACGGATTTCGTGAAGCGCGGCGCATAGCGGATGGGCGGCCAAAAGGAAAGCGCGGGGGCGACAGCGGCAAAAGGGGGCGCGGACGATGGGAAAGAGCGGGTTGTTGCGAAACGTGGCGTGAGCGTTGGGGTGTGAACGTAGGTTGGCTGGAAAGTCTCAGGCGGCTTTCAGCGGAAAGGGCAGCGACAGGGTCTCGATGCTCGACAGATCGAGCTTGGCCGAGGCGTGATCGATATCAATCCCGACCACCCCGCCCAGCGCATCGAAATCCGCGTTCAGCCCATCGGCAATCTCTCGCGTTTCGACACCCGGATCGCCCTTCAGCTCGATGTAAAGGCTGTCGGTTTCGGGATAATAGTGCAGCTTCATGGCACATCCTCACGAAAGTTACGGTCGATAAAGGCGTTATGGATCGTCACGCCATCGTCCAATGTGACAACCCGCAAGATGCGCGCTTCGTTCTCATTCGGCAAGATCACCCTGCCCCAATGACGAATCCGGCCATCGGTTTGCACCGTAATACAGATGGGGTCCGCAATAACGCCCCGGCATAGCGCGACCGTTAGGTATGGCCGTTTCCGCAGTACCTGTTCGATGAAATAGTGCGTTTCACTCACAACAATCTGGCCTTCATCCCCTGGCGCGGGACGCCGGTGGCGCTTTTCCGAAAGGTGAAGTTGCGGAAGTTGCGGGTCTCCATCGCTTTTGCGCAACTTCGCAAAAATGGCGGGATTCCGACATTGGGGGACGAGGCATCGGTGTGGAAGGTGGCGGGGAACATGTGAAGAACATAGCACATGCGACGAATGTCGGAAAGCGTCGTCTGAAGCGAATTACTTGGCCGGTACGAGTGTCATGCCCCGGCAAATAAGCCGATCGTGAGTAACTGACTGCCCACAAACCAGCTGGAATTGCTGCGTTGCAGGCGGTCGACGTTCTTCTTCTAGCACCAGTTCAAAAGCTGCCAACACTCCTATGGCAATTGCACCAAGCGCGAACGCAATCACATTGATGGCGCCAGGCATCTTGAGGTGAGGATCCTCCAAATCGTAATTCTTGGTACTGATCATTGTTGCGGCACGCATAAACACAAAAATTCCTGCCGTAAGGCTTGCCACAAGCAGAAAGACTATCAGTAAAACTAATACTTTCTCCCAAAAGACTTCTATTTTTTGCAGGAAGGTTGCGCCCGTAACAAACGCAATTAAAGTGCTATCCAACGCTATTACGAATTTTGTGAAATCCGTTGCATAATCTAGGCCCGCTTTTTCAGCCATTTAGCAAAACCACAGATAATGACATTTCGACCGCGACATCGCTCCAATAATGGCTTGATAATTTACAGGCGATGGTGGAATTGTCTGCGGCACTTCTTGCAATACAGCAGCCAAAGCGTCGCGTAGATTTGATAGGTTAACACTACGAAGTTCTTCGATATAACGATCGCCCGGCTGAATTAGAGCTTCTATCGCATCATCGTTAACTTCCATATCATTTGATTCCGATATTTCGGTAACAATATCGGTGACAATTCTTCGCAAAACTTCCGGATTACTCAAATCCATGGTGCTTCCCCTTACGTCTTCGTGCCCCACCATAGCCATTTGTTGCGTAATTGCCAACGTGTCTACACTAACGCGCACCACCTTGGCGAGCAGCGCGATCATGCTCTCCTTGTAATCGGCGAAGCGATAGGTGTTGAACTTGGCGGCGATGGTCGGGTCGCGCGGTTTCTTTTCCTTGTGCTGATCGAGCACCCAATCGATCGCCGAGCGATTGCCGAGGCGGTAGCTCCACGCCTCGGGCGGGATGCCGGTGATTTGCGTGTCAGCGTCGACCACTACCACGCCCTGTTCGGGCTGCGACTTGAGGATCGGCTTGGGGTGCGTGCCTTCGGCGCGCTTGCCCGGCGTCTCGATACGCTCGACGGGCCAGGGTGTGACGTCCTCATAGCCGATGTGCATCGCCATCAGCGCTTCGCCCCACGCCGCCCATTGCGAGAAATCGGGGTAGAAGGGGATACGCGGGAATTCGCGCTTGAGGTTCAGCGCATATGTCTCGCGGTAGATCGGATCGTGCAGGACGGCATAGACATAATGGAAGATCGCGTCCTTGGTGACGCCCTTCTTGCCGTATTGCGAGACGAACCTGTTGAGCGCCCAATCAGTGATGTTGTCGATCCGCTCGCCGGATTTGGTGTACCGGTAGCGATAGAGCGCTTGCGTGCCACCGTTACCAGTTTTTAGAAGGCCGTAATCGAACGGTTTATCAATCCCGAGAGCAGCGACGGGCTGAGAGGACGCCACCGAAAGGAAAGCAATAGCAAGATTGGGACCGGCAAAAGTGCGATTGAGCGCGCCGACTTCATCAATGAGATAATCAGGGCCGCTAAGTGCCTTCGTCACGTAGGGACGAAAGGCGGCTGAGCGAGTGTCGCGCCGAGCAATTTCTTCGGCTGGTACACTTCCAATTTTTCTTTTCAGATTTCGCGACCATTTGACCGCTAAGGGCAGTTTCGAAGGATCAAATCTTTTGGGGATGCTAGCGAATACGGCAGCGAAGGCCTCCAGCTTGGCCGCTTCGAGGTCGGTTGAAAAATCATACACCCATTCGTCACGACCGCTCATTATGCCTGTCGAGGACAGATCAAAAATGTATCCGCTAGATTTATTTCGGCCTCCAGGCATCGCTGAGACAGCGAGCAGTTTTTCGAACCCGCTATGTTGCTGATGAAGCCAAGAGCCGCGCGCGTCGGGTCGGATTTCTTCAAACGTAAGGTCACTGATGGAAGAGTTGGCAAGGAACGATAGTTTATCTTCTGCTGTCTCGT
>NCEE01000041.1 GCA_002280555.1 Sphingomonas sp. 32-62-10
CTCCCCGAACTGGAGCATCAGTGGATCATTGCGCGCCACGACCGATCGCACCTTTCTTCGTCGCTATGATATTTCGCGCGTTGATATTCTGCGCAACACGGTGAAACTCGAGCGGATTGATGAGAACAGCTATTTCTCGGTCGCGGGCTGGGCGGTACAGACGTTGCGGGTCGGCGACCGTCAGGGGCTTCAGCCGATTGCGCTCCCCGAAATTGATTACCGTCGGCGTGTCGAGAATGTCGGCCTCAATGGCGGGCGGCTCGAGCTTCAACTGAACTCGCTCGCGATCGGGCGAGCGGCTGGTCAGGATACGCAGCGCGCCTTTGCCAGCGCCAAATGGGATCTGCGCCGCATCACGCCGCTCGGCCAGGAAGTGACACTGACCGCTCTGGCCCGCGGGGACGTGTACCACGCCGATGATACGCTCGACACCACGGTCGTCAGCTATCGCGGACGCGACGGGTTTCGCGGGCGGGCCATTGCCGCTGCAGCGATCGATATCAAATGGCCGCTGATCGGCCGGTTTATGGGCGGCGCGCAGCGGCTGACACCCCGCGTCCAGTTGGTGACGACGCCGACGCTGAGCAATCTAGCCGTACCGAACGAGGATTCGCGCGCGGTTGATCTTGAGGATTCCAACCTTTTCTCGATCAATCGCTTTCCCGGCTATGACCGGTTCGAGGATGGAACGCGCGTCACTTACGGTCTCGATTGGGCTTATTCGCTGCCCGATTTCACCTTCGATGCGAATATCGGCCAAAGCTATCGTTTGAGTTCGCGCACCACATTGTTCCCCGACGGAACCGGGCTGAGCGAGCGCGTGTCAGACATCGTCGGCCGCAACGTCATCCGATACAAAGACCTTATCTCGGTCACACACCGCTACCGGCTCGACAAGGATGGGCTGGCGATCCGCCGCAACGAAGTCGATGCGACGATCGGCACGCGTGGCACCTATCTGCTGCTCGGCTATCTGCGGCTCAACCGCAACATCGCCCCGTCACTCGAAGATCTGCGCGACCGCGAAGAGGCGCGGGTTGGCGGGCGCGTACAAGTAGCACGGTTCTGGTCACTGTTCGGATCGGCGGTGGTCAACCTCACCGATCGCAACGAGGATCCCACATCGCAGGCAAACGGCTTTGATCCGGTTCGCCACCGTATCGGTTTTGCCTATGAAGATGATTGTTTGCGCCTCGGCGTGACATGGAAGCGCGATTATCAGGACACGGGGGACGCTCGGCGCGGGGACAGTTTCCTCTTGACGCTGGCATTCAAGAACCTCGGGCGCTAAGCTGGCGTTCAGCTGTGATGGCCGATCAGGCCCGTGCGATCCTGTATCCGATCGATTAGTGGGAATTCGAAGACCGTGATTCATTCATTCGTAAAGATGCGCCTGATCGGCCGTTCGGCCCTTGTTGCAACCGGAATGGCGATTGCCAGTGCCGCGATCGCGCAGACGGTGGCGGACAATCAGCTGCCGGATACCGGCTTGAACATCCCATCAAATCTGCAGATCTTCGGCAAGTTCGATCCCAATGTCCGCAAGCCAACGGCGATCGTGAACGATGCTGTCATTACCGGCACCGATGTCGACCACCGGGTCGCGCTGATCATTGCGGCCAATAACGTGAAGCCAACCGACGAAGAACGCGAGCGCCTGCGCCGCCAGGTGTTGAGCGGGCTGATTGATGAAACGCTCCAGATTCAGGAAGCCAAGGCAGCCGAAGTCACGATCACCAAGGAAGAAATTGATCGCGGCTTTTCTGGTGTGGCGCGCAGTTTCAACAAACCCGTCCCCGAATTGAAGATCTATCTTCGGGCGATCGGATCGTCAGAGCGATCGCTTCGCCGCCAGATCGAAGCGGAGCTCGCGTGGAGCCGCTATTTGCGCCGTAAGGTGGAACCCTTCATCAACGTAGGTGACACCGAGGTGGAGGGCATATTGAAGCGGCTGCAGGCCAATCAGGGATCGGAAGAGTTCCACGTCAAGGAAATCTATCTGACGGCCACTGCCGAGCGCGAACAGCAAGTGGTATCCGAAGCGCGGGCGCTGATGGGAACCATCCAGCGCGGCGAAAAGCCATTTGAACAGGTTGCGCTGGAACGGTCGGAGGCCACCACGCGCGCCGTTGGCGGCGATCTTGGCTGGGTCCGCGCCGGGCAGCTGCCAGAAACGCTGGCGCAGGCTGCAGTCGAAATGAAGGTCAACCAGCTGGCCGGGCCGGTGCCGGTGCCTGGTGGCTATTCGATCCTGTATCTGGTCGACACCCGCAAAGTTGGGACCGCTGATTCCCGCGATGCCGTGTTGAACCTTCGGCAGATCAGCATGGCATTCAAAACGGGCATCACCCAGGCTGAAGCAACCGAAAAGGTCGCCGCTTTCGCCAAGATGACCCAGGGCATCAAGGGATGTGGCGACGTTGCCCAAGCCGCAGCGGCCTTTGGCGCCGAAGTGGTGGATAACGATGCGGTTCGTGTGCGCGATTTGCCGCCACAGCTGCAGGATTTGATGCTCGCACTTCAGATTGGCGAGTCGACACCGCCATTCGGTTCGCCGACTGACGGCGTGCGCGCGCTGGTGTTGTGCGGGCGTGACGATCCGAAATCGGCCGCCCTGCCAAGCATGGAACAGGTCCGCTCGCAGATGGAACAGCGCGGGGTAAACCTGCGCGCTGATCACAAGCTGCGCGATCTGCGGCGCGACGCCGTCGTCGAATATCGCTGATCCGGCAATGATCGCGCCGATCGCCGTTGCGATGGGCGATCCTGCAGGGATCGGGCCAGAGGTTGTCGCCAAGGCCTGGGCCCTGCGCGCCCAGCATGATCTGGCGCCGTTCTTCGCTGTGGGGGACGTGCGCGCGATCGAAAAGGTATGGAACGGCCCGGTCGAACGGGTCAGCGAGCCAAGCGATGCAGCTTTGCTGTTCGGTACGGCGCTGCCCGTGCTGTCGATTCAGGATGCCGGCTCGATCAATCCCGGCCATCCCGATGTCGATGGCGCTCGCTGCGCGCTGCACGCGCTTGAACTGGCGGTCGGGCTTACCCGGTCAGGCGCCGCTGGCGCGCTGGTGACCGGGCCGGTATCAAAGGCGCAGCTCTATCATATCGGCTTTACTGATCCGGGGCAGACCGAATTTGTTGCCGAACGTTGCGGCATCTCGCGCGAAAACACGGTGATGATGCTCGCCGGGCCCACGCTGCGCGTGGTGCCGATCACCACCCATGTTGCGCTGGCAGACGTGTCCGCGCTGCTCAACATCGATCTGATCGTCGCCAAGGCGCGCGTTACGGCACGCGGGCTCACCCGCAATTTCGGGATCGAGAATCCTCGCCTCGCTCTGGCCGGGTTCAATCCGCATGCAGGTGAACAGGGATCGATGGGGCGCGAAGAGATCGATCTCCTGCTGCCGGCAATCGCGCTGTTGCGGGAGGAAGGGATCGACATCGTCGGGCCGCTGCCAGCTGACACGATGTTTCACCCCCGCGCCCGCGCGCGTTATGATGCGGCCTTGTGCTGCTATCATGATCAGGCTCTGATTCCGCTGAAGACGCTCCATTTCGACGACGGCGTCAACATGACGCTTGGCCTGCCGATCGTCCGCACCTCGCCCGATCACGGCACCGCCTTCGACATCGCCGGCCAGGATATCGCTGAACCCGGCGCGATGATCGCTGCGATCCAGCTCGCCGCCAGCGCTGCCATCCGCCGCGCCGAAAACGGGTGACGACGCTACCGCCGCTGCGCGAGGTGATTGCCCGGCACGGGCTGCAGGCGAGCAAGGCGCTTGGCCAGAATTTCCTGCTCGACGCCCAGTTGCTCGGCCGGATCGCGCGCATCCCCGGCGATCTCGATGGCACCGAGGTGTTCGAAGTCGGCCCCGGTCCGGGCGGCCTGACTCGCGCGCTGCTGGCCGCTGGCGCCCGCGTTACCGCCGTTGAGCGCGATCGACGTTGCATGCCCGCGCTGGCGGAACTAGGCGATGCCTATCCGGGCAAGCTACGGGTAATCGAGGAAGATGCAGTGGCGATCAACGCGCCATCTTTGTTCGAAGGGCGCCCGCATATCGTGGCGAACCTGCCCTACAACATCGGCACGGCATTGCTGGTCAACTGGCTATCGGCCCCCTGGGCGCCGTGGTGGCAAAGCCTGACGCTAATGTTCCAGAAGGAAGTCGCCGACCGGATCGTGGCCACCGTCGACAGCGAACATTATGGCCGCTTGGCCGTGTTGGCCCAGTGGCGCACTACGGCACGGATCGCGATGGGGGTCCACCGATCCGCCTTCACGCCACCGCCCAAAGTGATGTCGGCCGTCGTCCACCTCACCCCACTTGAAAGCCCGGAAGGCGTGCCGCTGGCGATGCTCGAAAGGATAACCGCCGCCGCTTTCGGTCAGCGCCGCAAGATGCTGCGCCAGAGCCTGAAAAGCGTGCCCGGCGCGGTGGAGGCGCTGGAAGCGATGGGAATCGAACCGACTCGGCGGGCGGAAACGGTCAGTGTTGAGGAATTTGTGGCGCTGGCGCGGGCGCTGGCGACGCCCGGCTAGATTATTGCGCCGCAGGCACCTTCGCAGGCTGTGATGCAACCACGGTGACCGGTGGTCCCTTGGCAATCGCTGCCGCAAGCAATGTCGCCTCGGCACAGCCCTTCACGCAGATCTTACGGATCTTGGCGAGGTTCTGGCGCGCACGTTCGATTGCCCCCTTGGCAATAAAAGCCTGGCCCTGCCCCTTCAGCGCGGCAACGTCATTGGGTTCGAGCAGCAGCGCTTCACGATAGAAACGGATCGCCTTTCCGGGCAGGCCGCGCGCTTCGGAAACATCGCCCAGCGCCACAAATGCCGCCCGGTTGCGCGGATCGACCGCCAGCGCGGTTTCAAGCGTATCGGCTGCCCCATCCAGATTACCCGCCGCCTGCGCCGCCCGACCCGCCGCGAGGAGTGACAGCGATTTGGCGTCAATCTGGCTGTCAGGCCGCTGGCCGTGCAACGATGTCGACAGCGACACCAATGTGAGAGCGACGGCAACAGACACGGTCGAGATACGCATCAACGTCTCCAACTTCGACGGTTTCGGCAGAACTTCGTCTTTGGCTAGCATGGCGATTGCAGTCTTGCGACAAAAAAGCCGTCCGTCGAGTCCCAAGCTGGAGTCAGCCGCATGCCGCCCCCATGTGCGCGCCCTGCGGGCAGCATCACGTTGGCAAGCGCCCAGCCCGGATTGGCGTCAACAAACCCAGCAATCTGGTCCGCGCCTTCCTCGTCGAGCAGCGAACAGACGATGTAAACCAGGGCGCCGCCCGGCTTGACGAGGCTTGCACCCAGGGCAAGCAGCCCCCGCTGGCTCGCCATTAATCGCTCGATCCGCGTCGGCGTCAGCCGCCACCGTGCCTCGGGATTGCGCCGCCAGGTGCCGGTACCCGAACAGGGCGCATCGATCAGCACGACATCAGCCTGCCCCGCCACATCAGCAAGTTTTTCGGCTTCATGCCCGGGATCGAGCAAGCGTGTGTCGATGAAATCGATCCCGGCCCGCGCCGCACGCGGCGCGAGGCGCGACAGGCGGGCGCGATCGATGTCGCATGCGATCAGCCGCCCCTCGCCTTTCATCGCCGCCGCGAGCGCGAGCGTCTTGCCGCCAGCGCCCGCGCAGAGATCGATCACGGTCATCCCCGGCTGTGCAGCAGCGGCCATGCCGACAATCTGGCTGCCCTCATCCTGCACTTCGATCGCGCCGTCCGCCCACAGGTCGAGCGCTTCGACCTGAGTCCCGGCAGGCAAGCGAACACCATCAGCCGCGTGCGGTGAGGGCGTGGCGCCCTCGATCGCCGCAATCACCGCTGCCGGATCGGCACGCACGCGGTTGACACGAATGTCGAGCGGCGCGCGATCCACGAGCGCGGGCAATTCGTCATCGCCGATGCCCGATGCATAGAGCTTGCCGAGCAACCACCCGGGCGCAACGCCGACCGCAGCGGGATGCTCGCTCGCCCCGATCGGCGCGGGCGCATGCGTCGATCCGTCGAATAGCGCTGCTAGGTCTGGATCAGTACGCGCAACCGCCAGCATCGCAGCACGGCCATGCGCAGGCCGCTCCCCCGCCAGCCGGATCGCCGCGTACACCAGCTCGCGCACCGCGCGCCGATCCTTGCTGCCGGCATAGCGGCGCGTTGCAAAATAGCGCGCGATCAGCGTGTCGGCAGCGGCCCCGCCTTCGCGCGCGGCGACGATGATTTGATCAAGCAGGTCGATCGCCGCCTGGACGCGGGCCGACGGGGTCATGGTTTAACGCGTTGGGTAATTGGGGGCTTCCCTTGTGCGCGGGCCGACGGGGTCATGGTTTAACGCGTTGGGTAATTGGGGGCTTCCCTTGTGATCGAGACGTCATGGACATGGCTTTCAGCCAGGCCAGCATTGGTGATTTGCACAAAACGCGCACGCTTCTGCAGCTCTTCGATCGTCCGCGCGCCGGTATAGCCCATCGCGGCACGCACCCCGCCGACCAGCTGGTGGATCACGTCCTTGGCAGGCCCCTTGAACGGCACCTGCCCCTCGATGCCCCCGCCGCGAGCGCTTTCGCTACATCGCCCGAGGTGCGGATGCCGCCATCGGCGATCACCGGCACGCCCGATTTGGCGGCTTCTTCTGCACAGTCCATGATCGCGGTCAGCTGCGGCACGCCGACGCCTGCCACAACGCGCGTGGTGCAGATCGAGCCCGGCCCGATGCCGACCTTGATCGCATCGGCGCCAGCATCGATCAGCGCGCGCGTTGCCTCTGCGGTGGCGACATTGCCCGCGACGACCTGCACCGAATTGCTCAGCGCCTTCACCCGCTCGACCGCGCGCGCCACGTCGCGGTTATGGCCATGCGCCGTGTCGATCACGACGAGGTCCAGCTCGGCTTCGACCAGTGCCCGCGTCCGCTCAAATCCGGAATCGCCGACCGTCGTCGCCGCCGCCACGCGCAACCGCCCGGTCGCGTCCTTGGTGGCATCGGGATAGGTCACCGCCTTTTCGATGTCCTTGACGGTGATCAGCCCGATACAGTGATAATCGTCATCGACCACAAGCAGCTTTTCGATCCGGCGCTGGTGGAGCAGCCGACGCGCCTCTTCCTGGCTCACGCCCGGCGACACAGTGGCGAGATTGTCATGCGTCATCAGTTCGGCGACGGGCTGCTTCGGATTTTCGGCAAAGCGCACATCGCGGTTGGTGACGATGCCGACCAGCCGCCCCCCTTTTTCCACCACGGGAATGCCGCTGATCCGGTGCCGCGCCATCAACGCCTGCGCCTCCGCCAGCGTCGCTTGCGGATCGATCGTGATCGGATTGACGACCATTCCTGATTCAAAGCGCTTTACCTGCCGCACGGCGGCAACCTGCTGCTCGATCGAAAGATTGCGGTGCAGCACGCCGATGCCGCCCAATTGCGCCATCACGATCGCCATATCGGCCTCGGTCACGGTATCCATCGCCGATGACAGCATCGGGATATTGAGCGAAATGCCGCGCGTGAGCCGCGTGCGCGGATCGGCCATGCTGGGCACGATATCGCTTTCCGCCGGGTACAACAGAACGTCATCAAAAGTGAGGCCGAGGCGAATGTCCATGAGTGCCCGTTCCTGAAGGCTTAAGGGTAACGTCGGGGGGTAACGTGGCGGCCCATGTAACCAAAGCTGCCCCAAGGCGCTAGGGCGCGTTTGGACTGTATGCCATTTGGTACCATCAGCGCCGTTCACAATGCCGCCATGTCGCATTCCGCTGTTAGCAGCCCGGAATAATGGTAGAAATGCGCTTCGAGATTGACAAACGGGCCGCCACTTGGCGCTGCGCACAGGAGTGTACGTGATGGAAGTGATGTTGGGGCTGATCGGTGGCCTGCTGGTGCTGGTGATCGGCTATCTGCTGGCGAGCGTGAAGATGGTGCGCCAGGGCTATCAATACACGATCGAGCATTTCGGGCGCTTCACCACGGTCGCGCGGCCGGGGCTGAATTTCTATCCCGCGTTTTTCTACGGTGTCGGCCAGCGCATCAATATGATGGAGCAGGTGCTCGATGTGCCGCAGCAGGAGATCATCACCAAGGATAACGCGATGGTCGCGGTCGACGGGGTGGTGTTCTTCCAGGTGCTCGATGCCGCCAAGGCCGCTTATGAGGTGAGCGACCTGTTCGTCGCGATCATGCAGTTGGCGACCACCAATCTGCGTACCGTGATGGGATCGATGGATCTCGACGAGTTGCTGTCCAAGCGCGATGAGATCAACGCGCGGCTCCTCAGCGTGGTCGATCACGCCACCAACCCCTGGGGCGTCAAGATCACCCGGGTAGAGATCAAGGACATCCGCCCACCGGTCGATATCGTCAACGCCATGGCGCGCCAGATGAAGGCCGAGCGCGAAAAGCGCGCCAACATCCTTGAAGCGGAAGGATCGCGCGCATCCGAAATTCTGCGCGCCGAAGGGCAGAAACAGGCGCAGATCCTGGAAGCCGAGGGCCGTCGCGAGTCGGCGTTTCGCGACGCCGAAGCCCGCGAGCGTGCGGCAGAGGCCGAAGCCAAGGCGACTCAGCTCGTCTCCACCGCGATCGAACAGGGCAGCCCGCAGGCGATCAATTATTTCATCGCGCAGAAATATGTCGAAGCCGTCGGCAAGTTTGCGACATCGCCCAATGCCAAGACGATCCTGTTCCCGGTAGAGGCAACCCAGCTGATCGGCACGCTGGGCGGCATCGGCGCGCTGGCCCGTGAGGCGCTGGGCGAGAATGCGGCGTCTCCGCCCACCCCGCCTGCCAAGGTGCGCGGCCCGTTCGAGCCGCGCGACCAGTGAGGATCGCGCATGTCGGTTGACGACTTGATTGCCAATGCCGCGCTGCTCTGGATTGTCGCCGCAATCCTGCTCGGCGCGGCGGAACTGGCGATCCCGGGCGTGTTTCTGGTGTTCCTCGCGATTGCGGCCGCGATTACCGGTTTGGCGGTGTTTGCGCTGCCGGCGCTCACTTTGCCGTTGCAATTGCTCGCTTTTGCGGTCTGGAGCGTCGTATCGATCCTGATCGGACGGCGCTGGTATCATGATTATCCGGTCGCCACTGAAGACCCCATGCTCAATGATCGCGGCGCGCGCATGATCGGCGAAGTCGTGACGGTAGTAGAAGCGATCGCTGATGGCGAAGGGCGCGTACAAGTGGGCGACGGCGTCTGGTCAGCGCTTGGAGCGGATGCTGCGGTAGGCACAAGACTGCGGGTTGCCGGCATGCGCGGCGGCAAGCTGGTCGTCGAGGCGCAAGTCGCGCTGCGCTGAAGCGACGGACGATGGCGCGGCAACCATCGCGGTGCTGTCACGTTGAGGGGGTAAACGATAATCCCCTAGCCTACAGGAGCACGACGCATGAGCATTTTCGGCATGATCAAGGACGCCATCTGGGGCAAAGCCGCCGCCAAGGCCGCGCCAGCCCCGGCGCCCGCGCCTGTTGCGGCAGGCGCCCCCGCCGCAGCACCCGTAGCCGCAACCCCTGCGCCGAGCGCGCCCGTCCAGGTCGACGTCACCGCGTTGCTCGACGAGATCGCGTCGCATCACAGCGAAAAGCTCAACTGGCGCACCTCGATCGTCGATCTGATGAAGCTGATCGGACTCGATTCGAGCCTTACAAACCGCAAGGAACTCGCCGACGAACTCGGCTATACCGGCGAGAAGGACGGCAGCGCGGAGATGAACATCTGGCTGCACAAGCAGGTGATGAAAAAGCTCGCCGAAAATGGCGGGACGATCCCTGAAGAACTCACGCACTGATCGTATCGATGGGATAAGCAAGTCGATCGTCATTGCGAGCGCAGCGAAGCAATCCAGCGTTGGACGCGCCACCCTGGAATGCTTCACGTTGTTCGCAATGACGATCAAGGTAGTTGAAGCCGCGCTTATCGACAGGTGACTTGGATTGAATCAATCCTTAACCCGATAGCCCTGAGCGAAGTCGAAGGGCAAGCGCAACGCATGGGCTTCGACTTCGCTCAGCCCGAACGGCTGTGAGGGTCGATCGCCCTTACGTCTTTCTGCGCTGGGCATGACTTCACTTACTTCTTGCCGAAAAACCCGCTCGCCAGCCCGGCGAGATCGTTGATCGGATTGCCATCGCCGTCGCGGTCGAGCATGCCACCGATCTGCCCCATCACACCGGATGCGCCAGCCCCGCCGAGCAGCGTCGCGAACTGCGCCAGCGATCCCTCGCCCCCAATATGGCCGACGATTTGCTGCAGAATATCGGGCGACAACCCCGTCGCCGATGCGGCCGTCTGCACGGTATCGCCGGGCGCCGGATGCGCCTTGCCGAGCGCACCAACGGCGGCTTCGACCTGTTCGGGCGTCAGGCCAACCTTGGCCGCCAAATTCTTGATATCGACATTCTGCGTCACCTGACCGAGCAATCCATCGAGCATCGACATAGGATAATCCTTCCTGATCGGGCGAGGGGTTCGTCCCGCAGGCAACCATAGCCGATAGCCCGCGCGAGCGACAGCAGATCGGTTGCGCAGCCGGATGGTGACGATCATAAGTTAGGGCAATGTTCTGGGAGAATGCGGATGCCGTTCAATCGTCGTGATCTTTTGCAAGGCACCGGCGCTGCGACCCTTGCGGCAATGCTCCCCGGAACTGCCTTTGGCGCGACAGGCGCCGATTCGGCAGCCACGACGCTGCTCGCTGATACTGCCGAAACGATGTTCGCTGATTACCCCGAAGCCGCTGCCGGGCTGGGACTTGACAAGGGCAAGCGCGCCGCTTTGAAGCACCGGCTCAGTGATCGCGGCCCCGCCGGCAAAGCGGCGGCAGCAAGCCACGCCAAGACCGTGCTCGGCAAATTGCGCAAGATCGATACGACGGCGCTGAGCCCGGGCATGCGCACCAATGTCGAGGTCGTCCAAACCGCCTATCAACGCGCGACTGACGGATATGCGCTGCCCTATGGCGACGTCGCCACGCTCACCTCCGGGTGGCGCAACTCGCCTTATGTGGTCGCCCAGAATGTGGGGGCGTATCTCGATATCCCGCAGCTGCTCGATGTCGATCACCGGATCGATACGCCGGGCGATGCCGATGCCTATCTGGCGCGCATGATCGCCTAT
>NCEE01000042.1 GCA_002280555.1 Sphingomonas sp. 32-62-10
GACAGTTTGGTCCCTATCTGCCGTGGGCGTCGAAATTTGAGAGGAGTTGACCCTAGTACGAGAGGACCGGGTTGAACATACCTCTGGTGTACCTGTCGTTTCGCCAGAAGCGCAGCAGGGTAGCTATGTATGGACGGGATAACCGCTGAAAGCATCTAAGCGGGAAGCCTCCCTCGAGATAAGATTTCATAGGACGGTCGGAGACCACGACCTTGATAGATCGGATGTGGAAGCGCGGTAACGTGTGGAGCTAACCGATACTAATTGTCCTATTCGCGCTTGAGAGTCCCACCATCAATGACAGCTCTGGGCTTTGCCCGCAGCGGTCGTCATATGGTCGGATGATCATCGTACGCCTGATTAATTTTGTAAGCGGTTCGCCGCTTGCAGTGCACGATCTTAAGAACCGTTTTTCTTGACAGCACCGGCTTCATTGCCTGGTGGCCATAGCGTCAGTGAACCACCCGATCCCATCCCGAACTCGGCCGTGAAACCTGACAGCGCCGATGGTACTACTGCCTAAGCAGTGGAAGAGTAGGTCGTCGCCAGGCATTGTAGCTGGTGCTGTACGGATAAACGTTTCTATACGAACCCATTCACATGTTTTTGCCCGCGAGGGCGCGTGCGCCTCCGCATTGCGGAGGCGTTTGCGTCTCTGATGGGTAAGAATTTGGATCAGTCTGGCTTCTGTCAGTGATCCAATGGTTGGCGCGGGGTGGAGCAGCCCGGTAGCTCGTCAGGCTCATAACCTGAAGGTCACAGGTTCAAATCCTGTCCCCGCAACCAACCGTCTTTCGCGATCATCATATTCGAAAAGCCCGCCAGACCACTCGGTCGGCGGGCTTTTTCGCGTTCATGTGACGCGTAACGCGTAACGCGTGACGCGTGACGCGGGGCAGTTCAGGCAGAAGTTCACGCCAGCCCTACCTCGTCAGCCCAAAGCGACACGGGCTTTCGATTGGGACGCGTTCCGCACGCCGCCGACCACTGCCGACACCACCAAATCATTTAGACTGGCATAACCCAAACCAAGATGGTTAGGCCGTACCGCGACAATGTCCGCAAGTCCCATCATCCCCGACCGCAGCGCGGCGCGCCCGATCCGCGCCCAAAGCCGCGCAGTCCCCCAGCGGATCAGGCGAATATCGGCGTCAGCTGGCCGAATGTGTTCAAGAAAGGCGTGCTGTAACGTCATGATCGTCTCGCCCAGCGCCATCAGCGTCGCGCGATCGGGTACCGGCGTTTGTCGCATCACATGCTGTACGAGCAATGCGGCACGCTCGGTGACCTCGTCACCAAGTAATTCGCGATGCTGGTCAACGAACACCTGCGTGGCGCTCGCCTCCATCGCCGCAATAAAACGCTGCGACACGCCGCCGGCATGGCTCCGATAGGTGAGCAGTTCGGTGTCGACCTGGGCAATGCGTCCCTTGTCGGAAAGCCGGTGATAAAGATCGAAATCCTCCGCATATAACCGCTCGGGCCGGGTGAATGGCACCAGCTCGCGCGCAGCATTGCTGCGCAGCATCACCGATGACCAGACGATCGGATTGCAGATCCACAGCATCCATTCCACGAGCGCCGGACTCGTCATGGCGGGCAATGCCGAAGGTCGTATCGAGCCTTCGTACAACTGCTGAGTAGCAGTTGCCACCAACACTGTGTCCGGATGGGTATCGAGATACGCCACCTGCATCGCAAAGCGATCGGGATGGCAGATATCGTCATGGTCCAACGCCGCGATGTATTTCCCGCGTGTCTCGGCAAAGGCGAGATTGCGTGCGTGGACGGCTCCCGCATTGATCGGCGCTTCGATAATCCGAAACCGCGAGTCGGATATGCTGCGCAGCAATTCGCGCGTCCGGTCGGTCGAACCATCGTCGACGATCACCACTTCGAAATCCTTGAAGCGCTGCGCGATCAGGCTGTCGATTGCCTCGCCGATCACCGCTGCGCCGTTATAGACCGCCATGATTACACTGACGGTGGGCGCACTCACGCGACCGGCCGCCTTCCCGATGGGCGTTTCGCATGCAACAGATAATATCGGATCATGCGTGAGGGCCCGGACGTGGAACGGCAACGCTACATGGCGGGACGCTAAAAACCCGTTACGGTGGCGCAAAGGTGCCGCAAGCGAGGATCAACATGGCCGATTTCGAGACGATCACTCTGGCGATCGATCCCCCCGAACAAGGTGGCATCGCCACCATGACGCTCAACCGGCCCGATCGGCTGAACGCGTTCACGGGCCAAATGATGGCGGATCTGATCGCGGCGTTCGACATCACCGATGCCGATGATGCTGTGCGCGCAGTGATTATTACCGGCGCCGGGCGCGGCTATTGTGCGGGGGCCGATCTGTCGGCGGGCGATGCGACATTCGATTATGCGCGGCTTGGCACTGACGGGCCGGTGGCAGCCGACGGCACGGTCGATTTCGCGCATCCGGCGGTGCGCGATTCCGGCGGGCGGTTTGCGCTGCGGATCTTCGCGTCGCTGAAGCCGGTGATCGGCGCGATCAACGGACCCGCCGTCGGCATCGGCGCGACGATGCTGCTGCCGATGGATTTCCGGCTGGCGAGCGATACCGCGCGGTTCGGCTTTGTCTTTGCGCGGCGCGGGATCGTGCCGGAGGCCGCATCGAGCTGGTTCCTGCCGCGGCTCGTGGGGATCGGGCAAGCGCTTGAGTGGTGTTATTCGGGCCGGGTGTTCGATGCGGATGAAGCGCTGAAGGGTGGATTGGTGCGCAGCGTGCACGCGCCGGACGATCTTTTGCCAGCCGCACGCGCGCTGGCGCTTGAGCTGACTGCGCACAGCGCGCCGGTGTCGGTCGCAATGACGCGGCGGATGATGTGGGCGATGATGGGCGCGGCACACCCAATGGACGCGCATCGCATCGACAGCCGCGGCGTCTGGGTGCGCGGAGGCGGCGCGGATGCGAAGGAGGGCGTGATGTCCTTCCTTGAAAAGCGCGAAGCGGTGTTTACCGATCGGGTAAGCGAACAATGGCCAGTTGCTGCAAACTGGTTCGACGATCCTGGTTATCGATAAACCTCACGCCTCGACAGACCCGCCGCCCCGCATCACATAATCGCGCGTTTCATAGGGCGGCTCGAGTCCCTCCACCCACGCGCCATGTGCATGGGTCAGCGCGACCAACTCCATCGGCGTCTCCCCCGGCCAGCCCTGCACGCGGACTTCGTGACGGTGGAGATCGCGGTTGGGTTCCATCATCACCCAGCCGAGCCGCTTGCCCGCCGGCGCCCGCGCGCCCGCCGATGCCATCGCGGTGCGGATCCGGTCGCGGCCTGACTTGGGAATATATTGCCACACCACCGAATGCATCAGCACGCGCGTGACCCTTTCAGCTTGTGGCTCGGCCAGTCGCGTTTCCACCCAGTCGGCGGCATCGCCCGCCTCTAGCTGCACGCCGTACCGTCGCACCATCGCAATCGCGGTATCGATCCGCGCCTGCCGCTCGATCGCATCAACCCATACATAGGCCGCGAGCCGTTCGGCGGCGGCATCATCGATCAGGTCGACCGGCGCGATATCGACCCCGCGCACGCTGTCGATCTCGATCGGCACATCGGGCGGCGGCGGTCCGCGCCATTCGGGCGTGATCGACAGCTCGGCCGGGTCAGGCCCAGCGCGCACCCCGCCGAGATCAAAGCCGTATCGATCGATCAGCAAGTTCAGCCCAGCGCTCGATCCGATCTCGAGCAGTTCGATCTTCGGCCCGAACCGCTGCGCCAGATGGAGCAGCCCGGTCATCAGCCCCGCCGATCGCCCCGCCTCATTGGTCTGGGGCGGTCCGTCGAGCCAGGGCAGCAGCGCGGCGTCATGTGTCTGCAACGCCTCCTCGATCAGCACATCGACCTCGGTCGGATCGATCAGCTCGCCGCGAAACACCCGCGATACGCCCCAGTCAGCGACTGACCGGTGGAGCGCGTGAAATCCGCCCATCAACCGAAGCACGATCGCATCCGCCACCGGATCGCCGGGCCAGTCGAGGACAGCGCGTCCCGTGGCTGTGGTCCGGTCAATTACCCGCCCCAGCGACAGGCACACCCGCGTTACAATCGGTGCGTCCATCGCGGCGGAATATTCCGCCTGCACGCGAAAGGCTTCGCGATTGGTTGCTTCATCGGCCATCCAAATTCTCCCTACCGGCTAAGGTCTTGTTGCGCCGCCGCGACGCGCCACGTAAAGCGCGACGCCCATGTCTCAATCGCCCATCATCATCGCCGTCCCCAAGGGGCGCATCCTCGAAGAGGCACTGCCGCTGCTCGCGCGCGTCGGGATCGAGCCTGAGCCCGCCTTTGCCGACGAGTCCAGCCGCGCCCTGCGCTTCACGACGAACCAGCCCGGGATCGAGCTGATCCGCGTCCGCGCGTTCGATGTGGCGACCTTTGTGGCGCATGGGGCCGCGCAATTGGGGATCGTCGGGTCTGACGTGCTCGCCGAATTCGCCTATTCGGAGCTGTACGCGCCGGTTGATCTCGGCATCGGCCATTGCCGCCTGTCGGTCGCCGAACCCGCCGAAATGGCCGCGACTGATGATCCGCGCGGGTGGAGCCATGTCCGCATCGCGACCAAATATCCGCACGTCACCAAGGCGCATTTCGCTGGATGGAACTGGCCCCTTTGCTTGGCCTCGCCCCGCGCATCGTCGATCTGGTGTCCTCTGGCCGCACGCTGAAGGAAAACGGCCTCGTTGAAGTTGAGGTGATTGCCGAGGTGACGAGCCGCCTTGTCGTCAACCGCGCCGCCTTCAAAACCCGCGCCGATGTCGTACCGCTGGTCGATGCGTTCCGAAGGGCGGTGGCGTGAACAGCTTAGCAATCCGTTCGTTTCGAGCGAAGTCGAGAAACAGGCCCCAAACGCTGCGTAAGGTGTCTCGACTACGCTCGACACGAACGGGAACCTTATCGTCATGATCAGACTCTCCACCGCCGCCCCCGATTTCGCCAGTGCGTTCACCGCACTCGTCAATGCACGTCGCGAAGCCGATGACGATGTCGCGCGCGACGTGACCGCGATCATCCGCCGTGTGCGCGAGGAAGGCGATGCCGCCGTCGCCGCGCTGACCCTGCAGTTCGATGGCCATGATCTGGCAAGTTCGGGCTGGCAGATCGATCTTGCCGATTGCCGCGCCGCCTATGACGCGCTCGAACCCGACTTACGGGCCGCGCTCGATCTCGCGGCGGAGCGCATCGCTACCTATCACCGCAAGCAGCGCCCCGAGGGCAGCGACACGACTGACAGCGCCGGGGTGCGGCTCGGCGCGCGCTGGTCGGCGGTCGAGGCGGCGGGAGTGTATGTCCCCGGTGGCCGCGCGGCTTATCCCAGTTCGGTGCTGATGAACGCGATTCCCGCCAAGGTTGCTGGGGTCGACCGGCTCGTGATGGTCACGCCGACGCCAAAGGGAGAGATCAACCCGCTCGTCCTCGCCGCCGCGCATCTGGCGGGTGTTGACGAAGTCTGGCGCATCGGCGGCGCGCAAGCCGTCGCGGCGCTGGCGTACGGCACGGACCGGATAAAGCCCGTCGACGTCATCACCGGCCCCGGCAATGCCTGGGTGGCAGAGGCCAAGCGCCAGCTTTACGGCGTGGTCGGGATCGACATGGTCGCTGGTCCCAGCGAGATCGTCGTCGTCGCCGACGGCGCGAATGATCCCGACTGGATCGCCGCCGATCTGCTCAGCCAGTCCGAACATGATCCCACCAGCCAGTCGATCCTGTTCACTGACGATGCGGGTTTTGCTGACAAGGTCGCGGCGTGCGTCGACGCGCAGATCGAAACGCTCGCCACCGCCAAGGTCGCCCGCGCAGCCTGGGATGCGAATGGCGCGATCATCGTCGTGCGCGATTTTGCCGAAGCGATGCCGCTGGTCGATCGCCTCGCTGCCGAACATCTCGAACTGGCGGTGGCGGACCCGCAGGCGCTGTTCGATCAGGTCCGGCATGCAGGCTCGGTATTCCTCGGCCGCCACACGCCCGAAGCCGTCGGCGATTATGTCGCGGGGCCGAACCACGTCCTCCCCACCGGCCGCCGTGCGCGTTTCTCCAGCGGGCTCTCGGTCCTCGATTTCATGAAACGCACCAGCTTCCTTCAGCTCGATCCGGCGAGCCTCGCTGCCATCGGCCCGGCGGCAGTGGTGCTCGCGAGAGCGGAGGGCCTGCCCGCGCATGCGCGGTCGGTAGCGCTTCGGTTAACAAGCAACCAACACTGACCCCGAGCCCCTTGTGTCCTCGCGAAGGCGGGGACCCAGTCTGGACCCCCGCCTTCGCGGGGGTACAATCTTGTTTTTCCGGGTATAGGACCTTTAACATGACCCGCCCCAACCCCCGATCCAATCTCCGCACCGCTGCGCGCAGCAAGGCGCGCGCCGCCTCACGGCTCGGTGCTGTCCAGGCGCTGTACCAGCATGATATGGAGCAAACGCCGATCGCGCAGCTGCTGCATGAATTCCACAATCACCGCCTCGGTGCGGAGATTGAGGATGCGCAATATGCCGATGCTGATGTCGATTTCTTCGACGATGTCGTAAAGGGCGTGCTCGCGCGCGAGGGCGAGATCGACGCGGCGATTGCGGCAAAACTCGCGACCGGCTGGCACCTCGATCGGCTCGACAAGCCGATGAAGGCGATCCTGCGCTGCGGCACCTATGAACTGCTCGCCCGCGCCGATGTGCCGACAGGTGCGGTCATCACCGAATATGTCGATGTCGCCCACGCCTTTTACGACAAGCGCGAGGCGGGGTTCGTGAATGGCCTGCTCGACGCGATCAGCAAGGTCGTGCGGGCAGATTAAGGGGGGCGGGGTGAGCGACATCATCAACCTGCGCACCGCCCGCAAGGCCAAAGCACGCGCCGGGGCCGAAGCGAAGGCCAGCGCCAACCGTGCCGCCTTCGGCCGGACCAAAGCAGAGAAATCCGCCGCCGCCACCGAAACCGCCCGCACCGATCGCGCGCTGGACGGTGCCAAGCGAGGAAAGTGACCGGGCGGGTGTCCGCCCAATTAGTTACCTAAACCACCCTCAAATCTCCCGTCACCCCGGGCTCGACCCGACGTCCCGCTGCCATTGCCCCGTTTGCGATAACAGCGGGACCCCGGATCAGGGCCGGGAAGGGAGGATTAGCGAATGGCTGCTTTCGCCCCTCACCTGTGCTCCCGCGAAGGCGGGAGCCCAGACTGGATCCCCGCCTTCGCGGGGATACATCTGAAATTGAGGTGACCGCTTCCCACCAAAAGCAGACACCGCCTCCAACCCGCGCTACCAATCTCCCATGACCGAAGCCGATTTCCTCGCCGCGTTGCGCGCACTGCCGCTCCATCCGGGTGCGCAGGGGCTCGCGGACGATGTCGCGCGGCTCGGCGGTTATGTCCTCACCACCGATACGCTTGTCGAGGGCGTGCACTTCCTCGCCAGCGATCCCGCGCATGATGTCGCGTGGAAATTGCTCGCGGTGAACCTGTCGGATCTTGCCGCCAAGGGCGCCGATCCGGTCGGCGTGCTGCTTAACTATCCGCTGGGCGATGACGCCTGGGATCGCGATTTCCTCGCCGGGTTCGATGCGGCGCTTCGCCAGCTGGGCTGCCAGCTGCTCGGCGGCGATACCGTTTCACTGCCGCAGGGCGCCCCGCGTGTGATGACGCTCACCGCAATTGGCCATGCGACCCACGCCCCCAGCCGCAGCGGTGCGCGGGCGGGGGACGGGTTGTTCGTCACCGGCACGATCGGCGATTCAGGCGCGGGGCTTGCCATTGCGCAAGGTGAACTCGGACTGGATGCATTACTGAACGCCTATCGCCGGCCGTTGCCCCGGCTGGGGGAGGGGCGCATCCTCGCCGCGCATGTGCACGCGATGATGGACGTGTCCGACGGGCTGTTGATCGATGCCGCGCGGATGGCCGCCGCAAGTGGTCTTGCCGTCACGATCGATCTTGCCGTGATCCCGCTGTCCGATGCCTATCGCGCGCATATCGGTGATGATCGCGCCGCCCGGCTCCGCGCGGCAACGGCAGGGGATGATTACCAGCTGTTGTTCGCGGCACCCGCATCGCTCGCCGTCCCCGCCCGCCGGATCGGCAGCTTTGCGGAGGGGCAGGGGCTGACACTCACCGATGGCGCCGAGCCCGTGCCGCTGCCCATGCGGCTCGGCTTCGAACATGGTGGCGCATAACCACCACCCTCGGCGCTTGCGCTCGTCTCTGTCACGCTTATAGGGTCGTCGCCATAAGACAGGCGCTAGGGGGCGGGCTATGTCGGCAGCCCCTGAAGCGACCGTTGCGGGCAATGAGAAGATGCGCGATATCGCGGCCGCCATTCAGGAAGGCGCACAGGCCTATCTCGGCCGTCAGTATCGCACGATCGGCATCGTCGGCGTCATCATGCTCGTGCTCGTCTGGGTGCTGATCGATGGCATGAGCTCGCCCGTCTCGGCGGCCAGCTTCGCGATCGGCGCGGTCCTTTCGGGCGTCGCTGGCTATATCGGCATGAACATCTCGGTGCGCGCCAATGTGCGCACGGCAGAAGCGGCCCGCACCTCGCTGCAGGGCGGGTTGACGATGGCGTTCCGCGCGGGCGCGATCACCGGCATGCTGGTGGCGGGGCTCGGCTTGCTCTCGATCTCGGGCGTGTTCTGGTTCCTCGCCGGCCCTGACGGCGCGGATGCCGGCGCGCAGATCGTCGTCAAGGCGCTCACCGGCCTTGCTTTCGGCTCCTCGCTCATCTCCATCTTCGCGCGCCTCGGCGGCGGTATCTTCACCAAGGCGGCAGACGTTGGCGCCGATCTGGTCGGCAAGGTCGAGGCCGGCATCCCAGAGGATGATCCCCGCAACCCCGCTACCATCGCCGATAACGTCGGTGACAATGTCGGCGATTGCGCGGGCATGGCCGCCGATCTGTTCGAAACCTATGTCGTTACCTTCGGTGTCACGATGATCTCGGTCGCGCTTGCGCTGAAGAATGCCGATCAGCTGCTTCAGGTGATGACGCTTCCGCTCATCGTCGGCGGCGTGTGCATCATCACCTCGATCATCGGCACCTATGCGGTCCGTCTGGGCAGCAGCAACAACATCATGGGCGCGCTTTACAAGGGCTTCTGGCTCAGCGTTGGCCTGTCCGTTCCCGCCATCTATTTCGCCACGCAGTACACGCTGGGTGACATGAACGCGGTGATTGGCGGCAACGCCTTCCTCGACGGCGGCGGCGCGACGGCAGAGGCGCTTGCGGGCGCAGCGGCCACCACCACCACCGGCATGGCGCTGTTCTGGTGCATGATGATCGGGCTTGCCGTCACCGGCCTGCTCGTGTGGATCACCGAATATTATACCGGCACCGGGTTCCGCCCCGTGCGCAGCATCGCCAAGGCATCGGAGACGGGCCACGGCACCAACGTCATCCAGGGTCTCGCGGTCAGCCTCGAATCGCCTGCGCTCCCCACCATCGTCATCGTCGTCGCGGTGATCGCGGCCTATCAGCTTGCGGGCGTTATCGGCATCGCATTTGCCGCCACGTCGATGCTGGCCCAGGCCGGCATGGTCGTCGCGCTCGATGCCTATGGCCCGGTTACGGATAATGCGGGCGGCATCGCCGAAATGGCGGGGCTCCCCGATGATGTTCGCCATCGCACCGATGCGCTCGACGCGGTCGGCAACACCACCAAGGCCGTGACCAAGGGCTATGCGATCGGCTCGGCCGCGCTCGCCGCGCTCGTGCTGTTCAACGCCTATACGAGCGATCTCGCGCGCGATTTCCCCACGCTCGCGGTGAACTTCCAGCTCAGCAACCCCTATGTCATCGTCGGGCTGCTGCTCGGCGCGCTGCTGCCCTATCTGTTCGGGGCGATGGGGATGACCGCGGTCGGCCGTGCCGCCGGCTCGGTCGTGGAGGATGTCCGCGCCCAGTTCCGCGAGAATCCAGGCATCATGGCCGGCACCAGCCGCCCCAACTATGCCCGCACCGTCGATCTCGTCACCAAGGCGGCGATCGCGGAGATGATCGTCCCCAGCCTGTTGCCGGTGCTCAGCCCGGTCGCGGTCTATTTCATCATCACCGGCGTGGCGGGTCAGGCAGAGGGCTTTGCCGCGCTCGGCGCGATGCTGCTCGGCGTGATTGTCTCCGGCTTGTTCGTCGCGATTTCGATGACGAGCGGCGGCGGCGCGTGGGATAACGCCAAGAAGTACATCGAGGACGGCCATCACGGCGGCAAGGGCAGTGAAGCCCATAAGGCCGCGGTGACGGGCGATACCGTGGGCGATCCGTATAAGGATACGGCAGGCCCGGCGGTGAACCCGATGATCAAGATTACCAACATCGTCGCGCTGTTGCTGCTCGCGGCGCTTGCGGGCGGTTGATCGAATTTCCGGCTGGCGATGCGGGTCGCCGGCCGGGATCGCTGTAGAATTGCAACAGCTTGATTTGAGTAACGCGCACGATAGACTTGCTCCCAAATGGGGAGTGCAGACGATGAAGAAACGCAATTTCGGTTTGGTTTTGGGGGCCTTGGCCACCACGGCACTGATCGGCTGGTCGGCGGCGCCTGCGCAGGTGAAGCCCGTTAGCGATTGGGACGGCAAGGTCGTTCCGATCGAGACATTCGCTCAGTTCCCCGTCATTCAGCGCCCGGTGCTGTCGCCCGATGGCAACTGGATGATCGCCAAGGTTCGGTCGGCCGGTGTTCAGGCGCTTGCCATCGTACCCGTCGGGACGCCCGGCAAGCCGGAAGTGATCGCTCGCGATGGCGAGGCCAGCGTCGACAAGCTCGGTGAGCGTCAGATCATCGATTATAGATGGCTGGACAACAATCTGCTGCTGATCGGCTTCAGCTCGCGCGATAACTATGCGGGCGAATGGTTCGATAACGTCCGCTACGCATCGTATAATCGTGAGACGAAGAAGACGACGCCACTCGGCTGGGATGATAGTTTTCTCGGTACGGATTTGCTCTGGGCCTCCAATTCCGGCGCGCCGCGCATTCTGCTTCAGCGCCGCAACCCGCGCAACGGCACCGAAAGCCTCAGTGCGCCCGAAGTGATTGAGGTGGATGCGGTTACCGGCAAGGCCAAGGTGGCGATGCGATCAAACCCGGTGGTGCGCGGATGGACCGCCGATCTGGCGGGCGTCGTGCGGATGGGCGCGCGCCGCGATGCCGATACCGGCAAGGTGACCGTGCTGTATCGTGATGGCCCGAACGACGCGATGCACACCGTTTACGAGGGTGTGCCGGATCGGTTCGCCGGGGCCGCCCTGCCCGATTTCATGATGCCCGATGGCAAGGCCTATGCGGTCAGCGCAAAGGACGGGTACCGGGCGCTCTACACGTTTGACGTGGCAGGAATGAAGCTGGGCGAAAAGGTGTTCGGCGTCGACGGCTATGATATTGATGGCCCCCGCCTTTCCTATGATCGCACCCGGCTTGATGCTGTCGAAGTGACCAAGGATCGAGAGGTCCAGGTCTTCTTCGATTCGCGGTTGAAACAGATTCAGGCTGTGCTCGAAAATGGCTTCGGCAAGGGCAATGTCTATATCGCCAGTGGCGATGCCAAGCGGGAGAAGATCGTGTTCCGCGTCGCTGCGACGGGCCAGGCCGAAAGCTGGTTCATGTTCAACAGCGTATCGGGATCGGTGGCGCGGCTCGCTTTTGCCAATGAAACGCTCAAGAACGCGCAGCTGAACCCGGTTTCGATGGTCCGCTATACCGCCAGTGACGGTAAATCGATCGAAGCGGTACTGACGATGCCGCGCCACCGCGCGGGTAAGAAGAACCTGCCGCTGATCGTGCTACCGCATGGCGGGCCCTGGGCACGCGATTCCGCCGACTGGGATCCTTTTGGCTGGGCACAGGCGCTGGCGGAAACCGGCTATGTCGTGATCCAGCCGAATTTCCGGGGCTCCACCGGCTATGGCACTGCCTGGGAAAAGGATGGCGACAAGAATTGGGGCTACCGCATGCAGGATGACCTGAACGATGCGGTCACCTGGCTGGCCGGGCAGGGCACCATCGATCCCAAGCGTGTGTGCATGATGGGCTGGTCATACGGCGGCTATGCGGCCAGCCGCGCGGCTGAGCGCGATGGTGACAAATATCGCTGCGCCATCACGGGCGCGGGTGTGCATGATCTGCCCGCCATGGTCCGCTACGATAAAGGGTATCTCGGGCGCTATAATGCTAAGGCCTTTCTCGGTCAGGCGGGCAATCTGATCGATGTATCGCCCGGCCTGCACCCCGAAAACTACAAAATCCCCGTCCTGATCATCCACGGCGCCAAGGACGTGCGCGTCCCCGTCGCCCAGTCGCGCGATCTGGTGGCGCGGCTGAAAGCGGCCGGGAAGGTGGAAGGCAAGGATTTCGTCTATGTCGAACAGCCGCTCAACACGCATAATCTGCTGCGTGAGGAAGACCGGCTGCAGGTGCTGATCGAAACCAAGAAGTTCCTCGAAAAGCACAACCCGGCCTGATCAACCGCACCCGCCCTTGGCGGTGAGCCTTCAAACAAGCCAAGCCCCGCCCGGCACCCGCCGGGCGGGGTTTTTTCTTGCCTAGCGTCAACCGCTTGCGCATCGTGCAGGCGCACGGGGGAGCGGACTCATCAGCAAGGCACTCATCAACGAATATCGCGCCGAGCTTGATCGACTGCGCGCGGTATCGGGTAGCCGCCGCGAAAGCGTGCTGCGAGAAGCGTTCAAGGATTTGCTCAAACGCTGGGGCCGGTCGCAGGATCTGCAATTCGTCCCCGAACACGCCATCACCACCGCGCAAAAGAACCGAATCTATATCGACGGCGCTCTGCTCCACCCGCTGCGCGTTCCTTTCGGCTATTAGGAAGCCAAGGACGCGGACGATGATCTCGATGCTGAAATTGCCGCCAAGTCGCGCAAGGGCTATCCGCGCGACAACATCATCTATTCGGACGATCACACCGCCATTCTGATTCAGGACGGGCATGAAATGCTGCGCGTCGCGATGGACGATACCGACGCGCTCTACCCGCTGCTCATCCGCTTCTTTGCGCATGAACGGCAGGAGATCGCCGATTTCAACAAGGCGGTGAAGCAGTTCGGGCAGGATTTGCCTCAGGTGCTGACGGCATTGCGAGACCTGATCGCCGAAAAGCGCGCTGCCAGCCGTGATTTCGGCGCCGCCGAGGCTGCCTTTCTGAAACACGCACAGGATGCCATCAATCCGGCGGTCAGCGAAGAAGACGTGCAGGAAATGCTGATCCAGCACATCCTGACTGAAGATATTTTCGCCAAGGTGTTCGACAACCCCGATTTCCACCGCCAGAACAATGTCGCCAGCGAACTCTACAAGCTTGAAGAAAAGCTGTTGGGCTATGGCGAGAAGCAGAAGCTGCTACGCGCGCTTCAACCCTATTATGCCGGCATCAGCCAAGCCGCCGCCGTCATCCAGAGCCATTCCGAAAAACAGGGTTTCCTGAAGGGACTCTACGAGAATTTCTACAAAGTCTACAACGCCAAGGCCGCCGACCGGTTGGGCGTGGTCTATACTCCCGGCGAGATCGTCCGGTTCATGATCCGCAGCGCCGATTGGCTGTGCGAAAAGCATTTCGGCAAGAATCTGGTCGATCGCGGTGTGGAAATTCTCGATCCCGCCACCGGCACCGGTACCTTCATCGTCGAACTGCTCGAACATTTCCGCGGCGATCACGCCAAGCTGC
>NCEE01000025.1 GCA_002280555.1 Sphingomonas sp. 32-62-10
GTTGTGGCCACACACTCGCTGGAAGTTCCAACGGTCGCTACCGCAGCCTGGGTGAGCGACAAAAAGAGGCTCGCGCGCGAATTCGCCCGCCCCTCCAACCTGCTGGTCCTCGACGAGCCGACCAACGATCTCGATCTCGAAACGCTCGATCTGCTGCAGGAAGTGATTGGCGATTATGACGGGACCGTGCTGATCGTCAGCCATGACCGCGATTTCCTCGATCGCACCGTCACGATCACGCTGGGCCTCGACGGGAGCGGCCATGTCGATGTCGTGGCAGGCGGTTATGAGGACTGGGAACGCCAGCGCAGCCAGCGGGTCGACACCAAGCGCGCGCCGGCGGCCAAGGCATCATCTGCCGCACCAGCGCCGCCGCCTGCGCCGCGCGCCAAGCTGACCTACAAGGACCAGCGCGATTATGATCAGCTGCCAAAGCGGATCGAGGAGATGGAGAAAACCATCGCGCGGAACGAGGCGCTCCTCGCCGATCCCGATCTCTACACCCGCGATTTCGCGCGGTTCGAAGCGCTGACCAAGGCGATCGAGCGCGAGCGTACTGAGAAAGAAGCGGCGGAGATGCGCTGGCTGGAGCTGGCGGAACAGGTGGAAGCGCTGGGCTGATTCGGCGAGTTACGCCGCCAGGCTTAGCGTTACCCTTGTCCCTGTCGCATCGCTCTGGGTGGTGATCGTACCGCCGGCCTGGCGGGCAAAGGCTTCCACCAGTTTCGATCCAAGGCCGCCGTCGCGTTTTTCATTGGTGATCCGCGTCGGCATCCCGATCCCGTCATCAGCGACCACGACCTGCCAACCGCCCGGCGCCGGGCTGAACGATACCGCGATCGTCCCCGCCTCGCGATCATGAAAGGCGTGCTTGGTCGCGTTGGTCACAAGTTCGTTGACAACAAGGCCGATCGAGACCGCCCGATCGCGCGGCACCAGCGCGTCAACGCTGTTGAAATCAAGCGTGATCGCACCGCGCATCTTCAACACATCGGCCAGCGCCGCGCATAATTCCGCCAGATACGCGCTGATCTGCACCGAACCGGGCTGATCGCCACCGCGATACAAATGCCGATGCGCGCGGCCGATGCTTTCCACCCGCATCAACGCCTCGCCAAGCGCGGCCGCGGTCGTCGGATCGGCACGGCGGCGCTGGAGCTCGAGCAGGCTGACCACGATCGCGAAGTTGTTCTTCACCCGGTGGTCGAATTCTTCGAGGAACAGATCGCGTTCAGCAACCTGGCGATCGCGTTCGGCAGCCGCATTGCGCACCGCGCGGCGGAATATTTCAGCAACGATGATCGTCGCGGCAGAAGCAAAACAAACGATGGCGATGGTCGCCGGACCTGCCTTGTCGATGAAAGCAAAGGAGTTCTGCACCGGCATGATGTAATACCACGCGCCCATAACGAGCATGGCCGCACATACCACCCCCGCCTGCCAACGACCCGCCAACGTGGCCAGCATGATGCCGGGATAGATCATCGCGAAAGGGGCAACGCCCGGTGCCACCACATCGAGCACCAGCCGCATCACGCCGAACAGCATAACACTGATCAAGCCGATACCAATCTGGGTCAACCAGATCGGAATGCGCGGGGCAAGGGCCAGCGGCAGATCGAATTCAACCAGTTTCGGCATCGCTCGCTTGGGAAGATAATCGACGAACAAGTCAATCGATAACGATGCTCTATTGTTCCGGCTGGCCCCAATTTTGCTGTCTAGTGCAACGCGGCCAATAGTGCAGTTGCCGCCGCGCGATCGGTAAAGCGCGGATCGGCGAGCACCTGCGCAATGTCAGCGCGCGCGCCTGCGTCCTGGCCCAGTTCTGCCTTCACCTGCGCAATGTGCCAGCGCAGCCCGCTATGCCAGGGCGCGATCGATACGGCTTTCCGCATCAGCTCCAGCGCCGCTTCATTCTCGCCTGCCTGATGAAGCGCCCAGCCAAAGGCGTCGGTTGCGGCGGGGTTTAAGGGAGCCAGTCGATAGGCCGCAGCGCCGTACAGGCGAGCTGCATCAAGCTCGCCGTTCCCGGCATAGGCATAAGCGAGTTCGGCGAGCAAAGTTGCATCGCGATTGCCAAGCCGGGCGCGGAGCCCCTCAAGCCCGTCAATCGCCGCATCCCATTCACCCGCTGCGATCTGCCAGTGCGCGGTGAGCCGAAGGGCCGCGACGTTCATCGGGTTCTGCGCCTGAAACAGCGCCAGCACCACCGCTGCCTTGCGCCGATCACCGGCGCGATCATAGGCATCGACCACACGCAGCATCGTCGCTTCATCGAACCGCAGATTGGCCGCGCGTGCATAGGCAGCGGCGGCATCGCGCGGACGCTGCATCTGCAGCAGGATGTCGCCGACAAGCAAATGGGCCTGCGGTGCCCCGGGTGCCTGCCGCACGAGCCGTTGCGCTTCCGCTAATGCCGGACCCAATCGCCCGCTGTCGATCAGCCCACGCACATAAGTGACCGCAAGCACCGGATCGTCGGGGCGTTGATCAAGCGCACCCGCTGCTGCGGCAAGCGGCACATCGCTGCCGAACGGGTTTGTCTCATCCCGCGCGGGGATCGCTGCGCGATCGAGCAGCCGCGCGGCCCAATCGCGTTCGTTCGTGGTTTCGAATGCCTGCCCCGCCAGCCCAAGCACATAACTATCGGCATCGCCGCGCACCGCAATCGCGCGCAGCACCGCCAGCGCCCCCGGCGCATCGCCGGATTTGAGCAATGCCGCGCCCAGCAATCGCCGCGCGTCGAGGTTCATGGGCTGCAGGCTCAGCAGCCCGCGCCATTGGTCAATCGCCTGTTGATAGGCCCCCGCCCGATAATCGAGCATCCCGCCCAAAAGCAGCGGTCCGGGCTGGCCGACCAGCGCGCCATTGGTGCGCTGGAGCAGGCTGCGCGCCAGATCGTCATTCTCCGCCCGCGCGGCCATCACCGCTTGCAGATACAATGCCTGCGGGCTTCCCGGCCGAGCGGCCAGCGCCTGCCGCGTCGCCCCCAGCATTGCAGTGTAGCGCCCGGCATCGCCAAGCGTCGCTGCATATTGGATGAGTGCATCGTGCCGCCACGGATCGACCCGCAGCGCGGTTTCGAACCACGGGAGCGCGGCAATCAACCCATATTGCCCGCGTACCAGTTCGCCGCGCAGCACCAGCGCGTCGACATTGCCCTTGTCGATCGCCAGCGCCCGATCGGCGGCGGCAATAGCACCGGCGATATCGCTCGATTGCTGGCGCACCCGGCCCAGATCGGTCCAGGCGAGGCCATCCGCGCCGTCGGTCGCCTCGAGAATCTTTGCGAGCAGCCGCTGCGCCTCGGGCAGCCTGCCCTGCGCCGCCAGCGCCCGTGCACCGATGCGGAGTGCATAGAGCCGGTAGCGCGGCTGTGCCCGGTCAACCTCGACAAGCGCGCGTTTCGTATCACCCTGCAGCAACCAGGCATGGGCATAAAGCTGATGCGCGCGCGCCATATCGAACCCGGCATCGCGCGCACGGCCAAGCTCGCCCTCTGCCGCTGCGCCCTCGCCAAGCGCCAGATAGGTGCGCGCGAGCACGGCATGGGCAAGGCCCCAGCCCGGATCGGCATTGACCGCCTTCAATGCATGGCTGCGCGCCGCCGTCGCTTGGTTCTGGTTGAGCAATCCAAGGCTCAGCGCGAGTTCCTGCCGAGCAGTCGCGCCATCGGCACGGGCGGGTGTGGCTAAACCGGCATAAATGAGTAGTGGCGCTCCCGCAACAAATGCCATCGCAAAGAAGCCCCTCCCCTTCAGGGGAGGGGTTGGGGTGGGGGCTCTCCACCAGCGCAGCGCATTCGGATAGCCCCCACCCCCAGCCCCTCCCCTGAAGGGGAGGGGTGAAAGGCGGGCGTATCTCGCTACCTCAAACATGAAGATCATAGGACTTCAGCAAATCATACAGCGTCGGGCGGCTGACCCCGAGCAGCTTGGCGGTATTCGAGATGTTACCTTCCGCGCGCGCCAAAGCATGCCGGATCGCAGCACGGTCTGCCGTTTCGCGCACTGCTTTCAGGTTCAGTGGCTCGGGCTCCGCATCGCCTGCCAGATCGAGATCGGCCGCGGTAATCGCCTTGCCTTCCGCCATGATCACCGCGCGCTTCATGCGGTTTTCGAGCTCGCGGACATTGCCGGGCCAGCCCCAGGCGTCGATCGCAGCGCGCGCATCAGGCGCAAGGCTCGTCACACTCGAGTTCATCGCTTTGGCGTATTTCTTCAGGAAATGCCGCGCGAGCAGCCCGGCATCACCCGTCCGCTCGGCGAGCGAGGGGATGCGCACAACGATTTCCGCCAGGCGGTAGTAGAGATCATCACGGAACCGGCCATCGGCGATCATCGCGTCGACATCCTGATGTGTCGCGCACACGATCCGCGTATCGACCGCGATCGGCTTGCGCCCGCCGATCCGCTCGATCACGCGTTCCTGCAGAAAACGCAGCAGCTTCACCTGCAATGGCAGCGGAATATCGCCAACTTCATCAAGAAACAGCGTGCCGCCCTGCGCCTGCTCGATCTTGCCCTCGGTGGTTTTGACCGCGCCCGTGAACGCACCCTTTTCATGCCCGAACAATTCGCTTTCGAGCAGCGTTTCCGGAATCGCCGCGCAGTTGATCGCAATGAAAGCGCCCTTGTTGCGTCCGCTTGCCTCGTGCAGCCTGCGCGCCAGCAATTCTTTGCCCGTGCCGCTGGCACCGAGCAGCATGACCGAGACATCGGCAGGCGCAACCCGCTCGATCGTGCGCGTCACCTTCATCATTTCGGGTGCGGCCGTAATCATGCCTCCCAATGCCGCATTGCCAGTCAAGCTTTCGGCAAGCCGCCGGTTTTCCGCTTCAAGCGCATGAACGTGGAAAGCGCGCGAGACGATCAGGCCCAGCTGATCGATGTCGATCGGCTTCTGGTAAAAATCCCACGCGCCATGCTCGATCGCCCGCAGCGCACTTTCGCGCGCGCCGTGGCCGGAGGCGACAACCACCTTGGTATCGGGCTTCAACGACAGGATCGCATCGAGCGTTGCGAACCCCTCGGTCACGCCGTCGGGATCGGGCGGCAAGCCCAGATCGAGCGTCACGACATCGGGTGCCTCAGCGCGCAGCAGCGCCATCGCCTCCCCTCGGTCGCTCGCGACAAATACCTGATAGCCTTCATACGCCCAGCGCAGCTGGCGCTGCAGGCCCGGATCATCCTCGACGATCAACAATTTGCGGAGGTCGTTCATGCGGCCTGCCCGATCCGGTTTGTGCCAGCCAGGGCCGCGGGCAGCGTAATGCGAAAACGAGTGCCCTCACCCTCGCGGCTAAATGCTTCGACCCGCCCGCCCATTGCTTCGGCAAGCTGTCGCGCCTCGAAAGCACCCAGACCGAACCCGCCCGCTTTGGACGATACAAAAGGCTTGAACAATTTGTCGCGGATGAACGCCGGGCTCATCCCCGCGCCGTGATCGACCACATCAATCGTGATCGCATTGTCCGCGCGCCCGACCATCACGATGATCGGGTCATCGACCGGGCTCGCCTCGATCGCGTTTTGGAGCAGGTGACCGAGCAGCTGTTCGACACGAACCGGATCAGCCACGGCGATCGCATCGCGCAGCCCTGCGGTCGCAATCGGGTGCTGCGTGCGGCGCAATGCAACAACGTGCTCGATCAGCGGCACGATCTCCACCGGCCCCAACGCATCGGGACGCCCGGTATGGTGTTGCGATAGCCGCGCGAGCAGATCGTTCATGCGCGCTGCCGAATCCTGCAATGTCGCGACCATATCAGCGCGAAAATCGGGGTTGTCAGCGTGACGTTCGGCGTTGCGTGCGACCAGGCTTAGCTGGCTGACGATGTTCTTGATGTCATGCATGATGAAGGCAAAGCGACGGTTGAACTCGTCGAAACGCTGCGCATCCGACAGCGCCTCATGAGCCCGTGCCTCAGCCAGATAGCTTGCCACCTGCCGCCCCGCGATGCGGAGCAGATCGAGATCCTCCCAGTCGGGCCGCCGATCGATCGGCGGGCGCGCCAGCAGGATCGCGCCGGTCAGCTTGCCGAAATGAACCAGCGGCACCAGCACCCAGGCATCGGCGCGATCGAGCATCCAGATCGGCACGGTGTTGATCTCCGCCTGATCGGCGGTATCGGCGCGCACGCTATCGAGTTCGATGATCCGGCCAGTCGCCTCCAGATAGCGCGCCAGCATCGCCTCGCCGCTTTGTGACGGCGCGGCCGCCAACTCCCAGTTCCACACCGCGCCTTGCCCCAGGCCAGAACCATCGGGCACCAGCAGCAAGCCGCCTGGCGAATCGGTCAGGTCTGCCACGGCCTTTACAATGCGTTCGTCGAGCGGTGCCGCCCCATCGCCGGGCTTGCCGAGCGTGTCCGTAAAGCGCAGCCATTCGGCGCGATAATCATAACGGTGGGTGAAGAAATGCTTGGCGAGCTTCACCTTGATCCAGGCACGTAGCCAAGGGCTCGATACGATCGTGACGAGCGCGGTGGTTGATCCGACCACAAAGGCTGTTTGCAGAATGCGCCCATAACCCCCGCCGACCGTCCCCAGCGCACTCGTCGCCAGCGCCATGCCGACCGCATAAAGCGCGAACCCGCCGAGCGAGATCGACTGATAGGCAATCGTGCGCGACAGTTGCAGCGACCAATCCCCGTTGCGGTGCGCGGCCAGGGCGAAAAGCGGCGCGATCAAGACCATCGCCATACCGCGGACCAAGGTGAGCACCTGTGCTTGGGCGCCATCGATATAGGCGAGCAGATAGAGCCCGAGATCCAGCCCCCACATCAGCGCCAGCGCGGCGACGGCGAGCCGGATACCGCCCCGCGCAGCCGGTGCGACAGCCTTGTAGAGATGATCGACCAGCACCAACGCCGCGACCGCAACAAGCATCCGCATGATCACCGCGACCTGCTCGATCGCGAGATGATCCGGCGAATTTGGGAGCGCCGCCGACAGGACGGAAAGCCCGCACCCGACAATGACGACGATGCCGACCATCGCGTAGATGACGGCCACGGCGCCGCCCGAAGCCGCGCCGCGATCCCGCCGGACAAGGGCGCCCATGAAAACGATCCACGCCATATTGCGCGCGGACTCGGCGATCCAGCTCATCGGATCACCAACGCCGATACCGGCAATCGCCAGCGCCCAGAAGGCGGTCAGGGCGAGCGCGACCAGAAACGCCATGCGCGGCATCGCCGTGCCGGCACGGCGTACTTGCGACAGCGCGAGCACCCCGAACACCAAAGCAGCCATGGCGTGCGCCCAAAGGATCAACGTGGCGATCATCATGCTAGCGGGCCCCTTCGGGCCACAGCACCACACGGATCGTTTGCAACAGGATCAGCAGATCGAGAAAGGGCGAGTAATTCTTGGCGTAATACAGATCAAATTCGAGCTTCTGACGGCTGTCCTCGATCGACGCGCCATAAGGATAATTGATCTGCGCCCAGCCCGTGATGCCCGGCTTCACCATGTGCCGTTCGGCATAATAGGGCAGGTGCTGCTCGAGATCGTCGACGAATTGCGGGCGTTCGGGGCGCGGGCCGACAAAGCTCATCTCGCCCTTCAGCACGCTCCATGCCTGGGGCAGTTCGTCGATCCGCAGCTTGCGGATGATGCGACCGATGCGGGTGATACGCGGATCGTCCTTTTCCGCCCATACTGCCTTGCCGTTCACCTCGGCATCGACGCGCATCGAGCGAAGTTTCACGATATCAAAGCCGACATTGTACAGGCCGACCCGGCGCTGGCGGTACAATACCGGACCCTTGCTTTCGAGCTTGATGGCGACCGCCGTGACGATGACCAACGGTGCCGTCAGCACGATCAGGATCAGGCTGGCGGCGATATCGAACAGCCGCTTGAAAACGCCCGACAGCATTCGGCCCGACGAGAAGCCATCCGAAAAGATCAGCCAACTGGGATTGACGCTGTCGAGATCGACGCGGCCCGTTTCACGTTCGAGAAAGGTCGAGATTTCGTTGACATGGACGCCGGTGGTCTTGATCCGCAGCAAATCCTTTAGCGGCAGCGCGTTGCGCCGTTCCTCTAGCGCGAGCACCACTTCGCTCGCGTTGAGCAGCACAACATGATCGGCAAGATTATAGATCGCGTCGCGCGCAATCGCCTCTGGAATGACGCGGTTCGCCTCGCTCATCGAGACGTAGCCGACGACAACAAACGCCGCGCCGGGCGTTTGCGCCATGGTTTTCAGTCGTTGCGCGCGCAATCCCGCGCCGAGCACAACGATCCGGCGCTTGAACGCCTGACTGCCCAATGTCTTGCCAAGCAGAATGCGCAGCAGGACCAGGCTGACGAGCGCCAACCCCATCCCGTACAGTAGATTCGATCGCCAGAAATCGAGCGCTGGCACAAGATAGAAGATGGCGCTTTGCAAAATGACGCCAAGGGACACTGCCACGATCAGGCGTGCCGTGGCAAAGCGCAGCGATTGCAGCGCATCGGCTCCGTAAACCCCTACCGCCATCATGGCGACATGCAGTGTAAAGGCAAAGCAGGTTAGCTGGGGAAGGCGCGTGACGATCGGCTCGACCGCGCGATCGAGCTGCCCCATCCGGAACATCCAGCCAAGCTCGCCGGCAACGAACAGCAGGATGAGATCCAGAATCGCGAGCAGCAGCACCGCGTTGGGGACATAATGCTTGAACAATTTGATCATGGCCCGCGCGTTCTACCTCGGGAAGTGTAAACAATTCCGACATGCCCGCCAGATTGCTCACGGATTTTTGTCGCATCGCCGGCGGTTCGATGCAGCGCTTTTCTTACCAGACCGTTTGGACGAACGGGTTGTTTGACTCTATGATCGGTCGAGCTATCGCAAATGGCATGGGAAAAGTTGATGTCTGATCAAGCGCGTATCGTACCCGTCATCCTTTCTGGCGGTTCGGGAACCCGCTTATGGCCGATGTCGCGGCCCGAAATGCCCAAGCAGATGCTGCCATTAACCGCCGAGCACACCATGCTTCAGCTGACCGCCAAACGTGCCCTGAATACGGACCAGTTCGCCGCCCCCATCATCGTTTCGAACGCCTTGCACGGCGACATCGTCGAGGCTCAGCTCCGCAATGTCGCTGTTTCGCCCCAGGCCATCATTCTCGAGACGATAGGCCGCAACACAGCCCCTGCGATTGCGCTGGCGGCAATAGCAGGGGGATCAGGCGACGCGCCGCTGCTGGTGATGCCCTCCGACCACGTGATCGACGACGTCGCTGCGTTTCGCCCGAAACGGGTTATGGCTGGATCAAATCGGGCGCAGAAATTGTGTCCGGGGTGCATAAGGTCGCGCATTTTGTCGAAAAACCACCAATCGACCGCGCAGAGGCGATGCTGGCGGCGGGTGATCATTATTGGAATGGCGGCATTTTCCTTTTTCGCGCCGACGCTTATCTGGCGGCATTGGCGACATTCGAACCCGCGATGCTGGCCGCCGCCGAACAGGCGATGGCACTGGCCGCACGGAACGGCAATCGCATCATCCCCGATCCCGATGCGTTCGCCGCCTCCCCGGCCGAGTCTATTGACTATGCCGTGATGGAAAAGGCCGACCGCGTCGCCGTGGTGCCCGTCAATATGGGATGGAGCGATGTGGGCAGCTGGGATGCGCTCCACGCGCTCAGCGATTGCGATATCAACGGCAATGCCTGCCAAGGCGATGTCGTGACACTGGATACGACGAACAGCCTTGTGCGCACCGATGGCATTCGGATCGCAATGGTCGGCATGGACAATCTGATCGTGGTGGCCAGCGGCAATGACGTGCTGATCGTCCCACGCGGTCGATCACAAGAGGTGAAGCAACTGCTTGCGCTCATGAAGAACGACTAACGACAGCCGTTGATTGGCTTACCCGACCGGGTCGCGGGCAGGATTGCAACCCCGTCTAAGCGCCGAATACGCGGTTGTAGCGCGGGGTGAACGATAGCGCGTTCGGACAGGATATAGAGGTGCGTCGGCTCCACCTTTCCCGCCGCCAGCATCGTCGATTCCGATGCCAGTCGGGCACGGCTGCGGCGCGATTCGCGTGCGACATAGGTGCGATTGGTCGATCGGCACGCGTGCATCGCCCGCCAGCTGAGCTCCTGGAGCAATTGCAGATCCTGCACATGGCTTGTCGGATGGAAATCGATCTGCGCGGCCTGTGCGACCAGCGCGTCCCAGCGCGAATCCGGCGTGCGACGATAAACGGTGCGGTCCTGCGCCCCTTCAGTCACGCTGCGCGACGCTGCGAGCATCGGGGCGATATCCATCACCTGTAGTGCCAGCGCCGCCGCCAGCAGCAGCGCTGCCCGTCTCGTGCCCAGGCGATGCACCACCAGGATCGCTGCAAAGACCATCGCATAGGCAATCGGCCAGAACAGCCTGCCGCTCGCCCGGATCGGATCGAGCCCATCGATCATCCGCTGATCGAGCGGGATTCGGGCGATAACCTGGCCCTGAAAAGTGATGTGCGTTGACATCGCAAGCAGCGTCAGCGCGACAAAGCCGGGCCCCAGCCACAACAGTCGCCGCAACGTTGATTGGCCGATAACAGGTGTGCGATAGACCCCGAGGATCGCTATCGCGGCCGTGACCAGCGCCAGCAGCCCGGCACCCAGATATTGGAAGCCTTCGAAACCCCGGCCATTTGTTTCAGGTGTCGAGGGGAGAAGCGCGGTGTAGGAAGGGTTGGCGGGGTTCACCAGCGCATCAATCGCCATGGGGAACGCGCCATAGCTGCCCGTCGATTCGAACGGTCCGCCAAAGCCGCCGTTGAGCGCCATCAGCCCTACAATCATCACCAACACCAGTGCATGGCCCGCCAATTGCCGCCAACCTGCCCCTTCGCGCATCGCGAGCGCCGCCAGGATCGCACTCCCCCAAATCACCGCGACCATCAGCAGCAAATAGACATGCACCAGCGCCGCCACCCCCAGCACCGCTGCCCACCACAGCGGTGATCGGGCGCGACGCGGATCAATGAAGATCCACAGCGCCCACAGGATCAGCCAATGGGCACATAGGTTGACGTGGCCAATTCGGTTGAACAGCGTGGGCAGCATCGTCAGCAACGCCGTACCCAGCCACGCCGACAGGAAGTCGGGTGCCGTCCGCCGCACCAGCAGCCATGCGAACAGAACATGTAGCATCAGGCACGCGAGCAGCCAAAGCCCGATCAGCTGGATGCCCGGCGGCAACCAGGCCGCAAACGGGCGCAACAGCAACCCCAGCAGCGGATTGCTGTCCGTAAATAGTAACGTCGCGCCGTCAGGTGCACCGAGCATCGCCTGATGCGTGCTCGGCCAGGCGCCGACGCGTAGATACGCGGCCAATCCCAGCGCTGACTGCCCGATATCCTGCCCGCGCAGTAGCCAGCCGACATTGGTTGGATCGAGGATCGCGACATGCACCCAGGCCGCGAACGCCAACAGGGCGAGGGCGATCAACGACAGGCCACGGGCGATGGGCGCAAACACCGGAAACGCCTAGCAATCAGGAGATGATATCAGGTTAACATTTCATGCCCGCGCATAGTCTTGCGATAATCATAACTAGATATATACCTAGCTATGTAATTGGCAGGAGTCGATCGATGGACGTGTTGGCGGCGCATGGCGGACTGTTTCTCGGAAGCCGCCTGAAGCGGCTCGCTGAGCGACTGCAGGGCGATGTTGCGTCGATCATCGCGGAGTCCGGCCTGCCGATCCAACCCGGCCAGTTCCCTTTGCTTGCCGCGCTCGATCATTCGGGGCCGATGACGATCGGCCAGCTGGTCGATGCCGTCGGCATCAGCCAGCCGGCGATCACGCGCATGCTGCCCCGGCTGGCTGCACTCGATCTGGTGACGATTGCCCGAATCGGGCGTGATCAGCGCCACAAGACGGTTTCGCTGACACCGCAGGGCGAAGCGGCGATGGCGACGGCAAAGCGCGATGTGTGGCCCCGCGTCGAATCAGCCGTGGCGGCGCTTTGCGACGGATTGACGGGACCGTTGCTTGACCAAGTCTCCGCAATCGAGACCGCACTTGGAGAAGCCCCGCTGTCGGCGCGCGGCAACGGATTGGTCATCCGCGAGTTCAGCGATGCGTTGGCGCGAGATTTTCACGATATCAACGCCGAATGGATCACCAGCATGTTCCGGCTGGAAGATACCGACCGCGAGGTGCTGGAAAATCCACGCGCCAGAATCATTGATCCCGGCGGCGTAATCCTGTTCGTCGAGGCTGCCGGGCTGGGCATTGTTGGCGCCTGTGCGCTGCAGAAAACCGGCGAACGCCAGTTCGAATTGACCAAGATGGGGGTGCGCAGCCGCGCGCAGGGCCGCAAGGTCGGCGAATTCCTGCTCCGCGCCGTCATCGATCGGGCGACCGCCATGCAAGTCGAGACGCTGTACCTGCTCACCAACGCGATTTGTGCGCCTGCAATCCACCTGTATGAAAAACTGGGTTTCCGGCATGACACGGCAATCATGCGCGATTTTGGGGCGCGCTATGCCCGGTGCGATGTCGCGATGCGCTATCATCCCCAAAAACTTGGCGGCTAAATCCAAACCCGTTTCGACAGTGCAACTGAGCCGCGTTACAGGCGTTGGGCACGATATGGCTTTTGGGAGAAATAATGTGCGTCTTGGTGCGATCCTCTGTGCAACCCTAGCGCTGAGCAGCAGCGTCGCCATCGCCGCTAATCCGCAGCAGCAAAAAGACAATTCGGTCGGCCGCGCCGCGAGCCAGCCGCTTCGTGATACGCGGATCAAGGAAGACAAGATTCCCGATGTGCTGCTGCTGGCGGCTTCGGCCCCCTATTCATCGGTCAATACCCAGAACTGCGCGATGATTACGCGCGAAGTGAACCGGCTGAACGCCGTGCTTGGTCCCGATGTCGATGCGCCTGCCCAGAAAAAGGGCGAAGGATCGGCCGTCGCCGCCGCGGCCGCGCGCGGCGTGGTGAGCAGCTTCATTCCCGGCCTTGGCCTAGTCCGCGTGATCACCGGTGCTGACCGCGCCCAGCGCCGCGCCGAAGCCGCCGTTTATGCCGGCTCGGTCCGTCGCGGCTATCTGAAAGGGCTTGGCCGTGCCAAGGGCTGCCGCGGCACCGCCGCCCCCCGGCCCGCCGCCGTCGCCGATCGGCCCGAATTGCCGCGCGACGATAAGGACTGACCGGCTAGCTGCGCTGGCGGCCGCGCCGTTCGCCTTTGCGTTCCTGCCGACGGGATTTGGCGATGGCGGCGGCGGCGCGGCGTTTGCCTTCGGCGGTTTCGCTGAACTTCACCTCGTCCATCGGCATCGCATTGCCGAGCTTTTCATCGAAGCCCAGCAATTTCAGGCTTTCGGCAAAATGCGCCGGCAGTTCTGCGGTCACGTCGATTTGCCCGCCATCGGGATGATCGATGCGGATGCGGCGCGCGTGCAGGTGCATTTTGCGGCTGACCCCGCCCGTCAGGAACGATGCCGCCCCGCCATATTTGCCGTCGCCCACGATCGGGTGACCAATCGCGTTTAAATGCACCCGCAACTGATGCGTGCGCCCGGTAAAGGGCTGCAGCTCGACCCAGGCGGCGCGATTACCCGCGCGTTCGATCACGCGGTAACGGGTCCGCGCCGGGCTGCCATTTTCCTCATCAACATGCATTTTTTCGCCGCCCGACCCCGGCTGTTTGCCGATCGGCAATTCGATCATCCCGTCGAAAATATCCGGTACGCCGACGATCAGCGCCCAATAGACTTTGCGCGCTGTCCGGCTGGAAAAGGCCTTGGCGAAATGCCCCGCGGCGCGCGCGTTGCGCGCCACCAGCAGGGCGCCGCTCGTATCCTTATGGGGCTTGTTGATGACGATCGCCTGAGAATCTTTGTGGATCACCAGTTCCTGAATGAACGCTTCCTCATCCGGAGTCAGCGGCGTGCGGGCGCGGGCCGCGGCTTTGGGTGCGTCCGTGCGGACAGGTTCGGCGGGCGGTACCCGCAGCACCTGTCCCGCTGCGAGCCGATCGCCCGGCGTCGCGCGCGCGCCATCGATCCGCAGCTGCCCGGTACGTGCCCATTTGGCGACGGTGGTATAGCTGGTCGCCTCAAGATGGCGCTTGAACCAGCGATCGAGCCGGATGCCGTCATCCTCCGCCGACACGGTGAACTGGCGGACATCGCCGTGGCTGCCGACGCCAGTTTTGGGGGTATCGCTCATGCCAGCCCCCGCGTCATCGCCAGGCCAGCGAACAGCGCCAGCACCGCGCCAATCACGGACGCGAGCGCATAACCCAGCGCCGTCAGCATCGCGCCGCGTTCGAGCATCGTCACGAGTTCAAGCGAGAAGGCCGAAAAGGTGGTGAAACCGCCCAACACACCGACCGCCAGGAACAGCCGCGCCTGCTCGCCCGACGCCATTCGCGCGAGCATGCCCACCAGCACGCCCATCGCGAGCCCGCCGATCAGGTTCACCGCCAGCGTCCCCCAGGGGTAATTCGAGCCCAGCCAGCCGAGCATCGCCTGGCCGACAAGGTAGCGCGCGGCAGCGCCCAGCGCCCCGCCCAACATCACAAGTGAAAGAGAAATCATGCCGCGCGTTAGCGCGAATACGCCACAAAGAGAACCCGTGCGCCAATTGGCGGCGCTTACTTGCCGTTATTGGCCACCAGATCGACGTCCGTACCGCCATCGGCGCGGGCGGTGGCGAACACCGCATAAGCGGCATCGCCCTGCGTCCCGGCAAGGACATGCTCGTCGCCCTCGGCCTGATGTTCGGCCGAATAGCCGGCCTTGCTGACCCGGGTGTAATACCAGTCGAGCACCCGCTGCACCGGCGCGGCGCTTGCGAAGCTGACGACACGAAGCGCGCATGAACCCGCCTCGGTTCCCGCTGCTTCACGCACGCGGGCATCGGGATAAAGGGGCACCGCTGCGGGCAAGCGCTGTGCCCAACGTGTCGAATAGCTGATTGCGCCGGCACAGGCGCGTGCGCCGCGATTGGCTTGACGTTCGACAAGACCGCCAAGGGTGAGCGCTTCGCGCGCCGCGCTGCACTGGGTACAGGCCTGTCCCCGCACCGGGGCTGGTGCCGATTTCAGCGTTTCGCTGCTGCTCAAATCCGTAGTGGCCCTGCCCGCCGCCGTCATGTCGGGCGGCACCTGCGCCGAATAGGGCTGTGCCGGGGGGCGGATGGCATCATAATTGGCTTGGCCGACCAGCGCAGGATCAACCATGATCTGGTCTTGCAGCGCGCTCATCAGGGCTGGATCGCGCAGATTGCCGGTGCTGTTGCCATCGGCGAGTTCGGCATCGAGCGAATCGAGATTGGCGTCCGCATCATTCGCCTGCGCGCAGGCGGCGAGCGCCAGTGGCAAACAGAAGATGGCAAGGGCATGACTGCCGCGACGACCCATGAAAACGCTCCCGAGCGGGTTCCCGATCGAACCACCGCACGCCATGGCCGAAAAACGGTTAAGGAAGCGTTCGGAGACGCTGGTTTGGCACTACCCCGCTCATCGAGGTGCTTGACATCAGTAATACAGTTACCTATTTTGGGATCATGCTTAATGTCCTCTCTCTGCTCGTCGGCCTTGTGGCCTTTGTCATCGCGCTCGTAGGGCTGGTGCCGTTGTTCGGCTGGCTCAACTGGATTGCCTTGCCGATCGCGGTGATCGGCACCGCGCTCGGCTTGATGTCGGACAGCAAGGCCGGGCGGAACCTGAATATCCTGGTGCTGGTGTTCGGCGGTTTCCGCCTGTTCATCGGCGGCGGCTTCATCTGATCGTCGTCTGAAACGACGTACACGAAAAAAGGGCCCGGCATTGCTGCCGGGCCCTTTTTCATTTGGTGATGCCTGACGGTTAGCGGCAAACAACCCGACCGCGATCGACCGACTGGCCGAGCAACGCACCGGCCGTACCACCGAGCAGCGCGCCGAGCGTCCGCGAACCGCCACCAGCAATCGAGTTACCGATCACGGCGCCCGAGATGCCACCGATGATCAGGCCGGTGGTGCCATCCGAACGGCGGCAATAGTAGCGATTATCGCGGCCACGATAGATCCGGTCGTTCCGCGTCAGGCGGCGCGGCTGATAATAGCTGCCATCGCGATAATATTGATCGGCATAATAAGCGCGCTGGCCACGTGGCAGACGATTATAATCATAGTTGCGATACTGGCGCCAATCGCGCTGGTTACGATTCTGGAACTGGCGCTGGTCTTGGCGGGCATCTTGCCGAGCATCGCGAACGTCCTCGCGATAGTCCTGCCGGGCATCGCGCACATCACGACGCGAATCGGCGTTGCGCAGGTCGTCACGATATTCCTGGCGGGCATCGCGCACGTCACGATTATACTCGCGCTGGGTCTGCGCCGGGGTCTGGGCAGAGGCCGAGACCCCCGGGACCATCACGGCAGCAATGGCGGCGGCCAACATAGTGAAACGCATTGGTTCATTCCTTTTTCCGTTGAACTGCCAGTACAACGAACAGGGGATACGCAAGTTGCGTGAACAGAAAATGACGACACGTTCATGCAATCGAAAGATAAGATAATGAAATTACACGGCGAAAAGGGCGCAGTTCGCACCGCGCCCTTTTCATTGCTGTGCCGATTGTTTAGCGGCAGCGCTTCTTCGCGGTGATCGAGCGATCGATTGCCCGGCCAGCGAACGCACCGCCAACGCCACCGGCAACCGTGCCGAGCAGCCCGCCGCCGATTGCGTTACCAACCACGGCACCGCCCACGCCACCGGCGATCAGGCCCGTCGTGCCATCCGAGCGACGGCAATAGGTCTTGCCGTTACGCGTGTAGACGCGCGGCTTGTAGGTTTTCTTGCGGGCTTCGGCCTGGGTGGGAAACGAAACCGTCGCGACCGGAACGACGAGCGAGACTGCGGTCAGTGCCATCAAAAACTTGCGCATCGAATAAACTCCCTAATTTGGTTGGCTTGGCGTCATCAAATTCTGTGGGTGTAACGCTGCGATAGTGAAACGAGTTTCATGAACTGAAAACAACAATCGGTTCATGTTCGGTGTGTCGTGAAGCAGTTGCGCCAAACGGTGCAAAACCATGCACGATATCCACGTTATCCACAGGCCGGCTCCATCGAATCACGCTTGGTGCGACTCGGATTTGATGACAGCATCATGACTGTAAGCAGCGGGTCACAAAGCAGGAAACTGCAGCAAGATCAGCTTCTTAGACCGGGATTTCGCGCAGGTGCCGAAAGGAAACCGTGGGGAAACCAGGTGGGATGTCGATCGGTGGAGGCGGCGGGCACGCGCAAGCGGGCAACGTGCTGAACGCTGGGCCGGCAACCGAATGTCTCGGGAAACTCGAAAGGGTGAAACGGGGCAGGATGCAAGCTGTCGGTTGGGCGCGGGTTCGCAAGAGCGCGCACCAAACCGACGGGGAGCAACCGAAAGCGCGACGCCTGATGCCCCCCGCGGCACCGGCTGAGCATGCCGCCGAAACCAGAAGGCGCGGGGGAACCGAAAGGAACCCTAAGCGGATCGAAGTCCGGCGACCGGGGGTCGGCAGCAATGCCGGCCCCCATTTTCGTTTTTGGGCGCGGCCCATGCCAGTGTGGCGGAGAGGAGTGTCTTCGCGACTTGCCCACGATCCGCTAAGCCAGCACCATGTCGCCAATCATCCCCACCGCCACCACTGTCCTCCCGGCGATTGCGCCGTGGCTGGATGTTGTTGCGATTTCGCTGTTCGCGGCTACCGGCGCACTTGCTGCGGCAAAACGTGAGCAAACGATCGTCACCGCGTGCTTCTTCGCGCTTGTCACCGGGGTGGGCGGCGGCACGGTGCGCGACTTGTTGATCGGGGCGCCGGTATTCTGGGTGAGCGACAGCCGCGTCGCCGCCGCCTGTCTGATCGTCGCGATGCTGATCTGGATCACGCCCGTGCGCTGGTGGCAGGGATCAGCACTCGACTGGTTCGATGCGGTGGGCTTGGCCGCCTATGCGGTTTTCGGTGCGGCCAAGGCGCTCGATTACGGCATCCCGCTCGTCCCCGCCGCGCTGATGGGCGTGGTGACGGCGTGCGTCGGCGGCATCATCCGCGATGTGCTGGCGGGCGAACCGTCGATCATCATGCGGCCGGAGATTTACGTGACGGCGGCGGCGCTCGCGGCGGGGTTGTATGTCGCGCTGGTCACGATCAGCGTGCCCGGCCCGATCGCCGCGATCATCGCGGCAGGCGCAGGTTTTTCGTTGCGCGCAGCCGCGATCGGCTGGAAACTGGCGCTGCCGGCCTATCGTTCGCCGGGCACCAAGGGCTAAAGCCGGGCCAACAAATTGATGCTCGCGGCATGGTTGGTTCGATCGGGGCCCCGCCGAAAGATCGTCTGGTTGAGGTAACCTGGCTCGAGGTTGACCTGCTTGCTCAACGGTATGGATAGACCGACAAAGGTGCGAACTTGGTCCACCCCGGCGCGGGCACCCCAATCCGTGCTGTTGGCGGCGTAAAATCCCTCAGCGAAGATCACGCCCGATACCTTGCCGCCGCGCTGCAGCGGCATTTGCGCACGGACGAATTGGCGTAGTCGCCAACCCGTGTCACGTCGCCCTTCAATCATCCGTTGCTCGATCCGCGACCGGCCCCAGACGTACAACCCACGCCCATTGCGCACGATGGGAAAGCTCAGCTGTTCCCAAACCCGATGTTCGTTGGTTGCCGCACCATTGGCGGGATCAGTCCGGACGAATGCATAGCCGAGGTGCGCTGTCGTATCGCGCGCCAGTCGCAGGCCAATGGCCGGGCGGATGATGATCTGCGTACCGCGAGTGGCGTCGGTAAACCGGGTCTGACCCTCCGCCCAGAAAATCAGATCGCCCTTGATCGATCCCTGCGCGAGCGCCTGCGCCCAAGCCTGGCCGTCATCCTGTGCTTGAACGGGTACGGCGGCGAGCGCCACCAAAGTCGGCACGACCAACCGGACGATCGTTTTCATCAGGCCCGTACCAGCCCCACCTCGCTGAACGGCCGTGGTTCCACTGGCGGCACGCTCGGTTCGTTCAGCTCACATTGCCAGAAGCCGACATCGATCCACTGGCCCTGCTTGTAGCCGACCTCACGGTACACCCCGGCGCGACGGAACCCGACCGCCTCGTGCAGCCGGATTGATCCATCATTGGGCAGCGCGATTGCGCCGATCGCCTGGGTGAAGCCCTGGACTCGCAACGTGTCGATCAGCGCCTCATACAGCAGCCGCCCGGCGCCCTGCCCCTGCACAGCGCCCGCGACATAGATCGATGTCTCGACGACATAGCGATAGGCAGGCCGATCACGGAACTGGCTGGCATAGGCATAAGCGAGCACGCCGCCGCCTTCGGGATCGCCATTGGTGGCGACCAGCCAGGGGTAAAGTCCGCCCGATGCCGCCATCCGCGTGCGCATCTGGCGGGTATCGGGTGCATCGGTTTCAAACGACACCGTGCCGCTCAGCACAAATGGCGCATAGATTGCCGCAATCGCCGCCGCATCGTCGGGCGTCGCCGCGCGGATGGCGATCACAGGCCGAGGCGCGCCAGTACGATGTCCATCAGCCGCACATCATCACGGCCCGGTGCGGCCGGCGCGAGCCCGCCGCATTCGAGGCAGCGCGCCTGCACCGAACCGCCGCGCACCAAACGCTGCATGTCGCCCAGCGCCTGCGCGAATACCGCACGACGATCCCGCGCGATCCGGGCAAAGGCGTCGCCCGCCTGATCGGCTTCTTCTTCTTCATCCTTGCGTGAGAAATCCCCGGCAAACTTGGCGAACCAACCTGGCTTCTTCTCGAGATACTCGGCATGAACCTTTTTCGGATCGAGCTTGGCGCGGCGCGCCGCTTCGTCGATCGCGTCCTGCAGCGTGCCGAACCGGTCGACCAGACCGATCTGGCGCGCGGTGCCACCATCCCACACGCGGCCCTGCGCGATACTGTCAACCTTTTCGACGGACATTTTGCGGGCAGATGCGACGCGGGACAGGAACTGGGCATAGCCGTGCTCGATGCCGGACTGCAGGATCGAATCGACCTCCGCATTGGTGCCGGCAAACACATCGGGCTGGCCGCTAAGGGGGCTGCTTTTCACACCGTCTGCGGTAATGCCAAGCTTGCTCAGGCTCTTCTCAAAGGTCGGGATGATCCCGAAAATGCCGATCGATCCGGTGATCGTATTCGGTTCGGCAAAAATCACATCGCCAGCCGTTGCCACCCAATAGCCGCCTGAAGCCGCCACCGAACCCATCGAGATGACGACAGGAAGTTTCTGCGCCTTGGCCTCAAGTACAGCCTGCCGGATCGTTTCAGACGCCAGTGCCGAGCCACCCGGCGAATCGACGCGGACAACCAGCGCCTTTAGCGTCTTCTTGGCCAGACCATCGAGCACCAGCTTGGAGATGGTCGCGCCGCCTGCAGTGCCAGCGCCGGCCTTGCCGTCCACGATATCACCCGCCACGGTGATCACGCCGATCGCGTCGCCCGTCTTGGACAGCGGATTTGCCTTTACATAATCGTCGTAGCGGATCGTGGCGAATGTCGGTGCGCCCTTGCCGGTCTTCTTGCCCGCAATTTCGATCACGCGCGCGGTGAAGGCGGCACGATCACCCAGCTTATCGATCAGCCCTGCCTTCATATTGGCAGCGGCGATATCGCCCTTGGTGGCAGCCACCAGCGCGCCCGGCGTTGCCAGAAACTGCGCCGATTGCGCCTTTGGTCGCGCCTTGCCGACGGCGTCCTTCCAGTCGGTCAGCAGCGATCCGTACAGCGCTTCGCTCGCCGCGCGCGCTTCGGGGGACTGATCGGTGCGAGTATAGGGTTCGACGAACGACTTGAACTTGCCGACGCGGTAGACATGAACGTTCACGCCCAGCTTATCGATCAGCCCCTTGTAATAAAGCTGCGAGCCGCCGGGGCCGGTGAACAGTGTGCCGCCCATCGGGTTCATCCAGATCTCGCTGGCATTCGCCGCCAGACGATAGCCCGAATCGGTATAGCCGGTTGCATAAGCAAGCACGGGCTTGCCGCTGCTGCGCACCCGGCCGAGCGCGGTGGCGACTTCGCTGACTGCGGCGGGATACCCGCCAGCAAAACTATCAAGATCGAGCACGATCGCCTTGACGCGCTTGTCGTCCTTGGCGGCATCGATCACGCGGACCAGATCGCGAAGCCGGATTTCACGCGGGCCACTATCGCCACCGAAATTGAATTCGGGATCGGCAGGCTGCTCGACGATGACGCCAGCCAGATCGAGCAGCAGCGCGCCATCCTTGATCCCGCCGGCGTTCGGCCGCGATGAAAGCCCGGCGAACAACACGCCAAAGAACAACAGCATCGCAATCAGGACCAGACCGTCCTTGATGCCGACCAACAGCTTCCAGGCTCCGCGCACCAGTTTCACTGCTTTTGCTCCCAATTAGATCCGAATGGCGTAACCCGAACGGGGATAACCCCCGCTTGACCGCATATCGCTAGCCTATGCGCAGCGTTGAGTAAATGACCCGTATTACACCGGCAATACAGGCTTGGGACGGTTACATTTTCGCGTTTTCATCGGCGCGCAGTGCCTTGACGAATCTGTCGGCCGACCACATATGCGCCTTGCTGGCACTCGCCAACTGTGAGTGCTAACGACCATTTCACTCTGACCTTATGGAAAGGATCGAACGCATGAACTTTCGTCCCTTGCACGATCGCGTTCTCGTTCGCCGCGTTGAAGCCGAAGAAAAAACGGCTGGCGGCATCATCATCTCCGAAACCGCCAAGGAAAAGCCGCAGGAAGGCGAAGTCGTCTCCGTCGGCACCGGCACCCGCGCCGATGACGGCAAGATCACCCCGCTGGATGTCAAGGCCGGCGACAAGATCCTGTTCGGCAAATGGTCGGGCACCGAGGTCAAGGTTGGCGGCGAAGACCTGCTGATCATGAAGGAATCGGACATTCTTGGGATTGTTGGCTGACACCAACGGGCTCGGGATTGTTGGCTAACGCCAACGAGCTCGGGATTGTTAGCTAAAACCAACCGCTTGGGCATCGTCGGCAAAACCGCTCGATACCCGCAACTTCCGCAACTTCACATTTTCGAAAGGGTAGCCACATGGCAGCCAAGGACGTAAAATTTTCGCGTGACGCACGTGAACGCATTCTGCGCGGCGTCGACATTCTCGCCGATGCCGTCAAGGTCACGCTGGGGCCAAAGGGCCGCAACGTCGTGATCGACAAGAGCTTCGGTGCGCCCCGCATCACCAAGGACGGCGTTACCGTCGCCAAGGAAATCGAACTCAAGGACAAGTTCGAGAACATGGGCGCGCAGATGCTGCGCGAAGTCGCCTCCAAGACCAACGATGTTGCCGGTGATGGCACCACCACCGCAACTGTGCTCGCCCAGGCGATCGTGCGGGAAGGCATGAAGTCGGTTGCGGCCGGCATGAACCCGATGGACCTGAAGCGCGGCATCGACCTCGCGGTCATCGAAGTCGTCAAGGACCTGAAGGCGCGCTCCAAGCCCGTCTCCGGCACCAAGGAAATCGCCCAGGTCGGCATCATTTCGGCCAATGGCGACACCGTTGTCGGTGAGAAGATCGCTGAAGCGATGGAAAAGGTCGGCAAGGAAGGCGTGATCACCGTCGAGGAAGCCAAGGGCCTCGAATTCGAGCTCGACGTCGTCGAAGGCATGCAGTTCGACCGTGGCTATCTGAGCCCCTACTTCATCACCAACCCGGAAAAGATGTCGGTCGAACTGAACGATCCGTACATCCTGATCCACGAAAAGAAGCTGTCGAACCTGCAGGCGATGCTCCCGATCCTGGAAGCCGTTGTTCAGTCGGGCCGTCCGCTGCTGATCATCGCGGAAGACATCGAGGGTGAGGCGCTCGCCACGCTCGTCGTGAACAAGCTGCGCGGTGGCCTGAAGGTCGCGGCCGTCAAGGCGCCTGGCTTCGGCGATCGCCGCAAGGCGATGCTCGAAGACATCGCGATCCTGACCAAGGGCGAGATGATTTCGGAAGACCTCGGCATCAAGCTCGAGAGCGTCACGATCGGCATGCTCGGCACCGCCAAGCGCGTCACGATCGACAAGGACAACACCACCATCGTCGATGGTGCTGGTGACCATGACGCGATCAAGGGCCGCACCGATGCGATCCGTCAGCAGATCGAGAACACGACGTCGGACTATGACAAGGAAAAGCTGCAGGAGCGTCTGGCGAAGCTCGCCGGTGGTGTTGCCGTGATCAAGGTCGGCGGTTCGACCGAGGTTGAAGTCAAGGAGCGCAAGGACCGCGTCGACGATGCGCTGCACGCAACCCGCGCAGCCGTTGAAGAAGGCATCGTCCCCGGCGGCGGCACCGCGCTGCTTTATGCAACGCGTGCACTTGAAGGCATGAAGGGCGCGAACGACGATCAGACCCGCGGCATCGATATCATCCGCAAGGCGCTCTACGCGCCGGTCCGTCAGATCGCCCAGAATGCTGGCCATGACGGTGCGGTGATCTCGGGCAAGCTGCTCGACGGCAACGACCAGAACATGGGCTTCAACGCGCAGACCGACCAGTATGAAAACCTGGTTGAAAGCGGCGTGATCGACCCGACCAAGGTCGTGCGCACTGCCCTTCAGGACGCAGCTTCGGTCTCGGGCCTGCTCATCACCACCGAAGCAGCGGTGAGCGAGCTTCCCGAAGACAAGGCAGCCCCCGCCATGGGCGGCGGCGGCATGGGCGGCATGGGCGGCATGGATTTTTGATTTCGGACCGGGCGAGCCGCGCTCGCCCGGACACAAAATCAGAACGGCCGGCGGGGTCGCCAGACCCCGACCGACCAGTCCCGGCTCTGCCGGGACCGTGCCACCCACAAAACCTGTCGAAACAACAGCAAAGGGCCGGAGGAGCGATCCCCCGGCCCTTTCGCATTGGACCTGCGTCGCCGGCGATCCCCTGCCGCCGACAAGCATCTTCCCGCTAACCAGCCACCTCGAAAATCCGTTCGGCCATATGCTTCACGCCCCAGTCGCGCATCGCCACCAGAATTGGCTCAAGCGATCGGCCGTGCGGCGTCAGGCGATATTCGACGCGCGGTGGCACCTCGGCATAGACGCGGCGCTCGATGATCCCGTCGGCTTCCAGCTCGCGAAGCTGGTTGGTCAGCATCTTTTGGGTAATCGCCGCCGGAATGCGCCGCCGCAACTCGTTGAAGCGCAGCATATCGGCCTCAAGCAGGCGGAACATGATGACCGGCTTCCACCGTCCGCCGACCACCGACAAGGTCGCCTCGACCGAGCAGCCAAACGGGCGGTGGATCAGTTCTTCAGTATCCATTTGGGTACTACCCCACAAAATCGTGCGTACTCGTAGTTTTCGCAGATAGGCCGATATCGGGGGCGTAACAACCGGAGTATGTCCCCATGAAGCAAATGACCCTGAAGAATTTCGCGCCCGATGCGCCGTTTATCGCCGTCGAGGCGGCACCGCGACCGCTGGGTGCCAATGACGTGCGCATCGCCATTCATGCCGCCAGCATCAACCCGCTGGACACCAAGCAGCGCAGCGGCGCCTATGCCTCGATCGCCAATGATCAGGCCGTGCTCGGTGCCGATGTGGCGGGTGTCATTACCGAAGTCGGCGCGGCCGTGACCGGCTTTGCGATCGGCGACAGGGTTTATGGCTGTGCCGGTGGGCTGACCGGCCGCGAAGGCGCTTACGCCACCGAAATGGCTGCCGATTTCCGCCTGATCGCCCACGCCCCGCAATCGCTGACCTTGCGCGAAGCCGCCGCGCTGCCGCTCGTGGCGATTACGGCCTGGGAAAGCCTTGTCGATCGCGCACGTATCAAGCCCGGCGATCTCGTATTGGTGCATGGCGCGGCCGGTGGTGTCGGCCATATCGGCGTGCAGCTTGCCCGCACCATGGGTGCCATCGTTCACACGACGGTTTCGTCCGAGGCGAAGGCAGATATTGCCCGCAATCTCGGCGCCGATCTTGCCATCAATTATCGTACACAAACCGTCGCCGATTATGTCGCGCAGGCAACCGGCGGGCGCGGCTATGACGTGGTTTTCGACACGATCGGCGGCGACAACATCCAGCCTTCGATCGAAGCGGTCGGCGACAATGGCCATGTGGTGACGATCGTTTCAGGTGGCGCCAGTGCGGATCTGTCGAACCTGATGCCGCATAATGCCTCGCTGCATGTCGTTTTCATGCTCGTCCCGATGCTGCGCAATCGCGATCTGGAACGGCATGGCGACATTCTGACGCGCTTGGCCCGGCTGGTTGATGGCGGGCGGCTGAAACCGCTGATCGATCCAGCGCGCTTCACCCTGGACGACCTTGCCGCCGCGCATGACCACCTGACCAGCGGCAAAGCGATCGGCAAGGTGGTGATCGACACCGCCTGACGCCCGAACCATCACCAGCCTTTTGAAATCGGCAAGGCTGGGCTATCGCGTGACGATGACCCGCCTTGCCATTTTCGATTGTGACGGCACGCTCGTCGACAGCCAGGCAAATATCTGCCGCGCTGTAGAGGAGGCGTTTGACGGCGCACGGCTGGTCCCCCCACCACGCAACGCCATCCGCCGCATCGTCGGGTTGAGTCTGGTGGAGGCGATGCGAATCCTGCTCCCTGATGCCGATGATGCGCAGCACCTGGCGCTTGCCGATGATTACAAGGCAGCCTTCTTCCGCCTGCGCAGTTCGGGTGCGATGGCGGAGGAGCCGTTGTACGACGGCATGATCGACGCGCTTGAGGGACTGCGGGCAACCGGCTGGGCGCTGGGCGTCGCCACCGGCAAATCCGATCGCGGGCTTACCCATGTGCTGACGTATCACGGCATCATCGACTGGTTCGTGACGCTGCAGACCGCCGATCGCCACCCCTCCAAGCCGCACCCGTCGATGATCGATACCGCCATGGCCGATGCTGGCGCCTTGGCCACGCAGACGGTGATGATCGGCGATACCAGTTATGACATGGAAATGGCACGCGCCGCGGGCACCCGTGCGGTGGGCGTTGCCTGGGGCTATCACCCCGTCGACGAACTAATCGAGGCCGGGGCACATATCGTGGTCGAGGACGTATCCGCGCTCGTCGCCATGCTGGAGACCCCATGACCGATTCGTCCGACATTACTGCCCGCAACCGTTATCTCATGATGACGGCATCGCGCATCGCTGGCGCGGGCGGTGCGGTGTTCGGCGTGATCCTGCTCGGCCGGGCGCAGACGCTTGGACCGCAGTTGGTGGGGCTCGCCATCGTGTTTTCGGCGATGACGATGATGGCCATCGTCCCCCGCGCGCTCGCCGCGCGCTGGCGCACCCCACCCGAGGCGTGAAACGCTTCTGGACCAATGTCGCCGTGATCGCCGGGCCGGAAGGCCATGCGATCGCGCTCGATGCTCGCCCGGTGCGCACGCCGGGCCGACTGGCGTTAGCCGTGCCGCATGCCGCGCTAGCCGAAGCGATTGCCGATGAATGGCGCGCGGTGGAGAAGGACATCGATCCGCGCCGGATGCCGCTGACCGGCCTCGCCAATGTCGCGATCGAGCGGATTGCGGCTGACCCCCTGCCCTTCATCGCCAATCTGGCCGCCTATGCCGAAAGCGACCTGCTCTGCTACCGCGCCGACGCGCCCGACGCGCTTTTCGCGCGCCAGGCCGCTGCCTGGGATCCTCTGCTCGAATGGGCGCGGCAGCGGTACGACATTCACATCGAGGTGGTGAGCGGCATCATCCACCGCGCGCAACCGCCGTTAACGCTCACCCGGCTCGCCGATGCACTCGCCGCGCGCAGCCCGTTCGCGCTGGCGGGCCTCTCTCCCATCGTTACCATTACCGGATCGCTGATCGCCGCGCTGGCGCTGATCGAGAGCGCAGCCGACGCCGAAACGGTGTGGCGGGCGGCGCATGTTGATGAGGACTGGCAGGTCGAGAAATGGGGCGACGATGATCTCGCTATCGCAACGCGCACGGCGCACCGGGCGGATTTCGACGCGGGCGTGCGGTTTTTGGGGTTACTGGGGTAGCGCGACATCCGCCGATCCCTGATCACCACATCCGTTCGGGCTGAGCGAAGTCGAAGCCCAAGCGCTGCACGTGCCCCCTTCGGCTGCCTGCTAAGGCAGGCGCTCAGGACAGGCTTCGACTTCGCTCAGGGCGAACGGCGTTGGGGAAGGCATTCGGTGTAGATAATCCTATTTCATCAATTTGCGGATGAACCCGATCAGCCCGGTCTGGCGCGATCGCTTGAGCCGTTCGGCCGCCAGGATCGTCTTCACGTCGCGGAAGCACTGATCGACATCGTCGTTGACGAGCACATAATCATAGCCGTCCCAGTGGCTGACCTCGGCCGCCGCGCGCTGCATGCGGGCGTCGATCACCTCGGCGCTATCGGTCGCCCGCCGCACGAGCCGCTCGTTCAACTCCTCCATCGACGGCGGCAGGATGAAGACGCGGACGACATCGCCGCCCGCGATCTGGAACAGCTGCTGCGCGCCCTGCCAGTCGATATCGAACAACACGTCCTTGCCCGCGCTCAGCATCGCATCGACCTGTGCCCGCGGCGTGCCATAACGCTGGCCAAACACATGCGCCCATTCGAGAAATTCGTTGTTGGCGACCATGTCACGAAACTTGTCGAGGCTGACGAAATGATAATCCTTGCCGTCAACTTCGCCCGGACGGATCGGCCGCGTGGTTGCCGACACCGACATGGCAAGATCGGGCTCGTTCTCCAGCAGCATGCGCGCGATCGTCGATTTGCCCGCGCCCGACGGAGAGGAAAGGACGAACAACACGCCCCGGCGCTTGAACCCGTGAAGATTATGATCGGCAGCTTCCATGCTCGCTAGTGGCGCGGCGAGCCGGGTTTCGTCAAGCCATCAGCGCGATGATGGCACGGCGGGCGTTTCGCCAAAGGCGCGGTCCTTCAGTTCACCGAGCCCGCGCAGTACTGCCCAGCCGACCGCATAGGTGACCACCACGGGCAGCACGACCCGCAGTACGTTCGCGGTAAGCGCACCATAGATCGCGCCATCGACGGCGCTGTCCTCACCGCTCATCGAATCGATCGCCCCGCCCAGCAGCGCCCCAATCGTCGTCGCACCCATTGCCTGATCCTTCTGTTTGTTGCGCAAGCAGAGCGATCGAAGCGCAAGGTTGTTCCCTTTGGTCATGCGAAGATTTGGTCCTTGCGGCGGCAAGTCAGACCATCTCCCCAGGTCGCACCAGACGATCGAACGTCGCTTCATCGACCAACCCGAGCGCCAATCCGGCTTCCTTCAACGTCATGCCCGTCGCATGGGCATGCTTGGCGATCTTGGCCGCATTGTCATAGCCGATTTCGGGCGCGAGCGCGGTGACCAGCATCAGCGAGCGATCGACCAGCTCGGCGATGCGCGGCAGGTTCGGCTCGATCCCCTCGACGCAGCGCTCGGCGAAACTGGCCATGCCAATGCTGAGCAAATCGATCGAGCGGAGCACGTTCGCGGCGATCATCGGCTTGAACACGTTGAGCTCAAGATGTCCCTGCATCCCGCCAACCGTGATGGCCGTGTGATTGCCGATCACTTGTGCGGCGACCATCGTCAGCATCTCGCACTGGGTGGGGTTCACCTTGCCGGGCATGATCGAGCTGCCGGGTTCGTTTTCGGGCAGGTTCAGCTCGCCCAGCCCGGATCGCGGACCGGAACCGAGCAGGCGGATATCGTTGGCGATCTTGGTGAGGGCGACCGCGAGGGTGTTAAGCGTGCCGGACAGGTGCACGAGGGGATCGTTACTCGCCAGCGCCTCAAAGGCATTTTCGGCGGGATGGAACGGCAACCCAGTGATATCCGCAATCGCTGAACACACGGCACCGGCAAAACCGTCGGGCGCGTTCAGCCCGGTACCCACGGCGGTGCCGCCCTGCGCCAGCCGATCGGTGCCCGCAATCACCCCGGGCTCGATCCGCCGCCGACACCGATACACTTGGTTGGCATAGCCCGAAAATTCCTGGCCCAGCGTAATCGGTGTAGCGTCCTGCAAATGGGTGCGGCCGATCTTCACGATATCGCGCCACGCCACTGCCTTGGTGTCGAGCGCTGTGCGAAGACGTTCAAGCGCGGGGAAGAGATCGCGCCTGACGGCAATCGATGCCGCAATATGCATCGCGGTCGGAAAGCTGTCGTTCGACGACTGGCTCATATTGACGTGATCATTGGGATGCACCGGCATCTTGCCGCCGCGAGCACCGGTCAGCATTTCGTTCGCGCGGCCCGCGATTACTTCGTTGACGTTCATGTTGGTCTGGGTGCCCGACCCCGTCTGCCAGATGACGAGCGGGAATTGGTCGTCGAACTTCCCCGCCGCAACCTCCGCCGCAGCCGCCTCAATCGCATCGGCAATCTCGCCGGGCAGGCCGTGAGCCCGATTCACCCGCGCGGCCGCCTGCTTCACGATCGCCAGCGCGTGGATGAGCCCAATCGGCATCCGCTCGCGCTCGCCAAAAGGGAAGTTGGCGATGCTGCGCTGCGTCTGCGCGCCCCAATAGGCACTGGCAGGGACCTCGATGGGGCCGAACGAATCGGTTTCGGTGCGAGTCGTCGTCATCTGCCTGCGCGCCGAAGTTGCGGAAGTTGCGGGTTGCCATCGCTTCCGCAACTTGGCTGCAATCGGGGGCGGGCAAGCGCCCCGCATGGGCGAATTGGCGACAGGGGTGCGGATTGCGGCATGCGGGCAGGATACCGCAGCATCGCCGTGTAGGACAGACGCTACAGCCCTCGCCTAGAAACCGACGACAGAATGTCGGCCAGCGCGCCTACTTCTTCCGCTTGAAATCCACCGAAACGACGTTCGACCCATCCTCGACTGGCGTGACGACCGCGTCATTCTCGGCTTCTTCGTGCGGATCTGGTCCTTCGGGGCCTTCCGCTGCCTGAAAGCGCAGCTCGAAATTGACGGCCGGGTCATGAAATCCGGTGATCGACGAATAGGGGATGACCAGCTTCGACGGCACCTGGTTGAAGCTCAGCCCCACCGAAAACCGCTCGTCATCGACCAGCAAATCCCAGTAGCGATTCTGCATCACGATCGTCATTTCATCCGGGAAACGCTCGATCAGCCGCTGCGGAATATCGACGCCCGGCGCCTGCGTTTTGAAGGTGATATAGAAATGATGCTCGCCCGGCAGCCCGCCATTGGTCGCCACCGATCCGAGCACGCGGCCCACCACGGCGCGCAGCGCTTCCTGCACGATTTCGTCATAGGGAATCAGGCTATCGGGCAGACCATCGCTCATTCGCCTTGGACTAACGGTCTTTGAGGCCCGGTCAAGATTGCGCCGATAAATCCAAACGCTATGTGGGGGGCATGCGTACCGCCACCATCTCTCGCGCCACCAAAGAGACGTCGATCGACGTCACCGTCAATCTCGACGGCACCGGCACCTATAATGTCAGCACCGGGATCGGCTTTCTCGATCACATGCTCGAACAGCTTTCGCGCCATTCGCTGATCGATATGGATGTGAAGGCGGTGGGTGACCTCCACATCGACCAGCACCACACCACCGAAGATACCGGCATCGCGATTGGTGAGGCAATCGCCAAGGCGCTTGGCGACAAGGCCGGCATCCGCCGTTACGGTGACGCGCTCTCACCGATGGACGAGACGCTGACCCGCGTGGCGCTCGACATTTCCGGGCGGCCCTATCTGGTGTGGAAAAGCAGCTTCTCGCAGACCCGGCTGGGTGAGATGGACACCGAATTGTTCAGCCACTGGTTCCATAGTTTTGCAGGCTCCGCGGGCATCACCCTGCATGTCGAAACGCTGTACGGCCACAATAACCATCACATCATCGAAAGCGCGTTCAAGGGCGTCGCGCGCGCACTGCGTACCGCCGTCGAAATCGATCCCCGCAAGGCGGGAAGCATCCCCAGCACCAAGGGCATGCTGTAGGGTGACATGTCGTGGCTAACCGGATCGCGCTGATCGATTACGGCGCGGGCAATCTCCATTCGGTCGCCAATGCGCTGAAGGCGGCGGGGGCGACATCGATCGACATCACCGCCAACCCGGCCGTGGTCGCCTGTGCGGACCGGATCGTGCTGCCCGGCGTCGGCGCGTTCGGGGCGTGTGCGAGTGCGCTGCGGGCGGTACCGGGCATGACCGAGGCGCTGAATGTACGCGTCATCGGCGGCGGGGTACCGTTTCTGGGCATTTGCGTCGGCATGCAGTTAATGGCCGAAGCAGGCGAGGAATTCGGCACGCACCCCGGGCTCGGCTGGTTGCGCGGCACCGTGCGCCCGCTGGCACCCGTCGATCCGAACGCCAAGGTGCCGCATATGGGCTGGAACGACGTCGTCCCGGCCACCCCGCACCCGCTGATCGAACCCGGCGAGGCCTATTTCCTGCACAGCTTCGGCTTTGAGGGGGACGGCGTGGTGGCGACCACCGAACATGGCGGTGCAGTGACCGCCGCGATCGGGCGCGACAATATGCTGGGGGTGCAATTCCATCCGGAAAAGAGCCAGCGCTACGGGCTGGCATTGCTTGAACGCTTTCTGGAGTGGAAGCCGTGACCCTCATCGTTTTCCCCGCGATTGACCTCAAGGCCGGTCAGGTCGTGCGCCTTGCCGAGGGCGATATGGACCGCGCCACCGTATATGGCGATGACCCCGCCGCACAGGCGATGCTCTTTGCCGATCAGGGCGCCGAATATCTCCACGTCGTCGATCTCGACGGGGCGTTTGCGGGCGCATCGGTGAATGGCGAGGCAGTGAAGGCGATCGTCGAGCGTTTTCCCGGGCATGTCCAGCTTGGCGGCGGCATTCGCGATCGGGCGGGAATCGAGCGCTGGTTCGATCTGGGTGTCTCGCGCGTCGTGATCGGCACGGCGGCGCTGGAAAACCCCGATCTGGTGCGCGAAGCTGCACGCGATTTTCCCGGCGGCATCGTCGTCGCAGTCGATGCCAAGGACGGGATGGTCGCGACCAAGGGCTGGGCCGATGTATCAACCGTCGAAGTCGTCGACATGGCGCGGCGGTTCGAGGATGCGGGCGTGGCGGCGCTGTTGTTCACCGATGTCGGGCGCGACGGGATGCTGAAGGGCGCAAATATCGAGGCGACGGTCGATCTCGCCCGCGCGGTCCGGATTCCGGTGATCGCCAGTGGCGGCGTGAAGGGAATCGCCGACATCCATATCCTCGCGCTGCACGCGAAAGACGGGATCGAGGGCGTGATTACGGGGCGCGCGCTGTACGACGGGCGGCTCGATCTGGCAGCGGCGCTGGCCGTGGCGGCGGCGGCATAGGATGACTGTCCGTGCCCGCGTCATCCCCTGTCTCGATGTCGCCAATGGCCGTGTCGTCAAGGGCGTCAACTTCGTCGATCTGCGCGATGCGGGCGATCCGGTGGAGCAGGCACGCGCTTATGATGCGGCGGGGGCGGATGAGCTCTGCTTCCTCGACATTACCGCGAGCCATGAAGATCGCGGCACCATCCTTGATGTCGTCCGCCGAACCGCCGAGGTTTGCTTCATGCCGCTGACCGTCGGCGGTGGGGTGCGCACCGCCGACGATGCCCGCGCGCTGCTGCTGGCGGGGGCCGACAAGGTCGCGGTCAATTCCGCCGCAGTGACGCGGCCCGAAGTGGTGGCAGAGATCGCCGACAAATTTGGCAGCCAGTGCTGCGTCGCGTCGGTCGATGCGCGCCAGGTGGAAGCTGGTCGATGGGAAGTGTTCACGCACGGCGGTAGGCGGTCGACCGGCATCGACGCCATCGAGCACGCCTTACGGCTTGCCGAACTGGGCGCAGGCGAGTTGCTCGTGACCTCGATGGACCGTGACGGGACTCGCGGCGGCTATGACCTTTCGCTGATCCGCACCATCGCCGATCAGGTGCGCGTACCGGTGGTGGCATCGGGCGGTGTCGGCGGGTTGGCCGATCTGGTCGCGGGGATCATCGAGGGGCATGCCAGCGCGGTGCTCGCCGCCTCGATCTTTCATTTCGGTGAGGCAAGCATCGCCGATGCACACGCTGCGCTGGCGGCGGCAGGCGTGCCGGTGCGGACGCCGGTCGTTTAGCCAACCGTCATTGCGAGCGAAGCGAAGCAATCCAGCGCGTCGCTCGGGACTCTGGATTGCTTCGCTTCGCTCGCAATGACGGCGGGGTGGGTGAGAACGTGATTTTTACTCCGGCCCGTTAAGAACAGCGGATGCGCTTCCTGCTGTTCCTCCTCATCACCACCCCCGCGCTGGCCGCGCATTCGGGCGTCGCACGCCCACGCACCGCGCCCGAACTGTCCGATGTCGCGCTGTTTGTGCTGGCGGCGGCCGGTATCTGGTTCGTTCGCCGCGCAATGCGCGCGCGTTTCGCGAAAAAGCGGGCGCAGCCGCCAAAGGATTGACGCACGCGCGAAGCTGCGCCAGCCAAGCGGCATGGCCGAAGACTTCATCACCACGCTCGAATCCGTGATCCGCAGCCGCCGGGGCGCTGATCCGGCGACGAGCTACACCGCCAAACTCTTCGCCGCTGGCCGCGCCAAGATCGCGCAAAAGGTCGGTGAAGAAGCCGTCGAAACCGTCATCGCCGCGCTCGCCGAGGATCGCGATGCGCTGATTGGCGAGGCGACTGACCTGATGTTTCACTTGCTCGTGCTCCTCGCCGATGGGGGCCTGAGCCTCGACGATATCCGCGCCGAAATGCGCCGCCGCGAGGGTGTGTCGGGGATTGATGAAAAGGCCGCGCGAAAGGATTGATCCATGCCCATCGACGCCACCCTTCCCTATGACGACCAGAATATCTTCGCGAAGATTTTGCGCGGCGAGATTCCGTCGAAGCGCGTGTACGAGGATGACTTCGCCGTTGCGTTCCACGACATCAACCCGCAGGCGCCAACGCATCTGCTTGTCATTCCGCGCGGTGCCTATGTGTCGTGGGACGATTTCAGCGCGCGGGGCAGCGATGCCGAGATTGCGGGGTTCGTCCGCGCCGTTGGCACCGTCGCCCGCGCGGCGGGGCTGGTCGCGCCGGGATACCGCCTGCTCGCCAACACCGGCCTCGATGCGCATCAGGAAGTGCCGCACCTGCACGTCCATATCTTTGCCGGGCGCCCGCTGGGGCCGATGCTCGCGTCCCGCCCCTGAAACGCGGGTGGCAGTTTAGGGGATTGCAAGGGTGGATTTACGCTCTAGGTTCGGGCGCATAACCAGCAGGGCCAATCATGGCCCGCCATCCCCCGGGGGGTTTCGACACATATGAAATTCGCAAGAACGAAATCGATCGACGCCATTCTCGCCACGGCCGAGAAAAAGGCGCTGCATCGCACGCTCGGCGCGTTCCAGCTGACCTTGTTCGGCATTGGCTGCGTCATCGGCACCGGCATCTTCGTGCTGACCGCAGCCGGCGCGCAGAAAGCAGGGCCGGGCCTGATGCTGGCCTTTGCGATTGCGGGAGCAATCTGCATCGTCGCTGCACTTTGCTATGCCGAAATCGCGTCGATGCTGCCCGTGGCTGGCTCTGCCTATACCTATACCTACACGGTGATGGGCGAGCTGCTCGCCTGGACGGTCGGCTGGGCGCTGATCCTTGAGTATGCGGTGGCGGCCAGCGCGGTTTCGGTCGGCTGGTCCGGTTACTTTACCGGCACGATATTGGGGCAGTTTTTCGGGATAGAATTGCCCGCTTATCTCGCCTCTGCGCCACTGGCGCTGGGTGGTGCTCCCGGCGGGCTGATCAACCTGCCCGCCGTCGTCATCGCGCTGCTAGTCACCTGGCTGCTCATGATCGGCACGACCGAATCCGCCCGCGTCAACGCGGTACTGGTGCTGATCAAGGTCACCGCGCTGACCGCGTTCATCGTCCTGACCTTGCCGAGCGACCAATTCTCCACCGCCAATTTCAACCCGTTCCTGCCCGCCGGTGTGTTTGGCGGCTTCGGCAGCGGCGTCGGCGCGGTTGGCGCGGCGGCGACGATCTTCTTCGCCTATGTCGGCTTCGATGCGGTCTCGACCGCGGCGGAGGAAACCAAGAACCCGCAGCGCAACGTGCCGATCGGTCTGATCGGATCGCTGCTGTTCTGCACCGTTTTCTACATCCTGGTCGCAGCGGGCGCTGTTGGTACGATCGGCGGCCAACCGATCATGGGCCCGGGTGGCATCCCCTTCCCAGCCGGTTCGGAAGAACTCGCCCGCCAGTGCGCGCTGCCGCAATATAGTCAGGCGCTGGTCTGCTCGAACGAAGCGCTGGCGCATGTGCTGCGCCAGATCGGCTTTGGCACGATCGGCAACCTGCTCGGCATCGCGGCCTTCATTGCGCTGCCATCGGTGATTCTGATCCTGCTGTTCGGCCAGACGCGAATCTTCTTCGTGATGTCGCGTGACGGGCTGCTTCCCGAGGGCCTGTCGAAAATCCATCCAAAGTGGAAAACGCCTTATGTCGTGACCGCGCTCACGGGTGGCGCGGTAGCGTTTGCGGCCGCGTTCTTGCCGGTCGGCAAGCTCGCCGATATCGCCAATGCGGGCACGCTCTATGCGTTCATGATGGTCGCGATTGCGGTAATGATGCTCCGCAAGACCGAGCCGAACCGCAAGCGCAGTTTCAAGACACCGGCATTGTGGCTGGTGGGGCCAGCGACGATCGCTGGCTGCATCTTCCTGTTCTTCAACCTGCCGTTCGAAGCGATGCTGGTGCTCCCGGCATGGGGTGCTCTGGGCTTGGTGATTTATTACGCCTACAGCTATCGCGCGAGCCATGTTGGCAAGGGCATCGTCGAAGCGCCGGTCGATCTGCCGCTCGCCTGATCGGCACAAACCACACCAAAAAAGGGCCGGGGATCATCTCCCCGGCCCTTTTTCGTTTCTGGAACCAATGGCTTGCGCCCCTGACACACTCCCTCCACCCGTTCGCCCTGAGCGAAGTCGAAGCCTGTCCTGAGCGCCTGCCTTAGCAGGCAGTCGAAGGAGGCAAGCGCTGCGCATGGGCTTCGACTTCGCTCAGCCCGAACGGAAGCGGGTTGAAAATTGCCAGACCCGCTTCAACCCAGCTTTTCGGCCATCAGCGCCTTCAGGTCGACCATTGGCCGCGCGCCGACATGGCTGATGATTTCCGCGGCGCAAATTGCGCCCATCCGCAGCGACGCCTCAAGCCCCAGCCCCTGCGCCTGCCCGTGGAGGAAACCGGCCGCGAACAGATCACCCGCGCCCGTCGTGTCGACGACAGCGTCGATCGGTTCGGCGGGCACTTCGGCGCGGTCGCCACCGGCCAAAGCGATCGCGCCCTTTTCGCTGCGCGTCACCACCAGCACCGGCACCTGCGGTGCGATGAGTGCGAGTGCCGCTTCGAAATCGTCGTTCTCGGCAAGCGCGGTCAGTTCATTCTCATTGGCGAACAGGATGTCGACCAGACCGTCGGCGAGCAACTGGCGGAAATCGCCGCCGTGGCGCGAGATGCAGAACACGTCCGACAGGGTGAACGCCACCCGCCGACCGGCGGCGCGCGCGGTATCGATGGCGGCACGCATCGCGGCGCGCGGCTCCTCGGGATCCCAGAGATAGCCTTCGAGATACAGGATTGCGCTGTCGGCAATCAGATCATGATCGAGCGCCGCTGCAGGCAGGAACTGCGACGCACCCAAAAAGGTGTTCATCGTGCGCTGGCCATCGGGCGTCACGAAGATCAGGCAGCGCGCGGTGCTCGGCTCGCCACTGCGCACCGGCGTGTCGAACGCAACGCCCATCGCGCGGATGTCATGCGCGAACACTTGACCGAGCTGATCATCCGCCAATTGGCCGATGAAACCGCATTTGCCGCCAAGCGCCGAAATACCGGCAACGGTGTTCGCCGCCGAACCCCCGCTCGCCTCGATCCCCGATGCCATCTTGGCATAGAGCGCATCGGCTTCGGCAGGCGAAAACATCAACTGCATCGATCCTTTGACCATCCCTTCGGTTGCGATGAACGCATCATCGGTGGGGGCAAGCACATCGACGATCGCGTTGCCGATGGCGACGACGTCATAACGGGGGTTGGTCACGCAGCTCTCCGGGCGATTGAATCTCCGCGCTCGGTAGAAGCCAGCGCGGCGATGCGCAACCACCGCGCGCCCGGTGGAGCGTGGAGGGCTTGCCGCGACGGCGCGATCATGGTTCGGCTGGCAGCAACAGACGAAGGGGTGGGCGCGATGACGATGGGCAGCAAGCGGCGGAAACTGGCGGTAATGGTGGCCGCGATGTCAACCGTGCTGGGTGGCTGTACTACCAGCGGCAGCGCGATCTCTGTACGACCCGATACCACGCCCGTGCCGACTGCCACTCGCGGCGGGGCGGGGCTCGACCGCGTACTAGGGCGCGAGGCCAACGCGCTTGTCGCGCTGTTCGGCCAGCCCGATGCTGATATTCGCGAAGGCAATGCGCGCAAGCTGCAATTCGCCAGCGCCGCCTGTGTGCTCGATGCTTATCTCTATCCGCGCGGGAACGCAGCACCGGTCGTAACGCACGTCGATTCTCGCCAGCCCGATGGCAGCCCAATCGATCGCGCGTCATGCATCGCCGCGCTCACCCGGCGCGACGGCGGGAAATAGCCATTCGGCGACGACTGTTGGGTCACCCTCACTCGCAAGGCGTCGGGATCGCTCGATCTGCCAGGCAACCGAATCGAGCTGACCCAGCGCCCAGATCGCCGCACCGCGCACTACGGGTGCCTCGTCATCGAGCAACCGGATAGCCAAAGGCACCAGCGCCGCCGAACCGCTATTGCCCGCCGCGATCAGACAATTGCGCACCATCCGATCACGACCGATCCGCTTGATCGGCGATCCGGCGAACACCTGGCGAAATCCGGCATCATCGAGCGCAAGCAGATCGGCAAGCGCGGGTGCGGCCAGCTCGGCCCGGGGCGCAAAGGCCAGATTGGCGCGCGCCGCATCGGCGAACTTGTTCCACGGGCATACCGCCAGACAATCGTCACACCCGTAAATCCGGTTGCCGATGCCCGCGCGAAACTCCTGCGCGATCGGCCCGGCATGCTCGATCGTCAGATATGAAATGCAGCGCCGCGCATCGAGCTTGTACGGCGCGGGAAAGGCATCGGTCGGGCAGGCCCGCTGGCAGGAATCGCAACTGCCGCACCGGTCCTGCCCCGGCGCATCGGGCGCCAGATCAAGCGTGGTATAAATCGCGCCCAGGAAAAGCCAGCTGCCATCGCGGCGGCTCACCAGATTGGTATGCTTGCCCTGCCACCCCAGCCCCGCCGCCTCGGCCAGCGGCTTTTCCATAACGGGCGCGGTATCGACGAACACCTTCAGGTCGCCCCCCGCTGTCTCGACGATCCAGCGCGCCAGTGCTTTCAGCGCGCGTTTCACGACGTCGTGATAATCGCCGCCCTGCGCGTAGACGGAGATGCGACCGCGCTCCCCTGCCGATGCCAAAGCAAGCGGATCGACGGCGGGCGCATAGCTCATCCCGAGTGCGATTACGCTATTCACTTGCGGCCATAATCCGCGCGGAGTGGCACGCTGATCGGCACGCGCTTCCATCCAGATCATGTCGCCATGCGCACCGTCCGCCAACCACTTGCGCAACCGGGCACCCGCCGCCGGGGCAGCATCGGCAGACGCAATGCCGCACGCCGCGAAGCCAAGTTCCGCAGCTTTATCGCGCAGTCGTTCCGAGAATGGCTTGTTTTCGTTCATCCTTGCCCGCTAGGTCTGGCAACCATGGGGTGGCCATCACCGTCATCCCTATCCCGTTTGGACTGAGCTTGTCGAAGTCCTGCCTTTCTTCTCGGTCGTCGACAAGGAAAGCAGCCCTTCGACAAGCTCAGGGCGAACGGAATGTGGCAAGGGGATCTGCGTGAAGGACAATCTGGCGATCACCGCCACCGGCCTCGTCAAACGGTTTGGCGACAGGCGTGTTGTCGACGGGGTCGACATCGCGGTGCCGATGGGCGCGATTTATGGCGTGCTTGGCCCCAATGGAGCGGGCAAGACGACGACGTTGCGGATGCTGCTCGGCATTATCGAACCCGATGAGGGGCATCGCAGTCTGCTGGGCCATGCCCGCCCACGCGAAGCAAGCGACCAGATCGGTTATCTGCCCGAGGAACGCGGGTTGTACCCTGCGATGAAAGCGCGAGACGCGATTGCCTTCATGGGGGCTTTACGTGGGCTTGATTGGCGCGAAGGGCGCAAGCGCGCGGCGACGATGATGGAGGCCGCAGGCCTTGGCCATGCCGTCGACGACAAGATCCGCAAGCTCTCCAAGGGCATGGCCCAGCTCGTCCAGCTGCTCGGCTCAGTGGTGCATCAGCCCGATCTGCTGGTGCTCGACGAGCCCTTCTCGGGGCTCGACCCCGTCAACCAGGAGCGGCTCGAGGCGTTGATCATCGCCGAGCGTGATCGCGGCGCGACGATCCTGTTTTCTACCCATATCATGAGCCATGCCGAGCGGCTGTGCGACGGGCTGGCGATTATTGCTGGCGGCAAGCGCCGTTTCGAGGGGACCGTGGCGCAGGCGCGCGGCCTGTTGCCGCAGCAGGTCCATTATGTGCCGCACAATAATGCGCCGGGGCTGCTGTCGCTGTTGCCATCGGATGCGACGCGCGAAGGCGATGGCTGGAAATTCATCATGCCGCCGTCCGGCATCGAAACCCTGCTCAGCACGCTGATTGGCGCGGGGCATGGCATTTCGGGCCTTTCGATCGAGCGGCCCGGCTTGCACGATGCGTTCGTCAAGATCGTTGGACCCGCCGCGCTGGAGGCCGCACAATGACCAATCGGGCCAGGCTGCTGCGCCAGACGCTGACGATCGCGCGGCGCGATTTCACGGCAACGGTGTTCACGCCCTTGTTCCTGCTGTTCCTGTTGTCGCCGCTGTTCATGATCGGCTTTGCCGCGGTGGGTGCGCTCGGCGGGTCGACGATCGCGCGCGGGCCATCGGAGAAAATACGCATCCTGGCCTATGTGACCGCCGACGACGGCAAGGCACTAAGCGCGGCCGACGAGCGATTGCGGCGGGTGTTTCGCCCGGGCGATGCGCCGCCTGCGTTCGAGGCAAACGCTGCCGGCATCGACCCCGCCAAGCAGGCGCGCGCCGCGTTCGAAGCGAAGGAAGTCGTTGCCACCGCCGTCATGTACGGGCCGCTCGACAAGCCGCAGATCATCTACGCGCCGCGCGGATCGCGGGCGGCGGATTATCTTGCGCAACTCGCCGAAACGGCACTGCGTGATCGGGCAAGCGGTGGGGCTGAAGCGCTCAGCACGGCCACCAAGGTGCCGTCGAAACCGACCAAGAATTCGCAGTCGAGCAACAGCGCCGCCGCGCTGGTTGGCGTGACCGGCATTTTCTTCCTGACCCTGTTTCTGTCGGGCCAGGCGGTCGGCACGATGGCGGAAGAGCGCAGCAACAAGGTGATCGAGATCCTCGCCGCCGCGGTGCCGCTCGAATCGGTGTTTCTGGGCAAGCTGATTGGCATGTTCGGGGTGGCGGTGCTGTTCGTCACCTTCTGGGGAACGCTGATCAGTCAGATCGGCGTGCTGCTGCCCGATGGTGCGGCGAGCGCGATTACCGCCTTTGCCCCGGCAGTCGGCATGCCCGCCTTCATCCTGCTGTTCTGCGCCTATTTCACCATGGCCTATATGCTGCTTGGCGCGGTGTTCCTGGGGGTTGGAGCACAGGCATCGACGATGCGCGAAATCCAAATGCTGTCGCTGCCGATCACGATCGTCCAGATGGTGATGTTCGGCCTTGCCTCGACCGCGGCATCCCAGCCGGGCACGTCACTGGCGTTGCTGGCCGAGGTGTTCCCGCTCAGCTCGCCCTATGCGATGGCCGCGCGCGCCGGCAATTCGCCGGAGCTTTGGCCGCACGCAGCCGCGCTGGCGTGGCAATTGCTATGGGTGTCGATCACCATCTGGATCGGTGCGGGCGCGTTTCGGCGTGGGGTGCTCAAATCGGGTAGTGGGCGCAAGCCCTTTGCCGGGCTGATGCGCCGCGGGGCGTTGGCCAACAGCCGAAACACTATTGACACAGATGTAAGTTAATAGTCTCTTCGACCCATAGGAGAGTAGATATGGCGACTTTGGCAGCAGACCCGGCGCGTACGTCTTCCGTCGACCCGTTCGATGTCAGCCGTGCTGAACTTTACCGTGACGATGTGTGGCAGGCGCCATTCCGCCAGCTTCGGGCCGAATCGCCCGTCCATTACGTGCCCCACAGCGACTTCGGTCCCTATTGGTCGATCTCCACCTACAAGCCGATCGTTGAGGTCGAATCGCTGCCCGATCTCTATTCGTCCGAAACGGGTGGCATCACGCTTGCCGATTTTGACGAGAAGATGCCCGGTGCTGTAAAAATGCCGATGTTCATCGCGATGGACCGGCCCAAGCATACCGGCCAGCGTCGCACTGTCGCCCCCGCGTTCACGCCCAGCGAGATGGTTCGGATGACGGAGAATATCCGCACGCGCACCAGCGAAGTGCTCGATTCGCTGCCCTGGGGCGAGCAGTTCGACTGGGTGGATACCGTGTCGATCGAGCTGACCACGCAAATGCTCGCCATCCTGTTCGATTTTCCGTGGGAGGATCGCCGCAAGCTGACGCTCTGGTCCGACTGGGCGGGTGATATCGAGCTGTTCAAGGATGAAG